>DATARR010000075.1:0-3185 GCA_036264085.1 Thermoanaerobaculia bacterium | reverse complement strand
CGGATCGCTCGCGAGCGCCCCTCGGCTCCGCGGATCGCGGTCTCGGCGGAGCACCCGGCCTACGTCATCTACACCTCGGGCTCGACCGGCCAGCCCAAGGGCGTGGTGGTGCGGCACGGCAACGCCGTGCGGCTGTTCTCGTCGACGGAGCGTTGGTTCGGCTTCGGTCCCGAGGACGTTTGGACGCTGTTCCATTCTTACGCCTTCGACTTCTCGGTGTGGGAGATCTGGGGTGCGCTGCTCCACGGCGGCCGGTTGGTGGTGGTGCCCTACTGGGTGAGCCGCTCGCCGGAGGCCTTCTACGAGCTGCTGCGGTCGGAGAGAGTCACCGTCCTGAGCCAGACACCGTCGGCGTTCCGGCAGTTGATCTGGGCCGAGGAGACGGTGCTCGCGGGAGCCGAGCCGGATCTCGCCTTGCGGTACGTGATCTTCGGCGGCGAGGCGTTGGAGTCGGTGGGTCTGGCGCCCTGGTTCGAACGGCATGGGGATGAGCGTCCGCGGCTGATCAACATGTATGGCATCACCGAGACGACGGTGCACGTGACCTGGCGCGAGGTGGGCTGGGAAGACGTGGGCCGGGCGGTGAGTGCCGTGGGCTGTCCGATCCCGGACCTCGGGGTCTACCTGCTCGACCCCGCGTTGCAGCCAGTGCCGGTCGGGGTGCCGGGAGAGATCCACGTCGGCGGTGCCGGTCTGGCCTTGGGCTACCTGGGTCGTCCGGAGCTGACGGCGGAGCGGTTCGTGCCCAATCCGTTCGGCGAGTCGGGCTCGCGGCTGTACAGGAGCGGTGACCTGGCGCGTCGCCTGCCGGACGGCGACCTGGAGTACCTGGGGCGGATCGATCACCAGGTGAAGATCCGCGGCTTCCGCATCGAGCTGGAGGAGATCGAGTCGGCGCTGGTGCACCACGCGGCGGTACGGGAGGCCGTGGTGCTGGCTGTCGACGACCCGGACCGCCGGCTGGTGGCCTGGGTGGTGCCGGCCGAGGGCGAGGCGCCGTCGCTGTCGGACCTGCGCAGCTTCCTGGCGCAGAGCCTGCCGGACTACATGCTCCCTTCGGCGCTGGTGCTGCTGGATTCTCTGCCGCTGACGGCGAACGGCAAGGTGGATCGTCGAGCCCTGCCCGCGCCCGAGGCGCAGAGGTCAGACGAGGATGGTGTGATCGCTCCGCGGACGCCGCTCGAAGCCTTCGTGGCTGGCCTTTGGCAAGAGGTGTTGAAGCTGGAGCGGATCGGAGTCCGGGACGACTTCTTCGATCTGGGCGGCAATTCGATTTCCGGCGCAGTGCTGATCAATCGCTTGCAGCAGGAGCTGTCGGAGATCGTCCAGGTGGTTGTCATCTTCGACCACCCGACGGTGGAGTCGCTGGCGGCCTACCTGGCCGCGGAGCATCCTTCGGCGGTGGTCCGGCGGCTGGGAGCCGACGCGGCAGGCCGACCGCTCGACGGGGCGGACCTCGCGGAGCGGGTCGACGAGCCGAAGCTCGCCCGCTTCCGCGCGCTGGTCCAGCCGCTGGCGCCCATGCCCGCTCCATCTCCGAAGAACCATCGAGCGGTGTTCGTGCTGTCGCCGCCGCGGTCGGGCTCGACGCTGCTGCGGGTGATGCTGGGCGGTCATCCGGAGCTGTTCGCGCCGCCGGAGTTGGAGCTGCTGTCGTTCAACACCCTGCGCGAGCGCAGCGCCGCCTTCAGCGGGCGCGACAGCTTCTGGCTGGAAGGTGCCATCCGAGCCGTGATGGAGATCCGCGGCTGCGGTCCGGAGGAGGCGCGGGAGATCCTGGACGCCTTTGAGCGCGAGGACCTGACCACGGCCGAGCTCTATGGCCGGCTGCAGGAGTGGCTGGGAGAGCGCATCCTGGTGGACAAGACGCCGTCCTATGCGCTCGATCCCGCGATCCTCAGGCGGGCGGAGGCGACGTTCGAAGAGCCGCTTTACATCCACCTGATCCGCCATCCCGGGGGGATGATCGGCTCCTTCGTGGAGGCGAAGCTCGATCAGATCTTCTTCCGGCGCGAGCACGGCTTCTCGCGCCGCGAGTTGGCGGAGCTGATCTGGCTGGCGAGCCACGAGAACATCGAGGAGTTCCTCCAGGACGTTCCGGCGCAGCGCCAGCACTGGGTGCGGTTCGAGGACCTGCTGCGCGAGCCGGAGCCGGTGCTGCGGGGGATCTGCGCGTTCCTGGGCCTCGCCTACGACCCGGCGATGGCGCAGCCGTACCAGCAGGGCTCGGCGCGGATGACGGACGGCCCGCACGCGGAGTCGCGGATGCTGGGCGACGTGAAGTTCCACGAGCACTCCGGGGTGGACGCCTCGGTGGCCGAACGTTGGCGGGAGGCCGTGCCGGAGTCGTCGCTGGGCGAGGCGACGCGGGCGATGGCGGCTCAGCTCGGCTATGAGGTCGCGCCCGCGGAACGGGCCTGGCAGGCGATCGAGCGGGGCTCGTGGAAGGAGGGCGAGCCGCTGCCGCTGTCCTTCGCGCAGGAGCGGCTGTGGTTCCTCGACCAGCTCCAGCCCGGCAGCTCGGCCTACAACGTCCCCTTCGCGCTCCGCCTCACGGGAGACCTGGACGCGGCGGCTCTCGGGCAGGTGCTGAGGGAGATCGTGCGCCGGCACGGGTCGCTGCGCACCTCGTTTGCCGTGCAGTCGGGTGGGCCTGTGCAGGTGGTCGCGCCCGCCGTCGAGCTGGGCTTGCCGTTGGTCGACCTGGGCGGCGTGGAGCCCGGCAGGCGCGAGACGGAGCTGCGGGCTCTCACCCGGGCCGAGGCGTTGCGTCCGTTCGACCTGCGCCGGGCGCCGCTGCTGCGGGCCGTGCTGGTGCAGCTCGGTGGACAGGAGCACGCGTTGTTCCTGACCCTCCACCACATCGCCTCGGACGGCTGGTCGATCGGCGTGCTGGTGCAGGAGATGGTGGTCCTTTACCGCGCCTTCTCCCAGGGCGAGCCCTCGCCGCTTGCCGAGTTGCCGGTGCAGTACGCGGACTTTGCGCTCTGGCAGCGCGGCTGGCTGCAGGGCGAGGCGCTGGAGGCCCAGCTCGCCTACTGGCGGGAAGCCCTCGCCGGAGCGCCGGTGCTTCAGCTCGCCACCGACCGGCCCCGCAGGGCCCTTCAGGGCTACCGTGAGGCCGAGTCCGGCTTCGCCCTGCCAGGCGAGGTCGGCGAGGGTGTGAGGAGGCTCGCCCGGCAGCG
>DATARR010000185.1:0-68400 GCA_036264085.1 Thermoanaerobaculia bacterium | reverse complement strand
CTATCCACACAAAGCGCACCGGACGTTTCGGATCGAGCGCCGAAACCGCCGCGGCGCAGGCCAGGAACAGATCCACCCCCTTGCGGATATGAATGAAGCCGGCGCCGAGCACAACCGTGGCGTCCTCCGATCCGCTTGGCCTCCCCACCATCCAGAGGATGCCCAGGGTGAGCTGGGCGAGGGCCATGAGCGTGTGGCGCAGAGTGCGGAAGTCGATCCACAGGATGACGGCCACCACGACGTAGCCGAGGATGCCGGCGATCCAGGCGTCGCGCAGCACCTCGCGGCGCACCGTCTGGTTGATCACGTTGGTGCCGGTGAGCGTGGCGTTGGGTCCCAGGCTCGCCCCGAGCGCCAGCGCCTGGGGGGGCGCCTCGCGCCGCCACTTGTTGCTCGGCGGATAGAGGAGGACGGCGCCGCGCCAGCCGTGGCTCGTCTGCTTGAGGAAGCGGTCGAGGAGGAGCTGCGTCTGCTTCTGCTGGCGGAAGTCCTCGACGCCGATGGGTCCCGACAGGTTCACCGCCTTGGCCAGCAGGTCGAGCCCGGGCTCGAAGGGCTCCATGCGCATCCCCTGTTGGCCGGCCGCGTCCGCGAAGGTGGCCCGGATGCGGCCGAGGTCCAGCGCGCCGTGGCGCTCCGTCTCCAGCCACTGCAGCACCTCGCTCTGCTGGGCCGGCGGCGGGATCAACGAGGTGACGCCGGTGTAGCCGTAGAGAATCCCCTGGTCCACCAGCTTCTGGGCCCCGGCCGCCGCCCTGCCGGCGAGCGTCAGCACCTCGCCGGGCGAGCTGCCGGACAGCAGGAGGGTCATGGAGTCGAAGCCGGAGCCGAAGGTCCGCCCCACTTCCGCCGTGACGTCCAGTCCCTCATTGCCTTGCGGCCGCATGGTCTTCATGCTCTCGTCGAACCGGATGAAGAGGGCGAATCCGAAGGCCACGGCGCTGATGGCGAGGCCGGCCGCCAGGGCGATGCGCCGGTGGCGGATGCAGTAGCGCATCAGCACGTCGGAGCCGAAGCTGTGGAGGAAGAGGTTGGGCGCCGTCTTGCGCCGTTGGTGGTGGTCCTCGCTCCAGGCCAGCATGGCGGGCAGCAGGACGAGCACCGAGGCGGCGCAGAAGAGGATGCCGGTACCGGTGAGCAGGCCCATCTGCCGCAGGCCCACGAAATCGGTGAAGGTGAAGGCGTAGAAGGTGGCCGTCGTGGTGATGGCCCCTGCCAGCACGGCCCGGCCGGAGAGGCCGCTCATCGCCATCAACGCCGCCTCGACGGTCGCTCCCCGCCGCCGCTCCTCGACGTAGCGCCCATAGGAGACGATGACGAAATCGATCCCCAGGCCGATGAGCAGCGCCGCCACCACGCTCGTCGCCGAGCTCAGCGAGCCCACCGTCACCTTGGCGAAGCCGAAGGTGAGGATGAGGCCGCAGAGCAGGGGGACGAAGGCGTAGGCCAGCGTACCGATGCGGCGGAAGGCGAAGAGGAAGAGGAGGAGGACGCCGAGCGCCGAGGTGATGATGTTGACCACCATGTCGTAGCGGATGAGCGAGGAGTCGGAGAGCGCCGTCAGGTGGGGGCCGCCGAGGTCCACCCGCGGCTTCGCCGGCGCGTCCTGCCCGGCGATCCGGCTCCAGTCCGCCAGGGTGCCGTCCACCACGCGGCGGACGCCGGCCACCAGCCGCTCGTTGAACTGGAGGCTCTGGGGTGGCTGCACGGGCTCGGCCAGGATGAGCAGCATGCGGTGGTCGCGGGAGAGGTAGTAGCCGCTCGTCCAGTCCACCTGCAGGGTGCCGCGGGAGCTCTCGACGCGGCCGAGGAAGATCTGGGCGAGGCCCAGGGGATCGAGCTTGGCGAGCTGTTTGACGGCCAGCCCTTGCGGCGTCGAGAGCTGGCGGCGCAGCTCCGAGACCCGCTGGCGGATGCCGTCGTCCGTCAGGCGGGCGGCCAGTTGGCGGCGGCCGTCGGCGTTGAGGAACAGCACGGACTTGGGGAAGAAGGTGCGCAGCAGCTCCTCGGGATCGCCGATCCGGTGCTCGACGCTCTTCAGCTCCGGCAGCTTGGACAGGCGGCCTGCAAGCTCGTCGGCGAAGCTCTCGTACGGCTCGGCCACCGCGCCCTCGGGGATGCGGACGGCGATGATCAGCAGGGTGCTGCTGCCGAAGTCCTGGAGGGTCTCGACGTAGGCCCGGACGGCGGGGTTCTTGCGCGGCAGCAGGTTCAGGATGTCGGTGTCGAAGGTGAGCCGCAGGATGAGGCCGAGCGAGATCGCCACCAGGACGGCGGTGAGCAGGAAGACCGTCCGGTAGCGCCGCCTCGCGAAGAGCGCGAGGCGCTGCAATGCCGACGGGGACGACGGGGATGACGGGGATGGGAACGACGGGCCGGTCAACGGCTCTCTCCGCGCAGGATGAGCCTGCCGAAGCGCACGAAGTACTCGATGCCGGAGTAGACCGTCACCGCCAGAGCCACCCACAGGGAAATGGGGGCCAGGTGCCGGAACTCGCCGAGCTGGTTGTAGATGATGAGCAGGGCGATGGAGACGATCTGGACGATGGTCTTGACCTTGCCCGAGAAGCCCGCGGGGATGACGAGGTGCTCGGCGGCGGCGAAGCTGCGCAGCGAGGTGACGGCGAACTCGCGGGCGATGATCACCACCACGATCCACGCCGGCACCACGGTGTGGCCGCTCGAATGGTCCATCTCCACCAGGGAGATGAAGGCCGCGGAGATGAGGATCTTGTCCGCCGCCGGATCGAGCAGGGTGCCGAGGCGGGTGACCTGCTTCTGCCGGCGGGCCAGGTAGCCGTCGAAGAAGTCCATCACCGCGGCCAGCAGGAACAGGGCGAGCCCCCACCACTCCTTGCCCTCGAACTTGGTGAGCAGCACCACCACCAGCGGCGGCACCAGCAGGATGCGGAAAATGGTCAGCAGGTTCGGGATGTTGAGCATCGCTAGCGGCGAGAAGGACGGCAGCCGGGGGGCATTCTATGCCACCGCCGGAGGAACAGCGCGGGACGCACCGGGTTTATCGCGAGCCGCTGAACGAAGTGGTCAGCAGGAGCCGGTGATTGGGGCCGTGGACGAGGCGCGGCTTGCGGCGGTTGCCGGGGAGAGGCGCGGGATCCCGGGGGCTGGCCACGGCGCGCGGGCCGGCGGCGGCGATGCGCACGGACGCGAAATCGACGCCCCTGCCGCGATCTCCGCGATTGCCGCGATAGAGCGCCATCACCTGCTTCACGTAGTCCCGGGTCTGGGCGTAGGGCGGGATGCCGCCGTGCTTCTCCACCGCTCCGGGCCCCGCGTTGTAGCCGGCGAGCGCCAGCTCCACCCGCCCCGCGAAGTGGTCCAGGAGCTGCCGGAGGTAGCGGGTGCCGGCGCGGACGTTCTCTTCGGCGTCGTATGGATTGCGCACGTTGAACAGGCTCGCCGTGTCCGGCATGAGCTGCATGAGGCCCATGGCCCCCTTGTTCGACAGCGCCTTGTCGTTGTAGCCGGACTCGACCTGGATGACCGCCTCGACCAGCTTCGGGTCGAGGCTCTGGGCATCGCTGTGGCGCCGGATGAGGGGCTCCAGATCGGCGCTCGGCACCGGCACGAGCCGGCCGGCCAGACGCCGGGAGCGCTGCACCGAATCCTCGTTGATGATGATCCTGCGGCCGCTCGGCCCCATCTCGACGCGCACGCCGGCCGCTCCGGCGATCCCGGAAAGGCAGAGCGCAGAGAGCGTCCAGGCCACGGCGGCATTCGCCGTTCTCGTCACGACAGAACCTCGCTAAAGGATGCCGCGATCCTCGCGCAAGCGATCGTTGCTGGGTACAGCGGGGTCTATCTTAGTCGGGAACTGCAAGAATGCAAGGCCCCTCATGCTGCAGGCCAGGCAGGTGGGGGATCGGACGGAGCGGTCGGAGCGGACCGATCCGTCCGATTTTTCTTCCCCTCTCCCGCGGAGGGGCATCGGCTACCGCCCGAGCTGCTCGCGCACCGCCTCGCCCACGGCGGCGAGGGCCGCGGGGAGCTTCTCGGGCTCCTTGCCGCCGGCCTGCGCGAAGTCGGGGCGGCCGCCGCCGCCGCCGCCCACCAGGGCGGAGAGCTTCTTGACCAGCTCGCCGGCCTTGACCCGGCCGGTCAGGTCCTTGGAGACGGCCGCCACCAGGCTGACGTTGCCGTCGCTGCGGGTGCCGATGACCACCACGCCCGAGCCGATCTTCGAGCGCAGGGCGTCGGCCATGTCCCGCAGCTCGTTGGCCGGAGCCGGCGGCACCTCGCGCACCAGGACCTTGACGCCGTCCACCAGCGTCTCCTCGTCGCCCGCGGGTGAGACGGTGCCGGAGACGAGCTGCATGCGCAGCCGCCGCATCTCGGCTTCGAGCTCGCTCTGGCGCTGGCGGAGCTGATCGGCCTTGTGGAGCTGCTGCTCGTAGTCGCCGGAGCGGATGCCCAGACGCAGCACCAGCTCGTTGTAGGCGGTGCGCTGGCGGC
Source organism: Thermoanaerobaculia bacterium (assembly GCA_036264085.1). Lineage (GTDB taxonomy): Bacteria > Acidobacteriota > Thermoanaerobaculia > Multivoradales > UBA5704 > DATARR01. Next base: position 63,927 of record DATARR010000185.1, on the reverse strand, counting down.
GGATCTCCTCCAGGGCGTAGGTGCCGGTCAGCGCCTCGATGCGGCGCACGCCCGAGGCCACGCCCCGCTCGGACTCGATGAGGAAGAGCCCGATCTCCCCCGAGTTGCGCACGTGGCAGCCGCCGCACAGCTCGAGGCTGAAGCCGGGGACGGCCACCGTGCGCACCCGCTCGCCGTACTTCTCGCCGAACAGGGCCATGGCGCCGGCGGCGATGGCCTCCTGGTAGCTGCGCTGGACGATCTCGGTCGCGACCGAGCGGCGGATCCACTCGTTGACCAGGTCCTCCGTGGCCTCCAGCTCCTGGCGGAACATGCCGCGGTGATAGGTGAAGTCGAAGCGCAGACGGTCCGGCGCCACCAGCGAGCCGGCCTGGCGCACGCTCTTGCCCAGGGTCAGGCGCAGGGCCGCGTGCAGCAGGTGGGTGGCGGTGTGGTTGCGCTGGATGGCGAGCCGCCGTTCGTGGTCCACCCGGAGCTGCACTTTGGTATGGCGCGCGAGGCTCCCCTCCTCCACCTCGATGAAGTGGAAGAAGACGCCCGAGTTGTCCTTCTGGGTGTCCACCACCCGGGCGTGACCGCCGTCCCAGCGGATCTCGCCGGTGTCCCCCACCTCGCCGCCGGACTCGGCGTAGAACACCGTCTGATCGAGGACGGCGACGCCCGCCTGGCCGCGCTGCAGGGTGGACACCCGCACCGGCGCGCCCTCGCGCCAGGTGGCCAGGCGCACGACCTCGGCCGGCGTCTCGATCAGCTCCGTGCGCTCATAACCCTCGAAGTGGGTCTCGGCCAGCTCGGCGTGGCCGCGCAGCACCTCGCGCAGGGCCGCGAGGCGGTTCTGCACCTCGGCCGTGGCCTTGCGCGACTGCTCGCGCTGCGCCTCCAGAGCCTCGCCGAAGCCGGCCTCGTCGATCTTGAAACGCTCCTCCTCAGCGATCTCGCGGATCACCTCCAGAGGGAGGCCGTAGGTGTCGTAGAGACGGAAGACCATGGCCCCGGGCAGCGTCGTCTGCCTCAAGGGGCGCAGGCGCTCGATCTCCTCCTGCACCTGGCGGGCGCCGTTGGCCACCGTGGAGAGGAACTTCTCCTCCTCGGCCCTGATGGTGGCGATGGAGGCTTGGCGGGTGGCCGCCAGCTCCAGGTAGGCGCCACCCATGACCTCGCCCAGGACCGGCACCAGCTTGTGCAGGAACGGCTCCTCGAACCCCAGGCGCATGCCGTGGCGCACCGCCCGGCGCAGGATGCGGCGCAGCACGTAACCCCGCCCCTCGTTGCCCGGGATGACGCCGTCGGCCAGCAGGAAGGAGACGGCCCGCAGGTGATCGGCGATGACCCGTAGCGAGACGTCCTTCTCCGGGTCCTCGCCGTACTTCGTCGCCGCCAGGTCGGCGGCGGCGTGGAGGATGGGCTGAAAGAGGTCGGTGTCGTAGTTCGAGCCCACCCCCTGGAGCACGACGGCCACCCGTTCGAGGCCGGCGCCGGTGTCGACCGAGGGTCTGGGCAGGGGCGTCAGCTTCCCTTCGGCGTCCCGCTCGTACTGCATGAAGACGAGGTTCCAGAACTCCAGGTAGCGCCCGGAATCCGTCCCTTCCTGCCACGGCACCGGCGGGAGCTCCGGCTGGAGGTCGAAGAAGATCTCGCTGCACGGGCCGCACGGGCCGGTGTCGCCCATGGCCCAGAAGTTGTCCGCGGCGCCGCAGCGGCGCACCCGCTCGGGCGGCAGGGTGGAGAGCCGCAGCCAGAGATCGCGGGCCTCGTCGTCCTCCTCGAAGACGGTGGCCGACAGCCGCTCGGCGGGGATCTTCCAGACCTCCGTCACCAGCTCCCAGGCGAAGCGGATGGCGTCCTCCTTGAAGTAGTCGCCGAAGGAGAAGTTCCCCAGCATCTCGAAGAAGGTGTGGTGGCGCGGGCTGGGGCCGACGTTCTCCAGGTCGTTGTGCTTGCCCGAGACGCGCATGCACTTCTGCACCGAGACCGCCCGCGGCGAGTCGGGCCGGCGGGCACCCAGGAAGACGTCCTTGAACTGGACCATGCCGGCGTTGGTGAACAGCAGGGTCGGATCGCCCTGGGGCACCAGGGGCGAGCTCGGCACCGGCCGGTGCCCCCTGGCCCGGAAGAAGTCGACGAAGCTGGCGCGGATATCTGCGCTTTTCATAGGTCTACGCTGAATCGTCTTCGTTGAGATCCCAGAGATCTGCAACGCCATCCCCCTCCGGTCTCTCTTTCAAGGCGGCAACGATAGCACGGGGAGAAAACCCCTTGCGCTGGAGGTGGCGGGCGAGGGCCTGGGGATCGCTCTTGCCGCCGCGAGCCCACTTCGCCGCCGCTTCGCGGGCGGCGGCAAGGTCGTCCTCGGGAGTCAGATCAGCGAGGGCCGCTTCGATCGCGTCGCCGGCCGCACCGCGCTTGACGAGCTCGGCCTTGAGGCGCGACCGCCCCTCGGCCCCCCGCGCCTGCCGGACCGCGACGAAGGCCCGGGCCGTCTCGGCCTCGTTCAGGTAGCCCTGCCGGCCGAGGCGGTCCAACGTCGCCGCGATCTCCTCCGGAGGATAACCGCGCCGGGCGAGCTTGCCTTCCAGCTCCCGCCGGAAATGGGGACGTGCGGCGAGGAGCTGGACGGCCTTGTCATAGACGGTGGGGGGCATGGGCCCCCTAGTGCTGCTCGATCTCGAACTGCAGCGCGCCACCCATCAGGTCGGACTCGCCGGGCATCTGGAGCGAGGACTCCATCTCCTCGCGGGAGATGTCGGCGGTGAACTGGACGCCCTGGATCTTGAGCCGGAACTCGTCCGGGTTGGTGGCCCGCTTCAATGCCTCGTCCAGGGTGATCAGACCGCTCTTGTAGAGCTGGAAGAGCGACTGGTCGAAGGTCTGCATGCCGTACTGGCTGGTGCCGAGCGAGATCTGCTCGCGGATGTACTTCGTCTTCTCCTTGTTCTCGATGCACTCGCGGATGTACGCCGTCGAGATGAGCACCTCGGAGGCGGGGACGCGGCCCATGCCGTCCGCCCGGGGCACCAGGCGCAGGGAGATCACCGACTTCAGCACCTGCGAGAGCTGAATGCGGATCTGCTTCTGGTGATGGGGCGGGAAGACGGAGATGATGCGGTTGACCGTCTCGGTGGCGTCCAGGGTGTGCAGGGTGGAGAAGACGAGGTGGCCCGTCTCGGCGGCCAGCAGGGCCGTCTCGATGGTCTCGTAGTCGCGCATCTCGCCGACCAGGATCACGTCCGGGTCCTGGCGCAGGGCGGCGCGCAGGGCGCCGGCGAAGGAGTGGGTGTCGACGTCGATCTCCCGCTGGTTGACGATCGACTTCTTGTCGCGGTGCAGGAACTCGATCGGGTCCTCGACGGTGATGATGTGCTCGGTACGGGTGGAGTTGATGTAGTCGATCATCGCCGCCAGGCTGGTGGACTTGCCCGAGCCGGTGGTGCCGGTGCAGAGGATCAGCCCCCGGCGCTCCTCGCAGATGCGCTCGAGCACCGGCGGCAGCATCAGCTCGCGGATGCTCTGGATGCGCGCCGGGATGACGCGCAGCACCAGGCCCACCGCCCCCCGCTGCTGGAAGACGTTGCAGCGGAAGCGGCCGAGCCCCGGCACCGAGTAGGCGATGTCGAGCTCCAGCTCCTCCTTGAAGCGCTGCTTCTGCCGGGCGTTCATCATCGAGAACGCCATGGCGATGGTGTCCTCCTGCATCAGGCGCTTGAGGTCGCCGAGGGCGGTCAGGTCGCCGTCGACGCGGATCACCGGATGGCTCCCCACCTTGAGGTGGAGGTCGGAGGCCTTCCGCTCCACCGCGATCTTCAACAGGTCGTTGATGTTCATCGGGGTCTCCTCCGGCCCGCCTGGCGCCTACCGCTCGGGAACCGCGGCGGCCTGCCGCACCGCCGCGCCGACCGCGACCGGATACAGCCAGCCGTGGCGGTCCGCGATCTCGCCGCTGACGATGCCCTTGAACTCGGCCATGATGCGCCGGGTGACCTCGCCCGGGCAGCCGTGGCCGACCGGATTGCGGTCCACCGAGCGGATCGGCGTGATCTCGGCCGCGGTGCCGGTCATGAACAGCTCGTCGCAGGTGTAGAGCTGGCCGCGCGGGATCTGCTCCTCGTGCACCGGGATGCCGAGGTCGCGGGCGATCTTGACCACCGTGTCGCGCGTGATCCCCTGGAGGACCGAGGCGGCGAGCGGCGGCGTCAGCAGCACGCCGTCCTGCACCATGAAGACGTTCTCCCCCGACCCCTCGCTGACGAAGCCGCGGGCGTCGAGCGCCAGTCCCTCGGCGTAGCCGTTGGTGACCGCCTCGATCTTGATGAGCTGGCCGTTCAGGTAGTTGCCGGTCGCCTTGGAGACCGCCGGCATGGAATCGGCCGCGATGCGCCGCCACGACGAGACGCAGACGTCGACGCCGCTCTCCGCCTCCTCACCCAGGTATTTGCCCCAGGACCAGCAAGCAATGAAAATGTCGACCGGGTTGTGCAGCGGATTGACCCCGATGGTGTGGCCGAAGCCGCGGAAGACGATGGGGCGGATGTAGCAGGCGGCGAGGTCGTTGGCGCGGATCGTCTCGCAGCAGGCGTCCATGAGCTCCTCGCCCGTGAAAGCGATGGGCATGCGGTAGACCTTGGCGGAGTTCTCGAGGCGGCGGATGTGCTCGGGCAGGCGGAACACCGCCGATCCCTGCCGGGTGTCATAACAGCGGATCCCCTCGAATACACCCGATCCGTAATGGAGGGCATGGCTCAGCACGTGGACGGTGGCCTTCTCGAAGTCGACGAGCTGACCGTTCTTCCAGATCCAGCGGATACCGGCGAAGGGATTGGACACGTGAGCCTCCTTTAGGCGGTCTACGACCGGAACGGTGATGCTAGCTTGAACGGAGCGGCCGGGTCAATTTCGAATCGGGGAGCGGCGGCAGGAGTCCCTTGAAAGACCTCAGGAGATCCTTTAAGCTACTCTCTCTTTATGGCTGTCCATTCTGGATCGCTGAAACGGCTTCTCGAAAGGAGACCTGCCGATGTCAAGCAAGCTCGTCCGCGCCGCCCTGCTGGCCTTCGCCCTCGTCCTTTCTGCCCTGGTCTGGAACCCCCCACCCGCGCTGGCCGCCTGTGCGAACGGCACCAACCAGTGGGTCCCCCTAGGAGGAGTCTGCTGCGCGAGCACGCAGAAGTGGAAGGGCCAGTCCTGCATCTTCGGAGTCTGGACGGACAACGGCGCCATGCGGTGTTCGGGCCCCTGCGCCATCTGAGTCGAACCGACGCTTACACCCGAGGGAAGAGGAGCAGGGCGGCACCGGCCAGGGCCGCGGTCTCCAGACGCAGGACGCGGTCTCCCAGGTGGACCGGCCGCCAACCCGCGGTCAGCAGGTCGTGGCGCTCTCCCGGGTCCCAGCCGCCCTCGGGGCCGACGAGGAGGGCGCCCGCATCCCCCTCGACCTCCCCCCAGCCGCTATCTGCTGCTTCGGTGTCCAGGAACCAGCGGTTGGAAACGGCGGCGCCTGTCAGATGGGCAACCAGGCGGGCGATCTCGCGCCAAGGGTGGGGGCCCGTGATCTCGGGCAGCCGCGAGCCGTGGCACTGCTCCAGGGCGGCAATGGCCACCCGGCGCAGCCGGTCGAGGCTCCCTTCCGTCAGCTCCCGCGGCGCACGGGTGGTGTTGAGGAAGTGGATGCCGTGGACCCCCAACTCCGTCGCTTTCTCCACCAGCCAGGAGGCCCGCTCCAGCCGGCAGGTGGGGACCAGCAGCTCCAGCCGGAAGGCCGGCTCGGCGGCGGGAGCCGGCTCGCCGAGGGCCACGGTGGCGGAGGTGCGGTCCACCCGCGCCACCGTCCCCCACCGCGCCCGCCCCCGGCCGTCCACCACCCGCAGAGCCTCCCCCGCCTCCACCCGCCGGGCGCGGAAGAGGTGGCGGTAGGAGTCCCCCTCCACCTTGACCTCGGGGAGGCCGAAGACGGCGGGGTCGACCAGCAGGGTGATCATCTCCCCACCCGCAAGGCGACCCAGTCGCCGGCCGTCCGCCGGTCGCGCTCCAGGAATCCGAGGCCGCGCATCCGGTCCAGCACCTGACGGCCCCGCTCGGCGAGGATGCCGGAGAGGATGGCCTCCGCCTCCGGACGCAGGAGGCGGACCAGCTCCGGCATCTCGGGGAGGATCTGCTCCGGCACCACGTTGACCAGGGCGAGGTCGAAGAGGGGGCGCTCGCGCAGGGCGCCGAGGCGGCCGGCGAAGAACCAGGGACGGAGGTCGTTGAGGGCGCTGTTGTCCCGGGCGTGGAACGGCGAGGCGGCATCGACGTCGAAGCCCACCACCGAGCGGGCGCCCCCGAGGAGGGCGGCGAAAGCTAGGACGCCCGTGCCGGTGCCCACGTCCAGCACCCGGCGGCCGGCGACCGCGGCGTCCTCCAGCAGCTCCAGGGCGAGGGCGGTCGACTCGTGGCTGCCGGTGCCGAAGGCGGCGCGGGCCGGGAGGCGCAGGAGAGTCCGGCCGGCGGGCACCTCCTCCTGCGCCTCATCCGGCTCCCGTGGATCGACCCACAGCGTCCGCCCCACGGCGAAAGGGCGGGCCCGCTGCCGCCAGGCGGCGAACCAGTCGGCGTCCGGCAGCACCTCGTCCGCCGCCAGCTCCACGCCCGCCGGCAGCGCGATCCCCAACTCGTCCTCTCCCGCCGGAAAGTAGGCCTCCACCCGCAGCCGCCCGTCGTCGCCGGGGAGCGACTGCACACCCTGGGTGCCGGCGAGCCACAGCTCGCCCACCAGGGCGTCCTCCAGGTCGGGGGGGAGGTGGAAGAGGAGCCGGCGGTAGGGCAAACCGGCTCCTACCCGAACAGGTCCTTCACCCGATCCAGCACCCGCCGCTCCTCCTTCACCGGCTGGCCGCCGATCTCGGCCAGGCGGCGGAGGAGCTGGACCTCCTCGGGGCTCAAGTCGCGCGGGTGGGGGACGGCGACCTCGACGGTCACCACGTGGTCGCCCCGGCCGCTGCCGTCGAGGCGGTCGATGCCCTGGCCGCGGAGGCGGAAGTCGCGGCCGTGGGCCGTGCCGGCCGGGATGTCGAGCGGCGTCTGGCCGTGCAGGGTCTCGACCTCGACGGTCGTCCCCAGCACCGCCTGGACGTAGCTGATGGGGAGGCGTGACAGCACCGTCGAGCCGTCGCGGCGGAAGTGCTTGTGGGGGCGGACCTGGAGGACCACGTAGAGGTCGCCCGGCGGACCGCCGCGCCGGCCGTGCTCGCCCTCGCCGGAGAGGCGCAGGCGGGCGCCGGTGTCGACGCCGCCGGGGATCTTGACCGAGATCGAGCGCTCCCTCTCCACCCGCCCCTCGCCTTTGCACTCGGAGCAGGGGTCGGAGATCACCCGCCCCTCGCCCTGGCACTGCGGGCAGGTGCGGGCGACGGTGAAGAAGCCCTGGGTGAAGCGCACCTGGCCGCGGCCGCCGCAGGCGTTGCAGACGGCCGGCGGCGCGCCGTCGGCGCTGCCGGAGCCGCTGCACTTGGGGCAGGTCTCCAGGCGCGGGATGCGCAGCACGGTCTCGGTGCCGAAGGCCGCCTCCTCGAAGGTGAGGGTGAGGTCGTAGCGCAGGTCGGCGCCGCGGGTCATCCCCGCGCCGCCGCCGCGCCGGCCGCCGCCGCCGAAGCCGAAGATGTCGCCCAGGATGTCCGAGAAGTCGGCGAAGATGGTGGGGTCGAAGCCGCCGGCCCCGGCACCGGCCACCCCCTGGTGGCCGAAGCGGTCGTAGCGCCCCCGCTTCTCCGCATCGGAGAGCACGGCGTAGGCCTCCGCGGCCTCCTTGAAACGCTCCTCGGCCACCTTGTCGCCGGGGTTCTTGTCCGGATGGTCGCGCACCGCGATCTTGCGGTACGCCGACTTGATCTCCTGCTGGCTGGCGGTCTTGGCGACCGCCAGGATCTCGTAATAATCGCGCTTGGCCATGCCTTCTTCTTCCTAACCTTTCGCGCCGGAACCGCTCGCCCGCGTCAGCATGACGTCGGAGAGCGTGCGGGAGACGGCGTTCAAATCGTAGATCGCGGCCTCCAACTCGGCCCGTTGCTCGTGGTTGAGCGCCATGCGGGACTGGAGCAGCGCCTCGTGGATGCGCTTGACGTCGGGCTCCTGGAGCATGTCGCGGAACTGGCCGAAGACGCGCTCGTTGCTGTAGATGAGCCCCTCCAGCCGGTTCTTGAGCTGGCGGATCTCGCGCCGCTCGACGTCGGCCTGGGAGTTGCGGTCCGCCTCGGCCACCAGGCGCTGGACCTCCGACTCGGAGAGCCCGCCCGCCGGGTTGATCTGGATGCTCTGGGAGAGGTTCGTCGCCATGTCGCGGGCCGCGACGTTGACGATGCCGTTGGAGTCGATGGCGAAGGTCACCTCGATCTGCGGCACGCCGCGCGGCGCCTGCGGAATCCCCACCAGCTCGAAGCGGCCCAGCGACTTGTTCTCGGCGGCGATCTGGCGCTCCCCCTGGAGGACGTTGACCGCCACCGTGCTCTGGTTGTCCACCACGGTGGTGAAGATCTGGGTGTTCTTGGTGGGGATCGTCGAGTTGCGGTCGATCAGGCGGGTGAAGAGCCCGCCCTGCGTCTCCACTCCGAGCGACAACGGCGTCACGTCGAGCAGCACCAGGTCCTTGATGTCCCCCCGCAGGATGCCGCCCTGGATGGCGGCGCCCATGGCCACCACCTCGTCGGGGTTGATCTCGCGGTTGGGCTTGCGGTCGAAGATCCGCTCCACGGCCTGGGCCACCATGGGGGTGCGGGTCTGGCCGCCCACCAGCAGCACCTCGTCGATCTGGTCGGCGCGCAGCCCCGCCTGTTGCAGGGCGTCGCGGCAGGGCCCCTCGGTGCGCTCCACCAGGTCGCGCACCAGGTCCTCGAACTGCCGGCGGCCGAGAGTGCGGGCGAGGTGGCGCGGCCCCGAGCGGTCGGCGGAGATGAACGGCAGGTTGATCGCCGTCTCCTCGTGCGAGGAGAGCTCGCACTTGGCCCGCTCCGCCGCCTCCTTGAGGCGCTGGAGGGCCATGCGGTCCTCCTTGAGGTCGATGCCGGTCTCGCGCTCGAAGTCCTCGATCAGCCAGTCCATGATCCGCTGGTCGAAGTCCTCGCCCCCCAGGTAGGTGTCGCCGGCCGTGGAGCGCACCTCGAAGATCCCCTGCGAGAGCTGGAGGACCGAGATGTCGAAGGTGCCGCCGCCCAGGTCGTAGACGGCGATGGTGTTGGTCCCCTCCTGGCGGTCGAGGCCGTAGGCCAGGGCTGCGGCGGTGGGCTCGTTGAGGATGCGGACGACGTCGAGGCCGGCGATCTTGCCGGCGTCCTTGGTGGCCTGGCGCTGCGAGTCGTTGAAGTAGGCGGGGACGGTGATCACCGCCTCCCGCACCTCCTCCTGCAACCCCTCTTCGACGAACTCCTTGATCTCGCGCAGGATGAGGGCCGAGATCTCCTCCGGGCTGTACTGCCGGTCGCGGATCTCGATCTTGACGTCGCCGTTGATCGCCTCCGCCAGGGTGTAGGGGAGGACCTGGCGCGCCCGCTCCACCTGGGCATCGCGATACTTGCGGCCGATCAGCCGCTTGACGGCGAAGACCGTGTTCTGCGGATTGGTGATCGCCTGGCGCTTGGCGATCTGCCCGACCAGGCGGTCCCCCTCCTCGGAGAAGGCGACGATGGAAGCGGTGGTGCGGCTCCCCTCGCGGTTGGGCAAGACCACGGGCACCGTGGCCTCCACGATGGCCGCGCAACTGTTCGTCGTGCCGAGGTCGATGCCGAGGATCTTGCTCATCGCCTAGAGGGCGGGACCTTCCTCGCCGCTCCCTCCCGGGCCCGGCGCCCCCTCGACCGGCACCGCGACCTTGACCATGGCCGGACGCAGCAGGCGGTCGTGCATGCGGTAGCCGCGGCGCAGCTCCGCCGCCACCGTCGGCGCCGTCACCTCCGGGCTCTCCTCCCGCGCCACGGCCTCGTGCTGGGTGGGGTCGAAGGGCTGGCCCACGGCCGGCACCTCGGTGACGCCGAAGCGGCGCAGCAGGTCCTGCATCTGGCGGTGGATCATCTCCACCCCCCGCTTCAGGTCCTCGGCCGAGCCCTGCGCCGACAGCGCCAGGTCGAGGTTGTCGATCACCGTCAGGAAGTCCCGCATGGGCTCCAGCAGGGCGTACTTCCGGTGCTCCTGGCTCTCGCGCTGGCTGCGCTTGCGGAAGTTGTCGAAGTCGGCCAGGGTGCGCACCGAGCGGTCGCGCAGGTCGGCGACCTCCCGCCGCAGCCGCTCGATCTCCTCGCCGGGAGAGGGTGCCGGGCCGGACGCGGGCTCCGGCCGGGAGTCCGTCTGGGTCCCCTCCACCGCTGCCATGGCCTCGCGCATGGCGGTCTCCAGGTCCGTGCTCTGCTCGTCCAGGTCGAGGGCCACCTCGGGGCTTTCGCCCTTCCTCACGTCGTCTGCCATCGCAACCTCGCTATCCTCGGGTCTCGTTCAATCCTAAATCAGATTCTACCTGCGCTCGGGCGGCTCGCCGGAGAAGGTCTCGGCCAGGGCCTGGCTCAGGGTCTCCCCCAGGAAGGTCACCAGCGGGATGATCTTCTCGTAGTCCATCCGGGAGGGACCCAGGATGCCGAGGGTGCCGAGGGGCCGGTCGCCCACGGCATAGGGGGTGGCCACGACGCTGAAGTCCAGCTCCGAGGTCAGCTCGCTGTCCTCGCCGATGAGCACCCGCACGCCACCGCCCTGGATGCACTGGTTGAGGATCTTCACCAGCCGCGCCTTGTCGGCGAAGGCCTCGAACATCCGCCGCACCCGCTGCACGTCGGACAGCTCGGGCTTGGACAGCAGCATGGAGGTGCCATCCACGACCACGCCCGGGACTTCCCCGACCGAGAAACCGGTGCGCGCCAGCTCGATGGTGCGGGCGAGCACCCGGTCCATCTGCGCCCGCTCCTCGCTCATCAGCCGCAGCAGCCGCTCGCGGATCTCCCGCAGGGTGTGGCCGCCGAAGCTCTCGGTGAGGTAGTTGGAGATCCGCACCAGCTCCTCCCTGGGGATCTCCTCCTCGGTCTCGATCACCTTGTTGTCGATGAAGCCGGTGGAGGAGACCACGATGCACAGCACCTTGCGGCCGGAGACGGGAATGAAGTCCACCGCCTTGAGCACCGTCTCCCCCATCGCCGGGGTGACCACGATGCCCATCTGGCTCGACAGCTCCGACAGCAGGTGGGAGGCGGCGCCCATCAGCTCGTCCGCCCCGCCGGCCTTCAGGTTCTCCTGGATGTAGCGGCGCTCCTTCGCCGGCACCGCCCGCGCCTCCATCATCGAGCCGATGAACAGATGGTAGGCCACGGCCGTGGGCACCCGCCCCGCCGAGGTGTGGGGCTGCATCAGATAGCCCCACTCCTCGAGGTCGGCCATGACGTTGCGGATGCTGGCCGCCGACAGGCCCAGCTTGCCATGCTTCGACACCGAGCGCGAGCTCACCGGCTCGGCGCTCAGGATATAGGTCAGGATGACATCCTTCAGGATCTCCCGATCCCGCGCGCTGAGCTTGCCGTGATCTCTGAGGTCTGTCATCGCGCTCGATTCCCGGAATCTGGCACTCTCACTACGAGAGTGCTAACGCATGGTAGCCGCCCGGCTCCTCCCTGTCAAGTCTCGATCCAGCCCAAACTACTGATTTCAGGGGATTTTTCAATGCCTTGCCAGGGCGGGCGCGGGGGGCTATCGTTGCGGCATGAGCGCTCCCTTAGCGGGTCTCCGCTTCTCCCTGGCCGGTCCGGGCAAGGTCGGATCGAGCCTGGCGCGCTGGGCTGCGGCGGCCGGCGCCGAGCTGGTGGCGGTGGCGGGGCGCGGCGCCCTGGACAGCCTGGACACGGGAGGCCAGGACCTCCTCCTCCTGGCCCTCCCCGACGCCGCCCTGCCGGCCGCGGCGGCGGCGCTGGCCCGCCGGCCCCAGGCGGCCGTGGCGCTCCACACCTCGGGCAGCCTGGACGCCGCCGCGATCGCGGCGCTGCGGCAGGGGGGCTCGGCCGTGGGGTCGCTCCACCCCCTGAAGGCCTTCCCCGAGCCGCTCCCCGAGCCGGCCGAGGCGGGGGGGGTGTTCTTCGCCGTGGACGGCGACCCGGCGGCGCGGGAGCTGGCGGCGCGGCTGGCCGTGGCCTGGGGGGGTGTCCCCGGCGAGGTGCCGCCCGCCGCGCGCCCTCTCTACCACTTCGCGGCCACCCTGGCGGCCGGCGGAGTGGTGACCCTGCTGGCCGCGGCCGGGGAGATCGGCGGCCGGCTCGGGCTGCCGGAAGCGGTGGCCCGCGGTTACCTGGAGCTCGCCCGCGGCGCCGTGGCCGCCGCCGCCCGCGCCCTGGACGCCGGCAGGCCCCTGGCAGCGGCCATCACCGGACCGGTGGCGCGGCGGGACGCCGCGACCCTGCGCCGCCAGCTCAGCGCCCTCCAGGCGAGCGCCGCGGACAAGCTCCCCCTGGCCCGCGTCCTGGCCAGGGAGACCGCGCATCAGCGGGAGGGGCTGGGCGAAGACCTCACGGCCGTCCGGGAGGAGCTCCGGGAGGAACCGGGTGGAACCGAACCGTAACGCGGCCGGAATTGACGCGCACCCCGGAACGGGTGTTATGCTCCGGGGTCCTGTTTAAGCCCGCGCCCAAGCCCTATGGTGTTCTTCAATTACAGCACGATGCAGATGGCGGCCAAGGTCGTCTACTACGGGCCCGGCCTGTGCGGGAAGACGACCAACCTCCACTTCATCTACCAGCACACGGCGCAGGAGTCGCGGGGCGAGATGGTGTCGCTGGAGACCGAGACGGACCGCACCCTGTTCTTCGACCTGCTGCCCATCGACGTCGGCTCCATCGCCGGCTTCAACACCCGCATCCAGCTCTACACCGTCCCGGGGCAGGTGTTCTACAACACCACCCGCAAGCTGGTGCTCAAAGGTGTGGACGGGGTGGTCTTCGTGGCCGATTCGCAGCGGGCGATGGTGCAGGCCAACGTCGAATCGTTCCGCAACCTGGAGGAGAACCTGATCGAGATGGGGCTGTCCTCGGACACCCTGCCCCTGGTCCTCCAGTACAACAAGCGCGACCTCGCCGACATCTGCACCCTCGACGAGATGAACGCCGCCCTCAACCGCAACGGCTGGCCCTGGTTCGAGGCCTCGGCGGTGACCGGCGTGGGGGTGTTCGAGACCCTGAAGGGGATCTCCCGGCAGACCCTCCTGGCGCTCAAGAAGCGCCTGGGCCGCAGCGAGCCGGCCGCGGCGTCTGCGGGGACGGCTGGGGCGGGGCGCCCCGCCCCCGCGCCCGCCGCCACCCCCCGGCCGGCAGCCTCCGCTCCTCCCCCGACTCCGCCCCCGCTGCCATCGCCGCCGCGGCAGGCGGCACCGATATCGCCGATATCGCCGATACCGCAGTCGGGCGCACAACCCCAGGCGCCACCCCCGGCGGCCGTTCCGGCGCCGCAGCCCAGGCCGGCGGGCAAGCGGACGGTGGACGTGCTCTCCGAGCTCGAGAAGCTGCGCACCGAGGCGATGAAGCAGCCGGCCCCCCAGGCGGCGCGCCCTCCCGCGCGCCCCCCTGCCGCCGCCGCGGCTCCGACCAACGGCCGGGGAGAGCTGTCCCGCACCGTCGAGCTGACGCTACGGCGCAGCGACTTCCAGCGCGCCCGCCGGTTCATCGTCAGCTTCCAGGTGGAAGACGAGCAGCACCGGGTGATGGACGCCGTCCGCGACCTCCAAGTGGAGATCAAGGACGCGCCGAGCCTCGAGAAGCTCCTCCTGCGCCTCAACATCGCGCTCCACGCCAAGGAATGACGGGCTCAGGCTCCGGCCAACCGTCCCAGCCGCCATGAAATGTCCCTTCTGCTCCGAGAACCACGACCGGGTGGTCGATTCGCGGGAGAGCCGCGACGGCGCCACCATCCGCCGCCGGCGCGAGTGCCTGAGCTGCGGCCGGCGCTTCACCTCGTACGAGCAGATCGAGGACATCCCCTACATGGTGGTCAAGCACGACGGCACGCGCGAGGAGTTCAGCCGCAAGAAGCTCCTGGGCGGGCTGCTCAAGGCGTGCGAGAAGCGGCCGATTCCGCTCAAGAAACTGGAGTCGATCGTCGATCAGGCGGAGTCGATGCTCAACGAGCGTGAGGACCGGGAGATCTCCACCCAGGAGATCGGCGCCTTCGTCATGGAGCGCCTGCGCGAGCTCGACCAGGTCGCCTACGTGCGCTTCGCCTCGGTCTATCGCCGGTTCGAGGACATCGATGCCTTCATGGACGTGGTCAAGTCGTTGCTGCACCCCGGCAAGGAGACGTAGATGGCGGCGAGGTTCGAGTCCCTGTTCTTCATCTCCCGGTTCCAGGCCGAGCTCGATCGCCTCTTCCACGAGGCCCTGCAGCTCGGCGAGGGGGACCTGCCGCTGGGCGAGTGGCAGCCCTCGATCGACGTCGTGGAGACGCCGTCCGCCGTCCTCATCCTGGCCGAGGTCCCCGGCTTCCAGGCCGCCGACCTGCGGGTCGAGGTGCGGGCGACGCGCATCCTGATCGCCGGCACCAAGTCCACCAGCCTGCCGGAGGCCCGGCGGCTCAAGTTCCACTGCCTCGAGCGCGGCCACGGCCGGTTCTCCCGCGAGATCCACCTGTTCTCGCCGGTGAACACCCACCAGGGCAAGGCGCGGCTGGCCGACGGCCTGCTCACCCTGGAGTTCCCCAAGATCGAGGACAAGCGCCAGGAGGCTCGCGTATTGCATATCGAGGAGGGCGAGGGGAGCTCGCAAGCGCAATGACCAGACCGCCAGGGGAGCCCCAGGACGAGGCGATCAAGATCCCCGACGTCCTACCCGTCCTGCCGCTCAAGGACACTGTCGTCTTCCCGTACATCATCCTGCCGCTGTCGGTGGGCCGGGACAAGAGCGTGCTGGCGGTCGACCGGGCGCTGTCGGAGAGCCGCGTCATCATGCTGGTGGCGCAGCGCGACGCCGCCATCGACAACCCCGGCGAGGCGGACCTGTTCGAGATCGGCACCGCGGCGGTGATCATGCGCATGCTGAAGCTGCCCGACGGCCGCATCCGCATCCTGGTGCAGGGGCTGGCGCGAGCCCGGGTGGAGCACATCAGCCAGGTGGAGCCCTACCTGCAGGCCAAGATCGAGCGCATCGAGGAGCCCGAGCCCGTGGCTCCCACGATGGAGATCGAGGCCCTGGTGCGCTCGGTCAAGGAGAGCATGGACCGCGCCGTCACCCTGGGCAAGGGGATCTCGGCGGAGGTCATGGTCATCGCCGCCAACCTGGAGGACCCCGGACGGCTGGCCGATCTCGCGGCGAGCAACCTCGAGCTCAAGCTGGCCGAGGCCGAGACCATCCTGGAGACGATCGACCCCATCGAGCGCCTGCGCAAGGTGAGCGACCTGCTGGTGCGGGAGATCCAGGTGCTCACCATGCAGCAGGAGATCTCCTCGCAGGCGCGGGGCGAGATCGACCGCAGCCAGCGGGAGTACTTCCTGCGCCAGCAGCTCAAGGCCATCCAGCAGGAGCTGGGCGAGGGCGAGGAGCTGGCCGAGGAGATCGCCGGCTACCGCCAGCAGGCCGAGGAGAAGAAGATCCCCGCCGAGGCGCGGGAGGAGCTCGAGCGCCAGATCCGCCGCCTGGAGCGCAGCCACCCCGAGAGCGCGGAGACGCAGATCATCCGCACCTACCTCGACTGGCTGACGGCCCTGCCCTGGGGGATCACCTCGGAGGACGACCTCGACCTCGACCACGCGCAGGCGGTGCTGGACGAGGACCACTACGACCTCGAGAAGGTCAAGGAGCGCATCCTCGAATACCTGGCGGTGCGCAAGCTCAAGCCGGACACCCGTGGCCCCATCCTCTGCTTCGTGGGGCCGCCGGGCGTAGGCAAGACCTCGCTCGGGCGCTCCATCGCCCGCTCGCTGGGGCGCAAGTTCGTGCGCATCTCGCTCGGCGGCGTGCGCGACGAGGCGGAGGTCCGCGGCCACCGCCGCACCTACGTCGGCGCGCTGCCCGGCCGCATCGTCCAGGGCATCCGCCAGGCCGGCACCAGCAACCCGGTGTTCGTGCTCGACGAGATCGACAAGATCGGCGCCGACTTCCGGGGCGACCCGTCGTCGGCCCTGCTGGAGGTGCTCGACCCGGAGCAGAACTTCAGCTTCGTCGATCACTACCTCGGCATCAACTACGACCTGTCGCGGGTGATGTTCATCGCTACCGCGAACATGCTGGAGCCGATCCAGCCCGCCTTCCTCGACCGCATGGAGGTCATCCGCCTCACCGGCTACACGCAGGAGGAGAAGGTGCGCATCGCCCGTCTCCACCTGATCCCCAAGCAGCTCCGGGAGAACGGCCTCACCGAGGAGCAGATCACCTTCTCCGAAGCGGCCATCCGCGAGGTCATCTCCGGCTACACCAAGGAGGCCGGGCTGCGCAACCTGGAGCGGGAGCTGGCGGCCATCTGCCGCAAAGTGGCGGTGAAGGTGGCGCGCGGCGAGGAGACGCGGCTGGAGATCGATCCCGAGCTGGTGGAGAAGTTCCTCGGCGTCCGCAAGCACTTCGCCGAGGAGCTGCTGAACCGTGATCGCGTGGGGGTCGCGACCGGTCTCGCCTGGACGGCGGTGGGCGGCGACATCCTGTTCATCGAGGTGGTGGCGGTGCCGGGCAAGGGGCAGCTCCTGCTCACCGGCCAGCTCGGCGACGTAATGAAGGAATCGGCGCAGGCGGCCCTCTCCTATGCCCGCTCCTGGGCTGGCACCCACGGCATCGCCGACGACTTCTTCGGCAAGCACGACCTGCACGTGCACGTGCCGGCGGGATCGATCCCCAAGGACGGGCCTTCGGCCGGCATCACCATCGGCACGGCCATCCTTTCGGTGCTCACCGCCCAGCCGGTGAACCGGCGGGTGGCGATGACGGGCGAGATCACGCTGCGCGGCGACGTGCTGCCCATCGGCGGATTGAAAGAGAAAGCCCTGGCCGCAAAGCTCGCCGGCGTTCACACGGTGATCGTTCCGAAGCTCAACCGCCGCGACCTCACCGAGATTCCGGCGACGATCACCGAGGGGCTCACCTTCCATTTCGTCGATCACATGGACGACGTCCTGAAGCTCGCGCTGATCGAAGGAGAGCCGGCCGCGGTGGCTCCCGAGCCCCCGGCCTCCCCGGCGCCCCCGGCGATTGCCAGCGAGCAGCCGCAGACCGCCACCGTCTGATCATCCCGAGCGAGCCCCGATGTCCGCGAACGGCGAGGACCGGCTCCTGCGCTGGCTGCGCGCCCGGCTCGCGTCGCCGCTGATCGGCGACGACGCAGCCCTCCTTCCTCCCCTCGGACCGGTGGCGGTGACGGTGGACAGCCAGATCGCCGGCGTTCATTTTCCGCCGGACCTTGCCGCAGCCGATCTCGCCCGCCGCCTGCTGGCGGTGAACCTTTCGGATCTCGCGGCCATGGGCGCCACCCCCGCGTACGGCTTCCTCGCTCTCTCCGCAGCGCCGGGCTTCGATCACAAAAAGTTCTTCCTGTCGTTCCTCGCCGCCTGCCGGCGGCACGGCCTGACCCTCGCCGGCGGCGATCTGGCGCGGCACCCCGGCGGCACCATCGCGACGTTGACGCTGATCGGAACGAAAGCCGAGGACGCCCGCTGGCTGCAACGCAGCGGCGCCGAGCCCGGGCAGGCTTTATGGTTGGGTGGGACGGTGGGCGAAGCCGCCGCCGGCCGGTTGCTGATCGAGCGCGGCGCCCGTCTCGCCGGATCGCGCATCGACCTTCCCGCCTTTTGCGAAGCGTTTTCTTCCCCATTGCGCACCGCCGCACGGCGGGCGGTGCGCCGTCATCTGCAGCCACAGCCGCAGCTCGCGCTCGGCCGCTGGCTCGGCGCGGAGGTCGCGACCCGCACCACGATGGCGGCGATGGACGTCTCCGACGGGGTGGCGCGCGACCTCCACCGTCTCTGTCACGAAAGCGGCGTGGGCGCCGAGATCGCGGCTGAAGCGCTGCCTTTTACAACGCGCTTCACAACGCTCTGCGCAGCGCTCGGCGCCGAGCCACTCGCTCTGGCGCTCACCGGCGGCGAGGACTACGTGCTGCTCTTCACCCTGCCGCCGGAGCTCGCACCGCCGCCCGAGCTCGGCGGCCGGCGCATTGGAACGATCACTCGCCGCGGCCTCTTCCTCGTGCGCGACGGCGCCCGCCAGGAGCTGCCCGATGCCGGCTGGGATCATCTTGCAGACGATTCAGACGGTGAAAAATGAAAGACCCCGGCGCGAGCCGGGGCCTTGCGGACGCTGCGGGAGTGTACGAGCGATCAGCGGAAAAGCTTCTGCAGGCCCTTGACCAGCCCCTTGAGCTTCTTCTCGAGGCTCTGCTGCCCTTTTTCGATCGCCCTGATGCGTTGCGACACCGCCTGGCTCAGATCGTTCGCGATCCCGCTGCCGGCGGGACGGCCGGGACGGCGGCCGGGCGGACGACCGGGTGGGCGGCCGGGCGGGCGACCGGCGCCCGAGCCCTTCTTGCGACCACCACGGCCGCTCTCGCTGCGAAGCTGACGGAAGACGTCCACCGCCTGCGGATGGAAACGCCGCGCGCGGCCCTTGCCTTCGTGCGGCAGGCGATCGGAGTAGAGACGGACGTAGCGCACGAGCGTCGGATAGGAGATCCCCGTCGTCTCGCTGATCTGTGTCAGCGTCAGGAGATTGCCGGACTTCTGCGCGCGTCCGCCACGCGCCGGAGCGGTCGCGGAAGCGTTCTTGCGTGGACGGCCGCGGCGAGCGGCCGGCGCCGGCGCTGCCGCCGTCGGTGCCGCTTTGCGCCCGCCGGCCCGCTTCGATGCGGCCTTGGCGGGACGGCCCGGACGGCGCTTGCTCGCCACCGGCTGCTTCTCGGCCCGCGGCGCGGACGCGTCCTTGCGCGGCCGGCCGCGGCGGCCGACGTTCTCGTTCTTGATTTCATCGAAGACCGGCAGCGCGCTGTCGGGATAGCGCTGCTTGCGCCCCTTGCCGACCGAGGGGATCCGGTCCTGATAAAGCTTCTTGTAGCGCTGAAGGGTGGGCATCGAAATGCCGCTCTTCTGCGAGATCTCGGAGAGGGTGTAGAGCTTGTCCTCCGCCGTATCGGTCCGGCGCTGGGTTTCTGGTTCAGCCATGATGTTCCTTTTGCCTCCTCGTGGGTATCGAATTCGATGAGATGAGACCGGTTCGTTTCAAAAACAAGACTCATTATCAAAAACCGGGCCCTACCTGTCAATAGGTTCGTGAAAAAAATTTCAACTCGGCCCGAAAAGGGGGGTTGAGGCGCCGATCTAACGTAGAATCCGGCCCATGAACGGCAAGCGAGAGACCTACCTTGAAGCCTTGCGCGAGCTCGACGCCGTGCTCGCGGACGTCGACGATCCGATCACCGCCATGGCGACCTGCGCCTCGGTCCTCCATCAAAAGCTGCCTTACGCGAGCTGGACCGGTTTCTATCGCGTGGTGGCACCCCGGCTGCTGCGGGTCGGCCCCTATCAAGGGCCACTCGGATGTCTGGAAATCTCCTTTGATCGCGGCGTCTGCGGCGCCGCCGCACGGCAACGCGCGACGCAGCTCGTGCCCGACGTCGAGGCGTTTCCCGGTCATATCGCTTGCGACGCGGCAGCGCGTTCGGAGATCGTGATTCCGATCTACGATCCGCGCGGCGAGCTGGTGGCCGTTCTCGATCTCGATTCGCATCAGCCGGCCGCTTTCGACGACGACGATCGTGAGGGCCTGGAACGCATCGCCGAGCGGCTGCGCGCCAGCCTGGGCGGCGACCGCGCGGCCTTTTACATTCCCTAGCCGGCTCCTAGCGGATGCCATTGCCGCCGATCCCGAACCGCCGCAAGTAATACGAAAACGTCTGGCGCGAGACGCCAAGCCAGCGGGCAGCGGCACTGGAGTTGCCGGGGTGGCGCTCCAGCGCCTCGACCACCTGGCGGCGCCGCAAGTCGTCGATCTGGCGGTGATAGGAACCTCGCGGCGCATCTCCCGCTGCCGGCAGCTCCAGGTGTTCGGGCGCGATCGATCCATCCGCGGCCAGCGTCGCCGCCAGCGCCAGCACGTTCTGCAGCTCCCGCACGTTTCCCGGCCAGCCGTGCGCCAGGAGGGAGGCGCGGGCGGCGCTCGAAAGCCGTGCTGATCTCTCCGCTCGCTCCGACCGATCATTGCGCGCCAGGAAGTGCTCGGCGAGCCGCAGCACGTCGTCGCCGCGGTCGCGCAACGGCGGCAGCTCGACGCAACCCACCCGCAATCGAAAGTAGAGATCGCGCCGGAAGGTCCCCTCCTCCACCATTCGGGGCAGGTCGCGATGGGTGGCGGCCAGCACCCGCACGTTCACCCGCCGCGCCTCGCTCTCTCCCAGCCGGCGGACCTCCCCCTCCTGCACCACCCGCAGCAGCAGACCCTGGGCGGGAAGGGGGAGGTCGCCGATCTCGTCGAGCAGCACCGTGCCGCCGTGGGCCGACTCGAAAACCCCCTTGCTGTCGCGGTCCGCGCCGGTGAAGGCGCCGCGGGCATGGCCGAAGAGGTCGGAGAGCAGCAGGGTCTCGGAGAGGGCGGCGCAGTTGACGGCGAGAAACGGGCCGCCGGCGCGGGCGCTGGCGCGATGGAGCTGCCGCGCCGCCAGCTCTTTGCCGGTGCCGCTCTCACCCAGGATCAGCACCGGCAGGTCGCCCGGGGCGAGGCGGGCGATCCGCGCCAGCGCGGCGCGCAGGGCGGGGCTCTCCCCCACCAGGCCGCCGGCAGGGGCGGCGGGGGGGGCCGCGGCGGAGACCACTGCCGGCGCTGCGCTCCGTCCGAGGTCGCGGACGGCGAGCGCGAAGATCGCCCGCAGGGCGTCGTCCGCCGCCGCCGCCCGCAACGCCAGGCGCCCCGCCTCCAGTTCGGCGGCCAGCTCCGCCGGTCCCCCCGGCCCTGGCACCAGGAGCCGCAGCTCGTCCGCCGTGGTGAACGAGAGCTCGGCGCCGGGGTGGCCGGCGCCGGCCAGCAGGGCGGCCAGGGCCTCCGGATCGCCCGGCGCCCGCTCGAGGTAGGCGGCGAGGGCGCGCCAGGGGCCGCCGTCCCTGGCCTCCAGGATCTCCGCCGGCCAGACCGCTCCCATGCGCCGCAGGGTCACGGCCGCGGTGCGCAGCCAGTGGACGGGCGCCGATCCCGGGACGGCGATCTCGGCGTCGAAGACCAGCCGGGCGGCCCGGTAGGGCTCCAGGATGGCCAGCGGCTCCCAGCTTGCGGTGGCGGCCCCGCTCCCGAGGAGCCCCGCCCAGAGGCCGGCGAACGGGGTCGCCGCCGCCTCGCGCCGGGCCCCGTCCGTGTCGCCGGCCTGCGCTCGCACCGCCGGCCGCTCCTCGGGCTCCAGCTCCTCCAGGGTCACCGCCGGCACCAGGGCCAGGAAGGCGGCGGCGTCCTCGCGCCGGCCCAGCCAGGCCAGGGCCCGGGCGGCGAGGAGGTCCGGGAGGGCCCGGCGCTGCTCGCAGCGGGCCAGCGCCTCCCGCGCCTCCCGGCAGAGACTCAGGGCCGCGACGGGCCGGCCGAGGGCCAGCTCGAAGCGGGCCGCGAGCTCGAGGTCTTGGGCGAGCCCCCGCAGATTCCCCGAGCGCCGGTTCTCCTCCTGCGAACGGGCCAGGGTCTCCGCCACTCCGGCGAGCCGGCCGCGGCGGACGCGGATCTCGGCGATGTTGAAGCGGGCGAGCGTCGTCTTGCGCGGGCCGTCGCAGCCCGCCTCCAGGCGCAGGAGGTGGAGAAAGGCACGCTCGGCCCCGGGGAGGTCGCCGGCCCGGGCACGGGCGAGGCCGAGGTCGTTCCACAGCCCGGCCGCCTCACGGCGCCGGCGATGCCGGCGCCCCGCCCGCAGGGCCAGGACGGCGCTCTCGACCGCCTGCGGCCCGCCGCCCGGATCTTCGCCGGCGTGCAGGGCCCGGAGCTGGTGCCAGCGCCAGGCCAGGTCCGGATCGTCCAGGGCCGGGCGGGCCTGCTCCAGGAGGCGCTGCATGGCGTCGAAGTCGCGCCGGTCCCAGGCCGCGCCCGCGGCAACCAGCCGCGAGTGGAGGGCGGCGCGCGGGTCGTCCGCGGTGTCGTCGAGGGCGCGGCGGATCCAGAAGCCTGCCCGGTCCGGCTTGCCCCGATTGGCCTCCACCCGGGCGGCGACCTCCGCCAGCTCGGCCACCTGGTCCGGCCGCAGGGGCGCGTCCTCCAGCCCCCGCAGGGTGGCCTGGGCGGCGCCGAGCTGGCCGAGGTCGAGCTGGCAGCGAGCGGCGAGCGCCCGGGCCGCGGGCAAGCGCAGACCGGCGAGCCCCTCCAGGGCCGCCTCGAACCGCCCCAGGGCGATCAGCGCCGCCGCCCGCTCGACGCGCTCGGCATCGGATGCCGGCGGCCGGCGCTCCCAGGCCGCCACGGCCGCCCGCCAGCGTCCTGCCGCCGCCAGCTCGCCGGCAGCGCCCTCCTCCTCCAGGTTCCACAGGGAGCGGCCCTCCGGCCCGGCGAGCAGCTCCGCGAGGTCAGACAGCGAGCGGCCGCGGGCCAGGAGGCGGGCGCGGAAGGGGCGGGGGCCCGCCACCCAGAGCTGGCCGGGAGCGCTCTCGCCGGCCAGGGCCCGGCGGGCCGCCGCCAGGTCCGGCCGCCAGAGAAAGGGCGCCGCTTCCAGGATCTGCGCCACCGCCTCGTCCGGGGAGAGCGGCACGAGCGACTGCCGCCAGTCGTCGAGCAGCGACCGCATGGCCCGCCGCCCCTCGCCCCGGCCGGCCACCACGCCCTCACCGAAGAGGAGAGCCGCCAGCTCCAGCAGGAGGTCCTGCGCCGGGCGAGGGGAAGGGCCGGGACCGGCCGCCAGCGCCAGCAGGCCGCCGGGGGCGATCCCTGCCCCCTCCCAGCCGCCGAGGTGCCGGCCGGCACGGGCGAGGAGGGAGAGAAGGCCCGCCGCCTGCAGGAGGACGCCCACCCGCTGGCGGTCCGTCAGCCAGGCGGCGGACAGGGGAATGCCACGCGCCGATAATTCCAGGCACGGATGGACGACACCGAGCGCTGCTCGCGTCTCCGCGGGGGATACCATAGTCTTCAGCTATGGTATCGCAAGCACGTGCCAATTACATCTGGAGAATCTTCAGCAGGTCCCGCCAGAACCCCGGATACGATTTCGAGACCACCTCCGGATGGTCGATCACCACGCCCGGCCGGCGCAGCCCCACCAGGGCCAGGCTCATGGCGATGCGATGGTCGCCTCGCGGATCGACGTGGACCGTCCCGGAGGGCGGCTCGGCCGCGCTCCACAGGCCGGGGATCCAGAGGCTGTCACGCCCCTCCCGGACGTCGGCACCCAGCTTCTCGAGCTCGGTGGCCATGGCCTCCAGGCGGTCGCTCTCCTTGATGCGGAGATGGGCCACGTTGTGGATCAGCGTCTCGCCTTCAGCGAATGGCGCCAGGGCGGCGAGGGTGGGCACCTGGTCGGGCATGCCCGAGAGATCGGCCTTGACCCCCCGCAGCTCGCCGCCGCGGACCCGCAGCAGCTCCCCTTTCCAGAAGACCTCCGCCCCCATCTCGGCCAGCAGGTCCAGGAGCTCCCGGTCCCCCTGGCGGGAGTCGGGGGAGAGACCCTCCAGCAGCACCTCGCCGCCGGTCAGGGCGGCGGCGGCGGCGGGATAGCAGGCGGCGGAGAAGTCGCCCTCGACCCGCAGCCGCCCGCCCCGCAGCGCCGAAGGGCGCACCCGGTAGGCCCGGGGGCCGACCCGCTCGATATGGCCGTCGAAAGCCGTGGCCGCGGCCAGGGTGACGTCCACGTAGGGGCGGGAGGTGAGCGCGGGGACCTCCACCACCACCGGCTCCGGCGCCCGCAGGGCGGCCATGAGGATGGCCGAGAGATATTGGCTGGACTCGCCGGCGTCGAGGGTCGTGGTGCCGCCGCGCAGGCTGCCGCCTTCGACTCGCAGGGGGATGTAGCCGGGCTCGCCCAGGTAGTCGAGGCGCGCCCCCAGGGAGCGCAGGGCGTCCACCAGCGGCCCCACCGGCCGCTCCCGCAGGCGCGGCACGCCGTCGAGGCGCCAGCGGCCGGGGATCACGGTGAGCGTCGCCACCAGGAAGCGAAGCATGGTGCCGGCATTGCCGCAGAAGATCTCCACTTCACCGGCCGGGCGCTCCTGCGGCGTCAGGCGCACCTCGTCGTCCCCCTCCTCCACCCGGAAACCGCAACGGCCCAGAGCGGTGAGGAAGAGCCGCGTGTCCTCGGCGAAGAGGGGGCGCTCGACCACCACCGGCGCGCCTGACAGCAGCGCGAGGTTGAAGTAGCGGTGGGTGAGGCTCTTCGACGAAGGCACCCGCAGCCGGCCCCGCGCCCGCCGGCCCCGCGGCACCGCGAAAGGCTCAACCGGCGTCGAGGACGAGTCCGTCATATCCGAGCTCCACTCCCGGCGGCAGCGGCACGGCCGGGGCGTCGTGGTCCACGTCGTGAGTGAGGTGGGTGAAGATGGTACGGCGGGCGCCGACGCGGGCCGCCGCGGCGAGCGCCTCCTCGATCGAGAAGTGCGTCGGGTGGGGCCGGTAGCGCAAGGCGCCCAGGATCAGGACCTCCACCCCGGCGAGCAGCCGGAAGCTCTCCTCGGGGATGCGGTTGGTGTCCGTGACGTAGGCGAAAGGGCCGATGCGGTAGCCGTAGACCTCCAACTCGCCGTGCCAGACGGGGACCGGCACCACCGTCCGGTCCAGGAGCTGGAAGGGCGCGGCGACCGGGATCAGATCGAGCTGCGGCTTGCCGCCTCCCTCCTGCCCCGCCTCGAAGACGTAGGAGAACATCCGCCGGATGCGGGCCAGCGTCGCCTCCGAGCCGTAGCAGGGGATGGCCGATTTCTGCCGGAAGTTGAAGATGCGCACGTCGTCGAGGCCGAAGACGTGATCGGCGTGGGCGTGGGTGAAGAGCACCGCGTCCACCCGCGGCAGCCCGAAGCGCAACGCTTGGGCGCGCAGGTCCGTGGGCGTGTCGACGAGGACGACGTGGGAATCCATCTCCAGCTTCAGGCCCACGCGCCAGCGCTTGTTCCTGGGATTGTCGGACCGGCAGACGGCGCAGGTGCAGCCGATCACCGGCACGCCCGTGGAGGTGCCGCTGCCGAACATGGTGACGCGCAGGGACATGGGACCCGCGAGTTTACCGCAGCCACTCCACCTCGCGGCTGCGGAACCAGGCGTCGAGGAGCCGCACCTCACCGCCGGGGACGGTCCACACCTGGGGCTCGTGGAAGTGGCCGAGGAGGAGCACGTCGTGCCCCTCGGCCAGCCGGCGCTCGGCGTAGCGGCGGATGGCCTCCTCCGGCAGCGCCGCCCGGTGCTTGAAATTGGTCCGGGAGAGTCTCTCCTCAGTCGAATGGACGGCGCGATGGGCGAGCCCCCGGGGGGTATGCCGCACGGCGAAGCGGACGGGCGCGCTCTTCGACAGGCGGCGCCAGAAGCGGTACTTCCAGTCGCGGTCGTTGAGCCCGTCGCCGTGGACCGCGAGGTAGCGAACGCCCCCCACGGTGAAGGCGGTCTCCAGACCGATACGGTCGAAGGCGTCGGCATAGGAGCTGCCGGCGAGGAAGAAATCGCGGTTCCCCTCCACGTAGTCGATCTCGATCCCCTGGCGCCGGAGGTCCCGCAGAGCGGCCACCACGGCGGCGATCTCCGCCGTCTCGAAACTGGGGAAGCCCACCCAGGCCTGAAAGAGGTCGCCCATCAGCACCAGCCGGCGGCACCCCTGGGAGGGGAGGGCCTGGAGCTGGGCCACAAGCGGGCCGGCGGGGCCGCCCGGTCCGCTCAGGTGGGCGTCGGCGATGAGGGCAATGGACATCTACACGATCGACAGCCGCGGCTTCATCTCGTCCTGCCGGGCGACCTCCTCGACCACCGCCTCGGCCACGTGCCGGAAGGCCGCGGCGTGGGGCCCGTTGGGCTCGGCAACGGTGATGGGGACTCCCGCGTCGCCGCCGAGGACGATCTTGGGATCGAGCGGGATGGCTCCCAGGAAGGCCGTCTCCAGGAGCTCGGCCGTCCGCTTGCCGCCGTCCTTCTTGAAGACGTCCGTGATCTCGCCGCAGTGGGGACAGACGAAGCCGGACATGTTCTCGACGATGCCGATGACCGGCACGTTGACCTTGCGGAACATGGCGAGCCCCTTGCGGGCGTCGATCAGCGCCACCTTCTGGGGGGTGGTGACGATCACCGCGCCGGAGAGCGGGATGCGCTGGGTGACGGTGAGCTGGGCGTCTCCCGTGCCCGGCGGCAGGTCGAGGACCAGGTAGTCGAGCGCTCCCCACTCCACGTCGCCCAGCATCTGCTCGATGGCTCGCATCACCATGGGACCGCGCCAGATCACCGGCGTGTCCGTCTCCAGGATGAAGCCGAGCGACATCACGGTGACGCCGTGCTTGACGAAGGGATGGATGCGATTGCCCACCACCCGCGGCTTCTCCGTGATGCCGAACATCATGGGCACGGAGGGGCCGTAGATGTCGGCGTCCAGGAGCCCCACCCGGTGGCCGAGTTGGGCCAGGGCTATCGCCAGGTTGGCGGCCACCGTGGACTTGCCCACACCGCCCTTGCCGCTGGCCACCGCCACCACGTGGCGAACCTCGGGGATCAGGCTGGCGTCCTGGGAGATGGCCTTCTGGGCCGCCTCCTCCCGGCCGGGCGGTTTCACCACCTGGATGTTGACCTTCACCGCTTCCACTCCGGGCAGGGCGCGGAGCGTCCGCTCCACCTCCTCCCGCACCTTCTCGCCGGCCGCCGGATTATGGGTGGCCATCTGCAGGTCCACCGCCACCGTATCGCCGACGGCCTGCACCTGGTGCACGAAGCCGAAGGAGACGATGTCCCTGCTCATGCCCGGGAATTTCACCCCCTTGAGAGCGTCCCACACCTTCGATTCGAAATCGTTTGACATGTCGAGAGATCCTTCCGCTGAAGCGCGCCCTTGAAATCGTACCACAGGGGTACTGTTTTAGTCGGTTCCCTCCTCCGCCGGCAGCTCCAGCCCGGCCAGGGCGGCCACCTGGCGCCGCACCTCGTCCATCAGCTCGCGCTTGCGCCGCAGGCCGTACTCCGCCGTCTGAATGGGGGCGCCGTAGGTCACCACGGCCGTGCCAGGGTGGATGCGGAGCCCGCCCCGCAGCCGGATGGCCCGCGTCCCCCGGATGCCCACGGGGACGATGGGCAGGCCGCTCTTCAGGGCCAGCAGGAGGCCGCCGCGCTGAAAGGGGAGGAGGGTGTCGGCCGGGGAGCGGGTCCCCTCGGGGAACATGAGGATGGAGGTCCCGCCGCGCAGCCGCTCCGCCGCCGAGGAGAAGGTCTGACGCGCGGTGCTGCGGTCGGCCCGATCGACCGGGATGAAGCCGCCGGCCCAGAGGCCCCAGCCGAAGATGGGGATCTGGAAGAGGCCGCGCTTGGCCACCATCCGCACCTGGCCGGGAGAGGTGGCGAGCAGTACCGGGATGTCGTAGAGGCTCTGGTGGTTGGAGAGAAAGACGTAGCCGCGGCCGGGCTCGATACCCGGGTCATGGCGCGCCTCGACTCGCACCATGCTGGCGGCCAGCAGCCCGTTGGACCAGATGCGCATGATGCCGAACATCCAGCTCCCCCGCGGTGGAATCCAGGAGACGGCGATGCCGGCGAGAGAGAGGATGAGCGTGCCGATCACCAGATAGAGATTGCCGGTGAGGGTGGCGACGGCAGTCAGCCACGCGGGCGACGCGGGCGGCGTGGCTTGAGGGGAATCGCTCAAATAAGGATCTCCGATGGACGCCATTCTCCACGCCCGGGGCGGCGGCGTCCAGCCTGTTAGAATCCTCCCCGTGGCCATGACCAGCCCCTTCGTCCGCCGTTTCCGGCTGCTGAGCCTCTTGCGCGGCAGCCTGGTGGCGGGGGCGCTCTACGACCTCGCCTTCGCCGTCCTGATGGTGGCGGCCCCAGGGGTCCCGGCACGGATCTTGAAGCTGCCGTTGCCGCCCCTGCCGGAGGGGAGATTCTATCTGTGGATCATGGCCGTCTTCCTGCTGATGCTCGCCGCGCTCTACCTCGCCGCGGCCCGCGATCCGCGCCGCTACAGCGCGATCATCGCCGTGGCGATCGGCGGCCGGGCACTGGGAGCGGCGGTCTTTGCCGCGGCCGCCCTCACCGGCTCCGGCCTCGGAGGGCTCGTGCCGCTGGCGGCGGCGGACCTGGCCTTCGGCGTCCTCCACGTCACCGCCTGGTGGCCCATCCGCTCGTGAAAGCTCAGGACGTCGCGGCGCAGACGGGAGCTCTCGGGATCCTCACCGGACGAGCGTTCCTCGCCATGATCGCGCCCCCTTACGAAATCGGCCTGTGGGTGCGCCAGATGGAGCAGATCGGCGTCCGCTCCCTGGGGGTGGCGGGGATCACCACCATCTTCACCGGCATGGTCCTCGCCCTCCAGACCGCCCTCTCCCTGCCGGCCCTGGGGGTCAAGTACTACATCGGCTCCGTGGTCTCGAAATCCCTGGTGCGGGAGCTCGGGCCGGTGCTCACCGCCCTCATCGTGGGCGGGCGCATCGGCTCGGGGATGACGGCCGAGATCGGCACCATGAAGGTCACGGAGCAGATCGACGCCCTGCGCGCCATGGCCGCCGATCCGGTGAAGAAGCTGGTGGCCCCCAAGCTCGCGGCCACCCTGGTGATGCTGCCCGCCCTCACCGTCCTCGGCGACGCCCTCGGCATCCTGGGCGGCCTCATCGTCGCCACCTTCACCCTCGACCTCACCCCCGGGCTCTACGTCAACGACGTGCTCGATACGCTGAGCTTCGGGGACGTCTTCAGCGGCATCGCGAAGTCGTTCTTCTTCGCCTACTTCATCACCATCATCGGCTGTTACAACGGCCTCAACACCACCGGCGGCGCCGACGGCGTCGGCCGGGCGACGACCAACACCGTGGTGCTCGCCGCGATCCTCGTCCTGGTCTCCGATTTCTTCCTCACCAAGCTGTTCTACCTTCTCCCTTGAGATGGAGTCGACGTGGCCGAAGCGCTGTTCGAGGTTCGCGGGCTGACCAAGCGGTATGGCGACCGGGTGATCCTGGACGACCTGGACTTCGACATCCTGCGTGGCGAGTGCTTCGTGATCCTGGGCCGCTCGGGCACGGGCAAGAGCGTGACGCTGCGCCAGTTGAACGGCCTGGAGAAACCGGATGCAGGGAGCGTGAAGTTCGACGGCACCGACCTGACCCGGCTCGAAGAGCGCCAGCTCTATCCCTTCCGCCGTCGCATCGCCATGCTCTTTCAAGGCGGCGCCCTGTTCGATTCGATGAACGTCTTTGACAACGTCGCCTTCCCGTTGCGCGAGCACGCCGGTCTCGACGAGGCGAAGATCGCCGAGACGGTGCGGCACAAGCTCTCCCTGGTGCGCCTGAAGGACGTCGAGGGGAAGATGCCCTCCGACCTCTCCGGGGGCATGAAGAAGCGCGTATCGCTCGCCCGCTCCCTGGCCCTCGATCCCGAGGTGATGCTCTTCGACGAGCCCACCACCGGGCTCGACCCCATCACCTCGGCGACCATCGGCAAGCTCATCAACTCGATCCAGAAGGAGCTCGGCGTCACCGCCGTGGTGGTGACGCACGACATCCCCCTCGCCCGCCGGGTGGGCGACCGCCTCGCCCTCCTCGCCGGCGGCCATTTCTGCTTCCTCGGCAATTGGCAGGAGGCCGACGGCTCCCAGGACCCGCAGGTCGCCGGCTTCCTGGCCGGCCGGGAGGAGGAGGAAGAGAATGTCGCCTAGAGGCCGTGAGGTCCGTGTCGGCCTGTTGATCCTCTCGGCCCTCGCCGTGCTCGCCACCGGCATCTTCTTTCTCGGCCAGAAGAAAAACCTCTTCGCGAGCAAGAACGACTACTACGTCGAGTTCAGCTCGGTGAGCGGCCTGAAGCCAGGCAACCCGGTGCAGCTCGACGGCGTGGACGTGGGCACCGTGCACCGGGTGGAGCTGCCGGCCAACCCCTGGCGGGGGATGATCCGGGTGTGGATCCGGGTGGAGAGCCGCTACGCCTCGCGCCTGCGCGGGCCGCAGGGCACCCAGAAACCGGTGCCCAACCAGCTCCCCTCCGTGGCCCGCATCAAGACCCTGGGCCTCCTGGGCGACAAATACATCGACCTCACCTCCGGCTCCCCCGGCTATGAGGTGATCCCGGACGGCGGTCCCATCCCGGCGGCGCAGCCCACCAACGTCGACGCCCTGATCGCCTCGGGCGAGGACGTGATGGACAACGTGGTGGCCATCTCCAGCTCGCTCAACAAGATCCTCACCCGCCTGGAGCGGGGCGAGGGCCTGCTGGGCGAGCTGACCTCGGACTCCGACGCCAGCCGCCGCCTCAGGGCCTCGCTCCTCGGCACCGCGGAGACCCTGCAGCGGGTCGCCGGCAAGATCGAGACGGGCAACGGCCCCCTGCCGCGGCTGCTCAACGACCGCGCCATGGCCGACCAGCTCGCGCAGTCCATGGACCGCCTCCAGGGCCTGCTGGCCAAGGCCGAGAACGGCCCGGGGCTCCTCCCCGGCCTGCTCAACGACCCGCACACCAAGGCGCAGCTCGACGACACGCTCGCCTCGCTGCACAAGGTGGCGCAGGATCTGCAAGCATTCACAGCCGATCTGGAGAAGAGCGACGCCCTGCTCCCGCGCCTGGTGAAGGACGAGAAGTACGGCCGCGAGGTCACCGAGCAGCTCCGGCAGACGGTGCAGAACCTCAACGAGGTCTCGCGCAAGCTGGACCGAGGGAACGGCACGGCGGCGAAGCTCATCAACGATCCCCAGATCTACGACGCCGTCAACGACGTCATCGTCGGCGTCAACCAGTCCCGGATCCTGCGCTGGCTGATCCGGAACCGGCAGAAGAAGGGGATCGAGACGAGATACGATGTTACGAAGAAGGCGATCGAGCAGGGGGGCGGCCGGGTGGAGCCCCTGGAGGACCGGGACGAAGCGGCACCGAAGCCGCCGGCCCGGCTGCCCGAGCCGCCCGCGAAACCGCCCGAGCCGACTCCGCCGGCGCCCGAGCCGGCCCCGACACCGCCACCGGCCGGCTGAACCGACGAAAGGGACTGCACCCAAGCCATGGCATCGCACATTCTGGTGACCGGCGGCGCGGGCTTCATCGGCTCGCACCTGACCCGGCGTCTGCTCGCCCGGGGCGACCGGGTGACCGTGCTGGACGACTTCAACGACTTCTACGACCCCGCCCGCAAGCGGGAGAACGTGGCGCCGCTCCTGCCGCGGCCCGACTACCGGCTGGTCGAGGGGGACATCCGCGACGAGCCTCTGGTCGACCGCCTCTACGCCGAGGGGCGGTTCGACGCCGTGGTGCACCTCGCAGCGCGGGCCGGAGTGCGCCCCAGCCTGCAGGAGCCGATCCTCTATGAGGACGTCAACTGCATCGGCACCCTGCGGCTGCTGGAGGCCGCCAAACGGCATGGGCCGCAGACCTTCATCTTCGGCTCCTCCTCGTCCGTCTACGGCATCAACGAGAAGGTCCCCTTCGCCGAGGCCGACGAGGTCAACCAGCCCATCAGCCCCTACGCCACCACCAAGCGCGCGGGCGAGCTGCTGTGCTACAACTATCATCACCTCTACGGCTTCCGGGTGGCCTGCCTGCGCTTCTTCACCGTCTACGGTCCGGGGCAGCGCCCGGAGATGGCCATCCACAAGTTCACCGACCTGCTCTGGCGGGGCCGGACCGTGCCGATGTATGGCGACGGCGGCAGCCGGCGGGACTACACCTTCGTCGACGACATCGTCGACGGCCTGGTGGCGGCGCTCGATCTCGCGCCGGGCTTCGAGATCCTCAACCTGGGCGGCGCGGACACCACCTCTCTCCGCGACCTCGTGCACTGGATTGCTGAAGAGCTTGCCGTGGAGCCCAGGATCGACTATCTTCCAGCGCAACCCGGGGACGTACCGATCACCTACGCCGACGTATCCAAGGCGGCGCGGATTCTCGGCTACTCCCCGAAGGTGCCCATCCGGGAAGGCCTGCGCCGTTTCGTCTCCTGGTATCGCGAGCGCGCCGAGCGCCTCAAAACCGCCAACATTTCCCAGCGAGCCTGAGCCCATATGAACATCTGCGTCGTCGGTAGCGGTTACGTCGGTCTGGTGACCGGCGTCTGTCTGGCGGACTTCGGGATGCACGTGGTGGGGGTGGACAAGGACGGCGCCAAGGTGGAGGCCCTGTCCCGGGGCAAGGTCCCCATCTACGAGCCCGGTCTCGAGACCCTCGTCCAGAAGAACATGGAAGAGGGGCGCCTGCGCTTCACCACCGAGCTCGGCCCCGCCATCGAGGAGGCCCAGGCCGTCTTCATCGCCGTGGGCACGCCGCCGAAGTCCGACGGCTCGGCGGACCTCACCTTCATCCGCGAGGTCGCCTCCTCCATCGCCCAGCACCTGAACGGCTACAAGATCATCGTCACCAAGAGCACGGTGCCCATCGGCACCGGCCAGATGATCGAGGCCATCGTCCGCGAGGGCGCGGGGAGCCGCCACAAGTTCGCCGTGGTGAGTAACCCCGAGTTCCTGCGCGAGGGCTCGGCCATCGAGGACTTCATGCACCCCGACCGGGTGGTCATCGGCACCCGTGATCCCAAGGCCGCGGACCTGATGATGGACGTCTACTCGCCCCTCGCCGCCGCGGACGTGCCCTTCATCATCACGGACGTCGAGACTGCCGAGCTCATCAAGTACGCCTCCAACGGCTTCCTCGCCACCAAGATCTCGTTCATCAACGAGGTGGCCGAGATCTGCGAGGCCTGCGGCGCCAACGTCGAGGTGGTCTCCAAGGGCATGGGGCTCGACAACCGGATCGGCCCGAAGTTCCTCTCCGCCGGCCCCGGCTTCGGTGGCTCCTGCTTCCCCAAGGATACCCGGGCCGCGGCCCAGATCGCCCGCGACCAGGGCCTCAAGTTCCGCATCATCGAGGCCGTCCTCGAGGTCAACGAGGCCACCCAGAAGCGGATGATCACCAAGATCGAGGACGCCCTGGGCGAGGTCGCCGGCAAGACCATCGCCGTCCTCGGCCTCTCCTTCAAGCCGAACACGGACGACCTGCGCGAGTCGCCGGCCCTGCCCATCGTCCAGGGGCTGCTCGATCGCGGCGCCACGGTGCGGGCCTTCGACCCGGAAGCCATGGAGGGGTGCAAGCCCCTGTTCCCCACCATCACGTACTGCGAGAACGCCTACGAGCCCTCCGAGGGGGCCGACGCCCTGGTCATCATCACCGAGTGGAACCAGTTCCGGAAGCTGGAGCTGGACCGCCTGTACGAACTGCTGCGCCAGCCCCTCGTCATCGACCTGCGCAACCTCTACGATCCGGAGAAGATGGCCGCCGCCGGCTTCCACTACGTCTCCATCGGCCGCCCGGAGGGGGTCCCGGAGACGCGGCCCACCGCCATGGTCGAGCCGGCCCGCTCCGCAGGGAGGCGGGCATGAGCCGCGCCGTCATCACGGGCGGCGCCGGCTTCCTCGGCTCCCACCTCTGCGAGCGGGCGCTCGCCGAGGGACACCAGGTGGTCTGCGTCGACAACCTGCTGACCGGGCGGACGGAGAACGTCGCCCACCTCCTGGACCGCGACGGCTTCGAGCTCCTGCTGCACGACGTCTCGAAGCCGTTCGAGGTAGACGGACCGGTCGACTTCGTCCTCCACTTCGCCTCCCCCGCCTCGCCCATCGACTATCTGGAGCTGCCCATCCAGACCCTCAAGGTGGGGTCGCTCGGCACCCACAACGGCCTCGGCCTGGCCAAGGCGAAGCGGGCGCGCTTCCTCCTCGCCTCCACCTCCGAGGTCTACTGCGACCCCAAGGAGCACCCGCAGAAGGAAACCTACTGGGGGAACGTCAACCCGGTCGGTCCGCGCGGCGTCTACGACGAAGCCAAGCGCTTCGCCGAGGCGATGGCCATGGCCTATCACCGCTATCACGGATTGGACGTGCGCATCGTCCGCATCTTCAACACCTATGGGCCACGCATGCGGGTACGGGACGGCCGGGTGGTGCCCGCCTTCGTCCAGCAGGCGTTGACCGGCGAGCCCATGACCGTCTTCGGCTCCGGCCAGCAGACCCGCTCCTTCTGCTACGTCGACGACCTCGTCGAGGGGATCTGGCGGCTGCTGATGAGCGACCTGCGCGAGCCGTGCAACATCGGCAACCCCCACGAGATGACCATCCTGGAGTTCGCCGAGACCATCCGCGCCGCCGTGGGCAGCGCGAGCCCCATCGTCTTCAAGCCGCTGCCGGTCGACGACCCGCAGACGCGGCAGCCGGACATCACCCAGGCCCGCGAGCGCCTGGGCTGGGAGCCGAAGGTGCCGCTGGCCAAGGGCCTGGAGACCACCATCGCCTACTTCCGCGCCGTCCTCGCCGAGCAACGCGCCGCGCACGTGTAGAATCCGGTCATGGAGAATCCACTCAAGTCCCTGACCTACGCCCTCGAGAAGTACCCGCAGCGGGTGGAGATCGTGCCGGTCGAGGAACTGGTCACCGACAGCGCCCGGCAGAACGCCAAGCGCCCGGCCTACGTCACCCTGTCGGTCCCCGACGAGGTGGTGAAGAGCCTCAAGGGCCGGCGCGAGGAGCGCGACCTGCTGCTCCTGGTGCGGGTGCCGAAGGAGGTCCTGGAGCGCGCGGACAGCCTCATCATCCTCCCCGGCGAGGTCCGCTGATGGCGCCGGTCGCAACCATTCACTGCGCCCGCTGCGGCCGTCCCGAGGCCCCCGCCCTCCCCCGTCAGCCCCTCCCCGGCAAGCTCGGCGCCGAGGTCCGCGAGCGCGTCTGCCTCGACTGCTGGAACGAGTGGCAGAAGATGGAAGTCATGGTGATCAACGAGCTGCGCCTCAACTTCATGGACCCCGCGGCGCAGGAGACCCTGACCAGGCACATGAAGGAGTTCCTGTTTCCGGGGGCGCAGGAGACCGGTGGGCTCAAGGTGCTGGGGCCTCAGTCTCCCGAGGAGTGAAGCTCGGTCGGATCCGCAGCTCGTAGACCTTCAACGCCCGGCGCGGAAGGCGGCGGAGATCTCCTCCATCCGCTTGCGGTTGACCCCGAAGTCCCTGCGCCCCAGACGCGAGGCGGAGCGGAAGTGGATGCGCTTGGCCGCGTCGTCGAAGACGAATTCGACGTCGTCCACGAAATGGAAGAACGCCGAGCGGCACTCGGCCTTGAGGTAGTCCGGCTCCTCGCGTACGATCCGCGTCCTGGGATAGTTGCGCAAAACCTCCACGAGCTTCGCGTGGGCTTGGGCCAGCGAGCCGGAGTAGGGGATCGGCTCCATGTGCTTCGACGATTCCTCGCGCGCCTGGGTGGAGACGCAGTTGGGGGTGCGCGGACAGGGGGCGAGCCGGCCGGCCGGCGGGGAGGGTTTGGCCATGGTCCGGCATTGTAGCGGAGTCTTTGAGAACCGTCCTGCTCTATGATCTGGCGTTCCGATGGCCTCGATCCACGACCTGCCCACCCCCGCGCTGCTGCTGGACCTCGACGTCCTGGAGGCCAACCTGCGCCGCATGCAGGAGCGCACCGCCGCCCTGGGAGTCGCGCTGCGGCCCCACGTCAAGACCCACAAGTGCCTGGAGATCGCCGAGCGGCAGCGGGCCCTGGGGATCGCCGGCATCACGGTCTCCACCCTCTATGAGGCCCGGGTCTTCGCCGATCACGGATTCGACGACCTCACCTGGGCCTTCCCGGTGATTTTCTCGCGGCTTCCCGAGGTGCGGAAGCTGGCCGAGCGGGTGACGCTGCGGCTGGTGGTGGACTCGCCCGAGGCGGTGACGGCCCTGGAGGGTCTGGGGAATTTCCGGCGTCTCCGGCGTCCCCTCCACGTCTGGCTCAAGGTGGACTGCGGCTATCACCGGGCGGGGGTGGACCCGGAGTCGCCGGCGGCCCTGGAGCTGGCGCGGCGGCTCGCTGCATCGCCGGCGCTCTGCTTCGACGGCATCCTCACCCACTCCGGCCACGCCTACCACGGCCCGACCCGGGTGGAGGTGGCCGCAGCGGCGGAACAGGAGCGCAGCGTCATGGCGGGCTTCGCGGAGCGGCTGCGGCAGGAGGGGATCGCGGTGCCCGGCGTGAGCGTCGGCTCCACCCCTGCCATGGCGGTGGTCGAGCGGCTGGACGGGGTTACCGAGGCCCGGCCCGGCAACTACTGCTTCCACGACTTCACGCAGGTGGCCCTCGGCACCTGCGGAGTGCGCGACTGCGCGGTGACGGTGCTGGCGAGCGTCGTCTCCCACCGGCCGGGGGACGAGCGCTCGGTGGTGGACGCCGGGGCCCTGGCCCTGTCCAAGGACCCCGGGCCGGAGCGGCCGGAGCGCCCCGATCGATCCACCATGGGCGAGGTCTTCGCGGACTACGAGGCGGGCGTCCTGGAGGCGGAGGCGCGGCTGGTGGGGCTCTCGCAGGAGCACGGGATCCTCTCCGCGCCGCGGCCGGTGGGATCGCGGGTGCGCATCCTCCCCAATCACTCCTGCCTGACGGCGGCGCAGTTCGACGAGTATGCGGTGGTGCGCGGCGAGGAGGTCGTGGACCGCTGGCGGATCTGGCGCGGCCGCTGAAGCGGGCGCGCACTGGCGAAAACGACGAGAAGGGAAGGACCGAAGATGTTGATGCAGGATGCCGAGGCCCGGCGCGCGCTCTGGGATCGCCTGGCCGCCGCCATCGAGAAGTATCTGGAAGGGGTGGGCGAGGCCCGAGTGGCGCCGGAGCTTGGTGCCGGCGCCATGGACGCCATCCGCGAGGCGCTGGCGCCTTTCGACTTCGAGCGGCCGGTCGCTCCGGCCGCGGCCCTGGACTTTGCCGTCGACGGCCTGTGGCGCTGGCAGGTGCACACCCCCCACCCGCGCTACTTCGGGCTGTTCAATCCCGCCACCACGCCCATGGGCATCGCCGCCGACGCCCTGGTGGCGGCCTTCAACCCGCAGCTCGCGGCCTGGAGCCACAGCCCGCTGGCGGCGGAGGTGGAGCAGCACCTCGTGCGGGCGTTCGCGGAGCGCTTCGGCTTCGATCCGGCCCGCACCGAGGGCACCTTCACCTCGGGCGGCGCCGAGGCCAACCACACGGCGCTGGCGACCGCCCTCAACCGCGCCTTCCCCGAGATCGGCCGCCGCGGCATGCTGGCCCTGCGCAGCCAGCCCATCCTCTACGTCTCGCCGGAGGCCCACCACTCCTTCCTCAAGGCGGCGCGGCTGTCGGGGATCGGCACCGAGGCCGTGCGGGAGGTGCGGGTGGATTCCAGCCTGCGAATGATCCCGGGGGACCTGCGGACCCGCATCCGCGAGGACCGTGAGGCGGGACTCGCCCCCTTCCTGGTGGTGGCCACCCTGGGCTCGACCAGCGCCGGGGTCGTCGATCCCGTGGCCGAGCTGGCCCAGGTGGCCGACGAGGAAGGGGTGTGGCTCCACGCCGACGCGGCCTGGGGCGGGGCGGCGGCCCTGGCGCCGGAGCTCCAAGGGGTGATCGCGGGGATCTCCCGCGCCAGCTCCATCACCTTCGACGCTCACAAATGGCTCTCGGTACCGATGGGCGCGGGCCTCTACCTGACCCGCCATGCCGGCATCCTGGAGCGCACCTTCCGGGTGTCGGCGCGCTACATGCCCCGCGAGGCCGCGAGCCTCGGGGTGGCCGATCCCTACGCCCAC
The DNA here is from genome assembly GCA_036264085.1 of Thermoanaerobaculia bacterium. Taxonomy (GTDB): domain Bacteria; phylum Acidobacteriota; class Thermoanaerobaculia; order Multivoradales; family UBA5704; genus DATARR01. The sequence continues at coordinate 26,319 of DATARR010000185.1, read as the reverse complement.
TCCATGCAGTGGTCGCGCCGCTTCATCGGCCTCAAGGTCTTCCTCTCTCTGGCGGTGGCCGGCTGGGAGGGGTATGCAGACGCCATCCGCCATCAGACGGCGATGGGCGACCTGCTGCGGCAGCGGCTGCAGGAGGCGGGCTGGGTGGTGGTCAACGACACTCCCCTGCCCGTGGTCTGCTTCGTCGACAGCGGGGGGGACGGACGGGAGGGGCGGTCCGCGGCCTTCGTGGAGAGCGTGGCGCAGGAGGTCGTCGGGTCCGGCGAGGCCTGGATCAGCAGCGTGGTGCTGGGCGAGGTCGGCCCCGCGCTGCGGGCCTGCATCACCAACTACCGGACGGGTCCGGAGGACGTGGAGGCCCTGGTCGCCTCCCTGGGCAGGGCGCGGGAAGGGCTTTGGTCCCGCGCTGGAAGCTGATAAGCTCCCCGGGCGTCGCCGGGACGGTTCCGGGCTCCGGCCTGTCCCGCATTGCGGTTTCCCGGCACTAGAGAAGCAGAGCCATTCCGTCCGGTGTGGGCGCAGCACGCCTCGCCGGCCGAGCGACATCGATAGCGACAAGGAACGAGAAGGAGCGACCCATGAGTTGGGAAGACAGAGAAGACACCACGATCTACAAGGTGGTGGTGAACCACGAAGAGCAGTATTCGATCTGGCCCGCCCATCGCGAGAACCCTCTCGGCTGGAACGACGTCGGCAAGAGCGGGCCCAAGGACGAGTGTCTGGCCTATATCAAAGAGGTCTGGACCGACATGCGCCCCCTCTCGCTACGCAAGAAGATGGAAGAGATGGAGCGCGCCCGGGCCCAGGAGACCGAAACCAAGGCCAGCTAGTTCGCTCGCGCTCTCCCGCGGGGGAGCGCGGCGCCCGTCTATGACCTGGACCTGGAGTCGATCCACATCGTGAAACTCAGCGGTCAACCCGCCGAGCGGTGGCTCGCCTACCGCGAGGTCAATCCGCGTGCACGGCTGCGCATGTTCTGCTTCCCCTATGCCGGCGGCGGCGCCTCGGTCTATCGCGGCTGGGCCTCCCGGCTGCCGGGAGACCTCGAGGTTTGCCCCGTGCAGCTCCCGGGCCGCGAGAGCCGGCTGCGCGATCAGCCGTTCAGCCGGCCCGAGCCGATGATCCAGGCCCTCGTGGACGTCCTGCAGCCGTACATGGACCTGCCGTTCGTCTTCTTCGGGCACAGCATGGGGAGCATGATCGGCTTCGAGCTGTCGCGCGAGCTGCGCCGGCGGGGGCGGAAGCTGCCGCTCACCCTCTTCGTCTCGGGGCGCCGGGCTCCCCACCTGCCGCCCCGCGAGGAGCCGATCCACGAGCTCCCCGAGCCGGAGTTCATTGAGAAGCTCCGGGAGCTCAAGGGCACGCCGGAGGAGGTGCTCCAGCACGCCGAGCTGATGAAGCTGCTGCTGCCCATCCTGCGGGCCGACTTCGCCGTCAACGAGACCTACGTCTTTACCGAGGAGCCGCCGTTCGACTTCCCGATCTCCGCCTTCGGCGGCCTCGGCGACGAGGACGTGACGCGCGAGGACGTGGAGGCCTGGCGACAGTACACCCGCGGCCGATTTCGGACGCGCATGCTGCCGGGGGACCACTTCTTCGTCCATAGCGCCAGGGACCTGATCCTCGAGTCCGTGGCGCGGGACTTGGCGGAGGTCGCCGCCACGGCGTTCTCCGGCAACGGGTGACCGGCTTCCCGCCACGCTCTCCGGGCTCCGGGCTGGAGCTGGGGCCGGGCGAGATCCACGTCTGGTCGATCCCCCTCGATCCTGTCCCCGAGCGGGTGGAGAGCCTGGGACGCGTCCTCTCCGCCGACGAATGGGAGCGGGCCCGCCGCTTCCGCTTCGACAAGCATCGCCGGCAGTACGTGGTGGGGCGCGGCGCCCTGCGCACGCTCCTCGCCGCCTATCTCGGCACCCGGCCGGAGGCGGTGACCTTCTCCTACGGCCCCCGCGGCAAGCCGTTCCTGGCGCCCCCCCTGGACGACCGCGGATTGCAGTTCAACCTCTCCAACTCCGACGAGCTGGCCTTGGCGGGTTTCGTCCGTGGCCGGGAGATCGGGGTGGACGTGGAGCTCCTGCGGCCGATGAACGACTGCGAGGAGATCGCCGAGCGCTTCTTCTCCGAGAGCGAGCGGAAGGTGTTGCGGACCATCCCGTTCCCTGCCAAACAGGAGGCCTTCTTCAATTGCTGGACCCGCAAGGAGGCCTACCTGAAGGCTGTGGGCGAGGGCCTTGCGGCGCCCCTGGACTCCTTCGACGTCACCCTCGCCCTGGGCGAGCCGCCGCGCATGCTCACCCTGAACGGCGACGCCGGCCGCGCCGCCCCCTGGTTCTTCCACCACCTCCGCCCCGCCGACGACTACCTCGGCGCCATCGCCATCGAGGGCGGGACGTGGGAGGTGAGGACGTGGGAGCTCACGGCCTGATCCCCTCCCTTTTCGGCCCCCCGCCCGAAAACCCTCACCCCTGTCCCCTCTCCCATCGCCCTCCCTCCGACCGGGAGAGGGGGACCCGGCTGAAGGGTTCTTGCCTTTCTCCCTCTTCTCCCGGTTGGGGGGAGGGCGATGGGAGCAGAGGGTCGGGGTGATGAGGGTCTTGGGAGGGGGTGAGTCAGGGCCGGAGTGAAGCCGCCTGCAGCCAGGCGTCCAGGTGGGCCTTCTGCTCCGCCGTGGCGTCGGGCAGAGGTTCCAGCTTCCACTTCGGCTTGGGCTTTTCGCCAAAGGTGACGGGCAGCCGGGTCAGCCGCTCGCGCCGCGCCACCAGCAGCGTCGTCTTCTCTCCCGGGCGGTAATCCTTCAGGCGAGCCTCCAGGCGGTCCGGGGGTACGCGATAGTCGCCGAGGGCGAGGATCTCGTCGCCGACGTTGAGACGGCCTCGTAGGCGGGCGTCTCCCGCTTCACCACGGTGACCATCAGCCGGCCGCCCTGGACCTCGGTCTCCGCTCCCAGCCAGGCGGCCGGCAGCTCAGCGGCGTTCGCGTCCTTCTTCTCCGCCTTGTCCTCTTTTTCACCATCGCTCTCGACGAAACGCAGGCCGTACCAGTCCAGGGCCTCGCGGTAGTCCAGCTCCGCCGTCGTGTCCACAGCCCGGGCGAGCCAGCCGCCCAGATCGACGCCGGCCACCTCCTCGAAAGTCTGGCGCAGCTCCTCGGGACGGTAGCCCCGCTCGCCGGAGTAGCGCTGGAGGGCCAGGCGCATTGCGTCGTCCAGGCTCTTGCGGCCGGCGGTGGCGTGGCGGATGCGGGTGTCGAGCAGGAAGGCCACGACATCGCCCTTGGTGTAATAGCTGGTGGACGTATTGGCCGCGTTCTCGTCCTGGCGATAGAACTTGATCCAGGCGTCGAAGGAGGCTTCGTCCAGCGGCTGCACCTTGCGCGCGGGCGCGGTCTGCAGGTTCTCGATCGTCTTGCTCAGCCCTTTCAGGTACTCCTTGCGGGTGGAAAAGCCGGCGCGGTGCACCAGCAGGTCGCCATAGTAGGAGGTGACCCCCTCGACGACCCAGAGGGAACGGGTGTAGTTCTCGGTCTCGAAGTCGAAGGGTCCCAGTTCCACGGGGCGCAGCCGCTTGCCGTTCCAGGCGTGGAACAGCTCGTGGCTGACGAGCCCCAGCCAGTCGATGTAGCCCTCGCGGGTGCGAGCCCGCCAGCGGCTGCTCATCAGCGTGCAGGAGTCTCGGTGCTCGAGCCCGCCGCCGGTCTCGGTGAGTAGGTTGAAGACGACGTAACGCGGGAACGGGGCGCCCCCCCAGAAGGCGATCTGCGCGTCGAAGATCTTCGCCGCGTCGGCGGCGGAGCGCGGGCCGTCCCAGACCGCGGGATCCTCTCCCTCGGTGACCAGCCGGACGGGGCGGCCTCCCGCCTCGAAGGGGTGGACGGCGGCATTGCCGGCGTAGAGGGGGGAGTCCACCAGGACGTCGAAGCTCGCGGCGCGGAAGGCGTAATGTCCTCCAGGTCCTCCGGCATCACTGCCAGAGGAGGCAGGCAGCGGGCTCTCCACGACTTTCCAGTCCGGCGGCGGGATGACCCTCACATCGTGGGGGCGGCCCTCGGCTCCGGCCCGGGTGAGGAAGGTGGGGGCGCCATTGACCAGGGCGAAGCCGGCGTCCACGAAGTTGCTCCGCACCGACATCTCCCGGCTGTAGACGCGGTAGCGGACCACCACCCGGGGGACGCCGTGCGTCTCGATCCTCCAGCGGTTCTTGCTCGTCTTCTCCGCCGCCAGGACCGCGCCCGATTCCGTCGTCGCGGCCAGGGCCTCGACGTTGCGGGAGTATTCGCGGATGAGATAGGAGCCCGGGGTCCAGACGGCCATCCGCAGCTCGATGGCGGGCTGGCCATCCGCGGGGACGAGGGCCTCGACCTCCACGTAGTGGGTCTGGGGCGCGGGGAAGCGCAGCGTATAGGAGATGGGCTCGGGCATCTCGGCTCCCTGCAGGCCGGCGGCGGTGAGGGCCAGACTGAGGCCCAGGATCGGGATCGGTTTCGTCATGGGCCGTCAACTTACAGGAGATGCACGGGAAGACCAAGACCTTATACTCTGCGCCCATGCGCGACCCTGCCGCAGAGATCGCCGAGATCAATGCTCCGCTCGAACGGGACGCTCCCGCCCTGTTCCGCGCCCTCTCGCCCCTGGGCCGGCGAGCCTACTTTCCTCCCGACATCCCGTCCCAGGCCGCCGAGGCCCGGGGCGCGACGCTCAACGCCACCACGGGCCAGATCACCGACGGCCGGGGCGGCGCCGTCCGCCTGCCGGCCCTGGCCGCGGCCTTCGGCGACCTCCCGGGGCGGGACCTCGATCAGGCCCTCCTCTACTCGCCCATCGAAGGGCTGCCCGAGGTGAGGCAACGGTGGCGGGAGTGGCAGCGCCGGCAGGCGCCCACGGGAATCTCTTCGAGTCTCCCCCTGGTGACGGCGGGCCTCTCGCACGCCCTGTCGCTGGCGGCCGACCTCTTCGGCGGCGAGGGTAAGGCGGTGGCGATCCCCCAGCCGTTCTGGGGCAACTACCGGCAGGCCTTCGCGGCGCGGACGGGGGCGAGGGTGCTCACCGGCCCCGCCTACGTCGAGGGACGGTACAACCCGCGGGCCATCTCCGACGCCCTGGCCGCCCTGCCCGCGGGCGAGCCGGCCGTGGCGCTGCTCAACGTCCCCTCGAACCCCGGCGGCTACACGCCCGACCTGGAAGAGCGCCGGGCGACCGTGGCGGCGCTCCTCGCCGAGACGGAGCGCCGGCCCCTGGTGGTGATCTGCGACGACGCCTACGCCGGCCTGGTCTTCGAGCCGGAGATCCCCCGGGAGTCGCTGTTCTGGGAGCTGGCGGGAGTCCATCCGAACCTGGCGGCGGTGAAGATCGACGGCGCCACCAAGGAGTTCTCCTTCTTCGGTGGCCGGGTGGGCTTCCTCACCTTCGCCGTGGAGCCGGACTCGGAGGCGGCCCGGTCGCTGGAGAACAAGGTGAAGATGCTGGTCCGCTCCTCGATCGGCTCGCCGGTCGCGTCCAGCCAGGTGATCCTCCTCCAGGCTCTGCGCAAAGAGGGATCGCCGCGGAAGTGGAGGCCGTGCGGGCGCTCCTCCAGGGACGCTACGAGGCGCTCAAAGGAGCCTTGGAAAAGGTGGATCGAAACCTCCTGACGCCCCTCCCCTTCAACTCCGGCTGCTTCGCCTTAGTCGAATTAGCCGACCTGCCGGAGGGGCTGGGCCTCGATTCCGAGACCGTCCGCAAGCACCTCCTGGCCCACCACGACACCGGGCTGATCTCGATCGCGCCGCGCTACCTGCGCATCGCCCACTGCTCCGTGGACGCGGCGGCCCTGCCCGAGCTGGTGCAACGGCTGGAGAGGGGGGTGGGGGAGCTGCGGGGCCGGAGCGGGTGAGTCGCTCTTCGGTCCCCCTCCATAAATGCTAGTTTTAGGGCAAGGGGCGGAGGGGGGCAGGCCCAGAGGGCCGAAGGCGTAAAGCCTGGCACTTCAGCGCCAGGTCAGTAACCTCCCAATATCTTCATGAGCCCCGTAGGGGCGGCGGCGGCATTCCCTCCGTCGCCCCTACGGGGCTCTGGATATTTTGGGGTGGCCCTTTCCTGGGCCTGAAGGCCCAGGCTCTACGCCTTCGGCCCTCTGGGCCTGGGGAGGGGACAGGAGAAGAGGGCTGGAGTGATGAGGGCCAGCGGCGCGGTCCACACCTCTCGGCTACAATCTTCCTTCAATGCCCCCGCAATCCACCGCGCCCGCCGGGGACCGCCCTTCGGTCTTCCTCTCCTGCAGCCACCAGGACCGCCCCTGGCTGGACCGCCTGAACACGATGCTGGCGCCCCTGGTACGGACGGGCGCCGTCGAATTGTGGTGGGACGGTCAGATCTCGCCGGGCAAGCACTGGCGGGAGGAGATCGACAACGCCATGGCCTCGGCCCGGGTCGCCGTCCTCCTGGTCAGCGCTCCTTTCCTCGCCTCGGAGTTCATCGCCACGGTGGGCGGCGCGGCGGCACGTGAGGGCGGCGCGGAAGATCGTGGCCGAGACGGGGTATGGGGCGGCGGGAGCGCGAGGTGGAGTGGTTGGAGAGGTCGTTCGCGCACCGGGGCTCTGCTCCCGAGCAGGGAGAGGCCCGTACCTGACGGTTTGGAGCGCCGGGCGAGCGGGGAGAGGGTCCCTCCCTGCTCGGGAGAGGCTTCCAACGACTCGTTTGGGAGGCTTTGGCGAGTAGGGAGAGGGGCGTACCCGTTTGTTGAAGGCGTCGTCCCAGTGGGGAGCGCCCCCTCCCAAGACCCTCATCACCCCGGCCCTCTTCTCCCGCCCCCTCGCCACCCCCCTCCCCGGGATGTTCGTGGTGTCGTAGCGAGAGCTGAAACCACCACCCTCCTGGGACCGCTGGCGTCTCGCCGGCCAAGGAAACGTTGGACGGAGTCACAGGAGACACCTGGGTTGCTAGCGAATATCGAGCCCGCCTTTTGCACGGGGACGCAATACCCGCTCAGTGCCTTGGGTGTCTCAAACGACTCCGTCCAACGTTTCCTTGGCCGGCGAGACGCCAGCGGTCCCAGGAGGGGTGCGGCCAGTTGATGCGGTGGCGGGTTCCTCCTAAGTACTGCCCACCGTAAATACGGCGGCGTATGGCAGAGTTGGGTGATTCTCGCCGGGCAAGCGGACTCTGTAACGTGCCCCTACTCTTGGATACGTCACCGTAATTACGGTGGAGACTACTACGTTAGCGCCTATGGGGCTTCCGGGGCGGGGGCGTACAGCGGTGAGTCCTACACCCGCCTCCCCTCCTCGTCATACGTGTAAATCCCCCGCCCCGTCTTCCTTCCCAGGTGGCCCGCCCGGACGTGCTGCACCAGGATCTGGTTGGGACGGAAGGCCTCGCCCAGGGTGCGATGGAGGAACTCCAGGATGGAGAGACGCACGTCCAGGCCCACGAGGTCGATCATCTCGAAGGGTCCCATGGGGTGGTTCAATCCCAGCTTCAGGGCCTTGTCGATGTCCTCGGCCGAGGCCACGCCCTCCTGAAGCATGCGGAAGGCCTCGTTGCCGATCAGGGCGTTGATGCGGGTGGTGACGAAGCCGGGAGCCTCGTTGACCAGGACGACCTCTTTGCCCATCCGCCGGCCCACCTGAGTGAGGGTGTCCAGCGTCTCCGGCGAGGTCTGGAGGCCGCGCACCAGCTCGATCAGCTTCATCACGTGCACGGGATTGAAGAAGTGCATGCCGGCGAAGCGCTCGGGCCGCCCCGAAGCGGCGGCCATCTCGGTGATCGAGAGGGCCGAGGTGTTGGAGGCGAACAGGGCGTCGTGCGGCGCGTGGATGCTGACGGCGTGGAAGGTCTCGATCTTGAGGACCATGTCCTCCGGCACCGCCTCGATCACCAGCCCGGCGCCCTCCACGGCCTCCGACAGGTTGGTGTGGAGATGGAGATTGGCGAGGGCGGTCTCGGCGACCTCCGGGGCGAGCTTCTTGAGCTCGACGCCCTTGGCGAGGTTGCGGCGGATCGTGGCGCCAGCCTTCTCCAGGGCGCCCTCCTGGGTGTCGAAGAGGTGCGTCCGGAAGCCGGCGACGGCGGCGACGTGGGCGATGCCGCGCCCCATCGTGCCGGCGCCGAGCACGCTGAGGGTCGAGATCTCGGGTGCCATGATCGTCTTCAGTCTGCTTCAGGAGACGGGGAAGTTGTGGAGGCCGGTGGTCTTGGCGGCCAGGTTGCGCAGCTCGTCGGCGATGGCCAGGGTGTTGCGCACGGCGGAGCCGGCGAGCTCCTGGAGCTCGGGGGTGGTGAGGTGCTTCTCCAGGAACTCGCGGCCGAGGTGGTGGTGGTGCGCCTCCTCGGGCTGGATGGTGTCGGCATAGAGGCGGGCCGTCTCCTCGTCGCCCACCGAGCGGCAGAAATTCACGAACTGGGCGTTGCGCACCAGGGCGATGGCCTCGCTGGCGAAGGGGCCGGCGGCGATCCGCTCGACGGTGGTGCGCAGGCCGCGCAGATATTGGTAAAGGGGGCTGTGCCCGTCGGCCAGGGGGTCGAAGTCCGTCAGGTCCTCGCCCAGCTCGGCCAGACGCTGGCTGATCAGGCCGTAGTGCCTCATCTCGTCGCCACACTGCAGGGCGAGGGCCATCTTACCGTCCACTTCAGGGGTGGTGGGCAGCCAGAAGCCGGCGAGCTCGCTCGCCTCCAGCTCGCTCTTCAGGGCCAGGCGCAGGAGGGTGACGACGTCCACGTTCCCCTCCGATTCCGACTCCAGCGTCTCCGTGTCCCCCAGGCGCGCGAACAACCGGCCCATCTCCTCGAGCAGTTGGGCGACGAATTCCTTGCCGTTCACAGGTGATTTCTCCTCTCGGGGCCTCCCGCGGCGGAGGCCGGATCTCATCCTCCCGGTATTCTATCCTGCGCTGTCACGCCTCGACCGTCCGCAGCACGGCGCGGACGGGGGAGGCGTCGAGCCCCGCCAGCCGCAGCGGCAGGGCGATGAGCTCGTAGGTCCCCTCCGGCACGCCGTCCAGCACCAGCCCCTCCAGGATGGCGACACCACCGCGGAACAGGGCGTGATGGGCGTCCAGCGTCTTGCTGTCGAAGGGGTCGACCGAGGGCGTGTCCATCCCCACCAGCAGGGCGCCCTTCTCGGCCAGGAGGCTCGCCAGCTCGTGCGACAGGGCGGTGAACCGCTCGGGGAAGGTGCGGCGGTCGCGCACGCTCTCGCTGCGGAACAGCAGCCGGCCCGGATTGGCGAGGTCGATCCCCTCGACGTGGCGGAGCTCGATCAGCGGCTGAGGGGGCACCCGCACCACCCGGCAGAGCCCGATGTAGCGGTCGAGGGGCATGTCCGCCATGCCCTCGCCCCGGGCCTCGGTGTGGAAGGGGGCGTCCGCGTGGGAGCCGAGATGAGGGGTGGTGGTGATCGCCGAGAGATTGACGCTGGCTCCCTCGGCGATGGACCACGTCAGACGGGACTGGAACGGCGTGTCGCCCGGCCAGACGGGGGTCTCCGGACGTACGGTGGGCGAGAGGTCATAGAGCATGGGCGCCTCCTTGCCCACCGGATCATAGCGGGAGCAGCCCTCGGGGACCAGCGGGGAGGCCTGCGACCTCGCGGTTGCCCCGGCAGACCCTCACTCTCCCAACCCTCTCTCTCCCAGCCTCCCCCTCGTCCGCCGGGAGAGAAGAGAGAGGGCTAAGACAGCTTCGCTTCTTCTTTTTCTTCAGACTAACCACTCCCTCTTCTCCCGGCGGACGGGGGGGAGGCTGGGAGAAGAGAGCCGGGGTGATGAGGGCTCCAGCGGTGCGGCCAGGCAGTGAGTGGCGCTTCTTGTCACCGCGGCTCGGAGATCTTCTCGATCACCCGGCCGAGGTCCTTGCTGGCCTGCGGGCCCAGCTCGCGGGCGAGGTCGGCCTGGGCGATGATGCCGACCACCCGCCCCTGGCCGTCCACCACCGGGATGCGGCGCACCTGCTGGCCGGACATGAGCCGTTCCACCTCGTGGAGATCGTCGTCCACCTTCACCGCGGCGACGTTGCGGGTCATGGCCTCGCGCACCGGGGTTCCCGGGGTCTGGCCGCGGCCGAGGATGCGGAGGGCGAGGTCGCGGTCGGTGACGATGCCGAGGAGCTTCATCGAGTCGCGGCTCTCCACCACCGGGAGGCTGCCGCAGTCGTTGTCCTGCATCAGCCGCGCGGCGTCCTGGGCCGTGGTGTCCAGGGTGCAGACGGCGGGGCTGTCGGTCATGAGGTCGCGAGCTTTCTGCGCTGCCATGGTTCCTCCTTGTCGTAGGGGTCAGAGCTGACGTACCCGGGGACAGGGGATTGCAAGATGCGGACCGGCGGTGGTGTAGGATAGGGGGCCGTTCGAGGAGCCGAGCCATGAGTCAAGAGCCCCACGTCATCGTCCCCGAGCATGTGCCACCGGTGGCGCTCGCCGAGTTGGGCGAGGGCCAGCAGCAGAAGCTCGACACCATCGCCCACCACGTGCGGGGCATCCTCTCGGCGCTGGGGCTGGATCTCAAGGATCCGAACCTGGCCGAGACGGACCTGCGGGTGGCCAAGATGTACGTCGAGATGTTCCAGGGCCTCGCCGAGGGGGCCGAGCCGAAGGTCACGACCTTCCCCAACGAGGAGCAGTACAGCCACATGGTGATGGAGAAGCAGATCCCCTTCTACTCCATGTGCGCCCACCACCTCGTCCCCTTCTATGGCCACGCCCACATCGCCTACATCCCCCGCGAGCGCATCCTGGGGTTGTCGAAGTTCGCCCGCATCCTGGAGTTCTACGCCAAGCGGCCGCAGCTCCAGGAACGGCTCACCGAGCAGGTGGTGACCTATCTGGAAGAGAAGCTTCAGCCGCTGGGAGCCATGGTGGTGATCGAGGCACGCCACCTGTGCGTCGAGATGCGAGGCGTCAAGAAACCGGGGGCCCTGACGGTGACCTCGGCCCTGCGCGGCATCTTCCACCAGAAATCGGTGCGCGAAGAGTTCCTGGACCTCCTCCGCCATGGCTGAACGGGTGCAACGGATTCAGTGCGCGCCGGCCCTCCTGCTGCTGGCCCTGCTCGCCGCGGGCTGCGGCGACGCCGGCTCTTCCAAGTCCATGGCGGACCTGGCCAATCCCTTCCTGGGGCCGGACTGGTCGGCCTGGCTGGTGGGCCCCATCTCCCGCCTCGCCACCCCCGAGGAGACCCAGGCCTTCCTGGCGCTCAAGGACGATGCGGCCGCCGCCGCCTTCGCCGAGACCTTCTGGAGCAAGCGCGGCAACCCCATCCGCCGTGCCTATGCGGAGCGGGCGTCGACCGCCGACCGTCTCTACAGCGAGAGCGGCTACCTCGGCCATCGCACCGACCGCGGCACCATCTACGTGCTCTACGGCCCCCCGGAGAAGGAGGGCTTCGAGGTCTCGCCCAATCCCCGGGACTCCGGCATCGAGGTCTGGTCGTACGGCCCGAACGCGCCGTCCGGGCTCGACGGCAACCGGCCCAACTCCGTCTACCGCTTCATCAAGCGCGGCGATCTGACCGTCAGCTACTTCCCACGGGTTCAGCCTGTCTTGCCACAGGAGCAGAACTAAGCCCTCTCCCAAAAAAGGAGCTCGCCTTTTGATGACCGAGGCTCGTGCCGTGCTCGCGGGAACCGGGATCGCCATCCCCCCGCTCGAGGTCGACAACACCATGCTGTCGCGGATCATCGAGACCAGCGACGACTGGGTGCGGGAGCGCAGCGGTATCTCGACACGGTACTACGTCGAGCGTGGGGTCGGCTCCTCCGACCTGGGAGCCCAGGCGGCCCGCATGGCCCTGGAGGACGCCGGGGTCGAGGCCGGAGAGGTGGACTACCTGGTCTGCGCCACCATGACGCCGGACCACTATTTCCCCGGCACCGGCACCCTCGTCCAGCAGAAGCTGGGACTGCGGCCGCTGCCGGCGCTCGACATCCGCCAGCAGTGCGCCGGCTTCGCCTACGGCCTGCAGGTGGTGGACGCCCTGATCCGCGGCGGCGTCGCCCGCACCGTGCTGCTGGTGGGGGCCGACGTCCATACCTCTCTGATGCCCTTTTCGGATCGCACCTTCGAGGTGCTCCACGGCCGCGATCCGGGGCCGCTCTCCGACGAGGACTTCCAGTGGAACTCCCGCTTCCGCCACCTGCTCGTGCTGTTCGGGGACGGCGCCGGGGCCATGGTCTTCCGGGCGCAGGAGGACGACGGCCGGGGGATCCTCGCCGCGGCGCTCTATGGCGACGGCAACCACAAGGACATCCTCTACGTCCCGGGCGGCGGCTCGGCGCGGCGGCCGTTCGTCACCTGCGACATGATCAACGCCGCGGAGACGGTGCCGGTGATGGACGGCCGGCAGGTCTTCAAGCTCGCCGTCACCCGCATGCCGGAGGCGACCGTCGAGGTCCTCAAGCGCTGCGGCTACACGCCGCAGGACCTGGACCTCCTGGTGATGCACCAGGCCAACCTGCGCATCAACGAGAGGGCGCAGCAGGTGCTGGGCCTGCCGGACGACAAGGTTCACAACAACATCCAGAAGTACGGCAACACCACCTCGGCCACTCTCCCCTTGGCCTTCCACGAGGCGCGCCGTCTCGGCAAGGCTCCGGAAGGCGCGCTGGTGGCCTTCGCCGCCCTCGGCGCCGGCCTCCACTGGGGAGCGGTGTTGATGCGGGTGTGAGGGCCATGGCTCAGGCCCTCGCCGCCCCCACTCCGGCCGAGATCGCCGGCGCCCTCACCCGCCGCATCCTGGGACAGGAGGAGGCCGTGCGGGAGATTTCCGTCGCCCTCTCCAAGCACCTGGCCGGGCTGCGAGTGGGCAACATCCTGATGATCGGCTCGTCGGGCACGGGCAAGACGACGCTGATGCGAGCCGTCGAGGGCTATCTCGCGTCGGACCCGGTGCTGGCCACGCGCTCGGCGGTGGTGCGCATCCACGCCAACGTGCTGGGGGAGGAGGCCGAGCGGGGCCGTCCCGGCGAGGCAGTGCTGGGGCGCCTCCTGGAACGGGCCCGCGAGCAGCTCGGCCCCGCCGCGCCGGTCGACATGCTGCTGCGCCGGGCCGCCTCGGGGCTGGTGTTCGTGGACGAGGTGGACAAGATCCGCTCCCACGTCGGGGGCCAGGCGAACGTGGCGGGCATCCGCGCCCAGGAGGCGTTGCTGACCCTCATCGAGAACGAGGCCGTGCCGGTGAGCCTGCCGGCCTGGGCCGGCGGCGGCGCGGTGGTCGTCAACTCGGCGGACATCCTCTTCGTCTGCGCCGGGGCGTTCGAGGGCCTCTACGACGCCGTCTTCGATCGGGTGACGATCGGCAAGGATCGCGGGGCGCTGCAGCCGGTCACCGTGGTCGAGGGGGGGAAGGTGGCGGAGAAGCTCGTCTTCCGCCTTCGGGACTGGCTGCGCAACGAGGACCTCTTCGACTACGGGATGAGCCCGCAGTTCCTCTCCCGCTTCGACGCCGTGGTGCTGCTCCAGGACCTGGGACAGGACGAGCTGGTGCGCATTTTCCTCGAGACCCCCGAGTCCGCCTTCCACCAGAGCCGGTCCTACTTCGAGAGCCGGGGCATCCACCTGGCGATCTCGCCGAACGCCGTGCGCCGCATCGCGACGGAAGCCGGCCGCCAGCCTCGCCTGGGGGCGCGAGCCCTGAAAGAGGTCTTCCGGCGGGTGATCCGCGACTACGAGTTCGACCCCGCCAAATCCGTCACCGGCGGCGCGCTGCTCATCGACTTGCCGGAGGTGGAGGCGGTGCTGGGGAAGGCGTGAGGAATCGCCGGCAAGGCTCTGGGGTCCGCCTCGCCGCACCCCGGGCGCAAGGGGCGGAAGGTAGCCGGCGCGGCTTGCGGCTGGCCGGAGGGTGGTAGGCTCTCTCAGTGGATCATCGAAGACGTAGTCTACGACGCTCTCGATGTCAAGGGACGGGTCCTTCTTCTCTCTTTCAATTCCAAATACCGCCGCTTGCGCTGGCGGGCCATCCAGATCTGTGGCGCCACGGTGAGCAGGACGAGCAGGCCGATCACGACCGCGAACTGGACGTAGATCTTGTTGCGCTCCGGCCCGGCGAGGTGAACCAGGGCGGAGGCGAAGTAGGCGAAGAGGAGGTTGGCGGGAATCAGGCCCAGCACGGTGGTGACCATGAAGAGGCCCGGAGGGATTCCCGTCAGCGCGGCGCAGTAGTTGACCAGCGGATAGGGGATCGGCAGCAGGCGTATCGCGACGAGGCTCCAGAAGCCGCGCCGGGCGATGGCCCGTTCCACCTTCTTCAGACGGTTCCCCGCCAGGTGCACCACGAAGTCACGGCCCAGGATGCGGCCCAGAAAGTAGGTCGTGACGCCTCCCAGCCAGGTCCCCAGGAGGTTGTAAAGGAAGCCGGGGATGAATCCGAAGACCATCCCGCCGGTCAGCATCATGGGCGAAGCCGGCACTCCCAGCGGACAGAGCACGACGTAGGTCGCGACCAGCGCCAGGGGAGCCCACCAGGTCGACCGCAGCCGGTCGAAGAGGGCCGAGATCTTCTCGACCGTCAGGTACTGAGACAGCGGGGTGAAGCGAAGGACGGCGAAGCCGATGACCACGATGGCCACTAGGGCGACGAAGCGGAAGAGGATGCGGCGGGGCACCCGCGAAGGCGAGGTCATTCCGTCAGGCCGAGGAGGAGCTGGTTGATTGCCACGAGATCTGGAGGACGCGCTTGACGATGATCAGGAAAGAGCCAAGTCGCGTGGACGATATTCGATGCACGGCCTGGCAGCAAGCTCCTGCGGCGGGCAAGCGTTCATTATACTTTCCCGTTCATGGGAACTAAGACACCGGTCGGCAATCCGCCCTATCTGTCGCCCCACGACTTCATTCAACTCGCCGGGAACCGCGGCAAGAAGCTATGGCTTGACCAGAAGAAGTGGAGACAGTGGGGAATCCAGTCGATGACGGATGGGGAGAAGAGCTACACCCTCCCGAGAACTCTCCCTGGAGGGTTGATGGAGTCAGAACTGGTGTCGGACCTTCTCCAGTTCTTCTTTGGGAATGATGATGCTCGCCTGCTTGCCCCCGACTTTCACGTGCCCGACCATTAAGCCGGCACGGCGGCGACCGGGAACAACTGCGTCTCGATCTTGGCTCTCTCGACCAACTCACGCCAGCGGAGGCCCAGACTCTTCTTAGGACGTATAGGCACCGTCGAGATTGCCTGTGCAGCCTCGAACAGGTCCCAATATCTCTGAGGCGCCCTTTGGAAGCCATGAAAGGGTTCGCGGCCAGCCTCGATGTCAGTCTCGACTTGTGCCATGACTTGCAAGAGCAGTTCTTCAGGCAGCGCTTCCAACGTCTCGGCGTAGCTGACCAAGCTGAACTCTAGACAATGGGCAATCCACATGCCGTCCTTCTGAAACGCTACCGCATTGATGTTGAGGACTCTGGGGTTCATTCGATCCTCTCCTCTCGGAGAGATGGCGAAGGAGCCATCCCCCACAGGATTGTAGGGCAAATCTGCTGCAGAGGGGAGGCCCGGTGCCCTGTCGGGATATCCTCCTGGCCCATGGCCTCCCCCGACTTCCTCTACGCCCCCCACGGCGAGCCGGGGAAGTTCTTCAATCCATGGCAGGCCGCCCCGCCGGTCGGGTTCGGCGCGCTGCTGCGGTGGAAGTTGGAGAAGAACGAGTACGACAAGAGGCGGTCGCTGGACATTCAAGTAGTGGCCAACGACGGCGCTTATCTAAAGGATGGGGGGCAGCCGCCGTCGGCGACCTGGGTGGGGCATTCGACGTTCGCCATTCAGGATGGAGGGGACGTCGTGCTCACCGATCCCCACTGGGGAGCCCGGGCCCTGCTGCCGCCCCGGCTCAGCCCCCCGGGCATCCCCCTGGGGTCGGTGCCCGGGGAGGCTTTCGCCGTCCTCTCCCACAATCACTACGACCACCTGGACGCCTGGACCGTGCGGCAACTGCCGGCGACGACGCCGTGGTTCGTTCCCCTGGGGCTGGCGCAGTGGTTCGCGGAGCGGGGGCGGAAACGGGTCGTGGAGCTCGACTGGTGGCAGAGCGTCCGCCATGGGCGGTGGACCCTCACCTGCCTGCCGGCCCAGCACTGGTCCAACCGCCTGGGGATGGCGCGCAACGCCAGCCTCTGGTGCTCGTGGCTCCTCGACTCCGGCGAGCGGCGCTACTACTTCGCCGGAGATTCGGGCTACTACCACGGCTTTGCCGAGATCGGCCGGCGCTTTCCCGGCATCGACGTCGCCTTCCTCCCCATCGGCGCCTACGAGCCCCGGTGGTTCATGCGCTACCAGCACGTCGATCCCGCCGAGGCCTACCAGGCCTTCCTCGACCTCGGGGCCCGCACCATGATCCCCATGCACTGGGGGTGCTTCGACCTCACGAACGAGCCCGCCGACCTCGCGCCCAAGGTCCTCGCCCGGGTGCTGGAGGAGAGGGGGGCGGACCGGGAGCGGGTGCGCATCCTGGCCGTGGGCGAGCGCTGGGGGGTGGAGTGAAAAAGCCTGTGCTAGAGTCCTTCTCTCCTTGGGGAGGACCTCCTTGTCCATCTCGTCCACCTGGCCCCCGGCGTTCTGTGGCTCCCTGCTCCTCCTCTCCCTGGCCTGCCAGTCGCGAGCTCCGGTCGCCATGACTCCGCCGCCGGCGCCTCCCTCCCTCCGGGCCGCCCCGGCGGCGGGTCCGGCCGTGGGGACCCATGGCATGGTGAGCAGCGCCCACCCGCTCGCCACCCGGGCCGGCCTCGCGGTGCTGCGCTCCGGCGGCAACGCCTTCGACGCGGCGGTGGCGGTCGCCGCCACGCTCAACGTCGTGGAACCGGAGAATTCCGGGATCGGCGGCTACGGCACGATCCTCGTCTATGACGCAAAGTCGCGAAAGTCCTGGTTCCTCGACTCCAGCGGCCGCATCCCCGCCGGCGTCGACTCGGACGCCTTCCGCGCGCCGACGCCGGGCTACCTGGAGAACCGTCGCGGCGCCAAGGCGGTCTCCACGCCGGGCAACCTGCACGCCTGGGAGGCGATGCGCGCGCGCTTCGGCACCCGTCCCCTGCGGGAGCTGCTGGCGCCGGCCATCCGCGCCGCCGAGGAGGGTTTCCCCGTCAGTCACGGGCTCGCCCTCGACGTCGCCGATTCCTGGGACCGCCTCCCCGAATCGGCCCGCGCCTTCTATGGCCGGGACGGCAAACCCCTCGCCGCTGGCGAGACGCTGGTGCAGAAGGACCTCGCCCGCACCCTGCGGGCTATCGCCGAGCAGGGGCCGGACGCCTTCTACAAGGGGGAGGTCGGCCGCGCCATCGACGCCGAGATGAAGGCCCGCGGCGGCTTCCTCGCCCTCTCCGACCTCACGGCAGACCGCGCCGAGTGGTGGGAGCCCATCCACATCGACTACCGCGGCCACGAGGTGATGACCACCCCGCCGCCATCGAACGCCTTCCCGGCGCTCATCCGGCTGGGGATCCTCAGCCGTTTCGACGTCGCCCGGATGGGGCACGACAGCGCCGACTACCTCCACCTCTATGCCGAGGTGACGAAGCGGGGGTTCTGGTGCCGCCTGGCCTACGCCGGCGATCCGGAGATCGATCCGCCACCGCTCATGCGGCTGCTCTCCCCGGCCTGGTGGGACGAGGAGGCGCGGGCCGTCGACCTGCGGCACGCCAAGGCGTTCACCCCGCCCGGGACGGCGGGGCTGGGAAGCCAGGGGAGCAACACCACCCATTTCGTGGTGGCCGACGCTCAAGGGAACGTGGTGAGCGCCACCCAGACGCTGGGCAACGTCTTCGGCAGCGGCATCATGCCGGCGGGCACCGGCGTCTGGCTCAACAACTCCCTCGCCTACTGCACCTTCGAGCCCAAGGGCAATCCCATGGACGCCCACGCGGGCCGGCGCAAGCTCTCGGGCGATTGTCCGACCTTCGTCCTGCGCGACGGCCGGCCGTGGATCGCTCTCGGCACTCCGGGCGGACACACGATCGACCAGACCGTGCCGCAGATGGTGATGAACCTCCTCGACTTCGGGATGGACGTCCAGCAGGCGATCGCCGCTCCCCGCATCAGCTTCGTCGAGCCGGACGTGATGGCGGTGGAGAACCGCGTCCCGCAGACGGTGCGCGACGAGCTGGCCGCCCGGGGACACAAGGTCCGCGCCGTCAAGCAGCTCGGCAACGCCCACGGGCTGACGGTGGAGTACGATGCCGCAGGCCGGCCCGTCCGCTTCACCGGGGCGGCGGACCCCCGGGGCGAAGGGCTGGCGGCAGGGTACTGACGCAGACGGAGAGCAGGTCATGAGCAGCAGCGGCATCAGATCGTCGGCACGCCAGGTCCAGCGGCCCTCGGGGCGCCGGCCCGTCCAGCTCGAGCTGTTCGGCGCTCAGCCGCTGCGGCCGACCCTGGTGCCGGTCTCCAACGCGCCTCGGTTCGACCTCCTGCGCCGGCTGAACCGGCTAACCGGCGGCCGGCTGCGCTCCCTGGAGCTGACGGACAACCGGCGGACCATTCTCAGCGTGCGTTCCGGCCGGGTGAGCAACCGGGCGCCGCTGGAGCTGCGCATCCACCGCTCCTTCACCGAGGCGCCGGAGGAGGTGCTGGCGGCCGTCGCCGCCTTCGTGGAGAGCAAGCGGGGGAGCGACCGGGCGCGCGAGGCGCTGGCAGTGATCCGCGAGCACTTCTCGGCCCACCGCGCCACCGCCCGCACGCGGCGGCTGCGGCTCGAGCCGGAGGGGGTGGCCCTCGACCTGCGGCAGCTCCGGGACGACCTCAACGAGCGCTACTTCGAGGGGCGGCTGAGCGTCGAGATCACCTGGGGGCGGTCCACGGTCAGCCCCAGCCAGCCGGCGCGGCGCTGCCGCCGGCGCAGCACCTCCAGCCTCCAGCTCGGCAGCTATTCCTACGAGGACCGGCTGATCCGCATCCACCGGGTGCTGGACGATCCCGCCGTCCCCCGCTACGTGGTGGAGGCCGTGGTCCATCACGAGCTGCTCCACGCCGACATGCCGCCCGAGGTGCGGGGCGGCAAGCGCTACTTCCACACCCCCGAGTTTCGCCGCCGGGAGCGCCTGTACCGCAACCTCGGCCGGGCCGAGCGCTGGATCGGCGAGAACCTCTCCGAGCTGCTGCGGGCCCGGCAGGCCCTGACGCCGGCGAGGACGACGAAGAAACCGCGCAAGCGTTGACCTCTCCCTTGCCCCAGCCCCGCGGTTCTGCGACAATCACCTGTCGCCCTGTGGAAAACAAGTCGCCGGACTGCAAGTTGAGCCGTATAAGCACGTGCCGATCCTGAAGCGCGAAATCGACCTCTCTCCCCGCCATCTGTTCGAGCTGTCCGGGACCGGGCACCCCTGGTGGGTGGCCTGGGTGCGCAGCCGTCAGGAGAAGGGGCTGGCCCGTCATCTCGCGGGGCACGGAGTGGGGTTCTACCTCCCCCAGGCGGAGAAGCAGGTGCGGCGCGCGGGGCGGACGTTCGTCTCCAGCCTCCCCCTGTTCCCGGGCTACCTCTTCTTCCGTGGCCCGGCCGAGGCCCGGTGGGAGGCGCTGCGCAGCAACCTGATCGTCCAGGTGCTACCGGTGCTCGATCAGGAGGGGCTGCAAGGCGAGCTGGCGAGCCTGCGGCGGCTGCAGGAGGCGGGAGCGCCCCTCGTCCCCCATTCTTATATCGCGGTGGGGGACGAGGTCGAGGTGATGGACGGCCCCTTCCGCGGGTGGACCGGCAAGGTGTTGCGGGAGAAGGGCCGGCTGCGGCTGGTCGTCTCCATCACCCTGCTGCGCCAGTCGGTGGCCGCCGAGCTGGACCGCGAGGTCCTGGCCCCCCTGCGCCCGCGCCCTCCAGCGCGGGTGCTGCCGGCCTGGCGCACTGCGGCGGCGCGGTAGGGAGGGACCGATTCGGGCGCGCTGCGTCGCGCCCTCCCCCGAGGTGTCATCGCCGATGTACACCGAAGGGGGCGGAGCCTGCCCGGGGAATCGATGAAACCGAAACCACGCGATCTCGTCTTCGTCTCCTCCGGCCTCGGCTTGGATGGCGGCGGCCGGGCGGCGGCCGGCCGGCTGCTGGCCAGCGCCTGCGCGCGCTTCGCCCGCGAGCGGGGGATCGGCTGGCGCCTCCTCACCCTGAATGGCGGCGGGCTGCCGGAGCTTGCCGGAGACGAGATGCCGGCGCGGGATTTCGGCGGCAACGCGCGAGCGCTCGCCCTCCACCTCTGGCGCCGGCAGCTCGCGAGAGCCCGGGAGGCCTACGTCTTCGACCTGCTGGGGCCGGCGCGGGTGCAGGCCTTCCTGCCCCGGCCGCTGCGGGCTCCCTACTTGGTGCCGATGTACGGCATCGAGGTCTGGCGCCCCCTGGGGTGGGACCGGCGCCGGGCCCTGGCCCAGGCCACCGTGAGCTTCGCCATCTCCGCCCACACCCTGGAGCGGGCTCGCCCGTTCTGCCCGGGCCTCGCGGGCACGGCCGTCGTCCCCCTGGCCCTGGAGGACCGGCCGCCGGAGGGAGCGGTCGACGCCGCCCTGGTGGGCCGGGCCGGGCGCGGCTTCCTCCTGATGGTCGGACGCATGGCCGCAAGCGAGCGCTACAAGGGGCATGACCAGGTGCTCGAAGCGCTGCCGCGCCTCCTCGGCCTGTGCCCCAACGCCCGCCTGGTGGTGGCGGGAGAGGGGGACGACCGGCGCCGGCTGGGAGAGAAGGCGGCGTACCTGGGGGTCGGCGCCGCGGTGACCTTCGCCGGCTTCACCAGCGAGGCGACGCTCGCCGAGCTGTACCGGCGGTGCGCGGCCCTGGTCCTGCCCAGCCGCGGCGAGGGCTTCGGCCTCGTCTACCTGGAGGCGATGCGGGCGGCCCGGCCTGTCCTCGCCGCGCGGTCGAGCGCCGCGGAGGAGATCGTGGCCCCTGGCGAGACCGGCCTGCTGGTCGATCCGGACGACCGGGAGGACCTCGCCCGGGCCCTGGCCCGTCTGCTCCGCGACGCCGGCGCCGCCCGCCGGATGGGCTGGGCCGGCCGCGAGCGCTGGGAGCGGGAGCTCGGGATCGACCGCTTCCGGCAGCGGCTGAAGCCGCTGCTGGCGAGGCTGGTGGCAGGCTAAACCCATGTGCGGCATCAACGGCATCCTCCGCCTCACGGACGCGGCGCCCGCCCTCGACCGGGACGAGCTGCTGCGCACCCGCGACGCCATGACCGCCCGCGGGCCGGACGGCGCCGGCGCGTGGATCTCGGACGACGGCCGCGTGGCCCTCGCCAGCCGCCGCCTGGCCATCCTCGACCTCTCGGAGGCCGGCGCTCAGCCCATGGCCTCGGCGGACGGGCGGTTCCAGGTCGTCCTTAACGGCGAGATCTACAATTTCGCGACGCTGCGCCGGGAGCTGGAGGCCGAGGGGGTGAGCTTCCGCTCGCGCAGCGACACCGAGGTCGTCCTCGCCCTCTACGCCCGGCAGGGGGCGGCCATGCTCGGCCGGCTGCGGGGGATGTACGCCCTGGCGATCTGGGACGAGCGGGAGAAGAGCCTGCTCCTGGCCCGCGATCCGTTGGGGATCAAGCCCCTCTATATGTCCGCCGCGGTCGAGGCGGATAGATGCCTGCGCTTCGCCTCGCAGGTGAAGGCGCTGGAGGCCGGCGGCGTGTCGCGGCAGGTGGACTTGGGGGGGCTCGCGGGATTCCTCCTCTGGGGGTCCGTCCCCGAGCCGCTGACCATCCGCAAGGCCGTGCGGGCGCTGCCGGCGGGGCACCACCTGCTGGTGCGGGACGGGGAGGTCGGCGAGCCCCGGCCCCATGCGCCGGCGGCGATCGAGCCCCTGGCCCATTCGACGGCGGAGGCGGCGGTGGAGGACTCGGTCGTCGCCCACCTGGTCTCGGACGTGCCGGTGGCCGTCTTCCTCTCGGCCGGGCTCGACTCGGGACTGATCGCGGCCCTGGCGCGCGGGCACCTGCCGGAGCCGCCGGCCACCTTCACCCTGAGCTTCGACGTGCTGGCGGGCACGCCGCGCGATGAGGCGCCCCTCGCCGCCGCGGTGGCGCGGGCCCTCGGCACCCGCCATATCGAGCGCCGGGTGGGACGGGCCGACTTCCCCGGCCTCTGGCGGGACGCCCTCGCCGCCATGGACCAGCCGAGCATCGACGGCTTCAACACCTTCGTGGTGAGCCGGGCGGCGCACGAGGCGGGGCTCAAGGTGGTCCTCTCCGGCCTCGGCGGCGACGAGGTCTTCGGCAGCTACCCCTCTTTCGCCGACGTGCCCCGGCTGGCGCGGCTGGCGCGCCGGGCGGGACGGATTCCCGGCTTCGCCACGGCCTGGCCCGCCCTGGCGCGGCTGACCCGGCTGACATCCAGCCGGCCGAAGCTCGCCGGGCTGCTGCGCTACGGCCGCAGCCTGCCGGGAGCCTACTTCCTGCGCCGCGGCCTGTTCCTGCCGGAGGAGCTGCCAGGTCTGATGGGCCGCGACGCCGCCGCGGAGGGGCTCGCCCAATACGATCCGGTGGCCGACGCCGCCAGCGCCTTGGGCGACCTGGCCGTGGCCAATGGCCACGCCCGCGATCCCTGGACCGCCGTGCACGAGCTGGAGACCGCCCGCTACATGCGCAACCAGCTCCTGCGCGACGCAGACTGGGCGTCGATGGCTTCCTCGGTCGAGCTGCGCGTCCCCTTCGTGGACGCCTGGCTGCGCCGGCGACTGGCGGCCCAGGGCTTCGAGCCGGCCCGGGGACGGGGCAAGGGGGAGCTGGTGCGCCGCGCCGCTCCCGAGCTGCCGGCGGCCCTCCTCGCGCGGCCGAAGACGGGGTTCTACGTTCCAGTGATGGAGTGGCTGCAGCCGGGGGAGGCGGGGGCGCCCCTGGGGGACCAGTCGCGACGGCTGGCGAGGCGGGTGCTGGCGGAATTCGGAGCGGCCGCGCCATGACGATCGCCGCCGACACTCCGCCGCTCCGATGGGAGCGCCTGCGCCGCTGGACGAAGATCCTCTCGGCCTACTTCACCACCCAGACTCTCACCCAGCTCCTGGGGATCGCCTCCGGCCTGCTGTTCGTCAACTTCATGCCGGTGCGGGAGTTCGCCCTCTACACCCTGGCCTTCTCGGTGATCACCTTCTTCAACTTCGTCTCCGACCTCGGGAGCACGACCTCGCTGGTCTACTTCTTCCGCCGCGCGCAGGGGGCGCGGGAGGAGGTCGGACGCTATGTCGCCGCCGTGACGTCGCTGCGCCGGCTGGCATTCCTGCTCGGGGCCGGCGCCGTCCTGCTGGTGTTCCCCCGCATCGCGGCGGCCAAGGGGTTCGGTCTGCGGGAGTCGCTGCTGGCCACGGCGGGCATCCTGCTGTGCGTCTGGTTCCAGGTCAGCTCGTCGGTGCGGGTGCTGGCGCTGCGCCTCGCCGACCGCTACGGGCTGTCGTACCGGGCGGAGCTGACGGGTGGCGGGGTGCGCCTGCTCCTGGCGCTGATCCTGGTGGCCTGCGGGTGGCTCTGGGCCTGGCTCGGAGTGCTGGTCTCCTCGTTCGGCGCCGCGGCCACGGCCATGATCGCCCGGCCGGCCCGGCTGGGACCGGAGATCCGGATGCAGGCGGACCTCCGCCCCTATCGCGCCAGGGTCCTGCGCTACCTGCTGCCGAGCCTGCCGAGCGCCCTCTACTTCTCCCTCCAGGGTCCGCTCACCGTCTGGCTCGCGGCCACCTTCGGCTCGACGCAGAACATGGCGGAGGTGGGGGCGCTCGGGCGGCTCGGGCTGGTGGTGGGGATCTTCTCCAGCCTGACCGGCGTGGTGTTCCTGCCGCGCCTGGCGCGAATCCACGACGAGCAGGTCTACCGCACCCGCTACCTCCAGTTCGGTGCTCTGCTGCTGGCCGTGGCCGCCGTCCTGGTCCTCACCACGGCCACGGTCCCCGGGCTGCTGCTGGGGCTGCTGGGCAGGCAGTACGCCGGCCTGCGCCACGAGCTGCTGCTGGTGGTGGGCGGCGCCGGGTTCACGCTGCTGGGCGGCTACGCCGTGGCCGTCAACCTCGCCCGGTCGTGGAACCGCTGGGAGGGGCTCGCCGTGGTCGCGCTCATCGCCGTGCAGGCCGTGCTGGTCGCCAGCCTTCCCCTGTCCACCACCTCCGGGGTGCTGACGTTCAATGTCCTGACCGCCGCCACGGGGCTGCTGCTGCAGCTCGTCATCGCCCTCGGGGGCTTCACCCGGCCGGAATGGGTGCGATGGATGACCTGATCCCCAGACGGCTCAACCTCGGCTGCGGACAGCGGAAGCGGCCGGACTGCCTGAACGTCGACCTGCGGCCGGGGGTGGAGCCGGACCTGGTCTGGGACCTCGACCGGCGTCCCTATCCCCTGCCCCGCAAGCACTTCGAGCACATCTACGCCCTCGACGTGGTGGAGCATCTCGCGAGCGTCCAGGACTTCGTGGAGGAGGCCCACGCGCTGCTGGCGCCGGGAGGGATCCTGGAGATCACCACCCCTCACTTCTCCTGCGCCAACTCCTTCACCGACCCGACGCACCGCCACCACCTCGGCTACTTCTCCTTCGACTACTTCACCGCCGGCTCGCCATGGAGCTTCTACAGCGGCGTGCGCTTCGCGGTCGCCGAGCGCACGCTGGTGTTCCCCATGAGCCTGCCCGGCAAGCTGATGTCGCGCTTCGCCAACCGCCGCCCGGAATTGTACGAACGGCGGTTGACCTGGATCTGGCCGGCGTGGTTCCTCATCTTCAAGCTGCGCGCTCTCGAGCCTTGACTTGCTGCGGGTCTGCCACGTGAGCCCCACCTACTTCGCGCCGGAGTCCGTGCTCGGCGGCGGCGAGCGCTTCGCCGAGGAGCTGGCGCGGGCCATGGCTGCCCGGACGACATGGGCAGAGGTCAAGCTGGTGAGCTTCGGCCCCCGCGCCTTCCGCGAGCGGCCGGCGCCGCGCCACGAGCGGGTGATCCTGCGAAGCTGGACGGACGCGCGGCGGCTCCCCTTCTCCCCCGCCCTGGCGCGCGAGCTGCGCGGGGCGGACGTCATCCACTGCCACCAGTACTTCGTCCTCCCCACCTTCCTAGCCGCCCTGCTCGGCCGGCTGCAAGGGAGCCGGGTCTTCGTCTCCGACCTGGGCGGCGGCGGCTGGACCCCGGCCTACCAGATCGATCAGTCGCGCTGGATCGCGGCCCACCTGCCGCTCTCGGAGTACGCCGCCCGCGAGCTGCCCGGTGGCAATCGCGGCCAATGCCGGAACCAACGCCGGCGGGTGATCTATGGCGGCGTCGATCCCGCCCTCTACCCGATGCGTCCGGAGCTGAGCCACGACGGCTCGCTCGTCTTCCTCGGGCGGGTGCTGGCGCACAAGGGGATCCACTTCCTCATTCAGGGGCTGCCACCCGGCGTCGCCCTCCACGTCGTGGGTCCCTGGCCGGACCCGGCCTATCTCGACCGCCTGCGGGCTCTCGCCGCGGGCAAGGCGGTGACCTTCCACGGCGCCCTGCCCGACGCGGAGGTGAGGGCGATCCTGGGCCGGGCCATGGCCCTCGTCCACCCGACGCCGGTGGATGCGCGCGGCTCGGCCGGCGCCCACGAGCTGTTCGGCCTGGCGCTGGTGGAGGCCATGGCCCGGGGCTGTCCGGTGATCGCCTCCGACGCGGCCTCGCTGCCGGAGATCGTGACGCCGGAGGTCGACGGCCTGCTGGTGCCGCCGAACCAGCCGGCGGCGATCGGAGAGGCCGTGCTGAGGCTGGCGCGGGAGCCGGAGCTGTGGGCGCGGCTCGCGGCCGCTGCCCGGCGGACGGTCGAGGGCCGGTTCACCTGGGAACGGGTGGTCGCGCGCTGCCTGGAGGCGTACCAGGAGCCATGAGCGGAGACCGCGAGACCGCCCTCTCCGACCGCGCCCGGGGGACCGTGGCGCTGGCGGCCGTGGCGGCCTGGCCCCTCCTCCTGCTCCTCGATACGGGTATCGCCCTGGCGCGGGGCTGGCACCCCCAGGGGGTGCTGGCGCGGGCGGCGGCCGGCGGCTGCGGGATCGCCCTCCTCCTGGCGCTGGTGCTCTGGCTGCTGCCGGCGGGGAGGCAGCTCCTGGCCCGCCGCTGGGCTGCGATCACGACTCTGATGATCGCGCTGTCGCTGGGTTGGCTGGCGACCGAGGGGATGGCTGCGGCCTTCCCGTCGTTCCTCGGCAACCGGCTGGGGCACTCGCGGGGTCCGCGAGTGCACCGGCTCTTCCGGCCGGACCCGCGCTATTTCACCGGCATCGCCGGCCCGTCGCGCTACACCACCAACGAGTTGGGGATTCGCGGCGGCCCCATGCCGGCCGCGGCCGGCGTCACCCGGCTGCTGTGCATCGGTGCCAGCACCACCGAGTGCACCTACCTGGACGACGAGGAGACCTGGCCGTACCTGCTGATGGTGGACCTCGACCGCGGCTCGGGCCGCCGGACCTGGGTGGGTGGCCTCGGCATCTCGG
>DATARR010000123.1:0-40780 GCA_036264085.1 Thermoanaerobaculia bacterium | reverse complement strand
CGCCCAAGACCCTCATCACCCCGACCCTCTTCTCCCGCCCCCTCCCAACCCCCCTCACCGGGAGAAGAGGGAGACCAGCGAGAGAGCTCCAACCGGGTCCCCCTCTCCCGGTGTGGGGGGTGTGAGGGGGCGGGAGAGGGGGTAGGGGGTGAGGGCCTCGGGCGGGGGCGTCTTGAGCCCCGGCTCCGCGCCAGCACGGGCGTGACGGTCAGCGAGAACAGCAGCGAGGCGGCGAGCGAGGCG
The DNA here is from genome assembly GCA_036264085.1 of Thermoanaerobaculia bacterium. Lineage (GTDB taxonomy): Bacteria > Acidobacteriota > Thermoanaerobaculia > Multivoradales > UBA5704 > DATARR01. The sequence continues at coordinate 40,537 of DATARR010000123.1, read as the reverse complement.
ACGATGGCGAACGCCTGGGCGCCGAAAAAAGCCCGCGCCAATCCCTTGAGATAGATGAGAGGCAGGAAGACCACGGCCGTGGCGAGGAAGCCGGCGATCACCGGCAGGGCGATCTGCCGCGCGCCGGCGATCTCCGGATCTTCCTCGCCCCGCGCGCGGGCGGTCTCGATGGATTCCAACACCACGATCGAGCTGTCCACCAGCAGGCCGGCGGCGAGGGCGAGGCCGGCGAGCGAGACCACGTCGAGCGACAGCCCAGCGAGGTGGAAGCCGGAGAAGGCGGCGAGCAGCGAGGCGGGCACGGCCACCGCGAGAGCGAAGGTGGGCCGCCAGCGGCCGAGGAGGAAGCGCAGCACGGCGACCCCGAGACCAAGGCCGAGGAGGGCCGCGATCCCCAGCTCCTTCAAGGCCGCCACCACCTCGGCGCTGCGGTCCGCGGCCACCTCGACCTTGAGCCCTGAGGCGGAGCGGCGGGAGAGCGCCGCCACCCGTTCGCGCACCCGGGCGGCGAGGGCCACGGCGTTCGCCTCCGGCGCGCGGAAGACCCGCACCAGCGTCCCCTCACGGCCTCCGAGGCGAAAAAACGAATCGTCCCGCACCTCCTCCAGCCCCACCTCGGCCACGTCGCCGAGCACGCTCTCGCCTCGCGGTCCCGCGATGCGCAGGGCGCGCAGGGCGTCGAGCGAGGTCGCGTCCTCCCGCACCAGGAGGGGGCGGGCCACGGCCCCGGCGCGGGCTCGGCCGGCGGCCACGGCGGCGCCCACGGAGCGCAGACGCGCCACCAGGTCGGCCGCGGTGAGCCCGCGGGCGGCGAGGGCGGCGGCGTGCGGGCGCACGACCGGGTGCAGCGGCGCGAGGCCCAGGGTCTCGACCCGCCCCGCCCCCTCCAGCCGGGCCAGCTCCGGCGCCAGCACCTCGCGGGTGAAGGCGGCACGGGCCGTCCCCGAACCGCCGAAGACGGCCACCTCGGCGATCGGCTCCGGATCGCCCGCCGCCAGCTCCACGGTGAGCGTGGCGCCTGCGACCTCCAGGCCCGCGATCCGCCGCTCGGCCTCGATCCGCAGGCGGTCGGCGTCGGTCTGCCACTCGCTCTCGATGCGCACCCGCGCCCAGCCGTCCCCCGTGGTGCTGCGCACCGCGGTGACGCCGGCGAGGGCGCCGAGGCGCTGCTCCAGGGGCCGGGTGATGCGCTCCAGCACCTCTTCGCGGGCGTACCCTGAGGCCGCGGCGGTGAGGATCAGGCTCGGCCGCTCCAGGGCGGGGAGCAGCGAGACGGGCAGGCGCAGGAGGGAGAAGACCCCGAGCACCACGACCGTCAGAGCGCCGAGCAGCGTCGAGACAGGCCGCTCGATGGCGCGGCGGATCACCGGCCGGCTCCTGGAGTCTCTCCCACCTTACCGGCTGGCTCCGCGACCTGGGTCACGCGGGCGCCCTCCGAGAGCAGGGCGGCGCCGTCCACCACCACCTTGTCGCCCGGCGCGAGGCCGTTGAGCACCTCGATCCGCCCGGCCGCCCGGCCGCCGGTGGTCACCGGCCGGCGGCGGGCGATACCCCCCTGGTCCACGTAGACGGCGGCGCCCGTCTCGGAGAGCACCAGGGCCTCCTCGGGCACGGTCAGCGTCTGCTCCCGGCGGTCCAGCTCCACCATCACCTCGACTCCCTCGCCGGGGGCCGGCAGGGCCGCGCCCTCGGTCACCTCGGCCACCACCGCCACCGTGCCGCCGGCGTCGATCAGGGGCGAGATCTCGCGCACCACCCCCCGCCCGGCGATCGCGGAGGGGGTCCCTCCCCCTCCCCCTCCGGAAACGGCGAAGCTCACGGCGAGCCCCTCGCGCAGCCGCCCGCGGTCGGCCGCCGCGGCCCGCGCCTCCACCTTGGGCCGGCCGCCGGCGGCGATGCGGGCGAGCACGGTGCCGGCCTGCACCTCCCCCTCGGCGGGGAGGCGCTTCTCCACCAGCAGCCAGCCGGCGACCGGCGAGCGCAGCTCCAGGCTCGACCGCTTTTCGTGGGCCGCCGTGAGCCGCTGCGCCGCGAGGTCCGCCTCGGCCTTGTACTGCGCCAGCACGGCCGCGGAGACGACGCCGCTGTCGAACGCCCTTTGGTAGCGGGCCAGCTCCTTGCTCGCCGTCTCCAGCCGCAGCCGGTCCTCGGCCAGGGTCTGCTCGGCGTCCTGGTTCTCGATCCGGGCGAGCACCTCGCCGGAGCGCACCTGGACGCCCGAGGAGAGGCCGGCGCGGAAGCGGTCGGGGTAGCGCAGCCGGCCTGCCACCGGAATCACCACCTGCGCCTCGCCGGACGGGCGCACCACCCCCAGCAGGGTGAGAGTGGGCTGGAACGAGACCCGCGCCGCCCTTTCAATCTTCACCGGCAGCGGCGCCGCCTCCTCGGGGACCGGCGGCGTCTGAGCGCAGGCCCCGAGGAGGACCAGGAGGGGGAGGAAGCGAATGGATCGCATGGCAGTCTCCATCAGGAAATCATCAGCTCCGGCCGCCGCAGCCGGCGGCGGGCATAGAGGAAGAAGAGGACGGATCCCGCCGCCAGCACGGCGAGGCTGCGCAGCCAGGGGAGCCCGGCCTCGGCGCCCGGCAGGAAGGCTCCGTAGGCCACCTTCAGGCGCGTGGGGACCGGATTGAAGAAGAACCACGGCGCCATCAGCCCGAGGGTGACGGCCGAGGCGAGCCACACGCCGCCCGCGGTCCGCAGCCGCACTGCCCAGAACAGGGAGACGGCGCCGAGGAAGGCGCTCGCCGCCACGATCTGGAGGGCCGGCGCGAGGAGGGGGAACGAGCGGTCGGAAAGCAGCCAGAAGGTGCCCATGATCAGCTCCCCCTGGAGGGCCACTGCGAGGCAGACGGCCGCCGCCCGGCGCACGAAGTAGGCCTCGGCCGAAGGCGCCGCGAGGGCGAGGTCGAGGCAGCCGGCCCGGCGTTCGAGATCCACCATGCCGGCCAGGGCCGGCAGCCCCAGGAGCACCGCGGGGGCGAGGAAGACGGAGAGGTAGAGGTCCCCCGCGGCCCCTTCCGACTGGAGGAGCATCGACAGGGCCGCGAGCACCAGCGCCACGGCGTCGAGCGCCGCGAACAGCAGCAGCCGCCGGCCCAGCAGGAGGTCGAGGGAGAGGTGGAGGGAGCGCAGGAGGGGTTTCACGAAGCTCCCCCCGCACCCGCAAAGAACACCCGGTCCCGCGCTCCGGCGTTGGGGATCAGCCGGTGGCACTCCCGGTCGGGATCGAGCAGCACGGCCTGGGGACGGTGGGGCGTCGAGAAGGAGAAATCGCCGGCCTGATCGCCGTCCGCCCGCGCCGTGGTCTCCAGCCGGCCGCGGTCGGTCGTCAGCACGACCTTGCACAGCGCCTCGCCTTTGGACTGGTTGCGCAGCCGGCCCGTCACCCGCCAGCCGCCCTCGGCGTGGTGAAACTCGACGCCGTCCAGGATCGGCTGGGGCAGATAGCCCTGGACGAGGAAGTCCCGGATCATGCGGCCGATCGGGACCGCGCTCCGCTGCTCGATCGCCGCGTAGAGCTCGCCGCGGGTGAGCGGCCTGGCGTCGGTGCGCGACAGGACGTCTTCGACGGCGCCGCGCAGAGCTTCCTCGCCCATGCGGTAGCGCAACGCCGTCACCAGCGCGGGGAAACGATTGTTCCAATAGTTCAACGAATAGGAATGATTGGGCGGGGGGATGCTGAGCGTGGCCTCCATGCCGGTGCGGACGCCCACCACCGCGGCTCCTCCGTCCGGCACCGTCCCGAGCCGCTGGAGCACCAGGTTGTTCAGCAGCATGCGAACCAGTTGGGCGTCGTCCGGCGCCGCGGGCCGGCGGCGGGCCAGCCGTCCGGCCACCAGCTCGGCCACCAGGGCGTCCGGTTTGAGGGTCTCGGTCCGGACCAGGTCCAGCTCGGTCATCCGCACCAGCTCGCCCTGTACCGCAATGTGCGAGCGGCCAGGGTCGTCCCAGCGGCGGAAGGAGGACCACGCCGCGTCGAGGCCGAACGCCTCGTCGTCCGGCCATTCCAGCACCACCGTCCGCCGCAGATCTCCCAGGCCCGGCCAGGCCTCGTCCAGCCGGCTCGTGCCCTGCGCGAGGAACCCGAGGTGAAGCGCCCCCAGGGCCGCGTGGAAGGGGAGGACCGCCACCGTGGCGCCCGCGCCGCCGGCCGGGTGCGGCAACTCCAGGTAGTGGCCGCCGGCCACCGTCAGGTCCGAAACCGCCAGCCGGCAGTGGCTCTGCACTCGTCCGGGGCGCCCCGGGGAGACCAGGCCGCCGCAGGAGTCCGCCACCAGGACGCCCGGGGGCGCGGCGAGATCCAGCGACAGGTCGGCGGCTGGGAAGAAGACCTCCTGGGGCATCCGGAGGAGGCTCGGCATCTCCTCGTCGGCGTACATCTTCCAGGTCTGATACCGCGGGACCGGCGTCAGGTCCGTGGCCTGGAGCTCGATGCGCCGGGGCGAGAGGGCCGGCACCCGATAGGCTTTCGAGAGATCCGCGAGATCGCGACCGAACTTCGCCTGCAGGTGGTTGCCGAAGGTCTTGTGGAAACCCCAGTAGGCCGTGGAGCTGTTGAAGAGCCGGTCCTCGGCGGGCTCGCCCCGCAGCCGGAAACGCAGCTCCCGGGAGCCGCCCGGGGGGATGGGCGGGGCGAGGTCCACGGCGAGGCGGTCCCACCGCCGGGAGAGGGTGAGGCTCCCCGCGCCGGTCGCCGCAAGGACCGCCGACTCCACCCGGACGTGCGGGTTCAGCGTGAAGGCCAGGTGCCCCTGGGGCCGGGTTCCCTGGTTGCGCATCTCCGCCGTCACCGTGACGGCCACCTCGCGGCCGGGTCCCAGCGTCCCCTCCACCCGCCAGCGGCCGGGCACGACGTCCGCGGGCGTGGGATCTGGTCCCCCCGTAGCCTCCATCTCGTAGCGCGCCATGCCGTAGCGCTGGTAGCGCGCCACGCGCTCCACGTTCACCGCCAGGGCCCCGGCCGCCACCAGAAGGGTCAGGCCGAGGGTCGCCAAGTCCGCCCGCGAGGGCCGGGGGTCGGGCGTGTAGCGCTCCCGCAGCCGGGCCACGGTGTTGAGGAAGGTGCGCAGCGGATGGTCCGGGCGGACGCGCAGGGGGCGCACGTCCGGCCGGGTGCGGCGCAGATGGCGCACGGCGATTCCGAGCGTGGCCACGGCCAGGGCCACCGGCAGCGCCGCCAGGGCCAGGTACTGCTCGCCGGCCACCCGCCAGTCCCAGGGGGACTCGGTCATCTCCAGGGGGAAGGAGCCCACCCAAGGGCTCCCCGGAGAGTAGTCGGCCGTGACGCGCTGGATCGCGTTCAGGAGCTCGCGGATCTGCAGCCATTCGAGGGGGCCGCCGAGGCGGATCCCGAACCGTGCCAGCCCGGCGTTGAGCAGCATCGGGACGAGCTCGAGCACCGCCGCGCCCAGCAGACAGGCGTTGAGCATGCCGCCGGCGATCGTCCCCAGTCCCAACCCCAGGGCCGAGACGGCGAGGGCGATGGGGATCACCTGCATCAGCCAGGGGCCGAGCAGCGGACCAAGGGTGACGGCCCCGGGGCCGAGGGCCGCCGCCGCGAACCCACCGGCGGCGACGACCGGCACGGCGGTCAACGGCAGCAGCACGGCCTGGAGCGCCAGCCAGCGGCGCAACAGGTAGCCGGCGCTCGACGTCCCCGCCAGCGAGACGGTCGACCAGGCCCCCTCGTCCTGCTCGCGGCTCACGGCGTCGAGCGCGATCAGCAGGGCCACCACGGCCGTGAACGCCGGCAGCAGGGTCAGGACCTCGGCGGCGTAGGTCGCGCTGCCGGCCGTGATCCTGGCGCTCTGGTGGCGGGCGTAGATCAATGCCGCCGGGGCCGAGCCCGCCAGCACGTAGAGGGCGGCCAGCACGCGGAAGCGCAGCGACCGCCCCTGGGTGCGGAGCTCGTGGATGACGAAAGCGGCGGTGAGCCTCACGCTCCGGTCTCCCTCGATTCCGCGAGGTCTTCAATAGCCGCCGCGATCCCCTCGAGGGCGAGGAAGGCGGCGTAGGACTCTTCCAGGGTCGGGGGCCGGGGGACGGCACCGGGCACCGGGCCGTCGTGGTACACGACCCGCTCGACGCCCCCCTCGCGATCGGTCCGCCGGGTGACCTCGACGGCGCCCGCCGGCAGCGGCGCCTCCGCCGGTAGCCGCCAGAGGCGGCCGTTGGCCCGCCGCAGCAGCTCGGTGGGCGGGCCGTCGAAGAGCAGCCGGCCGCGGCCGATCACTCCCAGGCGGGGGCAGGTGGCCTCGACGTCTTCCACGATGTGAGTGGAGAGGAGCACCGTCATATCCGCTGCCGCGGCGGTGACCAGCATGCGAAAGCGGATCCGCTCCTCGGGATCGAGGCCGGCCGTGGGCTCGTCCACTACCAGAAGACGGGGAGAGTGGATGAGCGCCTGGGCAATCCCCAGCCGGCGCCGCATGCCCCCCGAGTACTCGCCGCTGCGGCGGTCCGCGGCCCGCTCCAGCCCCACGCTCTCCAGCAGCTCCGCGATCCGCCGGCGCAGCGCCGCGCGGCCAAGAGGCACCTCCCGCAGCCGGGCGCAGTGGGCCAGGTACTCGCGGCCGGTCAGGTGGCCGATGGGGTGGTAGTCCTGGGGCAGGAAGCCGATCCGCCGGCGGATCGCCGAGCGCGCCCGCCGCGACGCCGCGTCCAGCCCGTCATAGACCCGCCGCCCCGCCGAGGGCTCCAGGGCCAGGACCAGGATGGAGAGGAACGTCGTCTTGCCCGCGCCGTTGGGTCCCAGCAGGCCGAACATGCCCCGCTCCAGCCGGATGGACACCCCCTTCAGGGCCTCCAGGCCGTCCGCATAGGTCTTGGCGATCCCCTCCAGCTCGATCATGATGGACACAGCTCCCGCAACGCGGCCCTCCGGCCGCCCTTCCCGAAGCTCCTTGCGGATCTTCTGGAGGGCAGTGTACTACACCCACGGTACAGTTTACGAGTGGGGAGGGGGGAACGTTGGGTGCGATGTGGGCCGTCCGGTCTATACTCGGACCATGGGCAAGGGATCAGCGAAACCCCGCAGGGTTGAAGTCGAGCTTCCTGCGGACTCCGGCCCCCTCACGTCGAGTGGTTCTATACTGAGGCAGGAGGCCCGAAATGGAAACCGCCCTGGATCGCCATATTGAAGCCACTCCCGGGATGCGTGGCGGAAAGCCGCGGATCTCCGGTACCCGCATTGCCGTGGCCGATGTCGTCCTGATGCACCTCCGGCTGGGGCAGGCCTTGGAGGAGATCGCAGGCCAGTACGACCTCTCTTTGGCGGCCCTCTATGCGGCCATGGCCTACTACTACGACCATCAGCAGGAAGTCGACCGCTCGATCGACGACGACGTTGCCTTTGCAGAAGCTTTCCGGCGGAACAACCCGTCCCCCTTGCAGGAGAAGCTGAAGGCCCTCAGTCGTGGCTGAACGTGTTCGCTTCCATCTCGACGAGCACGTAAATCCCTCTGTCGCTCAGGCCCTGCGACGCCACGGCGCCGATGTCACCACGACCCCTGAGGCCGGACTACGCACTCGCGACGATGAGGACCATCTGCGGTTTGCTCGCGCCACTCAGCGGGTCATCGTGACGCATGACGCGGATTTCCTTCGCATCGCCAGCCAAACCACCGACCATTGGGGGGTGGCCTACTGTCACCGGAGCTCCCGTTCGGTCGGTGACCTCATCCGCAGCCTGATCTTGATCTACGAGGCTTTGACGGCCGAAGAGATGAAGGGCAAGGTCGAGTTCCTTTGATGGAGCCGACGGATTTTCTCACGCGGGGCTAGTCAGGGCGGGGAATGATCTCGCGGTAGATCGGATTGGCGATCTCCAGTCCCCCCGGACCCGGACCACCGGCATTCTAGCCCCGGAGTGTCCTCCCGTCCCGCAGGAAATACCCCCCTCCCGGGTTTCAAGCTCAGAATGGAGAGACTCGCAGCATCGACCCAGGAGCCCAGTCCCATGAAAACCACCCTCACCGCCTTGACCGCCGTCGCCCTTGCCTTGTGCCTCTGGGGCGGCGTGATGGCCGCCGACGAGAAGCCCTCGACCCTCCACCTGCCGTGGAAGGCGGCGGGCCTGACCGAGCGCCAGGCGGCGGCTCACCTGTTGAATCGTTTCGCGTTCGGCCCCCGTCCCGGCGAGGTGGACGCCGTCGTCAAGATGGGGCTCGACCGCTGGCTCGAGCGCCAGCTTGGCGGCGACCTGCCGGACGGCAAGGTGGAGGAGGACCTCCACTCCCTGCCCGCCCTGCACATGGCCACCGCCGAGATCGTCCGCACCTATCCGCCCACGGGGCTCGTCCTGCGCCAGGCGCGGGAGGCCGGCGTCCTCTCCCAGGACGTGGCCCCCAAGGACCTCAAGGGCGACGACAAGAAGGCCCTGCGCCAGAAGGTCCTCGCCTGGGCCCAGGAGCAGGGCTACCACCCCGAGAAGGAGCTCATCGAGCAGCTCATGGTCCAGAAGCTGACCCGGGCCGTCGAGTCCGAGAACCAGCTCGGCGAGGTGATGACCGACTTCTGGTTCAACCATTTCAATATCTCGCTGACCAACGGCAGGGCCCGGCCCTACCTGCTCCCCTATGAGCGGGACGCCATCCGCCCCTACGCCCTGGCCCGCTTCCGCGACCTCCTGGAGGCCACGGCGAAGAGCCCGGCCATGCTCATCTATCTCGACAACGCCCAGTCCGCGGCCCCGGAAGGCGCCACCACCACCATGCAGGACGAGATGCAGCGCCGGCCGGTCCGCATGGGCGCCCGCGGCCGGTTTGGCGGGGGCGGGGGCGGTTTCGGTGGTCTCGGCAAGGCCCGTCCGCAACCGGCGGCGGGGAAGAAGGGGCCAAAAGGGCTCAACGAGAACTACGCCCGCGAGCTGATGGAGCTCCACACCCTCGGGGTGGATGGCGGCTACACCCAGCAGGACGTGATCGAGGTGGCCCGCGCCTTCACCGGCTGGACCGTGCTGCCCGCCGGCAAGGCCCGGGAGCAGGCGGAGAACCGCCTCGCCAAGGCGCAGATGGCCGGCGGCCTCGGCTTCCACTCCCAGGGCGAGTTCCTCTTCCGGGCCGACCAGCACGACGCCGGCCCGAAGACCGTCCTGGGCGTCCAGCTCCCGGCCGGCCGGGGGATCGAGGACGGCGAGGCCGTGCTCGATCTGCTCGCCTCGCACCGGGCCACGGCGCGGCACATCGCGGGCCAGCTCGCCGTGCGCTTCGTCTCCGATCACCCGTCGCCGGCGCTGGTGGACCGGCTGGCCGACGTCTACCTGAAGACCGGCGGCGACTCCCGCCGGCTGCTGATCGCCATCGCCGAATCGCCGGAGTTCTGGAGCAAGGACGCGGTGGGGGCCAAGGTCAAGTCGCCCTTCGAGCTCGCCGCCTCCGCCCTGCGCGCCACCGGCAGCCGGCTGGACGATCCCAAGGCGACCCTCCAGTGGATCGCGCGCATGGGCCAGCCCCTCTACGCCTACCAGGCGCCCACCGGCTACCCCGACCGCGCCGAGGCCTGGGTGAACACCGGCTCGCTGCTCAACCGCATGAACTTCGGCCTCCAGCTCGCCGCCGGCCGGGTGAAGGGGGTCGGCCTCGACCTGCCGGCCCTCGACGGCGGCCATGAGCCCGAGTCGCGGGAGGCGGCGCTCAAGACCTACAGTGCCCTGCTGATGCCCGGGCGGGACCTCACCGCGACCCTCAAGCTCCTCACTCCCATGGTGACCGATCCCAACCTGGCGAAGAAGGTGGACAAGGCCTCGCCCAGGGACGCCGTCGGCAGGAACGGATCATCGGGCGGCGACGCCGACGAGGAGCTGCTCGCCGGCGCTCCCGAGATGAGCGCGGCCGGCGTCAAGTCGGTCAAAGTCCGGGGGCGCCTGGGCGACGAGGTCAAGGAGCCCGTCGACCGCCGGCCCCCCACGCCCCTCGAACAGGTGGTGGGCGTGATCCTGGGGTCGCCAGAGTTTCAGAGACGATAACTATATAGATGAAAACTACGGAATCCGTGAAGCATAGGAGCACACCATGTTGACGCGCAGAATGTTCCTCAAGGGCGGCGGCGTCGCCTTCTTCGCCCTCGGCGTGGCCGGCAATCCGAGCTTCCTCACCCGCACCGCCGAGGCGGCGACGGGCACGGGAGCGTCCTCGTCGCGCAAGCGCAAAGTGCTGGTGACCATCTTCCAGCGTGGAGCCATGGACGGCCTCGCCGCCGTGCCGCCCATCGACGACAGCCTCAAGCCCCTGCGTCCGCGCCTCGCGCTGAGCGCGGCCCAGGGACAGGGAGCGACGGAGCCGGGTCTCCTCGACCTGCAGACCGGCTTCGGCCTTCACCCCGGATTCGCCCCCCTGCTCCCCCTGTGGCAGGAGCGGCGCCTGGCGATCGTCCACGCCGTGGGCTCGCCCGACCCGACCCGTTCCCACTTCGACGCCCAGGACTTCATGGAGACGGGCACCCCGGGTCGCAAGGGGACGCCCAACGGCTGGCTCAACCGCGCCGTGGGCCTGCTCGGCCACGACAACTCGCCGTTCCGCGCCGTGGCCCTCACCACCTCGCTCCCCCGCTCCCTCTACGGTGACGAGCCGGCGCTGGCGGTGACCAACCTCGCCGACTTCCGGGTCGAGCTGCCGGGCGCCGACCGCACGGCCGCCGCCGCCGGCCAGGGCTTCGAGGCCCTCTATCAGCAGACCTCCCAGGGCCTGCTGCGGGACACGGGCAGCGAGACCTTCCGCGCCGTCCACATGCTCTCCGCCGCCGAGATCCAGCGCTACCAGCCGGCGGCGGGGGCGGACTACCCGCAGACGCCCCTGGGCAACGCCCTGCGGCAGATCGCCATCCTCATCAAGTCGGACGTCGGGCTGGAGGTCGCCTTCGCCGAGTCCGGCGGCTGGGACACTCACGTCCAGCAGGCCGGCACCTTCAACCGTCAGGCCCATGACCTGGCGCAGGCCATCCAGGCCTTCTGGACCGACCTCGGCCCCTTCCAGGACCAGGTGCTGCTGACCACCATGACCGAGTTCGGCCGCACCGTGCGCGAGAACGGCTCCGGCGGCACCGACCACGGCCATGGCTCCTGCCTCTTCGTGCTGGGCAACCAGGTGGACGGCGGCAAGGTGCACGGCAGCTTCCCCGGGCTCTCCCCGGCCGCGCTCTACGAGGGGCGGGACCTGCCCGTGACCACGGACTTCCGCGCCGTCTTCTGCGAGCTCGCCGGCAAGCACCTGGGGATCAAGGACGACGCCAGGCTCTTCCCCGGCTGGACGGGCAGGCGCCTGCCTCTGCTCAAGGCGTAGCGCTGTACCCTGACGCGCTGACCGGCTCAGCGCGTCTTCTTCCCCTCCGTGAAGTAGACGGTCAGCACGGCCCGGCGCTCGGCCTGCGAGGGGCCGGGCTCGAAGGGCGCGAGGATGACCGTGCCCTGCGCGCCGCGGACGAGGACCGGGTCCATGGGCCAGCGGCCCATGTTGCGCGGGCAGTCCTTGCCGGTGGGGCAGTCGAGGCTGTCGCCCGCGGCCAGGATCTCGTAGCGGTAGGCGGTGTACCGCACGCCCGCCGGCAGGGCGATCCGCAGCACGTGGCAGCCCGCGGCCAGCTCGGCCGGCACGTCGCCGCCCGCCAGCCGCTTCGCGATGTCCGCGCCACAGCCGGTGCCCCCGCCCGGGGAGACCGTCCACTCGAGCGACAGGGCGGACTCGCCGGGCTGGCACTCGACGCAGTTGCGCTCCTGGGACGTCCGCAGGCGCTCGGCCGGCGTTTCAGGTGCTGCCGACGGAGGCGGCGGCGGTACGGGCCTGGGCGCTGGAGCCGGCGGCGGTACGGGCTGCGGTCTCGGCGCCGGGGCTGGCGGGGGCATGGGCTTCGGGGTGGGGGCCGGAGAGGGGGCAGGTGGCGCCGGGCGGGGGGGTGTGGCCGGAGCTTCCTGCGGCTGGACCGCCGGTGCCGGGGTGGGCTCCTGCCGGGGGGCGGGCTCGACCGGACGGACCGGAGTGACCCGCGACGGTGCCGGGGAGGATGACGGGGCCGAGCGGGCGCGGGAGACCTGGACCTCCATCGTGCGCAGGGACCCCGAGACCTTGATCTGCGTCGCACCGCTGAGCCCCGGGCGGCCCCCTTCGCGCACGTTCACCTCGACCTGATAGGTCATGAAGCCGTCGTGGCTGACCGACAGACGCCAGGCCCCCTCGGCGAGGCCGCCCACTGCGGCGTGGCCACGAGCATCGGTGAGGACCGGCGCCGGCCCGTCCAGGGGAGGAACGGCCGTGTACTGGAGCTGGACCTGGGCGCCCGCCAAGGGGAGGCCCTTCTGGTCCTCGACTCGGACTTCGAGAGCTGCCGGTCCATGCCAGGGCTGCGCCTGGGCCGCGGGCGCGGCCAGCAGCAGGAGGATCGCGATGTTCCGCACGTCGAACCGCACCATGGGGCTCCTTCCTGCCGGTCTTCCCGGCCTGACGGCGTGGAGTGGACTTGGCGATTCTACCCCTGGAGGGGGGCTGCCCGGTATATGCCGGCCTCTCTGCAACCTTCCTCCACCCCCTCCGTATCTCCCCCTTGACAGTCAACGACCCTGGTAGTATTATCCAGGTAGTTGACGCGGAGGAGAACGGATCATGGAAACATCCCACCACCTCGGAGACCTGCAGCTCGCCATCATGCGCGTGCTGTGGAGCCATGGCGAGGCGACGGTGTCGGACGTGCACGAGACGCTCGAGCCGGAGCGCGGGCTCGCCCTCACCACCATCGCCACCATGCTCACCAAGATGGAGAAGAAGGGCGTGGTCGACCACCGCGCCGAAGGCCGCCGGTTCATTTATCGTCCCCTGGTGAGCGAGGGGCAGGTCCGCCGCACGATGGTGTCGGACCTCACCTCGCAGCTCTTCCGCGGGGACGTCACCGCCCTGGTCAATCACTTGTTGTCCGAGCACGACATCGACTCCGAAGAGCTGGCCCAGCTTCGGGAGATGATCGCGTCCCGGGAGCGGAAGGAGGATCGCTAGATGCTCGCTCAAGTCGCGCTCGCCTGGTTGCTCACCTATCTCCTGCACAGCACGCTGCTGCTGGGCCTCGCCTGGCTCGCGTCGAAGCCCCTGGCCCGCTGGTCGGTGGCGGCCGAGGAGGCGGTGTGGAAGCTCGCCCTGGTGGGCGCGCTCCTCACGGCCTCGCTCCAGCTCGCCGCCGGCTGGGAGCCCGCGGCCGGACGCTGGCGCCTGACACAGGCCCCGGCCGCTCAGCTCACGGTGACCCATCGGACGGATCGGTCGGATCGGTCGGATCGGTCGGATCGGTCGGATAAGGTGTCCGCGGCTGAGGCGGCCGTGCCGTTACGGATGGCTCCGGCGGCGATTCAGCCTGAGCCGGCGTTCCGCCCCTCGCGGCCCACCCTGCCGGCGGTCGTCCTCGGCCTGTGGGCCCTGAGTGCGGCCGTGCTCCTGGGGGCCTACGTCCGTTCCTATTCGCGCCTCCGTCACCGGCTCCGGACCCGGCCGCGGGTGGTGGGCGGCGACGTGCTCACCCAGCTCCACGAGCTGGCGGTCGAAGCGGGCCTCGGCCGGTCCGTCCGCCTCTCGTGCTCGTCGCGGGTGCCGGTGCCGCTGGCTCTCGGAGTCCGCCAGCCCGAGATCTGCCTGCCCCCCCGGGCCCTCGCCGGGCTCACCGCGGAGCAGCAGCAGGGGATGTTGGCCCACGAGCTGGCCCATCTCGTGCGGCGCGATCCGGTATGGCTGGCCGTCAGCCATCTCCTGGCCGCGGTCCTCTTCTTCCAGCCCCTCAACTGGGTGGCCCGCCGCCGGCTGCGGGAGATCTCCGAGATGCTGAGCGACGAGCAGGCCGTGGCCTTCACCGGCCGCCCCCTCTCCCTGGCCGGCTGCCTGGCCGAGGTCGCCGGCTGGTCGGCCGGGCTTCGGCCCCTCCCCCTGCCGGGCATGGCGGACCGCCCGTCGAGCCTGGCGCGGCGCATCCGCCGGCTCCTCGACGAGACCCGGGCGCCCGAGCACCCGGCCCGCCGGCTGTGGCTCGGCGCCGCCATGGTGATCCTGCTGATCGCCGTGACCGCCGCCGCGCCGGCCGTCTCCGCCTCCCGGGACGAGCCTCTACAGCCGCCGAAGCCCGCACCGGCGGCCGCGACCGCTCCCGCGGCTCCCCAGGCGGACGACTCCTGGCTGGACGCCCGGCCCGAGCACGATCACGCCCGGCATGCCGAACGTGAGGCCGCCGAGGTCCACGGGGAGCATCGGGATGGGGACGACGCGAACGTCGACGTGGACATGGACCTCGGAGACGATGCGACGGCAGCCGCGGAGGCCGCCATGGAGAAGGCGAACGCCTCTCTGGACGAGTCCCTCGAGGACCTGCACCATCAACTCGCCTCGCTCGAGGGCTCCGGCCTCTCCAGAGAGCAGCAGCGGAAGCTCGAGCAGGAGGTCGAACGGACCACCCGGGACGTCCAGAAGCGATTTCAGCCCCGCATGGATCAGCTCTCCCGGGAGATGAGCGAGAAGATGGCTCACCTGAAGGCGCTGGACCCGGAGATGGAGCGGCTGGCGAGGGAGATGACCAGGCTCGCCGAGCAGGTGCGACCCTCGGACGAGGCGCTGGCGCGGCTCCGCGCCGAGGCGAAGAAGCTGCGGGCCGACGGCGCCCTGTCTCACGAGGAGCGGGAGAAGCTCCGGGCCGAGGCGCACCGCATGGCCGAAGCGCTGAAGCCCACCGCGGAGCAGCGCCAGCGGATGGAGGCCCTGCGCGATGAAATGCGCCAGCGCCACGAGGAGATGAGCCAGCATTTCATGGCCGAGCACCGGGAGGAGATCGAGAAGGCCCACGCCGAGATGCGCGACGAGATCGAGCGCGAGATGCGCGGCGCCCGCGAGGAGCTCCACCGTGCGCTGGAGCAGCGCCAGCAGCTCGACCGTGAAGAGCGGCGGGAGCGCCGTGAGCGCCTGGAGCGTGATCGCGACCGGGATCGCGATCACGACCGGGACCCCAAACGCGACAAGGAAGAGAGCGGCAAGGAGAAGCCGCCGAAGATGGTCCTGAAGATCGATATGTGGGGCAATCTCCGGCTGGTGCCCGAGCTCCCCGGCTGCTGATCCAGAGCGTTCCGGACGGTACCGTCAGGGGCGGGTTGATCCCGCCCCTTCCTTTTGGGATCCTACGCCGACGCCGCCTTCGACCGCACGCTCTTCAGCATCGCCACGAACGCATCCCGCTGCGGCCCCAGGGTCTTGTCCGGACCGGTCGCCTTGAAGAACCAGGGGCCGCCCGGCCCCTCGACCACGGCACCGTAGAGCCGCGCATCGCTCATCGACGCCGAGGGACCGGGTCCCATCTGGCTGGCCTTGAGCGTCCCCTTGACGTCCACCCAGGTCACCTTCAGACCGCCGGCCTCGAAGGTCTCGGGCTTGGGGTGGTCCGAGGTCTCCACCTGACCGACCCAGCGCTCGATGTTGGCATCCACTGAGCCGCCGCCGCCGGGCCCAAAGGAGAAGACGGCGAAGTCGCCGGGGCCGCCGGGGCCGGGGATGGCGGCCTGGGCGATGCGCATGCTCGACGACGGGGTCTGCTTCTCCCAGCTCTTCGGCAGGTCGAAGTCGATCAAGCCGGCCGGCGCCCCGGCCGCGGGCTGACCGTCGGCCGCGGCGCCGCCATGCGCGGAGATGGGGGCCGGAGCCGAGGAACCGCCGCCGGGCTGGCGGGAGGCCATCGCCTCGGGCGCGATCGTGGGCGCCTCGGTAGCCTGCTGAGGGGTCTTGTGGCAGGCGCAGAGCAGGGCAAGGAGCAGCGAGAGCGTCAGGGTCTGGCGAAGCATGTCGGTTCTCCGTTGGGACGGGCGGCAGTCCACCGCACCGAACCAGAGCGTATCACCGTCGCCCCGCCCTCCGCATGCGGTAGAATCTCCCCGGGAGCGCTCGGGGGCTGGTGCCTCCCGCGGTCTTCAAAACCGTTGTCCGGCGCCGGTTGCGGCGTCGGGGGTGGGTTCGATTCCCATGCGCTTCCGCCATTCGGTTCAAGGGTTTACGACAGCTTTTCGACGCCAGTTTCTCTTCAGCTTCAGACGACCGTACCCCTCAGATCTACGCCCCCAGTGACACGGTAGTGACACAGGGGAAGACCGCCGAAGGTATCAGCCCCCGAGCGCTTCCGGGGAGCCCTGTTCCTCTCGTCTTCAGCGCGACATGGTTACTGTCTTCTCCCAAGTGCCTGCTTAAGCTCGTCTAGGTACAAGAAGAGGGCGGTCCGCCGCGCCGAGGCTTTTCCAGCCTCCCTGAGCCCTCGCGGAGACCCCTATCCAACCGTCCATACCGGATGTGGACAATCGGATACTCAAAAGAATCCTTTTCATGGGATTTCATTCAGATCGCCTCGTATCCGAAGTGACAGCCAGCGGAACAGCTCCTTTTGGAGCTACTGGCACACCCCTTGCTTTTCGCCTTCCCGCCGGCAACGAACGCTCCATGGAGCAATCAACCAAACAGCTCTCAAGCCCAGAGAGCATTGCCAAGGCACCGCCTCGAACGGCGGCCCTAAAGGAGAAATATCTATGAGTATGCCTGGAACAGCAGCGCTGGGAATCGCAGAGGGTCCCAACGAAGCCACTGGTTACGCTTTCAACAGTACGGATCTCGACCGCGCCTTCAGCAACGCGATCGACAACCTGCGGGCGAAGTTCCCCGGCAACATCAACGCCGTGGTGAAGACGATCGGCTTTAACGCCGTTGGCACTCCGATCGGGATCGCCGCGACTTACGTGACTGTCCAAAAGATCTGAGAGGGCCGCTTTGGGCCTGGAGACGCCCCACTGTAGTCGCTCGTGAATGGATGTCGATGACGGTGGGGCGTCTTCGATTTATACCTTTCGTCTGGCCTACGGGCTGAGTCACCTCGGCTGGCGCACTGGCTGCAATCGTTCCTCGACCCGCTCCTGAATAACGCGGTCTTCATGGATGGCACGCTCGTGGTCCTCACCTTCGACGAGGACTATCCTCAGGTGAACCCCGGCCAGCCCGAGGCGGGCTTTCCAATCTACACGGTGCTGCTCGGCAACATGGTCAAGCCGGGGACTGTACAGCCTGGCGCCTACACGCACTACAGCCTGCTCGCTACGATTGAGAAGAACTTCGGCCTTGGGACGCTCGGACGGAACGACCAAGGGGCGGCCACCTTCGATTTCCTCTGGAGCTGATCGCCGCTATGTGCGATTGGTGGAACTGGGTGACCAAGGGCCTCCGACCACTGGGACGAGGCAAGTGCATGTGGCGATTGATGCTGGAGGGTATGTGCCCTGTTCCGGGGTTCTTCGGGAGGCTGTAGGAGAGGAGTGACACAGCAGTTGCATGGAGGAAGGCACGGCAATCAACCAGTCTCAAAACCGTTGTCCGGCGTCGGGGGCGGGTTCGATTCCCATGCGCTTCCGCCAATCGATCCGCTGAGCTCCGGGCCGCTCGAGAGAGCGGTGGAGCTGGACTCCAGCACCCTCCACCTGTCGCCAGGCCAGTCTCGGTGCAGCGGCTCTCCGGCACCCTCTTCTTTGAGGGCTGCCGCCAACGGCGCAGCTCCATCATGAACCGTCCTACACAAGGAGACCGCATGAAGCTCAGAACCACCCTGCTGGCGTTCGCCTCACTGCTGCTGATCGGCCACTTCGCAAGCGCCTCCCAGACCTTCACACCGGCGGACCCGGCGAGCGCAAACCTGGCGGCGATCTTCGCCGCTCCGGTGCCTCCGGATGGCGCGGCCGCGACGCTCCCGTCGCTCGTGCCCGCCCCCACCAACAAGGCGGTCGCCTGTGGAAGCTGCAGCGATTCTCTCTGCCAGGGAAAGACCTTCGGAACGGTCTGCAAGGTCCAGGGCACCAAGATCTTCAAGTGTCAGCCCGCGTTCGTCGTCTGCTCTGCCAACGACTGTGAGTGCTGGAACGGCCCCCTCCCGTAAGCCCCTACCAGCCGCCTCTGTCTCGCCGCCCCGGCCTGTCCGAGCGCCGGGGCGGTGCCGCAGGCGTAGGCAGGCCGGCGAGCCCTTGCCTGACCCGGGCGTGGGAGTTGCAACGATGAGTCGGCATGAGGTTCGAGAACAAGGTCTGCATCGTTTCAGGGGGCGGCTCGGGGATCGGGCGCGCCTGCTGTGAGCGGTTCGCCCGGGAGGGCGGCCGGGTGGTGGTGGTGGACCTCAACGCCCAGCATGGGGAGGACACCGTGAAGGCGATCGATGGGCTGCGGGGGAGCGACAGCCAGGCGATCTTCGCCCAGGCCGACGTCGAGGACGAGAAACAGGTCGCGGCTGCGGTGCAGGCGGCGCTCCAGAAGTGGGGGCGGATCGACGTGGTGGTCAACGACGCTGCCATGATGACTTTCAAGAACGTGGTCGACCTCTCGGTCCAGGAGTGGGACCACGTGCTCGCGGTCAACCTCCGTTCGGTCTTCCTCTTCTGCCACTACGCGCTGCCGCACATGGAGCGCGGCGCCATCGTCAACATCGGCTCGGTCCATGCCCACGAGACGGAGGCCGGCGTCTCCCCCTATGCCGCCTCCAAGGGGGCCATGGAGGCCTTCACCCGGGCCGTGGCCATCGAGCAGGAGAAGAAAAAGAACCGCATCAACTGCGTCGCTCCGGGAGCCGTGGACACGCCCATGCTGTGGGACAACCCGAACGTCAAGAGCGGCCGGGAAAAAGTCGAAGGCGCCGTGGGCAAGCCCGAGGACATCGCGGCGGCAGTCGCCTTCCTGGCGTCGGAAGAGGCCCGCTTCATCACCGGCACCCTGCTGGTGGTCGACGGCGGGCGGCTGGACATCCTCTAGGAAGGGATCGAGAGGAAGGGAGGGAGGATGGCCCGTTTCCTTTTCGCCACCGGCATCGAGAACAGCTACCCCACCATAGAGTGGCAGGGCAGGACCGTCCGCCAGGACGAGATGGCGAAGTGTGATCACTACCAGCGCTGGCAGGACGACTTCCGGCTGCTCGGGGAGCTCGGCATCGAGTACCTGCGCTATGGGCCGCCGTACTTCTCGGCCCACACCGGGGCGGGGAAATACGACTGGTCGTTCGCCGACGAGACCTTCGCGGCCCTGCGCCGGCAGCAGGTCACGCCCATCGCCGACCTCTGCCACTTCGGCGTGCCCGACTGGGTCGGCAATTTCCAGAACCCGGACTGGCCCAAGCTGTTCGCCGAGTACGCCCGGGCCTTCGCCCAGCGCTTCCCGTGGGTCCGTTTCTACACCCCGGTCAACGAGATCTACATCGCCGCCACCTTCTCGGCAAACTTCGGCTGGTGGAACGAGCGGCTGACGGGCGACCGGGCCTTCGTCACCGCGCTCAAGCACCTCTGCCAGGCGAACCTGCTCGCCATGCACGCCATCCTGGAGGTAAGGCCCGACGCGATCTTCATCCAGAGCGAATCGTCGCAGTACTTCCATCCGGAGAGCCCGGATTGCGAGGAGCTGGCGCGGATCAACAACGAGAAGCGGTTCCTCTCTCTCGACCTGACCTACGGCGTCCACCTGAACGTCACCATGTACGAGTACCTCCTGGACAACGGCATGACGCGGGAGGAGTACCACTGGTTCAACCACCACCACCTGCGCTCGCAGTGTGTGATGGGGAACGACTACTACGTCACCAATGAGAACCTGGTGCACCAGGACGGCAGTCTGTCGCTCTCGGGGGAGATCTTCGGCTACTACGTCATCACCCACCAGTACTTCGAGCGCTACCGCCTGCCGGTCATGCACACCGAGACCAATATCGAAGAGCCGGACCCCGTCAAGTGGCTGCAGAAGGAGTGGGCCAACGTCCACCGCCTGCGCCAGGACGGGGTGCCGATCATCGGCTTCACCTGGTACAGCCTGACCGATCAGGTCGACTGGGACACCGCCCTGCGCGAGAACAACGGCCGGGTCAACCGCCTGGGCCTCGCCGACCTCGACCGCAACCTCCGGCCGGTCGGCAAGGCATACAAGGAGCTCGTCGGCCAGTGGCGGCAGATCCTCCCCACCCAGAGCACGGTGCTCGACATCTGTCCGGAAACTCCCTTCTCAGGGGTGGCCCAGGGAGATGGTGCGCCGGAAGCGCAGTAGGCCGGGGCCCGCCGGGGAGCCGGACCCATCTCGATGAATTGGGGAGGTTTGGGCCTTCACGGCATCAGCGGCATCACCTCGCACCGCTCCCCCGCCCCCGCCGGCCCGGACCCCGGCCGCACGCGCACCAGGGCGTTGCCCTGGCCGAAGGCGGCGAGGTCGTGGGAGCCCTGGGGGGGAAAGGGAGTGACGAGGAGGTCGCCGTTCCGGGCCTCCGCAGCCGCCGGGACGAAACGGTCGCGGGGGCCGGTGCCCGGGAGCGGGGCGGCCAGGGTGCCGTTCCGGGCCCCTCCCCACCAGGAATCGGTAATCCCCAGCAGGCGTCGCAGAGCGGGGCGCACGAAGAGCCAGAAGCTCACCATCACCGAGGCCGGGTTGCCCGGCAGGCCGAAGACCCAGCCTCCGGAGTGGACGGCGAAGACCACCGGCTTGCCGGGCTGGATGTTGATGCCGTGAAAGACCGTCTCGCAGCCGAGCCCCTGCAGCACCCCCTCGATGAAGTCGAACTCCCCCATCGACACGCCGCCGCAGAGGAGGAGGACGTCCGAGCCCAGGCCGCGCTCGGCCAGCGGGCGCAGGGCCTCCTCCCGGTCGGGCGCGATGCCCAGGGGCTCGAAGCGCAGGCCGAGGGTGGCGCCCGCGGCCAGCAGGAAGTCGGTGTGGGAGTCCCGGAGCTGCCCGGGGGCTGGAGCGGCGTCGGGAGGGACGACCTCGTCGCCCGTGGTGATCACCGCCACGCGGGGCGCCCGGTGCACCGGCACCTCGGCGTGGCCGTGGGCGGCGAGGAGCGAGAGGGCGCCGGGAGTGAGGCGGCAGCCCGCGGGCAGCAGGGGAGCGCCCGAGCGCAGGATCTCCCCCCGGCGGCGGATGTGCTGGCCCGGCAGCGACGGCCGGAGGAAGATCACCGTCTGCCGGCCGGCGTCCGTCTCCTCGACCGGGACCACGCGGTCGGCGTTCCGGGGCACGGGCGCGCCGGTCATGATGCGGGCCACGCCGGGGGGGATGAGCTCGAATCCGGGCGCGGCGCCTGCCGCTACCACCCCCACCACCGGGCGGCTCTCCCCGGGGCCGGCTTCGCCGGTCAGGGCATAGCCGTCCATGGCCGAGACGTCCCCGGCCGGCACGTCCACCGTCGCCGCCAGGCTCCGGGCCAGGACCCGGCCCAGGGCGGCCCGCCGCCCGACCGTCTCCTCCGGCAGCGGCCCCACTCGCTCCTCGATCCGTCTCCACGCCTCGTCGGGTTGCAGCGCTGCCATGTCTCCCCTCCATCCCCTGCGTTGGTGGAATGGTATACTCCATCGTCTTTTTCCGGGCTTGGTGTCTCTGCTGTGGATGGGAGGTGGTCCTCTCCGTGGGATCGATGGAGAACAGCTTTCAGTACCGTGGCGACCTCGCGGAGACCGCCCTGCCGGAGATCCTGTACACGATCGACCGGTTCCAGGTCCCCGGGGTCATCGAGGCCAGCCGCGAGGGCGAGGTCAAGCAGGTCTACATCAAGGAAGGCAACGTCGTCCACGCCATCTCGACGGACCGTAACGACAGCCTGGGCTCCTACCTTCAGCGCAGCGGGGTCATCACGCCGGAGGCCTATCTCGCGACGATGCGCGAGCGCGAGCGGACCAACAAGCGCTACGGCGTGCTGCTCATCGAGGGCGGGCTGCTCTCCCCGGCCGAGGTCTACAAGACCATCCGCAAGCAGATCGAGGCCATCGTCTGGAGCCTCTTCTACTGGCGCGACGGGAGCGTCATCTTCAGCATCGGCGAGTTCCGCGAGCCGGACTCGGTGCGCATCCAGATCCCCATGCGGCAGGTCATCCTGCAGGGCATCAAGCGCGCCCCCGACGCCAAGACCCTGGTGGCGCGGCTGGGGCGGAAAGAGACGGTCTTCGAGCCTTGTTACAAGACGGAGCAGCTCATCGAGCTCGCCCTCGACGGGGACGAGTACAAGCTGCTGAGCCTGGTGGACGGCCGGCGGACCCTCTACGACATCTGCACCCAGGGTCCCCACAGCGCGGCCGAGAACGGCAAGGTGCTGTACGCTTTCCAGGTCCTCCAACTCGTCCGCTGCCTGACGCCGGCGGCGAGCCCCGGTACGGAGCCGCGGCGCGAGGAGGGGATGGGAACCACCGGCGCGATCAAGATCCGTTTCAAGACGCACGGCGACAAGTTCAGCGCCTGAGGGAGCCAACGGGAGTCGATATGCCGCTTTACGAGTACCAATGTCTGAATTGCGGGAAGAGGACCGAGGTCCTCCAACGCTTCGACGATCCCCCTCTCGCCGCCTGCCCGAGCTGCGGCGGCGAGGTGAAGAAGCTCATCTCCTCGCCGGCCTTCCAGTTCAAGGGGACCGGCTGGTACGTCACCGACTACGCCGGCAAGAAGGGCGGCGGCCCCCCGGAGTCGAAGGCGAAATCGGAAGGCAAGGAAGGCTCCGGCGAAGGCGGCGGCGACAAGGCGGAGAAGGGCGAGAAATCCGAGAAGACCGAGAAGGCGGAAAAGGTCGACAAGGCGGAGACGAAGAGCTCCGGCGGCTCGGAGTAGGACTGTCCCTGAAATACCGTCGGACGGGCAGATGTTACAATGGCATCCTGGAGCTCAAGCTCCGCCGTTCACGGGTCGTACAAAGTCTCAGGAGGCCTCATGAAGTCAGTGCTCCGCCCCCTTGCCCTGCCGCTCCTTGCGCTCGTGCTCGCCGCCGGTCCCCTCCGGGCCACCACCTTCATGATGATGCCGGACAGCGCGCTCGCCGATCAGGCGAAGGCCGTGCTCGACGTCAAGGTCCTCGGAGTGGACTCGGCCCCGGTGGTCGACGGACCGCCGTCGACCGACTACCTGGTCGAGGTGAACCGGGTGCTCAAGGGCGACATCGCGGGCAGCACCCTGGTGGTGCGCGTGCCGGGCGGCGTCAACCCCGAGGGGCTCGGCCTCAAGATCTGGGGCGCTCCCCAGTTCACGCCGGGGGAGAACGCCCTCCTCTTCGTGGCTCCCGCCAAGGACGGCACCTACCACATCCTCCACCTGATGCTCGGCGCCTTTCACCGGCGCACGATCGAGGGTCAGACGGTGGCGCTGCGCGATCTGTCGGAGGCGCATGAGATCAACGACAAGGAGGACGTGGTCCGCGACTTCAGCCGCTTCTCCGACTGGATCGCCGATCGCGCCGCGGGAGTCCGCCACCAAGGCGGCTACGTCCTGACGGCCAAGGCGCTCATCGATCCGAAGTTCGTCCTGATGACCTTCAACGACGGCAATCCCATCCGCTGGTTCCGCTTCGACGACGGCCAGAGCGTGGAGTGGAAGGTCAACTCCGCGGGGCAGCCCGGCCTCGGCCTCGCCGCCACGATCCAGGCCTTCCAGATTGCGCTCAACGCCTGGACCAGCGACCCCGACACCAACATCAACTACGTCTACGCGGGCACCACCAGCGCGACGGCCGGGCTCGACCATGCGGACGGCGTCAACGCCATCGTCTTCAACGATCCCAACAACTCCGTCGAGGGGACCTTCGACTGCTCGACCGGCGGCGTCATCGCCCAGGGCGGTCCCTTCTTCTTCAGCTCCACCCGGCTCTACAAGGGCACCGCCTACCACGAGGCGGGCGAGGCCGACATCGAAGTCAACGACGGCACGGACTGCTTCTTCGGTGGCGATCCGACGGTGGCGCAGGAGGTCTTCGCGCACGAGCTCGGCCACACGCTGGGCCTCGGCCACTCCAAGCTCAAGGACGCCCTGATGTATGCCTTCGCCCACAACGACGGCCGCGGCGCCCACCTGACCGACGACGACCGCGCGGCCATCGCTGTCCTCTACGGCTCCAGCTCGGGCTCGGGCGGCGGTGGTGGCAATGGCGGCGGCAATGGCGGCGGCGCCACCCTGACGGCGCCCCAGAAGCTCGCGGCCCGCGCCACCTCGAACACCTCGGTCACCCTGACCTGGCGGGACCGGGCCCAGGGCGAGGACAGCTACCGGGTGGAGGTCAAGGTGGGGCGCGGCCGATTCCAGGAGATCCAGCAACTGCCCGCCAACTCGACCTCGGCGGTGATCAACGGTTTGACGCCGGGAGCGACCTACACCTACCGGGTCCGCGCCGCGGCCGGCACCAGCAACTTCTCCAACTACGCGAGCGTGAACGTCACCCTGCCGCACTGACGCCCGCGGCTCCGTCGCTCCGAGCGGCCGGTGGGGGGGACCCCGCCGGCCGTTCTCTTTTACGGGCGAAGGCCACCAGGGCCGCCACCAGGCATGCCGGGATCAACTGGAACCCCAGGCGCGGAAAGTTGGAGAGGACGAAGTAGCGGTAGTTCCCCACCGGCGAAGTGAAGTAGGCGTAGAAGTAGAAGAGCAGCTCCAGCGTGGCCGCCGCCGCGAAGGCCCGTGTCCGCCGGGAGAGCAGCAGCAGCGGGGGGAGGAACATGGCGGGGAGGAAGCCGTGCCAGGCGGGGATGCGCAGCGCCTGGCGCACGCCCGCGAAGATCTCCCGGGCGCGGCCGAGCTCGAACGAGCCCGAGTCGAACGTCTGGAAGAGATGATGGTGGGCCGCCCGCCCCAGCCACGGCAGCACCACCGCCGCCGGCAGCAGCCCGGCCGCGAGCACGCCCACCCAATCCAGCCGGCGTTCGGTCCCCGCGCGGCGGACCCGGCGGACCCGGCGGACGACCTGAACGGCGACGAGGAACGCGGCCAGGGGCACCCCCTCGACCTTGGAGGCCGCGGCGAACGCGGCGATCACCCCGATCTGGAAGTCTCCCGTGCGGTCCGGCGGCCGCAGCAGGGGCGGCACGGCGGCGGCGAGCGCCAGGGCGAGGTTCCAGTCCGCGGCGCCGGCCATGATGTAGCCGATGCCGAACGCCGCGCTGCTCAGGGCCACCAGCGCCGTCCCGGCCTGCCGGGTGAAGCGGTCCGCCCCCCCCTGGCGCAGCCCCTCCCGGGCGGCGGCGAGGAGCAGGGCGAAGAGCGCCGCCGTGCCGAGCATCAGGGCCGGCACGTCGAAACCACCGGCCAGCAGGGAGGTCACCGCGAACAGCTCGGGGACGAGGTTGGGGTAGTCGGGGTGGATCGCCCAGTTCCAGCTCCGGCTCAGGAACCGGTAGTCCACGCCCCGCACCAGGTAGAACCGGTGCCCCTTGAGCCCCCAGTGGTAGACGAAGTCGGGCATGGCGATCCAGCCGCTGAGAGCGATCACGGCGAAGACCGCCAGGGCGAAGACTGCCAGGGCGTCCCCCCAGCCGGGGCCGGCCGGGCTCGGGAGAGACTGCCTGGGGTAGGGGCGGGTCTGGACGGATGGGAGGGGGCTCGATCCGCCCTGTGCGAGCCTGGCCGCTCCGGCAATCACCGCCATCCCCGCCATCGCCACGCCGAGGACCGGCAGGCTCCATCTCACCCCGGCGAAGTCCAGCAGGGTGAGCACCAGGTGGAGGACGACCGCGCCGGCCAGGGTGTGGACGACGCCACGGTAGAGGGCGCCGTCGGCCGGCGACGCGAGCACCCCGGCGAAGCGGCTCCCCACGAGACCGAGGAGCAGGAAGAGAGCGGCCGCCGCCCCCAGGGCGATCAAGGGCGGTTCACCCGGTAGAGGACGCACCCCGGGAGCTGCCGGATCCCGGTGAGCCCGGGGTCCTGGAGCGGAGCGCCCCAGGCGACGACGTACTGCGCCGCCGTGGCCGCGGCGTCGTCGCGCGCCAGGACGTCCTGCGCCGGCATCAGGTACGCCGCCCAGCGTACGGGGAGCAGGGCGGTGTCCGGCGGCTCGGGCGGCGTGGCGAAGGCGACGAGGCTCCCCGGCGGCACGAGCCGCCGCGCGGCCGCGAAGCAGGCCTCCAGGGCGGCCACCTGGGGAGTGCCGAAGCGCCAGTTGTCCGGCCGCGAGCGCCACTCGCCCCGGTCGTCCCAACTCGTCACGGCGCGGCGGGCCTCGGCGAGAAGGGAGAGGCCCGACCAGAGGACGAGCAGCCCCAGGAGGAGTCGCTTGAGCATCGGGCAGATCTTACCCTGCTAAACTCTCGCCCCGCGGACTGCCTTTAGGATCGATCTCTCCCCATCATGACGCTCGCCTTCCGCCCCGACGAGACCAACCCCCGGGTGTCCGCCCTGCTGGCCGACCTGGGGATCGATCCGGCGACGGTCGACCTGGCCGTCGACGCCCGCGACGAGATGCTCGCCTTCCTCGTGGAGTCCTGCGGCGGCGACCGCGAGTGGGCCCTGTTCCAGTACTTCCAGTCGGGGTCGAGCATCGCGGACTCTCTCGGCCAGGTGCTGCGCTGGCGCTTCGGCGCTCCGGCGCGCGTGGGGAGCCTGCTGGATTTCGCCAGCGGCTACGGCCGGGTCACCCGCTTCCTGGTGCGGGAGGTGCCGCCGGAGCGAGTCTGGGTGGCGGACGTCTATGCGGACGGAGTGCGCTTCCAGGCCGGGCGCTTCGGCGTCCACGGCCTCGTCTCGACCGTCCGGCCGGAGGACTTCGCCGGCGGCGGGCAGCGGTTCGACGCCATCCTCGTCACCTCCCTTTTCACCCATCTGCCCGAGGAGCGGTTCGTGGCCTGGCTGCGGGTGCTCCTGGGGCTCCTCAACCCCGGCGGCCTGCTGGCCTTCAGCGCCCACTCCCCCGAGGTCCTCCCCGCGGGCCGCGAGATGCCGGCCGGCGGCTTCCTCTTCGTGGCCACGAGCGAGAGCGGCTCGCTCGACACGAGCGACTACGGCTCCACCTGGGTGACCGAGGCGTTCGTGCGCTCGGCCCTGGAGCGGGCGCTCGGCCCGGGAGACCCCGGCGCCTCCCTCCACCTCGTCGAGCGGGCGCTCTGCAACTTCCAGGACCTCTACCTCGTCTCCCCACAGCCGGGGGTGGACTTCTCCTCCCTCGACTTTCAGGGCGAGCCCCAGGTCTTCGTCGAGCGGGCGAAGCTGGCCGCCGACGGCCGCCTGGAAGTCGCGGGGTGGGCCGCGGTGCGCAACGGCACGGTGCGGGAGGTGGAGGTCTGGCTCGACGGCGAACGGCTGGCTGCCGGACCGGTGGCGGGCGAGCGCGACGACGTGGCCGGGGTCTTCGGCGAGACCCACCGCCGGTCGGAGTGGGTCTGCCGCTGCCGGCTGCCGGAGCGGGCCTCGCGCTCGGCGGCGGTGCTGCGGCTGCGGGCCATCGACGGCCGTGGCCGCGGGCACGTCCTCTGGGCCGGCTCCGTCGAGGGGCTGCTCCTCGCCTCCAGCCGTCTCGAGACCGAGCACCTCCGGGACCGCGCCCGCCATGCCGAGGCCGTGCTCGCCCTGGAGCAGGCCCGCACGGCGGTGGCGATGCGCGCCCTCGAAGCGCGCCTCGCCGCCATGAAGGCCAGCCGCTTCTGGAAGCTGCGCAACGCGTGGTTCCGCCTCAAGGTGCGGCTGGGCTGGGCCGAGCCGGCCGAGGCCGACCCATGAGCGGCTGGAGCGTCCTCGACCTCCTCCCCGGCCTCTACGTCCTCCTCCTCGGCGCCGGGCTCGCCGTGCTCCTGCGGCGGTGGTACGACCCCGTGCCCCGGCGCGTCCTGGCCGTCTTCGGCCTGCTCCTGATCGTCCTCTTCGGCAAGGTCCTGTTCGGCGGCGGCGTCCTCCTGCCGCTCGGCAACCTGGTGGGCTTCTACCCGTTCCGCCCCCTGCCGCCGCCCGATCCCCCCACGGTGGTGCTCCAGGGGGACCTCGTCCATCAGATCACGCCGTGGATCGTGGAGGTGCGGCGGGCGTTCCGGGCCGGGCACTGGCCGCTCTGGAACGTCCACGGCGGCGCGGGCATGCCGCTGCTGGCCGATCCCCAGTCGCAGGTGCTCCAGCCGCTCGTCGTCGCCGCCTATCCCTTTCCCGTCGCCGCGGCGGCGGGGGTCACGGCCGCCCTGCGTGTGCTCGTCGCCCTCGTCTTCTCCTTCCTGCTCCTGCGCCGGCTGGCCTTGAGCGAGCCGGCGGCGCTCGCTGGTAGCCTAGCCTTCGGCCTCGGCGGTTTCGTGATGCTCTGGCTGGGCTGGCCCATCGCGAGCTGCGCGGCGTGGCTGCCGGCGGTGCTGTA
Organism: Thermoanaerobaculia bacterium; assembly: GCA_036264085.1. Lineage (GTDB taxonomy): Bacteria > Acidobacteriota > Thermoanaerobaculia > Multivoradales > UBA5704 > DATARR01. The sequence goes on along the minus strand of DATARR010000123.1, from coordinate 12,466 downwards.
CGGAATCGTCCGCTGCGACCGCGCGGGTGAGGAGCGCCGCCGCGACCTCGTGCTGCTCTGCCTGGCCACCACTGGGCTTCTGCTGGCCGGACACCCGGAGGTCATGCTCTACGGGCTCGGCTTCGCGGGCGTCTTCCTCCTGGACCGCGTCCGCCGCCGGGGGCGCTCCGGCGGCGGGCGGCTGCTCGTCCGCTGCGGGCTGGCGATGGCCCTGGCCGGCGGCGTGGCCTCTCCCGTGCTGCTGCCTGCCATGGACTACCTGCCGTCGACCGAGCGCGCCGCCGTGGTGCTGGCCACCATGCCGCAGACCTCCCTGCGCGAGCTGTGGCAGGAGCTGCAAGACCCCAAGGCCCTGGAGCGCTGGCGCCGGCGGGCCGTCGAGCGGCTGGTGCCGGTCGTCGCGCCGCGGGCCTACGGCGATTTCAACTACTACTGGGGGGATGGCAACGTCATCGACAACGGCGCCGGCTACGTGGGCAGCGCCGCCCTGCTGGCCGCCGGGGTGGCCCTGTTCCCCCTCGCCGGCCGGCGCCGCTTCCCGCAGGAGCGGCTGGTCCTCGCCGTGCTCATCGGCGCCCTCCTGCTGGTGGCCCAGCCGCCGGGATTCGATCGCGCGATGGTGCGGCTGCCGGTGGTCGGCGCCACCTTCGTCCACCAGTGCCACCGCATCCTGCTCCTCGTCTCCCTCTGCCTCGCCGGTCTCGCCGCCTGCGAAGTCGATCGCCGGACGCGGGGCGAGGGCTCCCGCTGGCCGGTCCTCGTCTGGGCGGCGGGGCTGGCGGCGCTCGTGGCCTGGGGCTATCTCGCCCATCCCGATCCGCAGGACCCGGCCCGGCTCGCCGGGCTGCGCAACCGGCTGCTCGTCGCCCATCTGGCGACCCTCGCCCTCGCCACCGCTCTCCTCGTGATGCGGCCGCGGGGGCGCTGGGGACGCGCCGTGCCCTGGCTCTTCTGCGGCCTGGTGGCGGGGGAGCTGCTGCTGGTGCACCTGCCGTTCGTGCCGCCGGCCCCCCGGCGCCTCGCCTGGCCGGTGACGCCGCCCGTGCGTTTTCTCCAGGAGCACCTGGGAGATTCGCGCCTGCTGGGGCTCGGGCAGTGGGCCATGCCGGCCAATTTCAATCTGATGTACGGGCTCAACGACGTCCGCATCGACAACCCGTCCATTCCCATGGCCTATGCGTCGATGACCTGGCCGCTGCGGCGCGACGACGAGCCGGGGCACTACTTCAGCCGGCCCCGCCACCCGATGTACGACCTGCTGGGGGTGCGCTACGTGATGACGGAACCGGACGTCATCCTCCCCTTCAAGCGGGTGCTTCAGGACCCCGCGGGGTGGATCTATGAACGCCCCTGGTGCCTGCCGCGGCTCTTCCTCCCGGAGCGTGCCGTGGCCTGGCGCGGCGACGCCTGGTGGGACTGGCTGGAGGAGAACCGCGACTTCGCCAAGCGCTCCCTGGTGCAGTTCATCCCGGGTCACGGCGACGACTGGCGGGCGCGCTGGCCGCGGCAGTCGGGCCTCGACCTCTCCCTCCCCGAGCCGGAGCACGTGCACGCCCGGGTGCGCCTCGCCGAGCCCCGGCTCCTCGCCTCCAGCATCTTCCAGGACGGCCACTGGCACGTCCTCGCCGCGGGGCGGCGGTGGCCCGCCGTGCTCGCCGACGGCCCCCTCGTCGCCGCCTGGCTGCCGGCGGGCGAGCAGCGGGTCGACCTCGTCTACCGGCCCGGGCTCTTCGTGGCGGGTTGCGTCTGCGCGGCCCTGGCCCTGGCCGCCGCGGCCCTATGGTGGGTGCCGATGCCGCGGCCGCAGCCACCGCAAAGACTTTGAGTGGAGTATCCTCGTCTCGTCATGGTCACGGCTGTCCCACCCGAAGTGCTCAGCGAGACGGAACGCTCCTTGCAGACGTTCGGTCGCGTGGTGTTGTGTCAGATCGTTCGCGCCGAGGGCTCGACGCCCGGCAAGGTGGGGTGGAAGCTCCTCGCCCGCCCGGACGGCTCCTTCGTGGGCAATCTCGGGGGCGGCGCCTTCGAGGCCCTGGTGAAGACCGATGCTTTGGAGAAGCTCCGTGTGCGGGCCGGCGTCGACGGCTCCGAGATCAAGCGCTACTACCTCACGGAAGAGGCGACCCGCGGCGAGCCCACGGGCATGGTCTGCGGTGGCATGGCCGAAGTCTTCCTGGAGGTGATGATCGCGGCTCCCGTGCTGGCGATCTGCGGCGGCGGCCCCGTGGGACAGGCCCTGGCGCGGGCGGCCCTGCTCGCCGGCTTCGAGGTCCTGGTGGTGGACGACCGGCCGGAGTTCCGCAATCCGGAGCTGTTCCCCGCCGGCGTCCGCTTCGCCGAAGTGGATCGGGACTACACGCAGGGCTTCCTCGCGCCCCTGTGCCATCGCGACCTCTACGTGGCCGTCGTCAGCCGCTGCTGGGAGACCGACACGGCCGCCCTGGCCGCGGTGCTGCGGCAGGCGCCCGGATCGCTGCGCTACCTGGGGCTCATGGGCAGCCGGCGCAAGGTCGCACGGGTGCGGGAGGAGCTGGCGGCGCAGGGCTGCGACCTCGCGGCTCTCGGGGCTCGCGCGGGGATCGAGCTGCACGCACCCATCGGATTGCCCATCGGCGGCGACAGCCCGGGCGAGATCGCCATTTCCATCCTGGCGGAGGTCATTGGAACAAGGTATGAGAAGTCTGCAGTCGATGCGTAGCTGGACCTTCCTGGCCCTCCTCGGGGCCGTTCTCCTCGCGACGCCGGCCTTCGCCGGCGGTCCGGCCTGGAGCTCGCTCCCCATCTGGGGCGGCGACGTCTGGAGCCTGGCCATCTCTCCCCAGGACCCCGACCTGGTCTTCGCCGGCACCTCCGCCGGCCAGGTCTACCTCTCCCGCGACGGCGGGCGGACCTGGGCCGACGCCGGGCCCTATCTGCCGTTCCCCGGCTGGGTGGTGTCGAGCCTGCGCTTCGACCCCAACCAGCCGTCGCGGCTCTGGGCGTCGCTGCGCGGCATCTGGGGCGGCGGCCACGTGACCTCGTCGGACGACCAGGGGCGCACCTGGGTCTCCCGGGCCGAGGCGGGCCTGCCCAACGAGCCCATCTACACCCTGGCCCTGGTCCCCGGCCACGAGGGGCGGGTCTACGCCGGCACCGCCTCGGGCGTCTACGGCACCGAGGACGGCGGCAAGACCTGGCGCCACCTGACGGCCGCCCCCGAATTGCAGGAGGTGCAGAAGGTCACCAGCCTGCTGGTCGACCCGGACCAGCCCGACACGGTGATCGCCGGCACCTGGCGCCGGGCCTACCGCAGCGACGACGCCGGCCAGAGCTGGAGCGGGATCTTCGAGGGCATGGTCCTCGACTCCGAGATCTTCAGCCTGACGCCCGTCTCCGGCAAGCCCGGCGAGATCTGGGCCAGCACCTGCGGCTGGGTCTACGTCACCCACGACCGCGGCGGCAAGTGGGAGCGCTTCAAGGACGGCTTCGAAGAGCGCCGCACCACGGCCTTCGCCGCCCTCCCCAACGGCCGCCTCCTGGCTGGCACCGTGGCCGGCCTCCACGTCTCGGACGACGGCGGCAAGACCTGGCACCGGGTGGGCGACCCCGGCATCTCCATCCTGAACATCGCCTACCATCCGGCGAAGCCGCAGCGCATCGTCCTCGCCACCGAGGGGGCCGGCGTCTGGACCTCCGACGACGGCGGCACCACCCTGCGCCCGGGCAGCGGCGGCATGATCAACACCCGCGTCGGCGCCTTCGCCATGGCCGGCAAGGAGCTGCTGGTGGGCGTCAACCACGCCGGGCCGTTCTCGGGCGTCTACTCCTCCCGCGATGGCGGCCGGACGTTCGACGACTTCGCCTCCCTCCCCACCGTGCTCGACCTCGCCGTCTACAAGGGGCGCGTCTTCGCCGCCACGGAGAAGGGGCTGTTCGAGCGCCGCGGACGCGGCTGGCACTGGGTGCGGGACCTGGGGTTGGGCACGGTCGAGCAATTCATCACCGAAGGGCCGCACCTGCTGGCCCTCACGCCGGACGCGATCTTCGAGCTCAACGGCAAGCTCTTCACCCGCCGCCCCTTCCAGCACGGCACCCCCAGGTCGGCCGCCTTCTACGCCGACGCCCTGTGGGTGACCGATGCGCAGGGTCTCTACCGCCTGACGGCGGACGCCAACCACACCATCCCGGCACCCTTCTCCGGCGGCCGTCTGCAGAGCCTCGAAGGGCAGCTCCTGCTCTGGGGTCCCGGCGGCACCTTCACCAGGACCAGTGCCGACGGCGACTGGACCGAGCTCACCCATGAGAGTTCCCGTCTCCTCGCCACCGGCGACGAGCGCTTCCCCTCGCTGATGATCAGCGGTGACACCGTCCGCCTCTTCGACCGCGAGGCCCGCAAGTTCCAGGCGCTCGAAGTCCCCATCCCCGCCCGCGACATCGCCGCCGCGCGAGTGGTCGGCGGCCGGCTGCTGCTGGGGACGTCGGGGTATGGGGTGCTGGCGCGGGAGCTGGAGCCGGCTGGCGAGATGGCGGGAGGTGCGAGCCGGCAGCCGGCCGATCCCCAGAGGTCCTCCGGTCACTAGAAAGCGGAAACACGGACCGACAAGGACTTACACGGACCTGCACGGACCGAAAGACGGAGACAGCCTCCGTCCGTGCTGTCCGTGACCGTCTTTTTGCGTCCGTGCTTGTCCGTGTTCGGGGGAGGGCGAAGCCCGGGGCCGCCTCGCGGCGGCCCCGGGAGCAGGGCAGCTTCTTAGAAGTCGAAGCCGACAGAGACGAGGTAGGTGCGCGGCGCCTGGTAGTCGTTCTGGTTGCGGATGTGGCCGAAGCCGGTGCAGTTCTTCGAGGGGGCGTCACCCAGGCCGCAGTTGCCCGCGGGCTGCCAGGAGACGGGGTTGCCGTTGGCATCGAAGACGGCATTGCCGGTGGTCTGGTACTGGAGCAGGTTGTGGGCGTTCGCTACGTTGGTCACTCCCACCTTCAGGAAGGTCCCGACGCGCTGCCAGATCGGGATGTCGTAACGGGTCGACAGGTCGAGCGACCAGATGTTGTCGAACCGCTGCGAGCCGCGCGAGCCGAAGTAATAGGTGTAGGTGCCGGAGGCGCCGAGGTAGGTGGGGACGTTGCCGTAGGGCACCTGCGCCGTGAGGCTGAAGGGCAGGGCCGACTGATAGAGGAACACGGAGCCGAAGACGAGGCTGCCGAACCGATTCATCTCGAAGCGGTAGGTGCCGAAGACGTTGAGCCGGTGCCGGATGTCGTCGTTGCTGTAGCCGTAGGGGGACGCGGCGACGGGGTTGACGGCCTTGACGTAGTCGCCCAGCGGCGAGCCGGAGGACGGGGTGTTCTGGCCTTCACCCTCGTAGTTGGCCTTCGTCATCGAGTAGGTGTAGTTGCCGCCCAGGCTCCAACGGCCGGTCGGACGGATGTTCCAGAACGCCGTGAGCGCCTGGTACTTCCGCTTGGCCTGCGGGTTGTTCGCCCACACGATGCTGTCCACCTGGGCCACGGGCTGGCCGGCGGCGTCGACGATCGTGGTGGTGTTGGCGGTCGGGCAGGGCTTGCCGAAGTTGATGTTGAAGTCGCAGACGTCGCCGACGAAGTTGTCGATCAGCTTCTTGTAGTCGCGGTTGACGTAGGTGAGCACGGCGGTGCCGAGCTGGTGGGGGAGGTTGCCGCGGATGGACGCCGTGATCTCATTGGCGTAGGGAGCCTGGATGTCGTTGGCCAGGAAGGAGCTGGGCTGATTGGGGTCCGAGTAGGACAGGACGATCGGCCAGTAGGCGTTGTTGTGGATCGCCGCCTGCACCTGGTCCGACGTGGCGTTGAGCAGCTCCGGGCCGGTGTAGAGAGTCGAGATCAGCGGACCGTTGCCGACGCCGGTGATGGCGTTGGCGACCGCGTCGTTGAACCGGCTGACGTACTTGCCGTAGGTCGCCTGCACCTGCAGGCCGGGGTTGATGCTGTAGGTGACTCCCAGACGGGGAGAGAAGGCGTTGAAGTTGAGCTTGAACTGGGGCAGCGGGCCGTCGCCCTTGTACTGCTCATAGCGCATGCCGACGTCGAAGCGCCACTTGGGCAGCGTCCAGCCGTCCTGCAGATAGACGGCGGTGTTCTTGAGCGTCTGGTCGCCGTTGAGGTGCAGGGCCTGCCAGCGGATGTCCTCGAACGGGTGCAGGTTGAAGCGGGGGGAGCCGTTGACGTCGCCGGCGAAGAAGTCGGAGCTCACGCTCAGGAGGTTGAAGCCGCTCGCCGACTGGCGGTTCTCACCGCCCGTGGTGGAGGCGACGTACTGCACTCCCCCTTCCACGACGTGGGAGCCGAACTTGCCGAGGTCGCGCAGGGAGCTGAGGCTCACGGCTCCGGTCTTGTTGTCGCGGACGCTGGGATCGTTGAAGTCCCACCAGTGGTTGTTGAAGACGCTGAAGCTCGACAGGTCGAGGAATGGGTCCCGGACGTCGTTGAGGGCGCCGGCGCGGATCGACACCTTCTTCTGGGTCGCCTGGATCTCCAGGGAGGTGGTGTCGGAGAGGACGCCCTGATAGGCCAGGGTCGTCGTGCTGCGCGGGTCGGTCCGTTTGCCGAGAGCCGTGTTGTCGCCGGCCGGCAGCCCGGCGTAGTTGCTGAGCGTCGAGTCGAAGCTCAGGTAGCTGACGTCGATCAGATGGCTGGGGCTCACGGCCCAGCGCAGCTTGCCCTGATAGCGCTGCTCGTCGAGGGACTGGTCGAAGCTCTGCGCCGTCTCGGTGGTGGTCAGGGACGTCTGCTGGGACGGGATCTTGCGCAGGCCGCCGAAGAACCAGAGGTGGTCCTTGAGGATGGGGCCGCCCAGGGTACCCTGGTAGACCTTGTTGATCTTGTTCGTCTGATCCTCGCCGAACGGAGTCTTGGAGTTCCAGGTCTGGTTCTGGAGCTCGGCCCGCAGGGTGCCCTTGAACTCGTTGGTGCCGGACTTGGTGACGGCGTTGATCACGCCGCCCTGGAACCGGCCATAGCGGGCGCTGACGCCCGTGGCGAGGACCTGGATCTCGTCGATCGCGTCCTCCAGGTAGACCGTCGGCGCCGAGCCGAAGTAGGGGTCCGAGACCTCGGCCCCGTCGAGGAGCACGGTGGTGTCGAAGGACGGCGCGCCGGCGATCGCGATGGTGCCGCCCGTGGGTCCGAACGAGATGTTGGGCGCGAGCTGGGCCACGGACTCGAGGGTGCGGTCGAGGACCGGGAGCTGCTCGATGTCGCGGGTGTAGCTCAGCCGTTCACCGGTTTCCGTCGTCTCGAGGGCACTGGCCGTGCCGGTGACCGTGATCTCCTCCTTGATCGCCTCGCCGGGAGCGAGCTGCACGTTGAGGGGGACGGTCTGGCCGATGCCGAGCCGCAGGGTGGCGACCTGGGGCTGGCGGCCGACGGCGGAGATGGTGACCGTGTAGGCGCCCGTCGGCAGCAGAGCGAAGAGGAACTCGCCGTTCTCGCCCGTCGTGGCCTGCCGCTCGAGTTTGAGGCCCGTGGACGTGACCTCCACCGTGGCTCCAGGGATTGGCTGCCCCTGGTCGTCCGTGACTTTGCCCGTGATCCTGCCCGTCACCTCGGCCTGTCCGAAGACCGCCAGGGGGAAGAGCAGGAGCATGAGGAAAACCCAAGCCGAGTTTCGCATTCGCATTCGGTTCCTCCAATAGAGAAAGTTACTTGCCCGCCTATGATGCCGCAACCGGCTCATCTCATCCCCTCGCGCTGAGGGAACGATTCAATGGATTGGAGACGCCAATTCAACGGTTTGGTTCCGTGCCTTGGGATTTTACCGGAACGTCCAGGTTTCGACCCCTCCACCGGGTCGACTCAAGCTCCTCCGTCTGATTGGCCGTCTTGCTCATCCTAACTGCATGCAAGTCCCTCGCCGACGTGCCCGGCCCGCCGGCCCCGTCCTGCCCGGCCCTGCGAGGAGATAGACTCGGGGGCCATGGAAAACGGCACCTCGCCCTCCTTGCAGGCCTCTGATCCGGTCGCCGCAGGCCAGGCTGCCTCGCGCAAGACGGATCCGCTCGCGGGCGGCGGCGAGATGGGGGCGCTCATGCGCTCGATCGACTGGTCCCGGACCGCCGTGGGGCCGGTCTCGGAGTGGCCGCAGAGCCTGCGCACCGCGCTCAGCATCCTGCTCGAGACCGGCTTCCCCATGTACATCGCCTGGGGGCCGGAGTTCACGCAGTTCTACAACGACGGCTTCCGGCCGATTCTCGGCTCCACCAAACATCCGGCCGCCCTGGGGCTCAGCACCCGGATCACCTTCGCGGAGATCTGGGACATCATCGGGCCGATGTTTCAGGGCGTCCTGCAGGGGACCCCCACGACGCTGGTCGACTTCCAACTGGGGCTCGACCGCCACGGCTTCGTGGAGGAGTGCTACTTCATCTTCTCGTACAGCCCCATTCGCGAGGAGAGCGGCGGCGTCGGCGGCGTCCTCGTCACCGTCATGGAATCGACCGAGCGCGTCCTCGGCGCGCGGCGTCTCAAGACGTTGCAGGAGCTCGCCGCCAGGACGCAGAAAGCCGCGACCGCCGAAGCGGCCTGCGAAGTCGCGGCCACCGTCCTCGGGGAAAACCCGGACGACCTGCCTTTCGGCCTCCTCTACCTCCTCGCTCCCGACGGCCGGCAGGCGACGCTCGCCGGCGCCGCGGGCATCGCACCGGGCGCCGCCGCGAGCCCGGTCGCGATCGATCTGACGGCGGCGGACCCGGTCTGGCCGGTCGCGGCCGTCGTCGCGACCGGCGCGACGCGGATCCTCGAAGAGCCCTCCGCCCTGGCGGGACCGCTGGCCGTGCAGCGGGTGGCGGTGATCCCCATCGCCCAGCCGGGAGAGGGCCGGCCGGCCGGCGTGCTGGTGGCCGCGCTCAGCCCGCGGCTCCTCCCCGACGAAAAATATCGCGGCTTTCTCGAGCTCGTCGCCGGCCAGGTCGCCACCGCCATCGCGAACGCCCGCGCTCTCGCCGAGGCCCAGGCCCGCGCCGAAGCCCTGGCGGAGATCGATCGTGCCAAGACGGCCTTCTTCAGCAACGTCAGCCACGAGCTGCGCACGCCGCTGACCCTGATCCTCGGGCCGGCGCAGGACGCGCTCGATGCGCTCGATGCGCTCGACCATGGGGCGGCGGCGCTGCCGGCCGCCGAGCGCGAGCGCTGGGAGCTCGTGCACCGCAACGCCCTGCGGCTGCTCAAGCTGGTCAACACGCTGCTCGAATTCTCCCGCCTCGAAGCCGGCCGCATCGAGGCCTCCTACGAGCCCACCGACCTCGCCGCCCTGACGCGCGACCTGGCCAGCACCTTCGGCTCCGCCGTCGAGCGCGCCGGCCTGCGCTTCGAGCTCGACCTCGAAACGCTCGGCGAGCCCGTCTTCGTCGACCCGGAGATGTGGGAGAAGGTCGTCCTCAACCTCCTCTCGAACGCGCTCAAGTTCACCTTCACGGGGGAGATCGCGGTGGCGCTCCACCGGCGCGGCGACGAGGCCGTGCTCACCGTCCGCGACACCGGCATCGGCATCCCGGCCGAGCAGCTCCCGCGGCTGTTCGATCGCTTTCACCGCGTGCCGGACGCGCGCTCGCGCACTCACGAAGGCACGGGGATCGGGCTCGCCCTCGTCCAGGAGCTGGTGAAGCTGCACGGCGGCACCGTGACGGTCGCGAGCGCCGTGGATCGCGGCACGACCTTCACGGTCGCCCTCCCCCTCGGCGCCGCCCACCTGCCCGAGGACCGCATCGCGGCGCCGCGCGGCCTCAGCTCGACCGCCGCCGGCGCCGCGCCGTTCGTGGCGGAGGCGCTGCGCTGGTCGCCGGCCGGCGCTGCCGCCGCGCCGGCGCCGCAGGGAAAAGGAGCGGCGCGCATCCTGCTCGCCGACGACAACGCCGACATGCGCGACTACGTGACGCGGCTCCTCGGCGAGCGTTTCGCCGTCGAGGCCGTCGCCGACGGTCTCGCGGCGCTGGAGCGGGCCCGCGAGGCCCCTCCGGACCTCATCCTCTCCGACGTCATGATGCCCGGCCTGGACGGCTTGCAGTTGCTCCAGGCCCTGCGCGCCGACGAGCGGACGCGCGACGTCCCCGTAATCTTCCTCTCGGCGCGGGCGGGCGAAGAGGCGAGCCTCGAGGGGCTCTCGGCGGGCGCCGACGATTATCTGATCAAACCGTTCTCGGCGCGCGAGCTGCTCGCCCGCGTCGGCACGCGCCTGGAGATCTCGCAACTGCGCAGCGAAGCCGAGGCCACCCGGGCGCGTCTCGATTCGCAGTTCCTGCTCCGCGAGCGCGAGGCGCGGGCCGAAGCCGAAGTGGCCAATCGCGCCAAGGACGAATTCCTCGCCATGCTCGGCCACGAGCTGCGCAACCCGCTGGCCCCGATCGTCACCGCGCTGCAGCTCATGCGGCTGCGCGGCGACGAGATGCTCAAGAAAGAGCGCACGGTGATCGAACGTCAGGTCGACCACCTGATCCGTCTGGTCGACGACCTGCTCGACATCTCGCGTATCACGCGCGGCAAGGTCGAGCTGCGGCGCGCGCGGATCGAGCTTTCCGAGATCGTTGCCAAAGCGATCGAAATGGCCGGCCCCCTCATCGAGCAACGGCAGCACAACCTGACCGTCGACGTCCCGCGCCTCGGCCTCGCCGTCGAAGCGGACGCCGTGCGCATGGCCCAGGTGGTGTCGAACCTGCTCAACAACGCCGCCAAGTACACCGAGCCCCACGGCAGCATCGCCGTCCACGCCGCGGCGGCGGGCGACGCCGTGGTCCTCAGGGTCCGCGACACCGGAATCGGGCTGAGCGCGGAGATGCTGCCGCGTGTCTTCGAGCTTTTCGCGCAGGAGTCCCAGGCCCTCGATCGCGCCCAGGGCGGGCTCGGCCTGGGGCTCGCGATCGTGCGCAGCCTCGTCGAGCTGCACGGCGGCACCGTCGAAGCGCGCAGCGAGGGGCTGGGCCGGGGGAGCGAGCTCGTCGTCCGCCTGCCCGCCGCCCAGGCCGGCGATCCACCGGCGCCGGCCGGCGCCCCCCGGGAAGAGCCTGAGATCGCCGCGCGCCCCGGCGCCCTCCGCATCCTCGTCGTCGACGACAACGCCGACGCCGCCGAGCTGATGGCGACGACCCTCCAGATGATGGGACACTCGACGCACGTCGCGCCGGACGGCCCCGCCGCGCTGGCAATCGCAGGGTCCTTCCAGCCCGACGTCGCGCTGGTCGACATCGGGCTGCCGGTGATGGATGGCTACGAGCTCGCCCATCACCTCCGCGAGCTGCCCGGCCTCGCGTCGCTGCGGCTCATCGCGGTCACCGGCTACAGCCAGGAGGAAGATCGCCGCCAGGCCGAAGCCGCCGGCTTCGAGCGCTTCCTGGTCAAACCGATCCAAATCCAGGAGCTGCGCGGGCTACTCGCTTCTACGCGTTGACGAGGATAGGGGCCAAGGTTAAAATGCTCGCTCACGAGGTTCTGTAGACAAAGGAGACGGTTCTCATGAAAAAGCTGCCGGCCCTGTTCTCCGTCGTCGTCCTGAGTGTCTTTCTGTTCCCCTCTTATCTGCGCGCGCAACACCTGCCGGGAAGCGTTCCTCTCTACCGCTACTACAACAGCCAGGTCGGAGACCACTACTATACGACCGACTACAACCGGCTGGGCGCTGGAGCCTATGGTTGGGTCTACGAGACCGTCGAAGCATACGTCTTCGCCTCTGCCGAGGCGGGCACGGTGCCGCTCTATCAATACTGGAACACGCAGGTCGGCGATCACTTCTATACCATCGATTTCAACACGCTGGGCTACGGCGCGAACGGCTGGGTCTACGAGCAGATCGCCGGGTACGTCTATGCGGCGGCGCAAACCGGGGCGGTCCCGCTCTATCGCTATTGGAACGCACAGATCACTGACCACTTCTACACCACCGACTTCAGCACGCTGGGCTACGGCAGGTACGGCTACGTGTTCGAGAACGTCGAGTGCTACGTCTCGCCCTGATAAGCGACCCCGTGAGCTGCTGAAGAAGCCCAGGCCGTTCCGGACCGGTCCGGGCTTCTCAGACCTCCCCGTACGCCGCCAGATACATCCTGAAATCAGCGAAGATCCGATCCCGTAGCGGCAGGATATCCAGATATTCCTGCTGGAAGAAAAGAGTCTCGGCCAGCTCTTCCGTCGGGAAATCGATCACCATGACGAGGTCGGGTTTGTGAGAGCCATAGAGCGTCTTCTTGACGAGTTGCCGGCGGATGACGGTTGCCTGGTGCCTGGAGAGAAAGGACTTGGGGATGCGGAGCTCGTTCCGGGTTTCCCCGTCCTGCCTCTTGAGGCCCAAAGGGCCGCCCTTCTTCAGCCCAGGGCAACGCCCTTGGTTTAGCCCAACTTCGTCGGTTTTCCTGAGGAATCCCAGGAGAACCGGGGGTTTGGCGGAGGTTTTCGTCACTATGCCTGAGGGGCCTTCTCCTGGGCAGGCAGCCAAGTCTTGATGGGAGGCATGACCTCCTCGGGGAGG
>DATARR010000121.1:0-36083 GCA_036264085.1 Thermoanaerobaculia bacterium | reverse complement strand
CTCGACTCGGGGCCCCGGAGCGCCGCTCTCCGCCAGCGAGAGGCGCCGCCGCTCGGCGGCGTTCACCCGGTCTCCCAGCGCCGCCTCCTGCGCCAGGAGGCGGGGATCGATCTCACGCCGGAGGTCGGCCCGCGCCTGCGCCAGGGTATCCAGCAGGCTCCGCGCTCGCGCCAGCTCGCTCGCCTCGAAAGCCCGCCGGTCGTGACCGGCGGCCGGCTCGCGCCCATGGAGCTGCATGAGCAGGCCGACGTAGAATTCGTAATACTCCTGCTTGGTGGCGAAGAAGGAGGTGCGCAGCTCGGGGCTGACCATCTCGAGGCGCAGGGCTTCGACAAGGGCGAGGGCGCTCTCCGCAGCCTGGCGCGCGCCGGTGAGGTCACCGGAACGGCGGTGGACGTGGGCCAGCCCCAGCCAGGCCGCGGCCTGATACGAACGGTTCCCGGAGGCCTCGGACACTCGCAGCACCCGGGAGTACGACTCGGCCGCGCTGCGCAGCTCGCCGGCCTCCTCCTGGAGCCGGCCGAGGTTGAGGAGAGCCATGGATTCCCGGACCCGGTCGCCGGTCTGGCGCAGGAGCGGGACGGCCTCTTCATAGAATCGCCGCGCCTCGGCCTTCCGGCCCAGGCTCTCATCGGCCGCGCCGAGGTCGTTGAGGGCCGTGGCCTCGCCCGTGCGGTTGCCCGCTTGCCGCTGCTCGCGGCGAGACCGCTGGAGCATCGCGATGCCCTCCCGGGTGCGTCCGGTCCAGACGAGCGCCTTGCCGAGGTCGTCCAGCGCGCCTGCGGCCTCGGGCCGGCCCCCGGCCTGGAGCAGGGGCAGGCCACGGTTGAAGTAATCGATCGCCCGCTGGGGCTCGCCCATCTGGAAGTAGGCCCGTCCGAGGCTGACGAGGGTGAACCCCCTGTTCCCCTCCTGGCCCGGCTCCTGTTGCAGCGCGAGCTCCTTCTCGTAGGTGTCGAGGGCCTTTTCCATCTTCCCCTGGAGGGTGTAGGCCCTGGCGATGCTGTAGAGCGTCGAGGCCTCCGCTCTCCGGTCGCGGAGCGCCCGGTCGATCGCCAGGGCCTCGCGGTAGCTCCGCAGCGCCTCCTCGGTGTTTCCCAGGGTGATCTGGGTGAGCCCGAGACGGTTCAGCGCGTCGGCGGTCTCGCACCGGCGGCTCAGCTCGCGGAAGAGGACGATGGCCTCCTGGTACGCCGCGAGAGCCGGCGCGGGCTCTGCCAGATCCTTGAGGTAATCCCCGAGGATGCTGAGCGCCTCGGCCTGCCGGTCCCGCTCGTCGAGAGCGCGGAAGCCCGCGATGGCCTCCCGGTATTTCGCCACCGCCCGGCGCCGGGACGCGGCGTCCGCGCTCTGCCAGAGCGCCTCTCCCTCGGCGAGGGTCCGTTCCGCGGCGGTATGGCCGCGGTCGCGGCCGTCGGCGGGGCGGACCGCCCGGACCAGCACCGCGTAGCGGCCGGCGGGAGCCGGCGGCGCCGAAGCGCGGATCTCCAGGCGGTAGGAGCCGCCGGCGTCGGCCACCACCGGCACGGGCTCCGGCCCCTGCGCCCCGTTGGGGCTGTCGACCGTGGTCAGCAGGCGGTCCCCCGGACCGCAGAGCTTCACCACCACGTCGATCCCCCGCTGATCGACGACGAGGTCGGCGAACCGGCCCTTCTGCAGGGAGAAAGTGTAGGCGTGGGTCTCGCCTCCCGCCATCCCGGACTCGAGGGAGAGACCGGGCACGATCCGGATCGCCCGTTCCAGGGCTGGGCTTTTACACGACGACCGGGGGGGCACAGAGGGGACCGGCTCTGCGACCTTGGCGGCGGGGCGCTCCGCCCTCCCGCACGCCAGGGCCAGGCCCAGCGTGAGGGTGAGACCGAGCCTCTCAACGACCTTCGACGCGCAACGCATGCTCCTTGATCAGCTCCTTGCCGCCGGCGATTCCGGGGGCGAGACCGAAGAACCGAACCTGAAAACTGCCGCTTCCGAGGGCGATCCGCGGGACCGTGATGCTGAGGGGGTGGTCCGGGCTCAGCGCTTCATCGTCGGACCAGGCCACCCTCCCGTCGGCCCGGGCGATCTCCACCCGGTATCGTTCATATCTACGCTCGGGGGAGGGAGTCAGGATGAGGGTGAAGAAACGATCCTCGGGGCGAACGACGTAGGGCTCCTCGCTCTCCGGACTGCGCACGGCGTCGGCGTCGAGGTCCAGGACCGGGGTGTTCGCCTGGGGCCGCGACAGGTCGTGCACGGCGCGGCGCAAAGAGGCCACCCAGACCCATTGACCCAGGGTGATGACCAGCAGGGCAGCCGCCGCAACCTGGAGCCAGCGCGGCGAGCGGGAGGGAGCGGCCGGCCGGCGCAGGGGGATGACTGGAGCCACTGGCGCCTCTTCCTTCTTCATCTCCCCCTGGATGCGGCCCCACAGCGCCTCCTGATCCGCCGGGGAGAGGGAGCCCGCGCCGAACCCGGGATCGGCCAGGCCGTCGAGGTCGAGGAGGAGGGCGGCGCACTCGCGGCAGGCCACGAGGTGGTCCTGGAGCCTGGCCTCCTCCTCTCCCGTCAGCTCGCCGGCGTGATAGGCGGCCAGCGTTTCCGGCTCCGGATGATTCATGGCGCGCCCTCCTCGAGCCCCGCGATCGAGCTCGCGAAATACGGGCCCAGCTCCTCCTGCAGGCGCCGCCGGGCCTGGAACAGATGCACCTTGACCGTCTCCGGCGAGAGCCTCAGCACCACGGCGACCTCCTTGTACCTCATCTCATGGTCCACCCGCAGGAGGAGGCATTTCCGCATCTGCTCGGGCAGCCGGTCGATGGCTTGGCGCAGCAGGAGCGCGCGCTCGCGGCGGAGCATCTCCTCGCCAGGGGCCGGGACGTCCGTCGCCGCCAGGGTCGCCAGCGGTCCGCCGTCCTCCTGATCCCCCTCCAGGGGCACCTCCGGGGCGCCGCGTTTTTCGGCGACTCCCCACCGCAGCCGCTTGCGATAGGCGTTGGTGGCGATCTTGAAGAGCCAGGTCTCGAAGCTGGCGTCGCGGCGGAAGGCCCCGATCCCCTTGTAGATCCCAAGGAAAGCCTCCTGGGTTAGGTCCAGGCAGTCCGGGTGGGAGAAGCCCCGCCGGGAGAAGAAGTGATAGAGACGGGGGGAGTAGAGGTCGAAGAGACGGCGGAAGGCCTCGTCCTGCGACGAGCCCTCCTGCAATTGCTCGATAAGGCCCTGGACCATCGCCGTCGACCCGGTTTCTCCAAGGATAGCGCAAGCGGCGTGTACAATTCCTCGTTCAATCGCCGGCGCGGAGGGCGGACTCACTCTATGGCCATCAGCATCTTCGATCTCTTCACCATCGGCATCGGCCCTTCGAGCTCGCACACCGTGGGACCCATGCGGGCGGCCCGCCGCTTCGCCGAGCGGCTGGAGCGGGAGGGGGTGCTGGACGGCACCGCACGGGTGCGAGTGGAGCTCTTCGGCTCCCTCGCCCTGACCGGCCGTGGCCATGGCACCGACCGCGCCGTGCTCATGGGTCTCGAAGGGGAGACACCGGAGGAGGTCGATCCCGACAGTGTGGGCCCCCGGGTGGCGGCCATCCGCGCCAACGAGCGGATCGCCCTGCTCGGCCGGCACGAGGTGCCGTTCCAGGAGGGGGAGGACCTGATCTTCAACCGCCGGGACCTCCTCCCCGTCCACTCCAACGGCATGCGCTTTACCGCCTTCGGCCCCGGAGGGGAGGTGCTGAACGAGCGGATCTACTACTCGGTGGGCGGCGGCTTCGTCATCAACGAAGGCGCGACCGGGGCGGACCACCTGGTGGAGGACCGGACGCTGCTGTCCTACCCCTTCGCGAGCGGCGACGAGCTCCTGCGGATGAGCGAGGAGAGCGGTCTCGCCATCTGGGAGCTGATGCTGGAGAACGAGAAGGTCTGGCGCTCCGAGGAGGAGGTCCGCGCCGGCCTGCTGCGGATCTGGGACGCCATGCAGCGCTGCGTCGAGCGCGGCTACCGGCAGACGGGGACGCTGCCCGGAGGATTGAAGGTGCAGCGGCGGGCACCGATCCTCTACCAGGAGCTGACGTCCCGGCCCGAGGACGCGCTCAAGGACCCGCTGACCGTCCTCGACTGGGTGAACCTCTACGCCCTCGCCGTCAACGAGGAGAACGCGGCCGGCGGCCGGGTGGTCACCGCGCCCACCAACGGCGCCGCGGGGATCGTGCCGGCGGTGCTCCACTATTACCACCGGTTCACCGGCGGTGCCGGCGAGGAGGGGGTCCTCCGCTTCCTGCTCACCGCCGGGGCGATCGGCATCCTCTATAAAGAGAACGCCTCGATCTCCGGCGCCGAGGTGGGCTGCCAGGGCGAGGTGGGGGTGGCCTGCTCGATGGCGGCCGCCGGCCTGACGGCCGCCCTCGGGGGGACCAGCGCGCAGGTGGAGAACGCGGCCGAGATCGGCATGGAGCACAACCTGGGGCTGACCTGCGATCCGGTGGGCGGCCTGGTCCAGATCCCCTGCATCGAGCGCAACGCCATGGGCTCGGTCAAGGCGATCAACGCCTCCCGTATCGCGCTGCGGGGGGACGGCTCGCACAAGGTCTCCCTCGACCGGGTGATCAAGACCATGCGCGAGACGGGCGCCGACATGAAGACCAAGTACAAGGAGACCTCGCGCGGCGGTCTCGCCATCAACGTCATCGAATGCTAAGCTGCCGCCCCTAAACCCGTCGTCTCTTTTTGAGGGAGAGCGCATGCTCGCCAGCGAACAGCTCATTCAGGCATTCAATCAACAGATCGGCAACGAGATGGGCGCCTCCATGCAGTACATCGCCATCGCCAGCTACTTCGACCACGAGACCCTGCCCCAGCTCGCGAAGTTCTTCTACCGCCAGTCGGAGGAGGAACGCACGCACGCCATGCGCTTCGTCAAGTTCATCAACGACGTGGGCGGCAAGGTGCGCATCCCCGACCTGCCCGCCCCGGCGAGCGAGTTCGCCTCGGCCGAGGAGGCGGTGGCCAAGGCCCTCGCCTGGGAGGAGGAGGTCACCCGCCAGATCTACGACCTGGTGGAGATCGCCCGGGCGGATCGGAA
This sequence comes from Thermoanaerobaculia bacterium, assembly GCA_036264085.1. Taxonomy (GTDB): domain Bacteria; phylum Acidobacteriota; class Thermoanaerobaculia; order Multivoradales; family UBA5704; genus DATARR01. Next base: position 31,028 of record DATARR010000121.1, on the reverse strand, counting down.
CTACGTCGGCATCCGCTTCCTCGACTGGTTCGTGGAGGAGCAGCTCGAGGAGGTGACGAGCATGAACGACCTGCTGTCGGTCATCCGCCGCGCCGGCCAGGATCGCCTGCTGTTCGTGGAGGAGTACCTGGTGCGGCAGGGCGCCGCAGGGTTGGAGAGCCCCGCGGCGCCGGCGGAAGCGACCTGATCCCTCGCCTTCTCTCCTGAAACCGACGGTCTCGCTCTCCGTATACGGATTCATGCAGGAAGGAGTCTCCTCATGACAGAGTCCCCCGTGCTCCGGCGAGCCGTCCTTTCTCTACTCCTGGCCATCCTCGCCGTCCTGCCTCTGCGCGCCCAGGCCGACGGGCCCGTGGCGGCGGTCACCACGCCACCCCATCCGTGCAAGGTGCCCGGATTGAACGAGGAGGTGCGCTGCGCCAGCTACGCCGTCTGGGAGGACCGCGCAGCGAAGAAGGGCCGGAAGATCGGGATCAACGTCGTCATCCTCCCGGCCAAGGGACCCGACAAGGCCCCCGATCCCCTCTTCTTCTTTGGCGGCGGCCCCGGCCAGGGGATCGCCGGCGAGGCTCCCGGCCTGGCCGAGAGCCCGGCGCGGCAGAAGCGCGACGTCGTCCTCGTCGACCAGCGGGGCACCGGCCGCTCGAACCCCCTGGACTGCGAGCTCTGGGGCCATCCCCTGGACCTCCGTCAGGCGGCGGGCGACGTCTTCCCCATCGCCGCCGTGCGCGCCTGCAAGGCGAAGCTGGAGAAGGTGGCCGACCTGCGCCTCTACACCACGCCCCTGGCCATGGACGACGTGGACGAGGTCCGGGCCTGGCTGGGCTACGGCAAGGTCAACCTGAGCGGCGGCTCCTACGGCACCCGGGCGGCCGAGGTCTATCTCCAGCGCCATCCGCAGTCGGTGCGCACGGTGACCCTCCTCGCCGTTGCGCCGCTCGACGAGTACCTCCCCTGCACCACGCCTACGCCGGCCAGCGCGCTCTCGACCTGCTGCTCGCCGAGTGCGCCGCCGACGCCGCCTGCCACGCCGCCTTTCCGAACGTCAAGCAGGAGATCACGGCGGTGATGGCCCGCATCGACCAGGGGGTGACCGTCACCGTCACCAACCCGGTCACCCAGGAGCGGCAGGAGGTGCGGCCCACCCACGGCCTGATCGCCGAGGGCATCCGATACCTGATGTACGGCCAGGGCGGCCGGACCCTGCCCCTCCAGATCCACCAGGCGTTCGAGGGCAACCTTGCCCCCCTGGTCCAGACGTCGCTCGAGCGGCGGCTGGAGATCGACGAAATCCTGGCCATGGGCCTGCTGTTCTCCGTGACCTGTGCCGAGGACCTGCCGTTCATCGACGACGCCACGGCGGCGCAGGTGACGAAGGGGACGATCCTGGGCGACTACCGCATCCGCCAGCAGAAGGAGGTCTGCAAGGTCTGGCCGCGGGGCGAGATCCCTGCGAACCTCCACACGCCGGTCCATTCCGACGTGCCGGTGCTGCTCATCGCGGGCGAGCGCGATCCGGTGACGCCCCCCGAGTTCGCCGAGCGGGTGGCGAAGCACCTCCCCAACAGCCTCGTGGTGCTCGTTCCCCGGGGGAGCCACGGCGGCGCCGGCGAGTGCACGGATGCCATGGTCCGCCGGTTCGTGGACACCGCGTCGGTCCAGGGGATCGACACCTCCTGTCTGCAGAAGCTGCCGCCCACGAATTTCGTGACGAGCCGGTAGCCCCCACCCTCCCGGGCCGCGGAAGGGTGAGGGCCCGCCCGGAGGCGTGTCCTACTCCTCCCGCTCCATCACCCGTGCCCGGAGGATCCTCCCGGCCCGCTCCAGGGCGAGGGGGCCGGCGGCTTCCATCAGGGTCGCCAGCGCCTGGGGGCTGCGGGTCAGCCTCTCGAGGACGTTGAGGCCCATCGCCCAGTCCTCGTCGAAGAGGTCGAGCCAGCCGACCGCCTCGCCTTGGCGCAGCAGGGGGAAGCCATTGCTCTCGCGCTCCCGGCCCAGCTCGTAGAACGGGTCCCGTCCCACGAACGGACGCACCGTCCCGGCCAGCAGCGCCGTCGCGTGGTCGCGGAAGAGGCCGGCGGGCGCGTCGCCCAGGTCCGGCCGCTCTCCCAGCCGCCAGAGGCCGAACGCCTCACGGCCATCGGCCAGGGGGAAGGGCTGGACCTCCCAGGGGCCGGCGACGTCCGCCTCGGCGGCGGCTGGCGGCTCGTCCTCCTGCTCGAAGCGATTGAGGAACTCCTCGGCGAAGGCATTGCGGGGCGGGGCGGTGTTAGGATCTTCCGAATCACGCATGGGGCCCTCCTGTGCGGGGTTGGGCTCGGGCGAGTGACGGCTCGCCCGGGCCGTTTTCGTTTGTGGCCGGCCATGCCGGCCGGGGGCTCTCGGCGATAAGAACTTACGCCTTCCTTATGCTTTGTATCCTAGCAGGGAGCCCGCGGATGTCAAGGGGAATTTTCAACGTCGTGGGGTCAACTCGCCAGGAAGTCCCGAGGGCGGCGGTGACCGCGCCGTCCGCGGTCAGCGCGGGTCAGCCGAGGATCGCGCTCACTTCGAGGACGAGATCGGGGAAGGCGAGGAGGCAGACGCGGTCGCCCCGGCGGTAGAGACGCACGTCGCGGTAGCCCTCGGCGGAGGGGCCGCGGTAGACCTCCAGGGTGCCGCCGGCGAGATCCCGCACCCAGACCTCGGGGAGGCCGTGACGGGCGTAGAGGCGGGATTTCCTCCCCCGATCGAAGTCGAGGCTGCTGTCGGCCACCTCGATCAGGAGGAGGACGTCGCCGGGCTCGGGGTGACGCTCGACGTAGAAGTCGGGGCGGAAACGCAGGACGATCAGATCGGGCTCCGGCTCCGAGAAGTCGCTGAGGTGGAGGGGGTTCTGCACCGAGACGACGGCCCGGCCCTCCAGCCTCCCGACGAACAAAGCCGTCAGGCGATTGACGTTCCCCGCATGCGGGCTCCCGATCGGTGACATCGGCCGGATCTCACCCTCGATCAGCTCGACCCGGTCGTCCTCGTGGAGGATGCCGGCGTCGACCAGCGCGTGGTACTCGGTGGTGGTGTAGAGCTTCTTGAGGGGCTCGGTCATCGGTGCCTCTCCTGAATTCAGTATAGCGCCTGGAAGAGATTTTTTCCAGGTGGGTCTCATCTCCCTACAACACCGCCTCCGCGACCTCCACGGCGTTGAGGGCGCCGCCGCGGGTGAGGTTGTCCATCACCGCCCAGAGCCAGAAGCCGCCGGTGTCGTCTTTGCGGATCGAGCCGAAGATCACTTTGTCGCTGGTGGCGGCGTCCACGGGGCCGAGGAGGCGGGGCTTGTCGGCGGCCTCCAGGACGGGGTTCTCGCTCAGGGCCTTGCGCAACGCCTGCACGGACGGGTTCGACGCGCAGCGCACGAAGAGGCTGGCGGAGACGGCGTGGAAGACCGAGCCCTGGAGGATCTGCATCGTCAGCGGCGGCGGCCCCGCCAGCACCGCCTGGAGCTGCGCCGTGATCGCCTCGGCCGGCGCCACCGCCGGCAGCACGTTGAAGGCGAGCTGGGTGCCGAAGACCGGGGTGGCGGTGCGCTTGGTCATCGCCACGATCTGCCGGGTGTGCTCGAACAGCTCCTCCAGGCCGGCCTGGTCCCGCACCGAGGCGGGCTGGATCACCGTGGCCACCGCCTCCTCGGGCGAGAAGACCCGCAGGGGGTGGAGGACGTGGGCCAGCAGCACGGCCGCGGGATGGGGCGACACCAGAACCCGGTGCCCCCGGGCGTCGTCGTCGTTGACGCCGGCCACCACCGGCTGGCCGTCCTCCGGCAGGGCGTCGAAGGCGAGGAGGAGCCCCAAGGTCTCCGCCGGCAGCTCGGCGAGGATGGGCCGGTCGTCGTCGATGGCGCCGCAGAAGAAGGCCACGTCCACCCCCTGCAGCTTCTCCGGCTCATAGCGGCTCACCAGGGCGGCGGCCCCGGCCACCTCGGTCAGGGTGCCGATCTCGTCCTCCCGGGTGCTCATCAGGCGCACGTCCGTCCAGTCGGGATGGCGGGCGTCGATCGTCTCCCGCAGCTCCTTGCCCAGCAGGTTGGTGGGGTGGAGGATGGCGATGGCGGTCACGAGACTCCTTCCACGGGGGGCGCGTTGGGGTCGCGGTGCCTCAGGCGCGCCACCAGCGCTGCGACCGGCGCGGAGAGGGTGTAGAGCGCCGTGATCACCAGCAGCGTGGCCCAGGGCTGGTAGATGACCACCAGCAGGATGGCGGCGATGGGCACGAAGGCCCGATAGCTCCAGCGTTTGCGCAGGTCGAATTTCTTGCCGCTCACGTAGCGGAAGGTGGAGACCATGAGCACCCCGATGAGCAGCAGGGCGATGCCCATGAGGACCTGCACGTAGACCCTCACGTCTTCCGTGTATTCGGGCGCGAAGACGAGGATCGAGCAGATGCAGAAGGCGGCGGCCGGCGTCGGCAGGCCGACGAAGAAGCGGCTGTCCGTGGTCTTGGACTGCACGTTGAAGCGGGCGAGCCGGGTGGCGCAGCAGACCATGAAGAACACCGACAGCAGCCAGGTGTCCGGGGAGAGGTCCTCCAGCCCCCAGAGGTAGGCCAGCAGGGCCGGCGCGGCGCCGAAGGTGATGACGTCGGCCAGCGAGTCGTACTCCCGGCCGAACTCGCTCTCGGTGCCGGTGAGGCGGGCGATGCGGCCGTCGACGCTGTCGAGCAGGCCGGCCAGGAACACCATCGCGGCGGCCATCCGGAAGTGCTCGTGCAGGCCCAGGATCATGGCGTAGAAGCCGAGCACCATGTTGCCCATGGTGAACAGGCTCGGCAGCAGGTAGGCCCCCCGCCGGATGCGCCGCCGCCGCCCTGGCGCCGGCTCGCTCGTCACGCGTCTTCCTTGCCGGGCACTGCCACCGGGGTCGCTCCGTTCTTCAACCGGTCTCCCTTCTTCACCAGCACCTGGTATCCCTCCGGCACCAGCAGGTCCACGCGGGAGGAGAACTTGATCAGCCCCAGGGCCTGCCCGCGGTGCACCCGGTCCCCCTCTTTCAAATAGCAGACCACCCGGCGCGCCAGCAGCCCCGCGATCTGCCGCACCCCCACGAGATCGCCGTTGCCGCGGCGGATCACCGTCAGGTGCTTCTCATTGACCTCCCCCGCGTCCTCGCGGAAGGCGGCGACCTTGCGGCCCACCGTGTAGCGGGAGACGATCACCTCGCCCGCCGCCGGCACCTTCTGCACGTGCACGTCGAACACCGAGAGGAAGGTGACGATGCGCTGGTAGCGTCCGGGGCCGATCTGCGGGTCTTCGAGCGTGTCGATGCGGGTGATCAGGCCGTCGGCCGGCGCCAGCACGAAGCCGGCGTCGCCCTCGTAGGCGCGTTTGGGATCGCGGAAGAAGAGGAGGATGAGGAGACCCACCACGAGCGCGGCGGCGCCCCAGCCGGGCCGCCCGAAGACGAACAGCAGCCCGGCCAGAAAGACGAAGGGCAGGACGAACACCCAGCCTTCTTTGGCGAACTTCATCGTCGGGGCTCCGGTCGATCGCGTGAGCTCAAGGGTCGTCTGCGGAGCCTCGGCGCCGGCATGGCCCTAGGCGGAGACCCGCGCCTCGCGGTGCAGCCGCAGCAGGTGCTCCATCTTGTCCTTCAGGGTCAGCTTGTGCAGCTTGATCTTCTTCTCTTCGATCTCGTCACCTTCGGAGAGCAGGGTCTTCTGGTTGATCTCGCGCAGCCGCCTCTCGTACTCCTGGTGCTCCTCATAGAGGCGGCGGAATTCGTCATCCGTCTTGATCAGCTCCGCCTTCAGGTCGTCATGGGACATGAGAGCCTCCTCTCGTGGACAAAATTCGATGGGTGGGCGGTTGCGGCCCGCGTGGACCGGCACCTGTGGAGGGAAGGAACGAAAAGAGCGGCCGGCGGCGAGTCCTGCTCACCGTGCGACCGGCTCCTGGACACGGGCACGCCCGCGCCCCTCGAAGGGGCGGGCGGCCGTGATGGGACGTGGGATCGTCATGCTCTACCCGGAGGATAACACCGGCCTTCCCGGAGGAGCAACCCCGGCGCCGCTACAACGTCAACGAGAGAATCAGCGCGTCCGTGCCGTCCCGGTAATAGCCGCGGCGGCGACCCACCCGTTGGAAGCCCAGGCCCTTGTAGAGCTGGATGGCCGGCTCGTTGTTCATCCGCACCTCCAGGAAACAGACCCGGACGTTCGTCTGCCGCAGGCGCTCGAGACCGTGCTCCACCAGCAGGCGGCCGATGCCCTGGCGGCGCTCGGGGGGATCGACCGCCAGGCGCAGCAGCTCGGCCTCTCCCGCCACGTGATGGAAGAGGACGTAGCCGGGCAGCGGGAGGTCGTCGCCGCGCGAGGCCACCAGGAGGAAGGTCCGGGTGTGGGTCAGCTCGTAGTCCAGGAGGTCGCGCGGCCAGGAGTCCTCGAAGGCGGCGTCCTCCAGCCGGGTGATGCGCTCGAGGTCGGCCGCCCGCGCCGGGCGGACGACGAGGGGGGAGGGCTCGCGGGCCAGCACGTCAGGTCTCCTGCATGGGGTGCCCGGCGGGGACCGGCGTCCGGGGGCGCGCCGGGGTGAAGGCCGGCGGCCGGGAGTAGAGAGGATGGGTGAGGAGCGACGGGTCCCACACCGTCTCCGGCGCCGCGGCCAGCCGGGCGGCGGCGGGAGCCAGGGGGCCGGGCTCCACGAGGCGGAGGTCCGCGGGCCAGCCGGGCAGGCCCGCCAGGCGCGCCACCCCGAAGCCGATGACCATGCCGGGGACCCCCGGCCGGCCGGCCGCCAGCCGCGGCAGCTCGGGGCCGGGGACGAGCTCCGGCTCGCCCAGGGCCCGGGGCACCGCACCGGCGGCGAACGCCTGGGCGCTCCACTCCCCCCGCAGCGCGTCGACGGCGGCGATGACGACCGGCTCGTCCCCTTCCGCCGCCGCGGCCAGGGCCTGGAACGAGGTCGGAGTCGCCACCGCCATTCCGAGGGCCTGGTGGAAGCCGAGGACCGTGGCGAGGCCGATACGCACGCCGGTGAAGCTCCCCGGGCCCCGCAGCACGGCGATGCCGCCGAGCCCTCTCATCCCGATCCCCGCCTCCTCCAGCACCTCGCGCACCATCTCCAGCAGCCGGGTGGACGAGCGCTCGATGGCGACCGACCGCGTCGCCACCACCGCGCCGCCGCGGGCCAGGGCCACGCTCACCAGGGGCGAGCCGGTGTCGAGGATGAGGAGGGGGTCGGGCATGGGGGAAGTATATTCGGTCCATCCGCGTGTGGGACCTTGGCACGCTTTTCCGCAACCCGTCACGTATACTTACCCCCGCATGGCCCTCTCCGCCCCTGTCACGACCCTGACGCCGATGATGCGCCAGTACCTGGAGGTCAAGGCGCAGCATCCGGACGCCCTGCTGATGTATCGCATGGGCGACTTCTACGAGATGTTCTTCGAGGACGCCCGCGCCGCCTCCCCCATCCTGGAGGTGCAGCTCACGGCCCGCCACAAGGGGACGGAGAGCGAGGTGCCCATGTGCGGCGTCCCCCATCACGCCCTGGAGGGGTACCTCGCCAAGCTCCTCGCGGCCGGCCTCAAGGTCGCCATCTGCGATCAGGTGGAGGACCCGGCCCTGGCCAGGGGGCTGGTCAAGCGCGAGGTCACCCGGGTGGTGACCCCCGGCACGGTGAGCGATCCCGGGCTGCTCGAAGGCAAGGAGGAGAACTTCCTCGCCGGGCTGGTCTGGGAACGGGATGCCGGGGCGGGCGCTTTCCTCGACCTCTCGACCGGGACCTTCTTCGTCCGCCGCTGGAGCTCCCCGGAGGAGGCGGTGGAGGACCTCGCCCTGCTCCGGCCGCGCGAGGTGCTGTGGCACGGCGGCGAGTCAGGATTCCCTGCGGAGATCGTGGACTGGGCCGAGCGCGACTGCCCCTGTCGCACGCCGCTCGCGGGAGATCGCCTGTTCGATCCGCAGCGGGCGGGCGAGCTGCTGCGGCGCCAGCTCGGGGCTGGGACGCTGCGCGGCTTCGGCCTGGAGGAGGGGGAGCCGGCCGTGCGCGCGGCGGCGGCGGCCCTGGCCTATGCCCAGGAGACGCAGAAGAGCTCGCTGTCCCACGTCCGCGGCCTCGCCGTGCGGGAGGCGCGGGACCGGCTGATCCTCGACGCCTCGACCCTCGCCAACCTGGAGGTCTTCGCCAGCCAGCGGGGGGTGGCTGCGGGGGCCGCGACGGCCGCGGGCACCCGGCGCAAGACCACGCTGCTCGGCGTGCTCGACCGCACCGTCACCGCTCCCGGCGGACGCACCCTGCGGGAGTGGTTGCGCCGTCCCCTGGTGGACCCCGGAGAGATCGCCGAGCGCCACCGGGCCGTGGGCGAGCTGACGGCGGACAATCCCCGCCGGGAGAGGATCCGCGAGCACCTGGCCCGCATGGCGGACCCGGAGCGCCTGCTGGCCCGGGCCGTGCTGGGCACTCTCACCCCGCGCGAGGCCGCGGCCCTGCGCGACTCCCTGGCCGAGGCCCCGGGCCTGCTGACCGAGCTGGCGGCGGTGATCGCCGGAGACCCGGGCGCCGCCCCCCTGCTCGCCCGGCTGACCGAAGTGGATCCCCTGCCCGAGCTCGCCGCCGAGCTGGCCCGCACCCTGGAGGCCGCCCCGGCGCCCAACCTCCAGGAAGGGGGCGTCATCGCGGCCGGGGTCTCCGAGGAGCTGGACCACTACCGCTCTTTGACCCGCGACAGCAAGCGCCACATCGCGGCCCTGGAGGTCCGCGAGCGGGAGCGCACGGGGATCGCGTCCCTCAAGATCCGCTACAACAAGGTCTTCGGCTACTACCTGGAGGTTACCCGGGCCAACCAGGAGCGGGTGCCGGCGGACTACATCCGCAAACAGACCCTGGTCAACGCCGAGCGCTACGTGACGCCGGAGGTCAAGGAGCTGGAGGAGCAGATCCTCGCCGCCGAGGAGCGGCAGGTGGCGCTGGAGCAGCGGTTCTTCCGCGAGCTGGTGGAGAAGGTCGCCGCCGAGGCCGCGGGCCTCACGGCCCTGGCCGCGGCCGTGGGCGCCCTGGACACCCTGGCCGCCTTCGCCGAGGTCGCGGCCCGGCAGCGCTACGTGCGGCCGGTGATGGGGGAGGCGGGTGGGCCCATCGTGATCCGGGAGGGGCGCCATCCCGTCGTCGAGCAGGCGAGCCGCGACGCCTTCGTCCCCAACGACGCGGAGCTGGACGACGAGCAATCGCAGATCGTCCTCCTGACCGGTCCCAACATGGGGGGCAAATCGACCTACCTGCGGCAGGTGGCGCTCATCGTCCTGCTGGCCCAGGCGGGGAGCTTCGTGCCGGCGGACGAGGCGGTGATCGGCGTCGTCGACCGCATCTTCACCCGCGTCGGGGCCTCGGACGACCTGGCCCGCGGCGAGTCCACCTTCATGGTGGAGATGATCGAGACGGCCAACATCCTGCGCCACGCCTCGGACCACAGCCTGGTGATCCTCGACGAGGTGGGGCGGGGCACGGCCACCTTCGACGGCCTGTCGCTGGCCTGGGCGATCGTCGAGTACCTGCACGAGAACCGCCGGCCGAAGACCCTCTTCGCCACCCACTACCACGAGCTGACGGAGCTCGCCTCCCTGCTGCCGCGGGTGGTGAACCGGACGATGGCGGTCAAGGAGTGGGAGGACCGCATCGTCTTCCTGCGCCGGGTGGTGCCGGGGAGCGCCGACAAGTCCTACGGCCTCCACGTGGCCCGCCTCGCCGGCCTCCCGGGCGCGGTGATCGATCGCGCGGGCGAGGTCCTGGCCAACCTCGAATCCCTGGAGTACGACCCGACGGGCAAGCCCCGCCTCGCCCGCGGCACCGGCTCCCCGGACCCCGGAGGCCCCGCCCAGCTCACCCTCTTCGCCCCGCCGGAGCAGGTGGTGGCCGGCCTGCTCAAGGACGTGGACGTGAACCAGTTGACGCCGCTCGCGGCGCTCAACCTCATCCACAGTCTGAAGTCGCGGCTTGGCTAGAAACAGATGTCGACGCAGTCGAATCGAGGGTCCGAGATGCAGCACTTCGTGACCGGATCGTACTTGGGACGGCACAACCCTGGGAGGCCATCGCAGGGGCTCGATGCGAGGGCTTGGTCCAAACCCAGAACCGGGGCCAGGGACAGCAGGACAACGAGCAACAACGCCAGCTTACAGAGCTTGATCTTCATAGTGCACTCCTTTTCCAGGGAGCAGGGCCTTTCCATGCTCCGTAAATTGAGGTGCTCACGGGCACTCCAGGCGCGCCATGGCCGAGACTGAGGCACCGGCATCAAGGCGAAAGCCGCGGCAATAGCTACTCCCTCGACCTACGGCCACCGCGCCCGCCGCCGACTCTACCCTCTGCTGAGGTGAAGCCCGCCGCATTCGAGTAGCGAGGCGGCGGCCCCGAGAATGAGGTCCTCCGTAACTCGGGGCGAGTCACTCGCCCCGCGAATGAGGTCACCTGCAACTCGGATGAGGTGGTCTCCAATTCGGATGAGTAGACCTGCAACTCGGATGAGGTCATCCCTTCCACGGATGAGGACACCTGCAACTCGGATGAGGTGACTCCATCCGCGGATGAGTAGACCTGCAATTCGGATGAGGTCACCTCATCCGCGAACGAGGTGACCTGCAATTCGGATGAGATCGCCGGCAATCTGGATGAGGTGACTCCATCCGCGGTGTAGCGCGGCTGCCAGGGTCTCACCGGATCGTCTCCCATCGTCTATACTTCGTCACGCCAGCGCCCCGGGAACCCCGGGCCGTCGTGCCCTGAAAGGAGAGCTGCCCGCATGGCCGTCAAGGACCAGGAACCGACCCTGTTGACCGAGAAGCCCGCCGCCGACTCGGTCGCCAAGGACTCGGCCTACAAGGAGGACGTCCTCGAGACCCTGGGCGAGGCGCGCCAGCGGTGGGAGGCGGCGAGGGCGAAGTCCGAGGGGCAGGTGCCGTTCTGGAAGCGGGACTTCACCACGGTGTCCGGCATGGAGGTCCCCCATCTCGTCACCCCCGAGCAGGTGGCGGGAATCGATCCCGTTCAAGACCTCGGTATCCCGGGCGAATATCCCTACACCCGCGGCATTCACCCGACGGGCTACCGGGGGAAGCTGTGGACCATGCGCCAGTTCGCCGGCTTCGGCACGGCGGCGGACACCAATCAGCGCTTCAAGTATCTCCTCTCGCAGGGCCAGACCGGCCTCTCGGTCGCCTTCCACCTGCCGACGCTCTACGGCTACGACTCGGACCACCCGATGTCCAAGGGCGAGGTGGGGAAGTGCGGCGTCACGGTGGACACCCTGGCGGACATGGAGGAGCTCTTCGACGGGATCCCTCTGGGCGAGGTCACGACCTCGATGACCATCAATTCGACCGCCCCGATCCTCTTTGCCATGTACCTGGCCGTGGCGGAGAAGCAGGGGGTCGACGTCGAGCGCCAGGTCTCGGGAACGCTGCAGAACGACATCCTCAAGGAGTACATCGCGCAGAAGGAGTACATCTTCCCACCGCGACCCTCGATGCGGCTGATCACCGATCAGTTCGCCTTCGCCGCAAAGCACGTGCCGCGCTGGAACACCATCTCCATCTCGGGCTATCACATCCGCGAGGCGGGCTCGACGGCCCTCCAGGAGCTGGCCTTCACTTTGCGCGACGGCATGGAGTACGTCCGGTACGGGATCGACGCCGGCCTGCCGGTCGACGAGTTCGCGCCGCGGCTCTCCTTCTTCTTCAACAGTCACAACGACTTCTTCGAGGAGATCGCCAAGTTCCGGGCCGCCCGGCAGATCTGGGCCAGGGTGATGCGCGAGCGTTACGGCGCCAGGAGCCCCCGCTCCTGGATGCTGCGCTTCCATACCCAGACGGCCGGCTGCTCGCTGACCGCCCAGCAGCCGATCAACAACGTCGTGCGGACGACGATCCAGGCGCTCGCCGCGGTGCTCGGCGGCACGCAGTCGCTGCACACCAACGCCCTGGACGAGACGCTCGCCCTGCCCACCGAGGCCAACGCCCGCACGGCTTTGCGGACGCAGCAGGTCATCGCCCACGAGTCGGGGGTCATCAACACGGTCGATCCCCTGGGCGGCTCCTGGTTCGTTGAGGAGATGACCCGCCGCATGGTGGACGGCGCCTTCGACTACTTCCGCCGCATCGACGACTTCGGCGGCATGGTGGAGGCGATCGAGGCCGGCTTCCCACAGCGCGAGCTGATGGACGCGGCCTTCGCCTATCAGCGGGCCTTCGAGGAGAACGAGAAGGTGATCGTGGGCGTCAACGCCTTTCAGGTGACGGACGAGGAGCCGATCGACATCCTCTACATTCCGGACGACCTGGCGGAGCGGCAGGTGGCGTTCCTGAACGACGTCAAGACGCGGCGGGACGCGGGAGCCGTCTCCCGCACGCTCGACGCCCTCAAGAGGGGGGCGGCGGGAAGCGAGAACACCATGCCCCTGATCCTGGGCTGTGTGAAGGCCTACTGCACGGTGGGCGAGATCAGCGACGCCCTGCGCGACGTCTTCAGCACCTACGAAGAGCCGGCAGTCTTCTGATCATGGGAGCCGACGCGACCACCGTCCGCGACCTGCTCCTCTACATGCTGTGGGCGGACCGGCTGATGCTGGCGGCGGCCCGCCAGGTGAAGCCGGAGGACCTGGCCCGGGAGGCCGGCGTCAGCTTCGGCTCGCTGCTGGGGACCATGGCCCACATGCTGGGCTCCCAGCGGCTGTGGCTCTCCCGCTTCCTGGGCCGACCGCTGGAGCGGATCCCCAGCCCCGCGGAGTATCCGGACCTCCAGTCCTGGATCGCCGGCTGGGAGGAGACGGCGGCGCAGATCGAAGCCTTCCTCGCCGGCCTCTCCGGCGACCAGCTCGCCGGGCCGCTCACCTGGGCCTCCCTGCCCGACGGCGCCATCCGCACCCTGCCCCTCTGGCAGGCGGTGGTCCACCTGGTGAACCACACCACCTACCACCGCGGCCAGGTGGTCTCGCTGCTGCGCCAGATGGGCTATCCGGTGGCCGCGACGGACCTGATCCACTTCTTCAACGAGCGCGCCGGCGCGGGCTGAAGCCCCGGCGGGCGTCAGCCCCGGTCCTCGTGCGACAGGAGGTGCCCCATCTTCAGCCGCTTGGTGCGGAGGTACTGAGCGCTCTCCTCGTTGGGGGGAGCGACCAGCGGCAGCCGCTCCACGACCCGCAGACCGCAGTCCCGCAAGGCCTCGACTTTGCGCGGGTTGTTGGTCAGCAGGCGCAGGTCCTGGACGCCGAGGTTGGCGAGGATGCGGGCGGCGACGCGATAGTCGCGCAGGTCGGCCGCGAAGCCCAGGTGCTCGTTGGCCTCGACCGTGTCGAGCCCCTGGTCCTGGAGGGCGTAGGCCGCCATCTTGTTGTAGAGGCCGATCCCCCGGCCTTCCTGCCGCAGGTAGAGGAGGATCCCGCGCTTCTCCCTGGCGATGCGGTCGAGCGCGAGCTGGAGCTGGGCTCCGCAATCGCAGCGCAACGAGCCGAGGACGTCGCCGGTGAGGCACTCGGAATGGATGCGGACGAGCACCGGCCGGCCGTCGGCGATGGGGCCCATCACCAGCGCGAGGTGCTCGCAGCCGGCCTCCGGCTGCTCGTAAACCCAGGCGGTGAACTCCCCATGCCGGGTGGGCAGCCGCGCTCGTGCCACCATGGGCTCACTCTCTCTCGGAAGCCGGTACAAGCAGGACCCCTTTCCATTGGAGGACTGGCCGCCAGTATAGACTGATCGACTCGACAAGAGAAACAATTTCTGGAAGACTGCCCGGGACGTGACCCAGGACCTCGGACGAATTTCCTCGCCTCCCGGCGCGGCGGCCTGCGAGCCGGATGCGTTGCTGGCGTCCTGCTGGAGCGCGCTGCGGCGGCTGCGCTCGCGGCTGCGGCTGCGCTCCGGCCCCTTTCATTGGTGCGTGCTGCAGGTGGCCCCGGCGCCGGCGGTGGCGGTGAACCGCCAGCTCGGCGGCCCGGCCGGCGCGCTGCAGGTGGTGGTTCTCTCTTCGGTCGCGGAGAGGCCTCCTCTCAGCGGGGGAGAGACCGTGCTGGCGATGGCCGGAGCGGCCGGGATCGAGGTGCTGGAGAGGGGGAGGCTGCCGGCGCCCGCGTTGGAGATGTTGCGGCTCTACCTGCCGTACTGCCTGGCGCCGGTGGCGGCGCGGCAGCGGGGCCGGGCCTTCGCCGTCTCTCACTTCGCTCAGACGCTCGACGGCCGCATCGCCACCGCCAGCGGCCACTCGCAGTGGATCGGCTGCCCCGAGAACCTGGTGCACGCCCACCGCATGCGGGCGCTCTGCGACGCCGTGCTGGTGGGCTCAGGGACCCTGCGCCGCGACCGGCCGCGCCTGACGGTGCGGCACGTGCCGGGCGCGAACCCCGTGCGGGTGGTGGTGGGTACGCCGCCGCTTGACCTCGGCTGCCTGCGCGAGGCCGCGGACGGGCCCCTGCTCACCATCGTGCCGCGGCGGGAGGGGAGCGCGGCGGCGGAGCCGGCCCTGATCGCCCTGGAGACGCAGGCAGGGAGGATCCCCGGGCAGGCGATCCTCGAGGCCCTGTTCGCCCGCGGCCTCCTTTCGGTGCTGGTGGAGGGAGGAGCCGCCACCACCTCGGCCCTGCTGGCGGACGGCGCCATCGACGTCGTGCAACTCCACATCTCCCCCCTCGTCCTGGGCCCCGGCCTGAGCCCCTTCGTGCGGCCGCAGGCGGGTTTCGTCAGCGAGGCCCTCGCCTTCGAGAGCCACGCCTACGTGCCGGTGGGGGACGGCGTGATGTTCGTGGGCTGTCCCCGGCGGCAAGGGGCCGGCGGGCCGGCATGAGCCTCGCCCGGGCGCTGTGGCATGAAGGGCCGGCCCGGGCCCGCCTGCGGACGGCGGAGCTACCCTCGCCCCCGCGTGGTTGGTGCCAGGTGGCAGCCCTGTTTTCCGCCGTGAGCCCAGGGACCGAGCGCCTGGTCGCGGCCGGCCGCGTGCCGCCGGAGGTGGCCGGCGCCATGCGCTGTCCCTACATGGAAGGGGAGTTCCCGTTTCCCGTCAAGTACGGCTACTCGCTGGTGGGCCGGGTGGTGCGCGGCCCGGCGGAGCTGCGCGGACGGATCGTCCACGTCCTCCACCCCCACCAGGATCGCTGCAACGTACGGGTGGCGGACGTGCGCCTGGTGCCGGAGGGTGTGCCGGCCGAGCGGGCCACGCTGGCGGCGAACCTGGAGACGGCGGTGACGGCGGTCTGGGACTCTCGCATCGTATTGGGCGAGCGGGCCCTGGTGGTGGGCTTCGGCGTCGTCGGCTCGCTGGTGGCCCGGCTGCTCGCCGCCATCCCCGGCGTCGAGGTCGACGTGGTGGAGCGGGAGGCGGCCAAACGCGACCTCGCCCGCCGTCTTGGATTCACGGCCGTCGCGGCACCGGCCGGGGAGTACGACCTGGCCTTCGGTGCCAGCGGCTCGCCCGCCGAGGTGCAGACGGCCCTCGACGCGCTGGGCGCCGAGGGGCGGCTGGTCGAGGTGAGCTGGCTCGGAAGCGGCGAGACCCGCCTGGCGCTGGGCGGGAGCTTTCACAATGGGCGCAAGCGGATCGCCGCCTCCCAGGTGTCGAGCCTGCCGCCGTTCCTGCGCGGGCGCTGGGACTTCCGCCGTCGCACAGCGCTGGTCTTCTCGCTGCTGCGGTCAACGCAGTGGGACGAGCACGTCAGCCGCCGGACCGAGCTCGCGGCGCTGCCTGACCTGTTCGCCGAGCCCGAAGGACCAGGAAGCCTCTCGATCACCGTCCGGTATCCTCCCGAGGTCTGAGGAGCTGAAGAGGACCGCATGTACAGCGTCAACGTCCGCAGCCATGTGATGATCGCCCACTCGCTGCCGGCGGAGGTCTTCGGGCCGGCCGCCCGCCTCCACGGCGCCACCTATGTCGTCGACGCCGAATTCCGGCGCGCGGAGCTCGACGCCTTCAATGTGGTGATCGACATCGGCCTCGCCAGCCGCGTCCTCGGGGAGGTGACGGCGGCGCTCGGCTACCGCAATCTGGACGAGGATCCCCGCTTCGCGGCGGCCCTCACCACCACCGAGTACCTGGCCCGCTTCCTCCACGGCGAGATCGCCCGCCGGGTGGCGGCGGACTTCGCCGGCGTGCTCAAGGTGACGCTCCATGAGTCGCACGTGGCCTGGGCCGCCTTCGAGGGACCCGTGGGGCCGGCGGCGGCGAAGGAGAGCGATGCGAGAGGCTGAGGGGAGCCTCCGGACCGCCGGCATCCTGATGCCGGCCATCCATACCAGGCCCACCGGCGGCAACGTCTTCAACCGCCGGGTCCTGGACGTCCTGGCGGCAACGCTCCCCCTGCGCCGCCGCGTGCTGCGCGACGGCGACTGGCCGTCCCTCGCCCCCGGGCTTTGGCTCGTGGACAGTCTGCTGCTCGATGCCGTGGCCCGCCGGCTCGCCGCCGGGGCACCCGGAGTCACCGCGGTCCTCCTCGTCCACCACCTCCATCTGCTGGACCCGGAGCAGCGGCAGTCGGGGCAGGCGGCTGCGGAGCGGCGTCTGCTCCCCCTCTTTGCCGGCGCCGTGGCCACCAGTCGCTACAGCCGCGAAGCGCTGCAGGCCGCCGGGCTGGCGCCCGGCTGCGTGGTGACGGTCGCTCCGGGCCTCGACGCCCGCTATCGGACCGCGCTGCCGCTGCGTCCATCGCCGGGGCCGCCCCGGGTGCTGACGGTGGCGAGCCTGCTGCCGGGCAAGGGGCTGCTGGAGCTGCTGGCGGTCCTGGAAGAGTGTGCCGATCTGCCGTGGCGCTGGGAGGTGGCGGGCGATCCGGAGCTCGATCCCGGGTACGCGCAGGCCTTCGCCGCCAGGCTCCGGCGCTCCCCCGTGAGCGGGCGGGTGCGGCTGCGCGGTCCCCTCCCGCCGGCCCGTCTGGCCGCGCTCTACGACCGCTGCCATCTCTTCGCCCTCGCCTCGCGCTTCGAGTCGTGTGGCATGGCCGTGCGCGAGGCGATGGCCCGCGGGCTGCCGGTGGCCGCCTACGCCGTGGGGGGGCTCCCCGAATCCCTGCCGCCGGAGACCGCCCATCTCCTGGCTCCCGCCGGCGACGCGGGGCGCCTGGGCACGGTCGTGCGCCGCCTCCTCGCCGACCATGGGGCGCGGGCCGCGGCCGGCCGGGCGAACCGCCGGGCCGCGGCGGCCTTCCCCAGTTGGGAGGAGTCCGGCGCCGGGCTGGAGCGGTTCCTGCGCGGGCTCGGCGGCGGCGCGGCTCTCCCCCTCTCCCCGGCACCTGCGGTCCGGAGCCTGGCGCCATGAATCAGGAGACCGTCCGCCGCTGGTTCGACGAGGTGTATGCCACTCGGGGGCTGTCGTATCTTCGACCTCCGGAAGCGTACCCGATCTTCGTCCACCTGGTGGGCGCCCGGCCGGGAGAGGCGCTGCTCGACGTGGCCTGCGGCCCCGGCCTGCTGCTCAAGGCGGCGGTGGAGCGAGGAGTGCGGGGATTCGGTGTGGACCTCTCCCAGGTGGCCGCGGCCATGGTGCCGGCGACGGCCGCCGGCGCCCGGGCTGCGACAGGCAACGCCGAGCTCCTGCCTTTCCGCGACGCGTCCTTCGACTGCGTGACCTGCATCGGCTCGCTGGAGCGGGTGCTGGACCGCGAGGCGGCCCTGCGCGAGATGCAGCGGGTGGCCCGGCCGGGCGCCCGCTTCTGTCTCATGGTGCGCAACTCCCGGACCCTGAGCTGGCGGGTGCATGCCGAGCTGCTGGGGCGGCGCAACGTGGCGGGCCATCAGGACGCCGCCGGCCTCGAGCAGTGGGCCGGGCTGTTCGAGCGGCTGGGCTTCACCGTCAGCGGCGTGCTGCCGGATCAGTGGCTCCGCCAGCGGCTGCGGCGGGCCCTGGGGATCTCCTGGGAGGCGCAGCGTGGCCGCGTGGCCCGGCCCATCCTCCCCCTGCGCCTCGCCAACGAATTCATCTTCCTGCTGCGGCTGGAGACGTGACTTGACCGCCGCGGCCGGCGCCGGCGAGGTGGCCGAGCTCTACGACTGGCTCTCGCGCTACGTACAGATCGCCAACCGCCTGGCCTACGGCGACCGGTTCGCCGGTTTCACCATGCACAAGTCGCTGGCGGCGGGGGAGGGCGGCGGCACCCTGGCGGGCGTGCACGCCGTCCACGACCGGCTGCTGGCCGTCTCTGGGCTCCCCCCGGAGCCACGGGTGCTCGACGCCGGCTGCGGCTTCGGCGGCACGGTCTTCCGCTGGTGCGGGCGGATCGGTGGCCGGTACGACGGCCTGACCATCAGCCGGGTCCAGCTCGGGGTGGCACGGCGAGAGGCGCGCCGGCGGGGGTGGGAGGCGCGCTGCCGTTTCCATCTCCAGAGCTTCGATCAGCCTCTCCCGGAGCGCTACGACGGCATCGTGGCCATCGAGACCCTGGTGCACTCCCCGCGCCTGGCAGCGACTCTCGCCCACCTCGCCGCCGCCCTGCGCCCCGGGGGGCGCCTGCTGGTGGTGGAGGACGTACCCGCCACCCCTCTGGGGGAGGAGGCGGCCCGCGACCTCGCGCTGCTGCGCGAGCACTGGGGATGCCCGCGGCTGCCGGCGGCGGACGAGTACCGGCGGGGCTTCGCCGCGGCGGGCCTCACGCTGCTGCGGGAGGAGGACCTCACCTCCGGCGTGCGCTGGCGCGCTCCGGAGCTGCTCGACCGGCTGGAGCGGCGCTACGCCCGGCTCCGGGCCATCCTGCCGTGGGGGCCGGCGCGGGCGGTCCTCGCGGCCTATCTGGGGGGCATCGCCGTCGAGCGCCTCTACGCCGCGGGCCGGCTCGGCTACCGGCTATTCGTGGCCGGCCGGCTCCCCGCCCCCGAGGCTGGCGCGGAAACGGAGCCCGCCGCGCAGGGAGGGCAGGCGGGTGAGGCGGCCGGCGACGTCGAGGACCGCCAGCAGCCGGGCCAGGGACGGGGGCATGTCGCCCCGGGGGATGAAGGTCCAGGGGGTGATCGCGACCGCTGAGAACCCGGCCGCGGTCAGCAGCGCCTTCAGCTCCTCGCGGCGGAGGAAGTGGTCGGTGGCGAGGTGGCACACGTCGAGCCCCAGCCAGGGCGCGATCCGGCGGTACCAGACATAGCCGCCGTTGAGGGTGAGCCCGACGAACCGGCCCCCCGGCCGCAGCACCCGGGCGGCGGCGCGGGCCACGGCCGGCTGGTCGAGCATGTGCTCCAGCGAGCCGGTGCACATCACCACGTCCACCGAGGCGTCGGCCACCGAGCTCAGCCGTTCCGCGAGGTCGGCTGCGAAGCGGATGCGCTGACCGAGGCCCTGAGCCGCGGCGCGGGCGCGGGCGCGCTCGACCATGGAGGTCGAGAGGTCGATCCCCAGGCCGCGGCCGAGCTCGCCGGCCAGCGCGAGCAGGTGCGCGCCGTCGCCGCAGCCGATTTCCAGCACCACGTCGCCGGGCTGAAAGCGGGCAGCGCGGCGCAGGAGGGAGAGGCGGTAGCGCAGCAGCCGGGAGGGGTTGCCGTGCTGCTCGACATACTCCGCGGCCGAGCGATCGAAGAAGGAGCGCACGTCGCCGTGGCCGCGGGCCGGAGCCGTGGTGAGCCGCCGCTCCACCGCCGTCACCCTGCCCAGCTCCGGGCGACGCTCGCCACCAGCTCGTCGAGGCGGGCCCGCACCTGCTCGCCGCTCAGGGTACCGGAGCGGAAGCCGTGGGCCAGCTCGAAGCCGAGCACGAAGGGACGGGGCCAGACGAGCTCGGCATGCCCCGGCACCGAGCGCTGCTCGCCCGGCTCGCGGGGCGTGCCCCAGTCCTCCACGGCGAGGCGGAGGCGGGAATCGGGCTGGACGTAGAAGGGCTCGCCGGGCCACAGCGCCCCACCCCAGCGCAGGAGACGGTCGCGCACCAGGCTGAGGACCGGCTCCGTGAAGCGCTCACGCACGGAATAGTGGCCGAAATCGACCACCCGCGCCCGCGAGGGGCCGAGAGCCACCTCGCGGGCGAGCTGCACGTTCACCCCCTCGAGGCACAGCCGGCCGCCGGGATAGCGGGTGAAACGGCGGATCTGCTCGATCTGCTCCGGAGTGTGGGGGGGCACCGGCTTGCCGGCGTAGGTGATCTCCAGCCGGCCGCCGCGCTCCTCGAGGACGAAGCCGGTGGCGCCGCTGCACGAGGTCAGCCCGTAGTGGCGCAGGAGCATCTCGATCTCCAGCTTGACGCGCTGCTCGGGCGAGCCGGCCAGCGGCAGCTCGGCGCCGCCCAGCGGCCGGCGGTGGGCCTGCCGCACCTGGAGACCGGCCGGCGTCAACGGCCCGTAGAGCCCCCGCACGTCGAAGCCGAGATCGATCAAGGCGTAGTCGGGGATGGTCTCGAAGCGGGTCCCGGCGCGGCGGAAGATCAGCTCGATCACCTCCCGGAAGGCGATGTTGGTCAGCGCCTCGCCGAGGGCCAGCAGGCCGTTCGAGTGCGGCTGGGGCGACGGGGTGACTCCCGGCGCGACCCCCGTCCCCTTGACGTCCAGGAGGCCGTCCGGCTCGTCCCGCCAGCGGGCGGCCTCGGCCGGCGGCAGGTCGCGGCGGCCCTCGGCGAGCGAGGTCACCAGGGCGCGCCCGTAGAGCGGCGGCCGGAAGGCGGTGAGCCCGCCCCCCGCCGTCGCGATCGGTGTATTGACGGCCGCCTGCGCCGCCTGGGCGGTGGAGACGACGGCGGCGCTGCGCAGCAGCCAGGCGTCGATCAGGCCGCGGATCCGCCGCTGTCTTTGCGCCGCGGAGAGGCCGTGCAACTCGGGGTGGGCGCGCAGCAGCCAGGGCTCGCCGAGCCGCGGGAAGTCGCGTTGCAGCCGCGTATAATCGGCGAACACCAACCGCGCGTTCGCCGGGCGCAGCACCGGCTCGGCCCGCACTCCGGGATCGGCGAGCTCGGCGACGGTGCGCGGCGCCCAGCCGGCTTCAGGCGTGGAGGGGGCGGAGCCGGAGTCGATGGTTGTCGGAACGATGGATTTGAGTGTAGGCTATCGACGATCGGACGGCAAGCGGATTTCACCACCAACCGCCCTCGGGCCTTCGGCCCAGGAGGAATTCTCATGGCACAGGACGAGGCAAAAGATTCGTCACCGCGCAAATCCACGGAGCAGGCGGAGGCGCCGCACGCCGAGGCGGCGGAGAACGCCCGTTTGGCAGCGGAATCCCTGACCGCTGAAGCGGCCGAGCAGGCGGAGGCCGGGTTGGCGGCGGAGCAGGGGCTGGCCGAGGAGAGCGCCTTCGCCGCCCTCTCGGAGGAGCAGGCGTTCGCGGAGGAGCAGGCCTTCGCCGCGTTGTCGGAGGAGCAGGCCTTTTCCGAGGAGCAGGCTTTCGCCGCGTTGTCGGAGGAGCACGCCTTCTCGTCGGAGGAGCACGCCTTCGCTGCCGAGGCCGCTTTCAGCGCGGAGCAGGCGGAGACCGCCGAGGCCGGTTTTGCGGCGGAGCAGGCGGAAGCCGCGGAGACGGCCGAGTATCATCCGGAGCATCCGGAGACCGCCGAGGATGCGGAGTCCGCCGAGCCGGCGGAAGCGGCTGAAGACTCCGCGACGGAAGCTTAGGCAGCCAGGGATACCGCACCGGTTGCGAGCCTCGGAGCAAGGCTGTCACTTTTTTAGATGAGGAGAGTGTCCATGTTCAAGCGTTGGCTCGTTGGCGCGGCTGTCGTCCTGCCGCTTCTCGTCTGGGCCGGTACAGTGGCCTACGGCGCCAAGACCGGAGTGCGGGCGGCGGGCGTGATCACCCTGCCGCCGCCGGGCACGGCACCGGTGTTTCCGGCGGACATCTCCGGCGGCGCCCCGCAAGCTTCTCTGCAGCAGGCGGCGGCCTTCGCCTGGCAGGAGTTCATCGCCCTGACCTGGCCGGCTCAGCCCGGCGGCCAGGCCGGGCAGTACAATCGGGACACGCCGGACCCGAAGGGTATCTACGGCCGGCAGGCCGCGGCGAGCGGTCCGCCGCTGGTGTGGGAGACCTTCCGCCACAAGGTGGAGATCTTCCCCGGCACCGCTCCCACGGCTCCCTACCTTCCCAACGGCAAGCCGAATCCAGCCTATGACTATTCGAAGAACACGCCCCCCCACGGCGCGACCCAGGGTGCCCCCGACTTCGGCTACAACGAACCGCCGCAGTACGACTACGCTCCGGGCAACGTGACCGGACCCTGCAATCCGAGCGATCCGGCCAACGCCACCACGGCATGGGTGAACCTGGACGAGAACAGCCAGATCTTCCTCGACACCATGTATGCCGGCGTCACCGGCCCCGCCGCCGGGGCGCAACCGTCGCCATCGCAGGAGATCCTGTTCCTCGCCAAGGCCAACAAGGTGGATTACACGTACGTGGTGAATCCCGCGAACGCCGGCGGCACGCAGCTCTACCAGGGGTACTGGAACCACAGCTTCACGGGCGGCGCGACCACCGACAACCCGCAGTACAACACGGCCAT
The DNA here is from genome assembly GCA_036264085.1 of Thermoanaerobaculia bacterium. GTDB lineage: Bacteria > Acidobacteriota > Thermoanaerobaculia > Multivoradales > UBA5704 > DATARR01. The sequence goes on along the minus strand of DATARR010000121.1, from coordinate 8,628 downwards.
CATGAATTTCGACACTTACCAGGGGAACGTCCTCAAGGGGCAGCAGCCGACCCTTGTGGCCCCGTACGTGAGCCTGCCACCGGGCACGGTCGAGGTGAAGTCCGCCTGGCGCCCGCTCACCCCGACGGAGGCGCAGAGCGGCAAGTTCCACACCGCCATGGTCCGCTTCTACCAGCCGTCCGGCAATGCCGCCTGCTACCGCCAGGCCGTCTGGGGCATGCTCGCCCTCCACATCATCCAGAAGACGCCCTCGGCGCCCTACTTCATCTATGCCACCTTCAGCCAGGCGGACAACATCCTGATCAGCGTCCACAACAAGGCGGTCTCCGTCGAGGACGTGGACGGGCGGCAGGTGATCCAGAACCCGGGCCCCAACCTCGACACCGGTTATTCCAACCCGGCCCAGAACCCCGTGCAGGCGACCCTGGCCACGATGGCCAATCCCAACACCGAGACGTTCAACGTCACCACCACGCAATGCAAGCCCGGAGTGCGGCTCTACCTTCAGAACACCAAGAGCCCCACGCCCCAGGGGAACACGTGCGTCAATCAGCGCACCCACCGCATCCCCCAGGCCATCGTCAACGTCAACCAGGCGGCCCACAACGCCATCCGGGCCTACAACCAGGGCAACAACGGCGGCAAGCCCACGCCGTGGCTCTACTACAAGCTGGTCAACGTCCAGGCGGCGCCCATCGACAAGCCGGTCCCCGGCACGATCTACACCGGCGCCAACGCGGCGACCTACTATCAATCCAACGAGGTGGTGGAGACCAACTACAACCTCCAGTTCTTCAGCGGCCGACTCGTCTCCAGCAGTCCGTCGAACGGCAGCCTGATGTCGGATTTCAATCCCGACGGCTCGGTGTTCAAGAACACCTTCTATCTCAAGAGGCCCACGGGCTCGCCGGTGACGACCTACAACATGGGCGGGTGCATGGGCTGCCACGGCAACGCCCAGCAGGCCGGAGACGACTTCAGCTTCATCCTCAACGTGGGCCGCAACGACGCGCCGGAGACCCTGCCGGTGGCGGTGCATCCCGTGCTCGCCGCGGACAAGGTGAAGAAGTACCGCCTGCCCGGTTGACCCTCACCCCTCCGCCTCTCTCCCGCCGGGCCGGGCGTCCGGGGGAGAGGGGCTGGTCTCCGGCTCGCCGGCATCGATCCCCAACTCCTCGGCCAGCAGGGCGCAGGCGTCCCCCAGGTGGCGGCAGAAGACCCGCGGGCGCAGGGGGAGGAGCGCGGCGATCCCTCGGTGGAGGGCCCGGCGGCGCGGCGGCATTGGGGTTTTGAGGATCTGCTCCCGCCAGCGGTCCGCCAGCGGCCAGGGCGGAAAGCGCACGACGATCGTCGGCGTCCCCACCCGCGGCGCTGCCGCCAGCAGGGCCGCCGGCCAGCCGCCGCGTCGCACCTCCTTCACCCGCAGCCGGGGATGGCGGAAGGCTGCCGTCTCCCAGAGCTGCTCTTCGCCGATCAGCACCCGGACCGCGGCCTGGGGGAACGCCGCGAGCAGGATGCGGGCCGACTCCGCCCAGCGGCCCACGGCGGCGCCGCAGACGACCGTAACCCGCCGCGCCTCGTACCGGCGGGGGAGCCAGCGGGCGAGGGCCTCACGGATTCGCCGCAGCTCCTCCACGTCGGGCGCCAGCTCCGATTCGGGCACCGGCACCGGGCGGTCCGCGAGGCGAAAGGCGCGTTCCGCGAGCCTGCCCGCGCCGCCGCCGGCCTCCTCGGCCCGCCGCCGCAGGGCGGGCTCCATGGCCCGCGCCTTGAACTGGGAGCCGTAGACGGAGACGAGGCGCAGCTTGGCGCCGAAGACCGCCGTGACGTCCTCGGTCTCGGGCTCCAGCCGGACGCCGCGCGCCGCGAAGGCCCGCACGATCCTCTCCGCCTGGCCGGGGAAGTAGCCGGAGTAGGGGTGGTCCTCATAGAGGAGCACGGGGAGGGCGGCGAAGCGATCCCAGTGCTCGGCGATCATCCGCAGGCAGGCGTCGCGAGTCAGGCGGTGGTCGACGTGACCGCCGGCGCCCAGCGGGATCCAGAGCTCGGCCGGGTCGAGGGGGAGCACCGCCTCGGCCAGCGCGTCCGCCAGCCGGCGCACCTCCCCGGGCTGCGGGGGGAAGCCGAGGAACGGCGCGAGAGCGTCGTGCAGCCGGAGGAAGCTGTCCGGGCGCCAGCGCTCGGCCGGCTGGAAGCGCAGCGGCGCGTCCGCCCGGTCGAGCGAGCGGAAGCTCGCCCCCGCCAGATCGGCCACCAGCTCCGACTCGGCGACCCGCAGGGCGGTCACCGGTCCGGCGGCGAAGAAGTCGCGCCCCAGCATCCAGTAGCAGCTCACGTTGGAGTGGCGGGTGGCCGCGAGCAGGACGATGGGCTGACGGCCCCGGCGCCGCAGCAGCCGGCCGCCGGCGCTCAGCGCCACGTCGTCCATGTGGGGCTCGACGACCACCAGCGGCGGGCCCGGCGGCGGCGCCGCGGGGGAGACGATCTCCACCACCTCGGCGGCCTGCCAGCGCGCCAGGACCTCCCCGGCCCCGGGGTGGAGGGCGGCCAGGCCGGCCACCGTCGCCCGGCCGTCGATGGCATCGAAGAGGGCGATCTCCTCCGTGGCCAGGCGCAGGGTCGGGTGGCGGGAGAGGAGGAACCGCACCTCGCCGCCGTCGCGCCGGTAGTGCGGCCGGAGCTTGACCACCGCGATGGCCGGGTTCATGGCGCTATGCTACCCCGAGGCGCTGACCGCAACGGGTTTTTCCGGCCCTGCAGGCGGCAGCCCCGCAGGCCCTCTGCTACAATCCCGCGCCATGAACGACCGACGGCTGCGCATCCTGATCGCCAAGCCGGGCCTGGACGGGCACGACCGGGGAGCGAAGATCGTGGCCCGGGCCCTGCGCGACGCCGGCTACGAGGTGATCTACTCCGGGTTGCGGCAGACGCCCGAGCAGATCGCGGCGGCGGCCGTGCAGGAGGACGTGGACGCGGTGGGGCTCTCCATCCTGTCCGGCGCCCACAACGCCCTGCTGCCCGAGGTGACCCGGTTGCTCAGGGAGCAGGGGGCGGAGGACGTCCTGGTCTTCGCTGGCGGCATCATCCCCGAACAGGACATCCAGACCCTGAAGACCGCCGGCATCGACGAGATCTTCCTGCCGGGAACCTCCACGAAGTCCATCGTCGCCTACCTGCAGACCCGCCTTGCCGCGGCCTGATGGGCATAACCTCCGCGGTGAGAACGGTTTGACGGGCCGGTCCCGGGGTGCTACGTTACTCTGAACAGGATGGAGGAGGAATGAAAAGAAGTATCCTGCTGGCGGACGACAGCGTCACCATTCAAAAGGTCATCGAGCTGACGTTCATGGACGAGGACTTCGAGGTCCGCGCCGTGAGCAACGGTGACGAGGCGCTCGCCCTGCTCCCCGAGGTCAAGCCCGATTTCGTCATCGCCGACGTGCACATGCCGGGCGCCAACGGCTATGAGGTCTGCCGGCGCGCCAAGCAGCTTCGCGCCGACGTCCCCGTGCTGCTGCTGGTGGGGACCTTCGAGCCGTTCGACGAGAACGAGGCCCGGGCCGCCGGCGCCGACTCCTTCCTGAAGAAGCCGTTCGACTCCCAGGAGCTGCTGCAGCGCGTGCAGGAGCTGCTGGCGGCCAAGCCACCGCAGGCCAAGCAGGCACCGCAGCCGACGGCCGCCGCTGCCGCGCCGCCGGTGACCGAGCGGACGCCGTTGCCCACCCTGGATTTTCCGGCCGCCGCAGCCTTGGAACCATCCGCTCCGGCGTTCTCGCCCGAGCCGGCCTGGGGGGGCTTCGACCTGGGGCCCACGCCGCCACCGTTCCCGCCGCCGGCCGCGGCCCCGGAGCCGTTCGACCGCGAGCCGTCGTTCGCCCTGGAGCCCGATCCCACCTACCAGGTGGAGCAGGAGCCGGTGTTCGAGCTGGAGGAGAGCGCGACCTCCTTCGCGGTGCAGGGGGACGTCTTCGGCGCCCCCTCCGAGCTGGCCTACGAGGAGCCTCAGGATCGCTATCTGCCGGAGGAGCCCGCCGCCCCGGCCCCCGCGGTTGCCGGGTTCGACTGGGCGGCTGATCCCACGGGCCCGGAGCCGGTCTTTGGCGCGCCGGGCGCGGCGTTCGCGGCGCCTGAGCCCGAGCCGCTCCAGGCTGCCTGGGCCGAGCCGGAGCCGCAGCCGTGGAGCGCTCCGCCCGCGCCGGCCGCGGCCCCGGCTGGCGCTCCCGAGGCCGGCAACGGCGGCGGACACCTCTCCGACGCGGACGTGGACCGCATCGCTCGGCGGGTGGTGGAGCTGCTGGGCGACAAGACCGTGCGGGACGTGGCCTGGGAGGTCATCCCGGACATGGCCGAGGTGATCATCCGCGACCGCCTGCGCGAGCTCGAATCCCAGGTCGAGTAACGGCTGCCTTCGGATAAGGTCCGAAGGCGAACGGGGAGCGGTGCAGTCGCCGCTCCCTTCTTTCTTTTTGATGGACGATACGGAGGTCTGGTGGTGAGCGTCATGAGCACGGAGACGAAGATCGCGGGCGCTGAGACCGAAATGGACAAGCGCTTCGAGCCGAAGAGCTACGAGCAGGCGTGGCAGCGGCGCTGGGCGGAGAAGGGATACTTCCGCGCCGAGGCGCCGTCGGCGAAGCCCCCCTACTGCATCATGATCCCGCCGCCCAACGTCACCGGCAAGCTCCACGTCGGCCACGCCCTCCAGTCCACCCTCCAGGATCTGCTCACCCGCTGGCGGCGCATGCAGGGCTGCAACGCCCTCTGGCTGCCCGGCACCGACCACGCCGGCATCGCCACCCAGCTCATGGTGGAGCGCCAGCTCGCGAGCGAGGGGACCAGCCGCAGCGCACTGGGGCGGGAGCGCTTCCTGGCGCGGATGTGGCAATGGAAGGAGCAGTACCAGGGGAACATCCGCCAGCAGCTCGACCTGCTGGGCGCCTCCTGCGACTGGACGCGCGAGCGTTTCACCCTGGACCCCGGCCTCTCCCGCGCCGTGCGCACGGCCTTCGTGCGCCTCTACCGCGAGGGGCTCATCACCCGCGGCGAGTACATGGTCAACTGGTCCCCGGCCCTGGGCACCGCCGTCTCCGACCTCGAGGTGGAGATGAAGACGGTGCAGGGCAAGCTCTATCACCTGGCCTATCCGGTCGAGGGGAGCGACGAGCGCATCGTGGTCGCCACCACGCGCCCTGAGACCCTGCTGGGCGACACGGCCGTGGCCCTCCATCCGGAGGACGAGCGCTACACCCACCTCCACGGCCGGGCTGCCCTCCTGCCGCTGGTGGGCCGGCGCCTGCCGTTCATCGCCGACGCGGCGGTGGACCGCGAGTTCGGCACCGGCCTGGTGAAGATCACGCCGTTCCACGATCCCAGCGACTTCGAGATGGGCCGGCGCCACGACCTGCCGGGGATCTCGGTGATCGGTCCCGACGGCCGGATGACCGCCGAGGCGGGGCCGGACTTCGCCGGCCTCGACCGCTTCGAGGCCCGCCGGCAGGTGGTCGAGCGGCTGCGCGAGGGAGGCTGGCTGCTCAAGGTGGAGGACCACGTCCACAACGTCGGCCACAGCCAGCGCGGAGGCGAGCCCATCGAGCCGCTGGTCTCGACGCAGTGGTTCTGCGACGTGTCGGAGATGGCGGCGGGTGCGCTCGCCGCCAACCGCGACGGCCGCCTCGCCCTGGTGCCCGAGAGCTGGGACAAGACCTGGGAGCACTGGCTCGCCAACATCAAGCCGTGGTGCATCTCCCGCCAGCTCTGGTGGGGGCACCAGATCCCCGCCTGGTACACCGAGGACGGGCGCTGCTTCGTGGCCATGACCGCCGAGGAGGCGGCCGAGGAGGCGGGCACCGACCGGCTCACCCAGGATCCGGACGTGCTCGACACCTGGTTCTCCTCCGCCCTGTGGCCGTTCTCCACCCTCGGCTGGCCGGACGACACGGTGGACTACCGGACGTTCTATCCCACCTCGGTGCTGGTGACGGGCTTCGACATCCTCTTCTTCTGGGTGGCCCGCATGGTGATGGCCGGCCTCCACTTCACGGGGGAGGTGCCGTTCGCGAGCGTCCATCTCACGGGCCTGGTGCGCGACGCCGAAGGGCAGAAGATGTCGAAGACCAAGGGGAACGTGCTCGACCCCTCGGAGCTGATCGACGAGTTCGGCGCCGACGCCGTGCGCTTCACCCTGGCCTCGCTCGACAGCCCGGGGCGGGACATCCCCCTGAACAAGGACCAGATCGCCGGCTACCGCGCCTTCGGCAACAAGCTCTGGAACGCCACCCGCTTCGCCCTCTCCAGAGTGGGAGAGGCGCGGGTGCAGGCGGCGGTCGACCCGACCGGGCTGGCGGCGCCCGAGCGGTGGATCCTGTCGCGCCTCTCGCGCGTGGCGGCCGAGGTGGAGCCGCGCTTCACGGCCTTCCGTTTCGACGAGGCCTGCAACCGCCTCTACCACTTCTTCTGGGGCGACTTCTGCGACTGGTACGTCGAGCTGTCGAAGCCCGCCCTAATGACCGGAAATGGCGAGGCGCCGCGGCCGCGGGTGGGGGAGGTGCTGCTGACGGTGCTCGACCGCGCCCTGCGGCTCCTCCATCCCGTGATGCCGTTCCTCACCGAGGAGCTGTGGCAGCGGCTGCCGGGTCACGAGGCCATCCATCCCGAGACCATCTGCCTCGCCCCCTATCCCAGGCGCGAGGCGACCTGGGAGAGCCCCGAGGTGGAGGCGGGGATGGACGCCCTCATCCAGGTGGTCACCCGCGCCCGCGCCCTGCGCACCGAGTTGGGTCTCGCTCCCAAGGCGAAGCTCGACCTCTTCGTGCACGCCGCCAATTCCTCCGACGTGGAGGTGGGCCGGCTGCTGGCGGAGCAGGCCCCCCTGCTGCGCTTCCTGGGCCGGGTCGAGACGGTGACGATGGGGGCTCCCCCGGAGGGCGCGGTGCGGGACCTCGTCGCCGGCGTCGAAATCGGTGCCGTGCTGGAGGAACAGGAGAAGCAGGAGATGGGGGAGGATGAGCGCGGCCGGCTCGCGAAGGAGCTGGAGAAGCTGACCGCCGAGATCGGCCGCGCCGAGGAGCGGCTCGACAACCCCGGCTTCCTCGCCAAGGCGCCGGCTCACGTGGTGGAGGGCGGGCGGGCGAAGCTGGCGCAGATGCGCGAGCGGCAGGCCGCCCTGCGCTCCAGCCTGGGCCTTTCCTAGGGAGAGATGGCCGTGGAGGACTTCGAGCGCTACGTCGCAGGGCTGCAACGGCGACGGGAGCGCCGCGGCGGTCCGGAGAACCTGGTGGTCCTCCCCACCGTGGACTCCACCAACGCCATCGCCCGCGCCATCGCCACCGAGTACCAGAACGAGGCGCAGACGCTCCACCCTCTCGTCGTGCTGGCCCTGGAGCAGACCGGCGGCCGGGGGCGCCAGGGGCGGAGCTGGTCGAGCCCCCAGGGGAAGGGGGTCTATGCCACCTGGGTGCTGCGGGTGGAGGACCCCGGCCTGCTGCAGACTCTCCCCCTGCTGGCGGGCGTCGGGCTCTGCCGCGCGCTCGCGGCCCATCTGCCCGTCCCCTGCCGGCTCAAGTGGCCCAACGACCTGGTCGTCGAGGTGGGGGGCGAGCGCAGGAAGATCGGCGGCGTTCTCATCCAGGCCGCGGTGCGCCCCGGGGAGGGCACCCTGGCTCTCATCGGTTTCGGAGTGAACTTTTCTCAAGGCGCGGCGGACCTGCCGGAAACGGCGACCTCGGTGCGCATCCTGCGGGGCTCCACGGAAGTCCGCGAAAGCCTCGCGGACTTCACCTGGGACCTGGTGCTGGGGCTGGAGGCCGTGCTCGCCCATGCTGCCGACGGCGCCTGGGCCGTGGAGAGCTACCGGGCCCTGTCCATCCACCAGCCGGGGGAGCGCATCGTCTGCCGCATCGGCGAAAATGAAATCGCGGGGACGTTCCTGGGCTTCGACGAATTCGGCCGGCTGCTGCTGGACAGCGGCGGCCGGCTGGTGCCCGTGGCTTCGGGCGAGGTGATCGAGGGATGAAGAGAGGCCAGAGCGCGCCGGCCGGCATCCTCGTCCTGGTGGACGTGGGCAACACCAACACGGTGTTCGGCATCTATCGGGGCGACGAGCTGGTGGAGAGCTTCCGGCTGTCGACCGACACGGAGCGCACGGCGGACGAGTACGGCTCTCTGCTCCTCCCTCTGTTCACCCTGCGCGGGGTCGATCCCGTCGCGGCCGAGGCGGTGGTGATCTCCTCGGTGGTGCCCCCCCTCCACCTCACCCTCGAACGCCTGGCCCAGCGCTACTTCGGCAAGCAGCCGCTGTTCATCGAGCCGGGGGTGCGCACCGGCATGCCCATCCGCTACGACAACCCCACCGAGGTGGGAGCGGACCGCATCGTCAACGCCGTGGCGGCCCGCGAGAAGTACGGCTCGCCGGTGATCGTGGTGGATTTCGGCACCGCCACCACCTTCGATGTGGTGAGCGAGACGGGTGATTATGAAGGCGGTGTGATTGCGCCCGGCGCGAATTTGTCCGCCGAGGCGCTGCACCAGGCCGCCGCGTTGCTGCCGCGCGTTGCCATTCACCGCACCCAGACCGTGATCGGAAAAGATACGGTGCCCGCCATGCAGTCCGGGTTGTTCTGGGGTTATCTG
>DATARR010000090.1:0-22940 GCA_036264085.1 Thermoanaerobaculia bacterium | reverse complement strand
CGATTCAGGAGCGGCAACGTGTTGTCCGCCTTTTGGTCAAAGAGGTTCAGTTCGACTTGGAGCGGGTGGTGATCCGGCACTGCATTCCACTACCCCGGTCCGAAGGGACGCCCGGCTATCTTTTGCGTGGGGGGCGTCCTGGCGGTCCTCTCCTCCGGCCAGGCGGAGCCGGCGCCACACTGATCTCATCGTCGACGCAACCGGGTAGACAATGGCCTCCCGCTTCTCGGGGCCCTGCACAGCGGCACCGTGGGCCGGCGGGACGCCGGCGCTCCCAGGGGACCTGCAGGGTTACCGCGAGAGCCGGCACGTGGCGCCGTCGAGCACGAAACGCTCGGTCAACGTTTCGGAGCTGGAGCCGTTGGCGTCCTTGTGCTCCTGCTTGACGGTCAGCGTGGCGTTTTTGCCCTCGACGACCAGGAGCCCCCCGGCCTTGATCTCGGCCGAGAATCCCTCCTCCGACCTCGAAGTCGCCTTCATCATCTCGGACATCATCTTGCGGTCCTCGGCAGGGAGGGCTTTCCACCCGTCCTGCATCTCCTGGGTGCCGAGCTTGGACGCCTCCTCGATCTTGCCGGCGTGGACCAGCCCCATGTGCTTGACGGCGACCTTGCCGCAGGGGTGATCGAGGATCGCCGCGCCCTGAATCTCGGTCTTCGGCGATTCGGCTCCGGCCTGGCCGAGCAGCGTCAGGGACAGTGCGACACTGAGGAGAACGACGAGGGACGTTGGGCGAGTGTTCATCGGGTTCAGCTCCTTGATTGAGCGGCTTTCCTGTTCGCATCCTTCTCGAACCAGTTATCGACATAGTAGTGACGTCCACGGAGAAAGGACCAGGCGCTGGCGAGCAGGTACGCGGGAATGAAGACCGGCCCCCACTTCTCAGCCTGCCGCACGTGCTCGCGCTCGTGCGCCCAATGAGCCACCAGCTCACGCCGGCCGAGCGCGATGACGACGTGACCCAGCGTCATGGCTTGCGCTCGCACGGAGATTGAAATGAGAAACCATCTTGCGAAGCCGCCCCACACGCCAAGAATCCCCTCTCTGATCTCGCATCTTCCCCGGGTCAGCGCTGCCAAAGCCGCGACGATCAGGCCCGGGAGAGTCGTGGGGCCAGCCCATAGGTAAATCAGAGCTCTCGTCGTCGACATTCAGGCAGCCGCCGCGGATCTAAAGCGGCCCTTTCAGATGGAGCATTTCTTCTCTGACCTCGGCGCCGGCGCGGACGAGCAGCTCCACCAGCCGTGGGTCGTCCTCGGCGACGAGCCTCACGAAAGGGTCGTCGGGTCGAGCGTGTGATCGAATCGTTCTCAAGAGTGGAGCGAGCGCATCGAGGTCGGCGACGCGAAAAGGGAACGCTCCAGGAAAACCCGGGTCGAACACGGCGAGCCCGGCCGGCTCGTCGCTCGCGGCTACGGCCTCGAACAGAAGACGGTTGAGGCCGCGGGCAAAGGCGAGCTGTCCCCGCGGCAGCATGAACCGGCTCTCGATCGCGGCATCGCGCGCGGGGTCAAGTCGTCGCACGACCGCTTGACCGTCGGGGATCGCCGCCAGCGCTTGCCAAGGCAACCGTAGAGATACCAAGGCGTATTGAATGCGCAAACCCATCCCCTCGTACAAGGCGAGGGCGGCCTCGTTGTCAGCCTTCACGTTCAGACACCAGAGCTGTCTGCCCTTCTGCCGCAGGTGTGCCGCCGTCGTCTCCATCAGGGCGCGCCCCACGCCGCGACGCCTGGCGTGCGCAGCGACGACAAGGTTCCGGACATAGCCCGTGTCGTCGTACTCCTGGCAGTAGCAATAGCCCACGACCTCATCGCCCACGGCAGCCACCCAGGCAAAGGGGGCGATCTCGGCCTCCCAGACGTGGCGGCCGGGAACGGAATCGTTGACCTTCAGCTCCGGGTAGAGAGCCGCAAAGGCCGCGTAATCGCTTTCCAGCGCGCAGCGCACGACGAAGGCGGCCGCGGAAATCTCGGTCCCTCCGTCAGCCAAAGTCATCTCCCGGCGGCCCTGATCGGCGCGTCCTGATCCTTGTAGTGGAAGGTCTTGGTGACCTTCGAATAGGGCTGGCCGTTGACCTCGACGTAGGGATAGATGAAGTAGTTCAGGGGATCGCCGGCCTGCCTGGGATTGAGGACGATGTCCCGTCCGAGACTGAGCTGCACCCGGTTCTCGTCGTGAGCGCCGAAGAAGTACTCCCGCTTCTCCGGATGTTTGCGCGCCTCCGACGCGTCGACCGGCACCCAGCCGTAGCCGTCCAGGTAGAACTCCGCCCAGCAGTGATAGCCGGCGATCTCCCCCTGGCCGCGATCGGGCGGCACAGGAAAACCGATCGCAAACTTGGCGGGGATCCCCACCGCGCGGTTGAGGCCGATGAAGAGGGCGTGGAAGTCCGTGCAGTTGCCCCGCTTCGCGTCGCAGGCCCAGTAGATGTCGCCGTTGCCCCAGCCGGTGCCGCTCTTGTCGTAGGCCATGTGATCGACGACGTAGTCGTAGATGGCACGCGCCCTGGCGAGGTCGCCCTTCTTGCCGGCCGTCACCTCGCGGGCGAGGCCGCGGATGCGGTCGTCGATCGGCACCAGCCGGTCCGGCTTCAGCCACATCGCGACGGACGCCGGCCGCATCCCCTTCGTACCGCTCCGCAGGGACGCGAAAGCGTTGTGGAGGTACTCCTTGCGCCGCACCCGCACCTTCAGGTCGACGTCGAATTCGTGCACCTTGGGATCGGTCGCCGAGAGGTGCAGGATCGAGTTGCCGTACTTGGATTCCCTGAGGACCTCGTGCGGAAAGGGCGCAGTGACCTCCGTGACCGTCACCTCCTGGTTCTCGTCGCTCGTCGGGTAGGGCAGCCAGACGTCCACCCGATGGGCGTCCTGCGGCAGCTCCGCGACGCGCGCGCTGTAGGTGAAGTCGAAATCCCGGGTGCGCGGGGCGTCGGCGACGGCCGTGGCGAGCGCCGCCGAGAGTCCCAGCAGGGCGAGGCAGAACGGCGATCTCTTGAGCATGGGTTCCTCCTCCGGTATCAGCGAGATTCTATGATAATTCACCGCCGCACGGCAGGCCCCCTTCAAGCCGGACCCTTGGTGACCCTCGCCGTCATCAAACCCCACAGCCAACTGATTTTGTAGCGTTCGACGTCCACGTCGCCATGGCCGGCCCCGCGCAGCAGGCGCTCGCATTCCCGCTGCCGGTAGACCTTGAAATGCGCGGGGTTGAAGAGGCGAAGATAGAGATTGCAGAGCCGGCAGGCCAGATAGTCGTCGCACCAGTCGGTGATCACGAGCTGACCGCCGGGACGCAGCACTCGGTTCATCTCGTTCAGGGCGGCGAGAGGTTGCCGGAGGTAGTGGAACACGTTGCAGGACACCACGACGTCGAACCTCCCGCTCGCGAAGGGGAGGCGCTCCGCCCAGCCCGCGCAGAGCCGGACCGCCGGCGGCAGGCGCAGGCGGGCCAGGGCCAGCATCTCCGGCACGGGATCGATCCCGACCAGTCGCGCCGCGGGATGCGACAGGGGTGACTGCGCCAAGCGGCGCAGCAGGGCCCCGGTGCCACAGCCGACGTCGAGCACGCAGTCCGCCGGCTGCAGGCGCAGGCGGGCCAGCGTCTCGCGCGTCGTGGCGTCGACGTAGAACGACCATCGCACGTCGTACTCGGAGGCGAGCCGCGCGTATTCCTCGACCACGGGATGCTTCGCCGAAGAGGCGGAGCCGCTCAAGCGCGCGGTCCCTCCTCCCGAATCAGCCACACCGCGCTCAAAGACGCCAGCAGCGCCAGCCCGGCCGCCACCAGCATCACCCGCCGGTAACCGGCGAGGAAGGCCCCGTCCACCGCGGCGTGGACCCGGGCTCGCACCTCCGGCGACGCCGAGGCCGGGGCTTGGAGAGCGGCCAGCCGGGCCTTCCCGGTTTCCAGGACCTGTCGCGTTGCCGGCGGCAGGTCGAGCCCGGCGAGGCGGCGGTCGAGGCTGCGGCTGAAGGCTCCCAGCAGGACGATCCCCAGCACGGCCACGGCCAGCAGGCCCGCGCAACGCGAAACGGCGTTGTTGATGCCCGAGGCCACGCCGGCGTGCCGCTCCGCCACCGCGCCCATCACCGCCGTGGTGAGCGGCGCAACGCTGATCGCCATGCCGAACCCCAGGACGAGGATCGCGGGGAAAAACGACCTCCAGTAGCTGCCGCCGGTCCCCGCGAAGGCGAAGAGGGCCAACCCGGCGGCGGCCACGGCCGGTCCCACGATCAGCGGCCGGCGCGCTCCATAGCGGTCCACCAGCCCGCCGGACCAGCGGGAGAGGGAGAACATGAGGACGACGAACGGCAGCAGCGCGGCGCCGGCTGCCGTGGCGCTGTAGCCCTGCACCTGGATGAGATTGAACGGCAGGAAGAAAAGGGTACCGCCCAGCGCCGCATAGAGCCAGAGCGTCAGCAGGTTGGCGCCGGCGAAGATCCGCGACCGGAACAGCGAGAGGGGCATCATGGGCTGCGCCGTCCGCGCCTCCACCGCGAGGAAAGCCGCCAGGGACGCGGCGCCGATCACGATCGCTCCCCACACTTGTGGATTGCTCCATCCGAGGCGCGACGACTCGATGAGGCCGTACGTCACCCCGCCCAGGCCGGCCGTGGCCAGCAGCGCCCCCGGCCCATCGAGCCGGCCGGAGGCGTCGGGATCGCGGCTCTCCGGCACGAAGCGCAGCGCGATGACCGTCACCGCCACGGCGAGCGGCAGGTTGAGGGCGAACACCCAGCGCCACGACGCGTGATCGATCAGCCAGCCGCCCACCAGCGGTCCCACGGCCGCCGTGATCGATCCGAAGCCGGACCACGTGCCGATGGCCCGTCCGCGTCGCGTCTCGTCGAACGAAGCCGAGAGCAGGGCCAGGCTCCCCGGCACCAGAAGCGCCGCCGCGATCCCCTGGACGGCCCGCGCCGCGATGAGTTGCCCGGTGCCCGGCGCCAGGCCGCACCACGCCGAGGCGAGGGCGAAGCCGGCGACGCCGAGGAGGAACACCCGTCGCCGGCCGAAGTGGTCCCCCAGCGAGCCGCCCACCAGCAGCAGGGCCGAGAGGAAGAGTGCGTACGCCTCGACCACCCACTGTACCTGCGTGACCGTGGCTCCGAGGCTCGCCTGCAGGGCCGGCAGCGCGACGTTCACCGCCGTGCCGTCGATGAAGGCCATGCTGGAGCCGAGGATGGTGGCGGCGAGGATCCAGGGCTCCGCGGCGCGGGCGCAGGGCACGGCGGGTTTGCCGGCGAGGACTACTCCCTCGTCGCAAGGGTTGATGGGGACGGTCGTCATGACGAGGGATTGTAGACGCTCAGCCCCGCGCCATCACTCCTGCGCCATCACCAACTGCCGCATGCCGTCCACGAAGCCGTGGGCCACGTCCACCTCGGCCTCGTCAATGGCGAGCCGGGTCGCCGTCTCCATGTTGAACCAGGGGATCGCCGGATATTGGTGGTGGATATTGTGGAAATTCGTGCCGTGGGCGCCGAAGAGCCGGAACCAGAGGCCGCGCATCTCCCGCGTGCCGGTGCGCGGGCAGTTGTAGTGGCCGAGCATGTCGTCCCAAAAGAAAAGGATCGGGAACACCGTGAAGCGCGGCACGAGCCAGTACCAGAGCAGCAGGTCGAGCCGGCCGGCCACGGCAAAGACGGCAACGGCGCAGATCCAGAACGCCGCCACCGGACTGCGGTAGGCGGGGTCGCGCCAGCGTTTCGAGATCAGGACCTCCTTGAGATCCGCGAGTTGCATCGGTCCGAGGAACGGCCGGAGCCACAGGAACCAGGTCATGTATCGCCGGTCGTGCCGCCGCGCCCGGTCGAGGCCGTAGCCCGTGCCCCAGGTCAGATAATCCTTCTCCACCGTGTTGAAATTGCGGTGATGATCCATGTGATCGTCCCGGTCGGCCGCGATCGTGGTCGCCAGCGGGAGCGAATAAAAAAATTGAAGCCGTGAATTCCAACCCTTTCGCGTGAACAGGTTGGCATGGATGGCGTGATGATGGAGCTCGAACAGCGCGTTCATCTGCCGTGCGATCACGATCGCGGCGAGAGGGATGAGCCACGGGCGGAAAAAGGTTTCGCTGAATCCCGCCGCCAGGGCGACCACCCCCCAGTCGGCGGCGAGAGTGAGGAACGCCCGGGCGTCGCTGCGGCGGGAGAGCCTGCGGAGGGCGGCGCGGTCTTCGGCGGTGAGAGGGCGGGGCATGACGAACAGTTTAGCACTGTCTCGATTCGGCCCAGGCTAACTTCCGCAGCGGTCCAGCGTATAAGGACATGGACCTTCTTGGAGGATCTCCATGCGCCTGAAGCTCTTCGCCATTCTCGCCGCCATCCCCGCAATCGTCCACGCCGCTCCCCCACCGCCCACCCCGGTCGAACCGGTCAAGGAGACGCTGCACGGCGTCGAGGTCGTCGATCCCTACCGGTGGCTGGAGGGGAGCGCAGGCCTGGCGGCGCCGGACAAGGCGCTCGACGCCCGGGTGGCGGCCTGGACGGATGCCCAGAACGCCTACGGCCGGTCGGTGCTCGATCGCCTGCCCGGTCGCAAGGAGCTCGAAACGGGGTTGCGCGACCGGGAGCGAGGGGGCCGGGGAGATGTCAAACGGCGGGGAGACCGCCTATTCTACCAGCAGATCGAGACGGGCCAGCAGCAGCCGTTGCTCCTGGTGTCCAAGGCCGGCGGCGCACCCAGGGCTCTCCTCGATCCGGCGGCGTTCGATCCCAGCGGCCTGACGACGCTCGCCTGGTACGAGCCCAGCCCGGACGGCCGGCGCGTGGCCTGCGGCCTGTTCCGCGCCGGAGACGAGAACGCCACGCTCTATCTGGTGGAGACGGACTCCGGCACCTGGCTCGCGGACGAGATCTCCAACAAGGTGCGCGAGGTCGAGTGGCTGCCGGACGGCTCCGCCTTCCTCTACAACCAGCTCGCCGATCTCAAGAACCCGTCCTCGCGGCGCATCCGCTTCCACCGCGTCGGTACCCACCCGCGGCAGGACCTCACCCTGATGGAACAGGACAAGCAGGGGCCGGGCGCCACCACTTGGGGACCGTTCGCCCATCTCAGCCCCGACGGCCACTGGGCGGTCGCCGGCCACTGGATGGGCAGCTCCGCCAACGATCTCTGGGTAATCGATTTCCGCGAGTGGCTGCGCACCGGCAAGGCTGCGCGCCGGCCCATCGTCGTGGGCCAGCAGGCGCAGAGCGGCCTGCCCGACGTCTATCTGAAAGGCGACCCCATCCGCGGCGACACACTCTATATGACCACCACCCTCGACGCCCCCAACAAGCGGGTGGTGGCCGTCGATCTGAACGATCCGACGCCGGGAAAATGGCGGGAGCTGATCCCCGAGCGCAAGGACGCCGCGCTGCAGAGACTCTCGCTCGCGGGCGGGTTGCTGGCGGCGGAATACCTGAAGAGCGCCACCACCCACATCGAGCGCTTCGGGCTGGACGGCAAATCGAAAGGCGAGCTTCCCCTCCCCGGCCTCGGCTCGGCCGGCCTCTTCGCCACTTCAGAAGGGCCGGAGGCGTTCCTCACCTTTGCCAGCTTCAACGAGCCGCCCACCATTTATCAGGTCGACGTCGCCACCGGCGAGCGGCGGGTCTGGTGGCGGGCGAGCGTACCGTTCGATCCCGCCTCCGTGGAAGTCGAGCAGGTCGGGTATCCGTCCAAGGACGGCACCCGCATCAGCATGTTCCTGGTCCACAAAAAGGGTTTGAAGCGGGACGGCTGCAATCCCACGCTGCTCTATGGCTACGGCGGGTTCGGCATCTCCACGACGCCCGACTTCGACTCCGGCATGCTGCCGTGGCTGGAGGCGGGCGGCCTCTACGCCCTGCCCAACCTGCGCGGCGGCGGCGAGTACGGCGAGGACTGGCACCGCGCGGGCATGCTGGAAAAAAAGCAGAACGTCTTCGACGATTTCATCGCCGCTGCCGAATGGCTGATCGCCCAGGGCTACACGCGGCCGGAGAAGCTCGCCATCCTCGGCGGCTCGAATGGCGGCCTGCTGATCGGAGCGGCGGTGACCCAGCGGCCGGACCTCTTCGCCGCCGGCGTCGCCGAGTCGCCGCTGCTGGACATGGTGCGCTATCAGAAGTTCCTGCGCGCTCGCAACTGGATCCCCGAGTATGGATCGAGCGATGATCCCAAGCAGCTCGCCTGGCTGCTGCGCTACTCGCCGTACCACAACGTCAAGAGCGGCGTGAAGTATCCGGCCCTGCTGATCACCGCCGGCGAGCAGGACGAGCGGGTCCACGCCCTCCACGCCCGCAAGATGACCGCCCGCCTCCAGGCCGCCACGGCGAGCGATCCGGACGCGAAGCCCATCCTCCTCCAGGTGGACCGCGACTCCGGCCACGGCATGGGGAAACCGGCCGACAAGCAGATTGCCTCCGCAGTGGATGAGATCAGCTTCGAAATGTGGCAGACGGGGATGGGGGCGGCGTGCGCGGCGCGGCCGTGAACGGAGGAGAGAGACGCAAGAGGGAGAGCACTCGTACGGAGCGCTCTCCCTCGGCAACACGGTTGGCCGGCGTCGGTAATCAGCTCTTGGGACGACGCACGGAGGGCTTCAGGGTTGTCGCATCCACACCGGAGAAATCGATCTCTTCGGTGCCCGTGATCAGCGTGATCTTCCAGTACTGCCCGGAATAGTTTCCAGTGTTGCCCATGAACGGCTCGTTGCCCAAATCGCTGTAGGTGTCCAGAGACCGGCCACTTCCCAGGAACATGTTCGTCAATCGGAAGTAGCCCCCGGAGAGCGGTGTGAATTGCCAATATTGCCCGGAGTAATTCCCGGTGTCGCCCATGAATGGCTCGTTGCCAGCATTGCTGTAGGTGTCCAGAGAGCGGCCATCCCCCAGGAACATGTTGGTGAGCCGGTAATAGTCGCCTCCCAGCGGAGTGATTTTCCAATACTGCCCGGAGTAGTTCCCGGTGTCGCCCATGAACGGCTCGTTGCCAGCATTGCTGTAGGTGTCCAGAGAACGGCCCTCCCCCAGGAACATGTTGGTGAACCGGTACCAGCTACCCGTGGGGACGGCGGTGGCTTCGACCTCTGGAGATCCGGGGCGGTGGTTCGCATTGCTTGCCATTTGAGGCTCCTCTCCTGTGCGAATGGAAAATGCTATATGCACTTTCTTTTTTCTCAGGCAGAAGCAATACTGATGCCAGGCCCCGGGCACTTGGAACGTGATCTCAAGTCTTGTCAGCGACTCTCCACCGACATGTCAAAGATCGGTCACTGACACGTCAGCGACGTGTCGACAAGGCCTTCACGTGCTCCCGTCACGTAACCCGGAGAAGAGGAAACCGCGGCGCTCCGGCCGTACCTGTCTCGTGGTAGCCTCTGCCTCAGGAGGATCACGCGACTATGCCAGAGATCGGTCGGCCGCAGCCCACGGAGTACGCACCCTATTTCGAACGCTACATCTCACTCGTGCCGGGCGGGGACGTCCTGGCGGTGCTGGAGAGCCAGCCGGCGGAGGTACGGCGGGCCCTTGGCTCGCTCCCGGAGTCGCGCGCGGGATATCGCTACGCCGAGGGAAAGTGGAGCCTCCGGGAGGTCCTGGGACACGTGATCGATACGGAGCGGGTCTTCGGCTACCGCGCGCTCTCGGTTGCCCGCGGCGACGCGACGCCCCTGCCGGGCTTCGACGAGAAGGTCTACGGCCGCAACTCACCCCACGACGCCTTTCCCCTCGCCGAGCTGCTGGACGAATTCGAGGCCGTGCGGCAAGGGCATCTGCTCTTCTTCCACCATCTGCGACCCGAGGACTGGCGGCGGATCGGCGTGGCGAACAACCTCCCGGTCTCGCCGCGGGCCCTGGCCTTCAAAATGGCCGGTCATGTGACGCACCATCTCAACGGGTTGCGCGACAACTACGGCGTGGTCATCTCCACCTCGTCGCCCACCACGTCCCGGACGTAGAGGAGCTTGACGGCGACCATCACGGCGGCGAGGAGGGGCACGGCCACCAGCATGCCGAGGAAGCCGAAGACGATCCCCATCAGGGCGAGCCCCAGCAGGGTGACCACCGGAGGCAGGTCCAGCCCCTGGCGCATGAGGATGGGGATGAGGACGTGGTTCTCCATCTGCTGGATGGCGATCCAGGCCAGGGCCACGAAGAGCGCCGTGTGGGGCGAGTCGAGGAAACCCATGGCCACCGCCGGCACCGCGGAGAGGAAGGGGCCGGCGATGGGGATGAACTCCAGCAGCCCGGCGATGAGCCCCAGCGACAGGGCCGCCTTGACCCCCAGCAGGGAGAGGACGATCGAGATCACCACCGCCATGACGGCCATGGCCACGAGCTGCGCCTGGAGCCAGCGGCCCAGCGTCACCGAAATGGCGGTGAGCACCTCGCGCGCCCGCGGCCGGGCCGGATGGGGCACGAGATGGAGGATGCCCCGGAAGTAGAGGTCCGGATCGGCCCCGATGTATATCGCCAGGAAGAGGACCAGGACCAGCCCTGCCAGCATCGCCACCGTCGACGACAGGAACGAGAAGAGGTAGTGGGAGAGCGCCCCCACCTGGCCGGAGAGCGTCTTCGGCAGCTCGGAGAGAGAGCCTCCGGGTGCCGGAGCCGGTGGACCGGCCTGCGGCTCGCCGTCCGGCCCGGCGGGGAGGGGAACGGCCGGGGACCGCGCCCCGGGCCGGGCGGGCACGAGCTGCCCCAGGAGGCCGCCGCGGTGGAGGTCGAGCCAGTCCTCCGCCCGGCTCACGGCCACGGGGAGCTTCTGCCGCAGCTCGCCGAACTGGGCCCGCAGGACGGGCGCGGTCCAGGCTCCGAGCCCCACCAGTCCGCCCACGAACGAGAACACGATGAGCACCGCCCCCAGCCCGCGAGGTACCCGCAGCCGCCGCTGCAGGACCTCCGTGCCGCGGCCCACGGCCAGCCCGAAGAGCACGCCGAGAAAGGCGATCAGCAGCAGGTCGTGGGTGAGCCACAGCAGTTGCAGCACCAGGTAGAGGCCGAGGACGAGCGCGGCGGCGCGCAGCACGTCGGCGCTGCGCCATCCGGACCGGTGCAGCTCGCCGCCGCCGGCGCGTGGGGACGGAGCGGTCTCGCGAGGAACGGGTCGGGGCTCCATAGGATCAAGCATACAGGAGCGGAGGCTCAGCCCCGCTTCTTGCGCGCCGCCCCCGCGATCAGCTCCCGGGCGTGGGAGAGCGAGAGGTCGGTGACCTTCCTGCCGGCGAGCATGCGGGCCACCTCTTCCACGCGAGTCTCGGCCGCGAGCTCCTCCACCCGCACACTGGTGCGTCCTTCTTCCACCTGCTTGCTGACCTTGAAGTGGAGATCGGCGTGGGATGCCACCTGCGGCAGATGGGTGACGGCGAGGATCTGCCCGCCCTTGGCCAGGCGCTGGAGCTTGGCCCCCAGGGCTGCGGCCTCGGCGCCGCCGATCCCCGTGTCCACCTCGTCGAAGACCAGGGTGGGATTGGCCTTTTCGGCCTCGCCGCGGGAGGCGAGCTGAAGCGCGAGGTGGATGCGCGACAGCTCGCCGCCGGAGGCGATCCGGGCCAGCGGCCGGGGCGGCTCCCCCGGATTGGGGGCAAAGAGGAAGACGACCTGATCCACGCCGTCGCGCCCGAAGTCGACCTCTTCGCCCTCCAGCACCAGCGGGCTCCCCGCCCGTCGCCGTTTCTCCAAGGCGACGGCGAGGCGGGCGCGAGCGAGTCCCAGGTCCTTGAGCTCCCCTTCGATGCGCTCCACCAGGGCCTTCCCCCAGGCTTCGCGGGCCTTGGACAGGGCGAGGGCCGCCTGCCGGTATTCACCGAGGGCGGCGGCGACCTTGGCGGCCAGCTCGTCGCGGTCCACGTCGTCCCCTTCCAGCTCGGCCAGCTCGGCCTCGATCTCGGCCCGCCGGGCGAGGACGGCCGCGGTGTCGCCGCCGTGCTTGCGCACCAGGCGCTCCAGCACGGCGAGACGCTCCTCCACGGCATCCAGCCGCGCGGGGTCCGCCTCCAGACCGTCGAGCCGGTGCTGGACGGCGCGGGCCATCTCGCTCAGGCGGATGCGCACCTCCTCCAGCTCGCTCCCCCACGCCGCGGCCTGGGGCTCCCACATCTCGACCTCGGCGAGGAGCGCCTGGGCGCGGGCGATGCGCTCGACAGCCGCCCCCTCCTCGTCGAAGAGAAGCGTGGCGGCCGTGCCCAGCGAGCGGGCGATCGTCTCCGCATTGCGCAGCACGTCGCGCTCGGCGCGCAGCTCCACCTCCTCGCCGGCGCGGACCTTGGCGGCGTCGATCTCCCCGGCCTGGAAACGCAGGAGGTCCAGCCGCTCGCGACGCATCCGGTCGTCGCCGGACAGGCGCTCCAGCCGCTCGGCCAGGCGGGTGTAGTGATCGAAAGCCTCGGCCACCCGGGCGAGCAGCGGCGCGGCCTCGACGCCGCCGCTCCTGTCCAGCAGCGCCCGCTGAAGCTCCGGCTCGACGAGCCCCAACTCGTCGCGCTGGCCGTGGATGCGCAGCAGGAAAGGGGCGAGGTCCGCCAGCAGCCGCAGGGTCGTGGGCTGATCGTTGACGAACACCCGGTTGCGGCCGCTGCGGCCGATCTCACGGCGGACGAGCACCTCCTCGCCCTCAGCGTCGAGACCCGCCTCCGCCAGCACGCCGCGCCACCCCTTCCCCTCAGGCTCGAACACCCCTGAGACCGTGAGGGCCTCCGCACCCGTGCGCACCATCTCGACGCTCGCCCGGGAACCCGCCAGCAGGGACAGGGAATCGACGACGATGGACTTGCCCGCGCCGGTCTCGCCGGAAAGGACGTTGAAGCCCCCGCCGAATTCGACAGCGGCCTCGGCCAGGACGGCCAGATTGCGGACGTGGAGCTCGCGGAGCACGTCGGAACGGATCGTCAGCGGCGTCGGTGGCTAGTCACGGAAAGACGATACCTCAGTACAGAGGCAGTCTATCACCGCCTGGGACCGCCGGCGTCCCGCCGGCCACTAACTTGAAGCCACCCCCACGCCGTCACGCCGAGGACCATCCCCAGCCACGACGCGAAGTGGCTCGGCTGCGTCAGGGCGGCGGGGAGGAAACCGAAGTAGTGCTGGACGAAAGTCTCGCCGTAGGCGCTGCCCGGGACGGCCTGATTCCGCAGCGCCCTCTCCCACTGCGTCAGGATGCAGTCGCCCAAGAGGAGGTCGGAGAGGAGCGTTCCCCCCACGGAGATCAGGTAGGCCACGATCAGCCAGCGGGGAAACCGCAGCGCTACCCGCGGCGTGGTGGCCACCAGGGCACCGCCCACGATCAGGGCGATGAGCACCGCGTGGATCAGCGCGACCGCGTCCGCCATGGCCTAATGCAGCCGGTCGTTGATCAGCGCCGCCAGCCGGTAGCCGGCCACGGCCGCGCGATGGCGGGCGATCTGGTTGGCGAGCGTCCGGTAGGCGTCCGGCGCCTTGAGGAAGGGCGGCTGCGCCCTCTCCTCCCCCACGGTGTAGACCACGTAGCGCGCGAGACCGGCGCTCTCCTCCAGCCATTCGCGGACCGTGGCCTGGGGATCGGTCCCCGGCCCCAGGTCGCGGTCGTCGCGCGTGTATTCCCCCGTCAAGCTCTTCGCCAGCGCGATCACCTTCTGGGGATCGGGATCAGCGGCCAAAGCCGAGTCCCAGAACCAGTGGAGGCTCATTTTCGGATCGGCCGGATCGTCGAGATGAAACTCGTTGCCGCCGTGATCGCCGTCCGGGTGCAGGGCCGAGAAGCGGGAGACGGCGTGGAGGGGCTGGTGGACGTCCCCCACCAGGTGCTCCAGCCAGGAGAGGTCGTAGGCCTGGACGCTCGCCGGCACGGCCGGATCGCCTAGGGCGCTGCGCAGGGCCACGATCTGGGTCAGGGCGTTGACCGCGTCCGGCGGCCTGGTGGCCGTGCCGTCGAAGGAGATCCCCTCGTCGCGGTAGTGCCAGCTCTTGTGGATCTTCATGTCGGGGAAGCCCGGGAGCAGGGGCGTCGCCGGGGCGTCCGCCTTCAGGTCGTCGAAGAAACGGGGATCGTGCCGGATGGCGTCCGGCCAGGTCGACGCCTTCAGGAAGACCTTGAGGCCGAAGCCCGGATCGTCGGCCGCCAGCCCCTCGGACAGCTTTGCGAAGTCCGGGTGCTGCCGCAGCAGGGCGTCCACCCGCGTCCGGACCTCCGGCGTCAGGCTCTGGTAGGCCACGGCGGCGATGGTCATGTGGCCCGCATCGTTCCAGGCCGCGACGGGACCGGGGAGGAGGATGGTGAGCACGAGGAGGGGAACGAGCGTCGGCCGGCGCATGGTCCCCCTATCCTATCTGGCTCCGTGGCCACGGCCACGCTTACCGCCCCGTGAACACCGTCCGCTCGTCGACGAAGCACAGCCCGTTGCCGAAGGGGTCGTGGACGTAGAAGGAGCGCTCGCCCCAGGGACGGGTCACGACCTCGCCCGCGCTCTTGCCGTGCACCTCGCCCTTGGAGAGGCAACCCAGCTCGCGCGCCCGGGCGTGGGCTCCTTCGAGGTCCTTCACCGCGAAGTAGACGTAGTCGGGATTGGTCTTCGGCGTCTCGCCCCCGGACGTGGGGTCCACTAGGGCGAGGAGGACAGGGCCGCAGTCGAAGTAGTGGCGGGTTGGAGCCACCCTCCTGCCCGCCAGACCCAGCAGCTTCTCGTAGAAGCCGGCCGCCCAGTCTATGTCGGAGACGTGCAGGATCATGCGGAACAGGCGCGGAGCGTCGTTCATCTCTCCTCCCTCCCTTGGAGCGTCCGGCTCATGGTAGCACCCGCGAGTTCACCGCCTGGCCCGCGACCTCAGGAAAGCACGGACAGCAAGGACATCAACGACGTCCTTGTCGTCTCTGTGCATGCGTTCAGGGGAACGGAGCGCTCGGATGAGGTATGGCGCTGTTGACATCCCTTATGGCGATCTCTAAAATAATAGAAGCCGTGCGACTGGACGCACGAATCTGACTCTGAGTGGGTGCTTGGAAAGGGATGGGCCGGTATTTTCCAGACACCTTCTGAGTGGGGGTACATTGATGAGAACGACGATGATCGTATTGCTCGCCTTCTGCCTCGCCTCTTCCGGTGCTATCGCCAAACCCGCCCGCAGCAATCCGCAGCCAGGGGCGCTGGAGACTCTCACCGGACCGATGGACGTGGACGTCAAGGGGCAGAGGGTCGTGGTGAAGATGTCCGCCGCCGCCGGAGAGCGCTGGTTCCGCGTGGCGACCAGCGGTCCGGCGCCGCTGCCGAGCTCTTTCTCGGCGGATTCGGCGGAGGCTTTTTACTGGCAGGGGCATCTCCTCTTGCTGGTTCCTCGGGATCGCAAGGCGATTCAATTCTCGATGCCCGGCTTCATGCCGGCCAGAGTCCCGGCGCCGGCTGAAGGCTCAGGGGAGGTGCGCAGCGTGTCCGATCTCGATACCCTCCTGGTGGGATACGAGGTCACGCGGATCGACACGGCAACGGAGATCATCTCCGCGCAAGGTCCGCGAGCACTCCTCGTCATCGAGGAGAGGAAGCCGAGCCCCAAGCAGTTCACTCCGCCGCCGAACCCCGGCGGTGGGCTCGGCACCTGCGGATCGAGCTGCAGCATCACCTGCGGAGATGGCTCCACCTGCTCCGCGACCTGCACCAGCCCCCGTTGCGCCTCCTGTAACTGCCCGGCCAGTTGCAGTTGCAGCTAGTTTCGAAGGCCGGCCCTCAGACCCGCGCACACCGCAGGATATAGTGCGCGTTGCCGTCGTCGTCCTCGAAGGCGTTCGTCCGGGCGACGGCGGCGAAGCTCTGGGCCACTTCGTCGCGCCGGCGGACCCTGCGCCCCTGATCGTCCAGCGACTCGATCCAGGGCGTGGTCTCCAGCAGCACCTCTTCAATGTGCCAGTCGTAGAAGAGGTTCGGCGCTCCCCAACGCTTCGCATGCGTCTCGGACCAGAAGAAGGGATCGACGCCCAGGTAGAGCTCGCCGGCCGCGTACTCCCCCACCGGCGGCAGGCCGTCCACGCTCCCCTCGTGATAGATCAGGATGCCCGCGTCCACCACCGCGACCTCCGGCCAGGCGAGGACGACCTGGCCGCCGAAGGCGTAGTCGCAGCCGTCGCGCGGCTCCAGGTAGCGCGAGCGGTTCTGCGATGCGGCCACCGAGGTGGGGAAAAACTCCAGGGCGAAGCGGTACTGCCTCCCGGCCTCGAAGTCGGGGTAGTTGCCGTCCTGAACGATCCAGGAGGCGAGGCCGATGCTCAGGGTCTTCTCGGCCACGCTCGGCAGAGGAGGAGAAAAGAGCCGGACAGATGCCGGCGCTCTCGAGGGATTGGACACGCGGGCTTTACTCCTGGCAGACGTAATGATGGGTACGCCCGCCTTCGCCCTCGGTGACGCCGTCCGGATAGAAGCCCTTGGTCAGCAGGGCGTCGAGGAGGATGGCGTTGGCGATGTCTTCGCGCACGCGCTCGCCCCGCAGCCGCAGGGCACCGGGGACCCAGAGGTCCCAGCGCTCTCCCACGGTGTGGCCCGGCAGCTTGCCGATCTCGTTCAGCAGCTCTTCGATGGTTCCCGACGGTCGCATCGCTCCACCTCCTCCCCGAGGTGCAGCCTTCCTGTTTCCTAGGTCCCCGGCCGGTTGAAGGTGCTGGGGATGAACTCCGGATCTTCCTGCACGCGGCGCTCGAAGCTGAGGAAATCATAATAGCCGCAACGGCAGGTGCCGGGATACTCGCGGCAGATCCCCGGGCGCGCCTCGTAGACGGTGCAACGGCGGGTCTCGCGGTCGAGGAAGCGGCAGACGGAGCCGTAGGTCTCGTCCGGCTGGTGGCGGAGGATGACTTCGCCGGGCTCGTCGCCTTTCTTGGTAAACTTCCGCGCGACCGTATCCCTGGGGAGCCCCAGATGCTTGGCCAGACGCAGGACGTCCGCCTCCTGCACCGGAATCCGCGGGTAGGAGCAGCAATAGGCGGGACAGCGGTTACAGTTGTAGAAGTTGGCCATTCGTCAGGGGTCTCTCGCGCAGTGTAGCCGTTTCGATGGAAATGTCTACCTTGGAGGTGCTCATCTCATGAAGGGAAAGCTCGCCGTCCTCGTCGTTTCGCTGCTCACCGTCCCCGCTCTGTGGGCGGCCGAGCCGGCTGCGAACGTGCTGCCCGTGCCGGACACCATCACCGCCCAGGGCGTGCCGCCGATCCCCCTCGAGCATCTCGCGGGCCTTCTCCCCTACGAGAACATCCGCGGCGCCCTGCTCATCGACTGGCATCCGCGGGAGCGGCGGATCCTGATCCGCACCCGGTTCGCGGAGAGCCCGCAGCTCCATGAGGTGTCGACTCCCCTGGGAGCCCGCACCCAGCTCACCTTCTTCCGCGAGCCGGTGGGCGCCAGCGCCTATCGGCCGGGACATCCCGGCGAGGTGCTCTATTCGCTCGACGAGGGCGGAGCCGAAAACTACCAGCTCTTCCTCCTCGACCGCAAGACGGGCAAGGCGCGGCGGCTCTCGGACGGCACGCACCGCTACACCTCTCCCCTCTGGTCGCACGACGGCCGGCGCCTGGCCTGGGCGAGCAACGCCCGCAACGGCCGCGACATGGACGTCTACGTGGCCGATCCTGCGAAGCCCGGCAGCGAGCGCCGGCTGGCCGAGGTCCAGGGCGCGTGGTCGCCCCTCGACTGGAGCCCGGACGACAAGCGTCTCCTGGTCCATGAGAGCGTGTCGGCCAACGAGTCCTACCTCCACTGGCTGGACGTGGCCACGGCGGAGCGCCACACGCTGACGCCGCGCAATATTCCCCAGGCAGGGCGCAAGGAGGATCCGACCGTCGCCTACCAGGGCGGCAAGTGGTCGGCGGACGGCAAATCGGTCTACACGGCGAGCGACAAGGACTCCGAGTTCCTGCGCCTGGTGCGCCTGGATGCGGCCACCGGCGCCGCAACGGTGATTTCGGGCGACGTGCCCTGGGACGTGGAGGAGTACGACCGCTCGGACGACGGCCGGCTGCTGGCCTACCTGGTGAACGAGGACGGCGTGAGCCGCCTCCACCTGATCGAGACGGCCACTGGCAAGGCTCTCGCCCTGCCGGACCTGCCGGCCGGCTCCGCCTCCGGGCTGCAATTCCGTCCCGGCTCGCACGAGGTGGGCTTCGCCGTGAGCTGGGCCCGCTCGTCGTCGGACGTCTACAGCTACGACCCCGACCGGCGCCGGCTCGACCGCTGGACGGCGAGCGAGGTGGGCGGTCTCGATCCCGAGACGTTCGTGCTCCCCAGGCTCGTCCGCTACCCCACCTTCGACCGTCGCACCATTCCGGCCTTCGTCTACCTGCCGCCGCGGGACCGCTTCCCGGGCAAGCGGCCGGTGGTGATCAACATCCACGGCGGGCCGGAGGGGCAGGCGCGGCCCAGCTTCCTGGGCAGCAACAACTACATCCTCAACGAGCTGGGGGTGGCGGTGATCGTGCCCAACGTCCGCGGCTCCAGCGGCTATGGCAAGAGCTACCTGAAGCTGGACAACGGACGGCTGCGCGAGGACTCGGTGAAGGATGTCGGCGCCCTGCTGGACTGGATCGCCACCCAGCCGGATCTCGACGCCGCGCACGTGATGGTGACCGGCGGCTCCTATGGCGGCTACATGGTGCTCGCCGCGATGACGCACTACAGCGACCGTCTGTGCTGCGCCTGGGAGGCGGTGGGCATCAGCAACTTCGTGACCTTCCTGGAGAACACCCAGGAGTATCGCCGCGACCTGCGCCGGGTGGAGTATGGCGACGAGCGCGATCCGCAGATGCGCTCCTTCCTCGAAGGGATCGCGCCGGTGAACCACGCGGACCGCATCACCAAGCCGCTGATGATCAGCCAGGGCGCCAACGATCCGCGGGTGCCCCTCCACGAATCGGACCAGATCGCCGCCGCCGTCCGCGCCAAGGGCGTGCCGGTCTGGTACCTGGTGGCCAAGGACGAGGGGCACGGCTTCCAGAAGAAGAGCAACTCGGACTATCAGCGGGCGGTGCTGCTGGAGATGATCCGGTCGTTTTTGTTGAATTAAGACCCACGGGAGCGTCGCGCCTGTTCAGCGGTCCGGCGTTCCAGTAAGATTTCAGGGCGTGAAGTCGCGAATGGCCCTGCTGACGCCGCAACCTTGAGGAGCTTCTGTGGCCGACGAACCTGATGCCGGGCCGGTCCTGATGCCGACCGGCATTGAAGGGCTGGATGACGTCCTGGCCGGCGGCTTCCCCCCCGACCGGCTGTACCTGATCGAGGGCGATCCCGGCACGGGCAAGACCACCCTCGCCCTCCAGTACCTGCTCGAGGGGGCCCGGCGCGGCGAGGCTGGCCTCTACATCACGCTCTCCGAGACGAGCGAGGAGCTGCGGGAGGTCGCCAAGTCCCACGGCTGGTCGCTGGACGCCCTGGCCCTCCACGAGCTGTCGACCCCGGAGGAGCTGGCCATGGCCGAGGAGACCATCTTCCATCCCTCCGAGGTGGAGCTGGGCGAGACGGTCCGCGCCATCACCGAGCACGTCTCGCGGGTGAAGCCGGCCCGCGTGGTGTTCGACTCCCTGTCGGAGATGCGGCTCCTGGCCCAGAACCCGCTGCGCTTCCGCCGCCAGATCCTTGCTCTCAAACAGTTCTTCATCGGGCGCCAGGCCACGGTGCTGCTGCTGGACGATCTGGTCCAGGTCAACGGCGATGCGCAACTGCGCAGCCTCGCCCACGGCGTGCTGAAGCTGGAGCAGCTCTTTCCGGAGTACGGCAAGGAGCGCCGGCGCCTGCGGATCGTCAAGATGCGGGGCCGGGAGTACCGGGGCGGCTATCACGACTTCGTCATCCGCAAGGGGGGCCTCGCCATCTTCCCCCGCCTCATCTCCGCCGAATACGAGCAGCAGTTCACGCCGGGCGTCCTCGCCAGCGGCGTGCCGGAGCTGGACGCGCTGGTAGGCGGCGGCCTCGACCGCGGCACCAGCACGCTCGTCATGGGTCCGGCCGGAGCCGGCAAGTCGGTCCTGTCAACCCAGTATGCCGCCGCTGCCGCCCGGCGGGGCGAGGCGGTGGCCTTCTTCACCTTCGAAGAAGGGCTCGGTACGATGTTTGCACGGGCCGAGAGTCTGGGTATGGGGTTGCAGGAGCACGTCCAGTCCGGCCGGGTCACGGTGCAGAAGGTCGACCCGGCCGAGCTCTCCCCCGGCGAGTTCGCCTACCGGGTGCACCAGGCCGTGGAGCAGCGGCAGGCGCGGGTGGTCGTCATCGACAGCCTCAATGGCTACCTGAACGCCATGCCGGAGGAGCAGCTCCTCACGCCGCAGCTCCACGAGCTGCTCGCCTACCTCGGCCACCGGGGGGTGGCCACCCTGCTGGTGATGGGTCAGCACGGATTCCTCGGCAGCGGCATGCAGAGCCCGGTGGACGTCAGCTACCTGGCCGACACCGTGATCCTCATCCGCTACTTCGAAGCCATGGGCCGGGTGCGGCGGGCCATCTCGTTGATCAAGAGGCGGGGCGGGGCTTACGAGGAGACGATCCGGGAATACCGCATCGAGCCCGACGGCATCCGGATCGGCCCGCCGCTGGAGGAGTTCCAGGGGGTCCTCACCGGCGTCCCGCTCTACCAGGGCGCGGCCGGCACCCTGCTGGCAGGCCCGAAGGGGGAGAAGGAAACGTGACCGCGGACCCGGACCGGCTGCAGGAGCGGGTGCTCGTCTGCGCCCCACGGGGGAGGGATGCGCCGCTGACCTGCACGCTCCTCGACAGGGAGGGGCTCGCCTGCGAGATCTGCCCGAGCGTCGAGGACGTCAGCCGCAAGATCGGGGAGGGGGCCGGAGTCGCCCTGCTCACCGAGGAGGTATTCAGCCGTCCGGCGCTGGCGCTCCTCACCGCCACGCGGGAAGAGCAGCCCGCCTGGTCGGACTTCCCGCTCATCGTCCTCACCCGTAGCGGCGAGCCCGGGCCGGACGACCTGCGCCGGCTCGCGGCGTTCGCGCCGCTGGGCAACGTCACCTTCGTCGAGCGCCCGGTCCGCAAGGCCACCGTGGTCAGCGCGGTGCGGGCCGCCCTGCGGGCGCGGCGGCGACAGTACCAGGTGCGGGACCACCTGGAGGAGCGGGAACAGACGATCACCCAGCGCCGGCGCGCCGAGGAGCAGCTCCGCTTTCAGGCCCGGTTGCTCGACACCGTCGGCCAGGCGGCCGTGGCCACCGATCCGGACGGGGTCATCCTTTATTGGAACCGTTTCGCCGAGACCCTGTACGGCTGGACGAAAGAGGAGGCGCTGGGCCGCAACGTCGCGGACGTGATCATAGCGCCCGCCGCCGCCGGCCAGGCCGCAGAGATCATGGCCGCCCTGCAACGCGGGCAGGGCTGGTCCGGCGAGTTCCTCGTTCGCCGGCGGGACGGGACCACGTTCCCCGCCCAGGTCACGGACGCGCCGGTCTTCGACGACCACGGCGTCCTCGAAGCCGTCATCGGCGTCTCGACCGACATCTCCGAGCAGAAGCGGGCGGAAGAGGCGTTGCGAGAGGCCGACCGCCAGAAGGACGAGTTCCTGGCGACCTTGGCCCACGAGCTGCGCAACCCGCTCGCCCCGATCCGCAACGGCCTGCAACTGATGGGTCTGGCGCGCGACGACGGGGCCGTGGTCGAGCGGGCCCGCGCCATGATGGAGCGCCAACTCGGGCAGATGGTGCGGCTGATCGACGACCTGCTGGACGTCTCGCGCATCACCCGGGGCAAGATCGAGCTGCGCAAGGGGCGCCTCGAGCTGGCGGCGGTCGTGCAGAGCGCCCTCGAGATCAGCCGTCCTCTCGTCGAGGCGAACGGCCACGAGCTCCGCGTCGCGCTGCCACCCGAGCCGGTCTTCCTCGATGGCGATCTGACCCGGTTGTCCCAGGTCTTCTCGAACCTGCTCAACAACAGTGCCCGCTACACGCAACGGGGCGGCCAAATCAGCCTCGCCGCCGAGCTGCAGGGAGCCGAGGTCGTCGTCACGGTCTGCGACACCGGCATCGGCATCCCCGCCGCCATGCTCCCCCACATCTTCGAGATGTTCACTCAAGGGAACCGGCCACCCGAGGGGGCGCAGGGTGGCCTGGGAGTCGGGCTGACGCTGGTCCAACGGCTGGTGGAGCTGCACGGCGGCACGGTCGAGGCCCGCAGCGACGGCCCGGACCAGGGCAGCGAGCTCGTCGTCCGGCTGCCGGTCGCGCCGGCCGTCGCCGGCGAACGCCCGGAACCGGCCGTCCCCGCTCCCCAGGGCGCGCCCGGCCCGAAATGCCGCGTCCTGGTGGTGGACGACAACGAGGACTCCGCCGACAGCATGGGGATGCTGCTCCAACTCAGGGGCTACGAGCTTCGCACCGCCTACGACGGCCTCGCGGGGGTCGCCGCGGCGGCGGAATTCCGGCCCGCCGTGGTCATCCTCGACATCGGCATGCCTGGGCTGAACGGCTACGACGCCGCGCGGCGGATTCGCAGCACGTCGTGGGGCCAGGACATGGTCCTCATCGCCCTCACCGGCTGGGGCCAGGCCGACGACAAGCTCCGGGCCCGGGAAGCCGGTTTCGACCACCACCTCACCAAGCCCGTGAGCCCCGCCGGGCTCGAAGAGCTGCTGGCCGAAGTCGCGCCCGGGCAGCTCAAGGCGATCACCGCCTGATGACGGGGGACCGGACCCCGCGGATGGGTGACCGGATCGGAATCTGAAAACCCGCCGCAGGCCCCCAACGAGAGCCCGCAGGCGGCGTTCCCCTAGCCCGGGTGAAACCCGGGGGATGGGGGGCGGTGCGTCTGGTCCTGGAAGAGCCCAATGAGCCCCAGCTTGGAGGTCTGCCCCACCGCCCAATGCCCATGCGTTGAGACTCCTCTTTGGGCTTCCCCCGGTTTCGTGGACACCCCCAAAAGCCCCATAATGGGGTTCGAGGTGTTGCATGAGAAAGGCAAGAAGAACATTCACGGCGGACTTCAAGCGCGAGGCGGTGCGTCTGGTCCTGGAAGAGAGGCATCCGCT
>DATARR010000085.1:0-50875 GCA_036264085.1 Thermoanaerobaculia bacterium | reverse complement strand
TCCCACCGTCCTGATCTGGTCTCTTCCTACCGCTATACAACTCGAGGAGCGACGTGGAGACAAGGTACTCAGTCGCAATCCCACCGTCCTGATCTGGTCTCTTCCTACTGGGCCACGCCGTGCGTCGGTATTCTGGAGCGCGCCTGATGCAGAGTCGCAATCCCACCGTCCTGATCTGGTCTCTTCCTACGCCGTAAGAAGCTGCTCGGTTTCTTCCAGCAGTATCAAGAAGTCGCAATCCCACCGTCCTGATCTGGTCTCTTCCTACGAAGCAACCATCCTGGCGACTTCCGGGCTTCCCGCGGCCACATACGTCGCAATCCCACCGTCCTGATCTGGTCTCTTCCTACGGTTAGTTTATCCCTGCAGCATGAGCTCTTCTCTGGGAATTCGTCGCAATCCCACCGTCCTGATCTGGTCTCCTCCTACCGTTTCTTGAAGAGGTAAACGGATTCCGTTCCTGCGCATCGGAGTCGCAATCCCACCGTCCTGATCTGGTCTCTTCCTACATAAGCCGGAGCGTTTTGATGTTTCGTATTACATGGTCCCCGTCGCAATCCCACCGTCCTGATCTGGTCTCTTCCTACTGAAGGCCGGCGTCCTGATGCCGCCTCTCGGTGTCTCGGCTGTCGCAATCCCACCGTCCTGATCTGGTCTCTTCCTACCAAGAGAACGAGACACAGCAGAAGAAGCGCGAGAAGAAAGTCGCAATCCCACCGTCCTGATCTGGTCTCTTCCTACTAGATCTTGAGAGAATCCTGCTTGAGCGGGGGTTGCCGACAGAGTCGCAATCCCACCGTCCTGATCTGGTCTCTTCCTACTCCTTACTATTCTTGCCATCGTGATGTACGGCGCCAAGAGTCGCAATCCCACCGTCCTGATCTGGTCTCTTCCTACACGGCTTCTTCTCCAACACACTCCAGAAGCAAGGCCCCCAGTCGCAATCCCACCGTCCTGATCTGGTCTCTTCCTACCCCTGCCTCTCTAAGCCCCGTGTTTCCCTGGTCTTACGAAGCCTGTTCCTGTTACCCCCGAGAACTCTGAGGTCTTTGCTCGGCGTCTGACTGATCTCGTCCTCCTTTCTTGATACCCAAATCACTGATTCCATGCAGCTTGCAGTCACGGCTGTTACCGGCGTGCCAGAATGGCGTTTTGGCGGTGGCGCGGTTTTTGTCAGGCACGTTCTTTGCTTTCGCTCGGCCCGCCTTTGAGTCTCCAGAGAGTAAGACACCAAAGACGGCCGTTTTGTTAAGAGAAGTAGAGCTTCGGATCCTCCGTCGTCTTTCCCGTTCCGTGGATCTCCATCTTGGCGTCGCATTCCCGGCAGAGGCGGTAGATCCGGACGCTATCCTCTTCAGGGTCGATCAGCTTGTCAACCTTTCGGCGGAGACTCTCCAGAGCGTCAGACTCCAGCCGGCATTCAAAGACGGAATATTGAACCCGCTGTCCGAAATCCTCGAGCGTTTGAGCGAGGTGGACCCGCCGCCGGTCGTTGGGAATATCGTAGGACACCAGGATCAACATGGCAAGCGGAAGGGCTCGTAAGGTTCGTTGTCGGTGAAAGCTCGGGCCAGCCGTTCGGCCTGTCGCCGGTAGAGCTGCCGGAAGGTGAGGCTCTCGGCGCCCAGGGAGAGAGGAGTGGCGAGCTCTTCCTCGTAGGCTTCGAAGTAACGCTTCAAGGCTTCGTGCCGGAGGAGGATGCCGCGCTCCGGAGTGCCGGCGAAATCTTCCAGCCCGAGGACGTTCAGGTTGAGCAGGTTGGTGCTGAAGCGGTCCACCAAGGGCGCCCGGAACACGGGGGACTGCTCCGAGTACGATGGCGAATCGTATCGATACGACGGCCGGTCGTAAGGATACGACGGCTCGCCGTAAGCATCGGCGGGCCGTTGTATCGATCCAACGGCCGTTGGAAGCATACGACGGGCTGTTGGATCCATACGACGGGCTTTTGGATCGGTACGACGGGCCATCGTATCGAACCAACGGCCGTTGTAAGGATACGGCGCCGCGTCGTATCGATACGACGGCTCGTCGTAAGCATCGGCAGGCTGTCGTATGGGTACGGCGGCTCGGTGTATGGATACGACGGCTCGTCGTAGCGCGCGGCGGCTCGCCGTATCGATACGATGGCTCGCCGTAAGCATCGGCGGGCCGTTGGAAGGATACGACGCTTCAGTGTATCGATCCAACGGCCGTTGTACCGATACGATGGTCCGTCGTAAGGATGCGACGGCCTGTCGTAGCCATACGATGGACTGTTGTAAGGATACGGCGGCCCGTCGTATCGAGCGGCAAGGCGCCGTATCGCTACGGCCGGCCGTCGTAAGGACGTGACGGCTCGGCGTTTCCATACGACAGCCGATGGTATGGATACGACGGCCGATCGTAGAGGGGAGATGAGGCGAGGTATCGCTACGTCGAGCTCGCGGCGACAAAAAAGGGGGGCGTGCCGGAGCACGCCCCCGAAGCAGATCGGAAATACGGGACTATGGGGTGGTGGGATGGGGCGTCGGGACGGGGGGCTGCGGAGTGGGGGAGGGCGTTCCCGGCACCTGCGCGGCCGGCGTCTTGGCTTTGCGGCCGCGGAACGGCTGCAGGCCGAACTCGGCAAGCTTCTCCGAGCGGATGCCGTAGTGCTCCTTGAGCATCGCGCGCAGGGCGTTGGCCAGCCGCTGGCCCTCGACGACCAGCGTCTTGAGCTCCTTGGAGGCCTCCTGCTTGCTGGCCGTGAAGGCCGCCTGCTGCTGGTTGATCTCCAGGGCCCGGGTCACCCTGGCTGCGAGCTTGGCCCGGGGCACCTCCAGGTGGGGGAGGTCCTTGGCGTTCGCCTCCAGGGTGCCGAGAAGCCGCTGAAGGTCGCCCACGACTCCTGCGTTCGTCGTCTCTCTGTTCACTGTCCTGCTCCTTTCTGAGCCTTGGGTGGCTCGATGACCGCCGCCGGGATGGCGGCGGAGCTCAAACTCTCTGATCTCCCCGGTAAGCTTCTGCCAACTATGCAGTCCTGCCACGGATCGGGGAATGCCCTAAAAACTGGCTGCTTCAGGCCTGTTACGCGGTAACGACGGGGTAATAGTGCATGACTTGGAGAGCCCTGTCAAGGGGTCTCTTGACAGATCGCCTCAAGTCATGCACTACTCTCTGCATGGAGAGTGTGCGGGAGGTCGGCGGGAGGGGCTGGGGTCAGAAGAGAGCGTGGCGGCCTCGGTTCCAGGACTCCCCCGCTTGCCCGCTGCCCGCCCCTTGGCTAAGCTCCGGGCGGTCTGCGGGCTTTTTTCTCACCCGGACCGAGGAGCCCTGATGCCCATGCGCGCCGTCCGTTGCTGTTTCGTCCCGATCCTCGCCCTCCTGCTGGCGGCGGCTCCGGCCCTGGCCGCGAAGCCGGCGCCGGCGAAGAAGGAGCCTCCAACCGCGGCGAAGCCCACGGGAATCGAGGACCTGCCGGAGCTCAAGGCCATCAAGTACCGGCTCCTCGGTCCGGCCTGGGGCGGACGCGTGGCGCGCGTCACGGGCGTGCCCGGGGACCCCGGCGTCTACTATGCGGCCACGGCCTCGGGCGGCGTCTGGAAGTCGGTGGACGGCGGCGCTTCGTTCAACTCGGTGTTCGACGATCAGCCGGTCTCGTCCATGGGCTCGATCGCCGTGGCCGCGTCCGATCCCAACGTCGTCTACGCCGGCTCGGGGGAGGCCAACATCCGCGGCAACGTGGGGGCCGGCAACGGTATCTACAAGTCGGTGGACGCCGGCAAGACCTGGACGCGCGTCTGGAAGCAGGAGGGGCAGATCGGCCAGATGGCCGTCCATCCGAAGAACGAGGACGTCGTCTTCGCCGCCGTGCTGGGGCACGCCTTCGGACCCAATCCCGAGCGGGGCGTCTATCGCACGAAGGACGGCGGCAAGACGTGGCAGCAGGTGCTCAAGAAGGACGCGAACACGGGCGCTTCGGCCGTGACCTTCGATCCCTCCAATCCCAACGTCCTCTTCGCCGGCCTGTGGCAGGCGCGGCGCTACCCCTGGGACCTGACGAGCGGCGGCTCGGGCTCGGGGCTGTACGTCTCCCGCGACGGCGGCGACACCTGGAAGCAGCTCACGGGCAACGGCCTGCCGGACGGCATGTGGGGCAAAGTGGGAGTGGCGGTGGCGCCGTCCGATCCCCACCGGGTCTACGCCCTGATCGAGGCGGACAAGGGGGGGCTCTACCGCTCGGACGACGGCGGCGAGAACTGGACGCTCGCCTCGGGCAGCCATGAGCTGCGGCAGCGGGCCTGGTACTACTCGACGCTCGCCGTGTCGCCGGCCAATCCGGACGAGGTCTGGGTGCCGCAGGTGCCGATGCTGAAGAGCATCGACGGCGGCAGGACGTTCGAGCACGTGTCCGGCATGCCCCACGGCGACAATCACGACGTGTGGTTCGATCCCCTGAATGCCAGGCGGATGATCGCCTGCGACGACGGCGGCGTCTACGTCTCGACCAACGGCGGCCAGAGCTGGATCGCGCCGCCGCTGCCCATCGGCCAGTTCTACCACGTGGGGGTGGACAACCGGGTGCCGTTCCAAGTGGCCGGCGCGCTGCAGGACATCGGCACGGCCCAGGGGCCCAGCGATTCGCTCGCCGGCCGCGGCATCCGCAACACCGACTGGCACGGGGTGGGTGGGGGCGAGGCGGGCTGGGTGGTCTCCGACGCCGCGGACCCGAACATCGTCTACGCCGGCGAGTACCTGGGCTATCTCTCCCGCTACGACCACCGCACGGGCGAGTCGCGCAACGTCAGCCCCTGGCCCGAGAACCCCTCGGGCCACGGCGGCGAGGACATGCGCTACCGCTTCCAGTGGACCGCACCCATCGCCGCCTCGCCCCACGATCCGAAGGTCATCTACTACGGCGGCAACGTCGTCTTCCGCACCGCCGACGGCGGCCAGACGTGGACGACGATCAGCCCGGACCTGACCCGCAACGACAAGTCGAAGCAGAAGTGGGCCGGCGGCCCCATCACCGGCGACAATACCGGCGTCGAGACCTACGACACGGTGTTCGTGATCGCCGAGTCGCCGGTGAAGAAGGACCTGATCTGGGCCGGGAGCGACGACGGCCTGGTGCACGTTACCGAGGACGGCGGCAAGAATTGGCGCAACGTCACGGCCGCCGTGCCCGGCCTGCCGGATTGGGGGACGGTGTCGATCCTCGAGCCCTCCCATTTCGACGCCAACACCGCCTGGCTGGTGATGGACGCCCACCGGCTGGACGATACGCATCCCTACCTGTGGCAGACCACGGACCTCGGCCGCACCTGGAAACGGCTGGACGGCGGCCTGCCGCGCGACGTCTATCTCCACGCCGTGCGCGAGGACCCCACGCGCCGCGGCCTGCTGTATCTGGCCACCGAGCGGGGAGTCGTTTTCTCCCGCGACGACGGGGCCTCCTGGCATACGCTCAAGCTCAACCTGCCCACCGTCGCCGTGCACGACCTGCAGGTGAAGGATGACAAGCTGGTGCTGGCCACTCACGGCCGGTCGATGTGGATCTTCGACGACCTCGGCGCGTTGCGCAATCCGGTGCCGTCGCCGCCCCCGGCCGCGGGCGTCCACCTCTTCCCCGTGCCGGACGCCGTGCGCTGGGAGGTCCGCGGCGCCGAAGCCGACCGCTGGAACGCACCGAACCCGCCCCACGGCGCCCGTTTCTACTACTGGCTGGCCAAGGAGCCCAAGGGCGACGTCACGGCGCAGGTGCTGGACGCTGCGGGCACGGTGGTGGCGAACCTCTCCAGCAAGGCCAAGGAGCCGACCGGCTTCAGCGAATACGTCAAGGAGGAGAAGGAGCAGCTCGCGGAGTTCGCCCTGCCCAAGGGCGCAGGCGTGCAGCGGGGGGTGTGGAACCTCGCCTGGGATGGCGCCGAGATGATCCCCAAGGGGATTCTCGACTCCGGCTATCCGGCCATCGGCCCCGAGG
Source organism: Thermoanaerobaculia bacterium (assembly GCA_036264085.1). Classification (GTDB taxonomy): domain Bacteria; phylum Acidobacteriota; class Thermoanaerobaculia; order Multivoradales; family UBA5704; genus DATARR01. Next base: position 44,931 of record DATARR010000085.1, on the reverse strand, counting down.
CCGTGCCGGGCAACTACACGCTGCGGCTGACGGTGGACGGCCAGACGGTCTCGGCGCCCTTCGTCCTGCGTCCCGATCCGCGGGTCACGGCGTCGCAGGCCGACCTCGAAGCGCAGCTCCGTTTCTCCCTCCAGGTCCGCGACGCCATCACCCGCCTGACCCGCGACGTGGTGCGCCTGCAGAGCGTCCGCCACCAGCTCGCCGAGCGCAACGACCTGTTGGCGAAGGACGAGCGGGCCAAGCCGCTGATCGATCCCACGAAAGCGCTGATCGCCAGGCTCGACGACCTGGAGGGGCGGCTGCACAACCCCAAGGCCGAGATCGCCTACGACGTGCTGGCCCAGAAAGGGGGCACCAAGCTCTACTCGCGCCTCGCGCCCCTCCTCTCCTGGGTGGACAGCGGCAACGGCGCGCCGACCGCCGGAGCGCGGGAGGTCTTCGCCGAGCAGTCGCAGGAGCTGGCGGGCTACGAGAAGGAGCTCGACGGTCTCCTGGGCAAGGACCTGGCGGCGCTCAACGACTCGGCGGGCAAGCTGGGAGTGCCGGTGATCTACGTGCCGCCGGTGGCGGCGAAGTAGGGTTTTCCCTGGGAGCGCCGGCGCTCCCAGGGGACCCTCGGTGGGTCCTGAAGTTCCTCACAGCGGCGCGATGAGCGCCGCCTCGTCGTCCTCGGGCTGGAAGGCGGAGACGGCGACGACGCCCGGGCCGGCGTGGGTGCCCACCACCGGACCCACCTCGGCCTGGATCAATTCGGCGACCTCGAAGGTGTCGCGCAGCAGCCGCTCCAGGCGGTCGGCCCAGGCGGGGGCGTTGCCGTGGGAGACGCCGGCCACGATGGGCCGCCTGGGGTCGAGGCGCTTTTCGAGGATCTCCAGGATGCGCGGATGCGTGGCCCGGCCGCCGCGCACCCGGTCGACGGCGGCGATCTCGCCGTCCACCACGCCGAGGATGGGCTTGATCCCCAGCAGGCCGCCGAGGACGGCGCGGGCGCGGCCGATGCGGCCACCGCGCGCCAGGTACTCCAGGGTGTCCACCACGAACAGGGTCTGGATGCGGGGCGCCATCGCCAGCAGCCGGCGGCGGACGTCGGCCGCCGTCTCGTTGCGCGCCGCCATGCGGGCGGCGAAGAGGGCGAGGAGGCCGAGACCCAGGCTCACCTGCCCCGAGTCCACCACCGCCACGGCCGGCGGCGGTCCGGTCGCGCTCTCCCGTCCCGACAGGGCGGCGGCGGCCCCGGCGGTCGCGTGCTCCAGGGTCTTCGACAGGCGCGAGGAGAGGTGGATGGAGACCACGTCGTGGCCGTTCCCCAGCCACTCGCCGTAGCGCCGGGCGAATTCGTCGGCGTGGGGCGGATTGGAGGCCGGGTGCCCCTTCGTCCGCTCCAGCAGGGCGTAGAACTGGCCGGGCTGGAGGTCCACCCGGTCGCGGAAAGTCGCGCCGTCCAGCTCCACGGTCAGGGGGACGACGACGATGCCGTGGGAGGCCGCGAGATCGGGCGGCAGGTCGGACGTGGAGTCGGTGACGATCATCACCCCGGGCTCGCGGCGCAGCAGCAGGCCCCGCTCCTCCAGGCCCAGCACCTCCTGCACGATCTCGCCGTCGCGGTCCGGCAGGCCGTCCAGGATCTGGCGCAGGGTGGCTCCCCGCTGGGCGGCGCCCAGGATGCGCTGCTGGAGGGGGGTGAAGGGGGTGGAGAAGAAGGCGGGGCCGATCTCCACCTCCAGGTGAAGACGGGGATCGGGGAACTCTCCCAGCGAATCCTCGATGGCGGCGAGAACGAGGGAGTCCAGGGAATCCTCGATCTCCCGCCGCGCCGGGAAGTCGCCGGGTACGAAGCGCACCGGCCCCTCGTGCAGGCGGCCGAGGCGGCAGAAGGCTTTCAGGCCCCGCACCGGGCCCGACCCTGCCGCCGCCACCTCGCCGCGGTGGAGGAGGAGCGAGCCGCCCCGCAGGTCGAGGCGGCCGGAGGCCCTCGCCGCGGCCAGGCCGCGCAGCAGCTCGATCAGCGGCGTCTGCGCCAGGTCGCCCACCAGCGAGGCCAGGCGCGCGTCCGGCGCCAGGCCGAGCTCGCGGCCCAGCAGCACCAGCAGCAACCGGCGGGCCACCTCCGGCAGGTCGAGGCCGGCGACCGCCAGGAAGGCCGCCTCCTCGGGGAGGGCCGCCTCCTCGGCGGGATGCCTGCCGATCACCACCAGGGTGCGATGACCAGAGCCGCCAGAGCCGCCGGGGCTGCCGGAGGCGAGGAGGGCGCCGGCGTCCACTCCGGCGGCGAGAGCCTCCTGAGTGGTGACGATCACCGCCGTTCCCAGTCCTTCGGCGAAGCGCCGGGCGCGGGCGGCGTCGCCCACGGGGACCACCTCATAGCCTTCGGCGGCGAGTCGAGATGCGAGGTCGCGCAGGCGATCGGCCTGGGGATCGACGAACAGCACCGTGGGACGCGCGGCCAAGGGCTATGGCCTCACGTCCGGCGGGTGGAGGAGGCGGAGCATGCCCAGCAGGCTCTGCGGCTCGTGCGGGGTGGCGCGCCAGCGCGTGGCGCGGCCGGCGAGGGCGAGGGCCTGGCGTTGCGCCGCCTCGCTGCCGGCCACCAGCACGCCGCCCGCGCCCCGCGGTCCGCTCGTCTCCAACCTTTGCACCACGCCGCCCACCGCCTCCAGGCTCGCGGTGCCGCGGATCCAAACCAGCACTCCGGCGCAGCCGGGGACGATGGCGTTGACCTGCGGCTGGGCCGCGCCGTTGAGCACCTGGACGTGAAGCGAGAGCTTGCCGTGGCGGCCCGGGAAGGAGACGCTGCCGGCGCGGCGCAGCTCCACCTGCTCGACGAGCTTGCGCAGTCCCTCGTTGCGGCGGAACCCGGGCCCCTCCTCGATGAGCCGGCGCAACGCCGGCCAGACCTCCGGCTCCACCAGCAGCAGGAAGGGGAGGGCGGTTGAGGGCAGGCCGGCCTTGGTGGCGGCGTCGATCAGATCCTCGACCGCGATCTCCAGCAGCAGGACGGTCGAGATCTCCCGAGTGTTCTGGACGTCCGCGTCCTCCTCGCCGGTCTGCGGCGCCACGGCCCCGGTCTCCACCAGCAGGGCCAGGGCCAGGCGCGTCGAGGGGGGCGCCTCGGCCTCGTCGGCGATCAGGTCGAACAGGCGCAAGCCCGGCTGCTGGAGCACCCGTTCGAAGACCCGCCGCACGGGCAGGTCCTGGAAAGCCTGCTCCACGGCCGGCAGGCTGGGGGTGAGGGACTGGAGCGGCTGACCGGTGGCGGGGATCAGGTGCCGGCGTTTGGCGATCTCGTCCTTGAGCCACGCCGACCGCATGAGCAGCTCGTGCAGGGGGAGCGGTCCCTCCTGGGCTTCGGTCAGCGTCTCGGGATCGAAGCGGAAGCCGCCCTCTTCGAGCGACAGCAGGGCGAGCAGGGCCTCGCGGCCGCGCAGCCCCTGCCAGCGTGCGCCGGTGGCCTGGCCGTCCCGCAGCTCCAGCGTGCCCGAGCCGGCGGCGGCCTTCACCCGCAGGATGCCGGTCTTGCGCACCTGTCCCAGGTACTGGAGGAGGGCCCAGAGCGGGTGGTTGGCGAGGTCCCCCTGGAGCACCTGGAGGACGGCCGTGCGGTTGGCGAGGAGCCGGTAGAGACGCAGCAGGAGCTCCTCGAGATCGCACGGCCGGGTGAGGACGTCGTCGGCGCCGATGCGCAGGGCCTTGACGGAATCGGCGGCGCCGGCCAGCACGAGGATGGGCAGCGAGCGGGTGGCCGGCTGGCCCCGCAGGGCCTCGACCACGTCGAGGCCGGCGCCCGGCGAGGTGCCGAGCACCACCAGGTCCACCTGCTGCTCCTGGGCCACGGCGGCGGCCCGCGCCCCCTCGCTCAGGCGGCGCACCTCGTGGCCGGCCACGTGCAGCCGGTCGGCGAGCACCGCCGCGAACACGGAATCACTCTCGATCACCAGGACTTTGGCCACGGCACCTCGCCTCCGGAGAAGACGGAAAGCGGGACCATTCTATGCGCGGGCGGGGGTGGCGGAGACACTGTTGAAGTGGGACTATTCCAGGCGAAAGGAGACCCGTATGAAGAAGAGAGCCCTGAAGAAGCTGACCCTGAACCGCGAGACCGTGATCCACCTGGACCCTGACCGGCTGGCGAAGGCCGGCGGCGGCGTCACCTGCCACGCCTCGGGGAGCTGCCCGCCGCCCTCGACCCAGGCCTGCTCGGACAGCGGCTGCCCCTCGGCCCCAACCATCTGCTAGGCGAGGCTGCTAGACGAGGCGAGGGAGACCGGCGCCGGTCAGGAGGCCGGCCTTGGACAGCGAGCGAGCAGCCGCACTATTTGCGACTATCTGCTAGACCGGGCTCGGCCGAGCGCCGCCCGACCGGCGGGCTCATCGCCCGCCGGCGTAGAACCGGTGTCGCGCTGAGGAAGGTCGACGACGTTGGCGTCCCTGGCGGCCCGGGCTCGCTCCTCTTGGCCTTCGAGGTGAACCCGGACGACCAGGTCCAGCGCCATGGCGACCTTCACCATGGTCAGCAACGTGAAGTTGCCGCCGCCAAGCAACTGGCTGACGTAGGCCTTCGAGGTGCCCAGGCGCCGCGCCAGCTCCGCGGCGCTGATCCCCTTCTCCCGCATGCGCAGGTGCACCTCGCGTGCAAAGTCGGTTTGGGCGATGTCCTGCCAGTAATCCACCGAGCGCCTGGCGTCGGCGAGCATCGAGGAGTAGGGGTCAGCGTTCATGGTTTCACCTCACCTGGGTTGATGATGGAGAGCCGCCGTTGGGCTTTCGCTTCGAAGTAGGCGGCTTTCATCGCCCTTGCCTGCTCCAGTTGCGTCTCCGGCACTTGGTCCCGCTTGAAGAAACCCACGGTACAGACAATGCAACGTTCCCCGTCGAAGAACCAGATGACCCTGGGCTTCGCTCCCCGCTTGGGCTGTTTGCGGAATTCGAACAACCCGTCCGCGAGGGGCCTCAAGGGCTTGCACACCGTAGGGTTCCGGAGCTGAGGTCCCTCGAAGGGGACGCTGTCGATGAGCAGCGAAAGCATCTTGTCGCGAGCCTCCTTGGACCCTTCGCGATACCCCTCCTGAAGCAGATCCAGGACCGGACACCGCCCGTCACCGTCACAAATTGCCAGGACCTCCCAACGCGCGCGAGCCAGCCTGAGCACTCTCATGATAAGTCTGAGCTTAACTCCCTGTCAAGTGGTGCGGATTCCATGGTTCTGGATAAAAGCGTGAAATTGCGGGAGAGAATACCAGAGTCTCGTCAGCCGGCCTCAGGCGGACGAGGAGTTGCCACCGTCCCCCCTGTTCCGTCAGGATTACTCGATGCCCTGGTTTGAGGCTCTGCCCTCCCCGGCCGTTGCCCGGCCGGCCGTGGTTCGCCGCCGGGTGGCCGCCTATGCGGCGGTGGTGGTGGCCTGCCTGGCGCTGGTCCCCTGGCTGCTCGCGACGAGCTGGGTGGGCGGCATCCGCCTGCACGACGTCCAGGAGAGTGTCGCCGTCACCCTGGCCCTGGGGGTCGCCGCCATCGCCCTGGTACGCTTCTACAGCCGCAAGACCAATTCGTTCCTGCTGCTGGGGGCCGCTTTCGTGGGCACGGCCCTTCTGGACGCCTATCACGCCGTGGCGACCTCGGCGTCGGTCCAGGGCGCTGACCCGGCGCTGCGCTCGACCAGTCCCTGGAGCTGGCTCGCCTCGCGGCTTTTCCTGGCGCTCCTGCTCTGGCTCCACGCGCCGCCGCTGCGGCCGGGCCGGCGGGAGATGATGCTCGACGAGCGGGCGGTCTATCTACTGGTGGGCTCCGTGGCCCTGGCCTGCTTCGCCTTCTTCACCTTCGTCCCGCTGCCCAGCGCCTACTTCCCGGGCTCCTTCGTGGACCGCCCGGCGGAGCTCCTGCCGGCCGTCTTCTTCCTCCTCGCCCTGGTGGCTCACCTGCGGCACGGGGCGTGGCGGACGGCAGGATTCGAATCCTTCCTGGTGGCGTCCCTCCTCCTGGGGCTGACGAGCCAGGTGGTCTTCATGCCGTTCGCCACCCGGCCCTTCTCCGCCGCCTCCGAGGCCGCCCACGTGGCCAAGGACCTGAGCTACCTGTGCGTGCTCCTGGGATTGCTCGCCAGCATGTACGCCCTCTTCCGCCGCGCCGACGCGAGCGCCACCGAGCTCGCCCGCGCCAATGTCGCGCTGCGGGTGGGGATCGACGAGCGGGCCCGGGCCGAGCAGGAGCGGGACCGGTTCTTCGACATGTCGCTGGAGATGCTCTGCATCGCCGGCGTCGACGGCTACTTCAAGCAGCTCAACCCGGCCTGGGAACGGGTCCTGGGCTTCTCGCTGGAGGAGCTCAAGGCGCGGCCGTACCTCGACCTCATCCATCCCGACGACCTGGAGGGCACGCAGGTGGAGAGGCAGCGGCTGCGCCTGGGCGTCGAGGTGGTGGATTTCGAGAACCGCTTCCGGACTCGCGACGGCTCCTACCGCTGGCTCGCCTGGCGGGCGAGCGCCCTGCCGGAGCGCGGGCTCATCTACGCCGTGGCCCGCGACGTCCAGCAGCAGAAGCAGGTCGAGCAGATGAAGAACGACTTCATCTCGGTGGTCAGCCACGAGCTGCGCACTCCCCTGACCTCGATCCGCGGCGCTCTCGGGCTGCTTGCGGGGGGCGTCGCCGGCGAGCTGCCGGAGCGCGCCCGCACCCTGCTCGACATCGCCGCCAACAACAGCGCGCGGCTGGGGCGCCTGATCAACGACATCCTGGACATCGAGAAGATCGAATCCGGCAAGATGGGCTTCCGCTTCTCTCCCGTGGAGCTGATGCCGCTCTTGGAGCAGGCGGTGGAGAGCCACCGGGTGTACGCCCAGGCCTATGAGGTGGAGACGCGGATCGTGGCCGGGGTGGCCGGGGTGGCGGGGGTGCGTATCTGGGCCGACGCCGACCGCTTCCAGCAGGTGGTCATCAACCTGATGTCCAACGCCTGCAAGTTCTCGCCGCGAGGAGGCGTGGTGGAGATCGCGGCGGCGCGCGGGGACGGCGGCATGGTGCGGATCTCGGTGACCGACCACGGCAAGGGGATCCCGCCGCAGTTCCAGGAGCACATCTTCGAGAAGTTCGCCCAGGCGGACGCCTCCTCCACCCGGCAGAAGGGGGGCACGGGGCTGGGCCTCAGCATCTCCAAGGCCATCGTCGAGCGCCATGGCGGACGCATCTGGTTCGAGAGCGAGCCCGGAGTGGCCACGACCTTCGCCTTCGACCTGCCGGAATGGGGGGGCGCCACGGCCGAGCCCGATGCTCCCGGAGGCCCCCGCATCCTGATCTGCGAGGACGACCTCGACATCGCCCATCTGCTCGCCATGATGCTGGAGCGGGAGGGGTTCCGTCCCGAGGTGGCGATCGACGCCGGCATGGCCCGGCGGATGGTGCGCGAGCGGCGCTACGCCGCCATGACCCTCGACCTCATGCTGCCCGACCAGGACGGCATCTCGCTGATCCGCGAGCTGCGGGCCGACGCGGACACCAGCCGGCTGCCCATCGTGGTGGTCTCGGTGCGGGCGGGCGCCGGGCGGGCGGAGCTCAACGGCGGCGCCCTGGGGGTGGTGGACTGGCTCGCCAAGCCGATCGACGAGGGGCAGCTCATGGCGGCGGTGCGGCGGGCGGTGCGGGGCTCGCCCGGGGGGGATCTGCGCATCCTGCACGTGGAGGACGACCTCGACCTGCAGCGGGTGGTGGCCACCATCGTGGCCAAAGACGCCGAGGTGGAGGCGGCCGCCACGCTGGCGGAAGCCCGGCACCGGCTGATCGAGGCGAGCTTCGACCTGGTGATCCTGGACCTCGCCCTGCCGGACGGCTCGGGCATGGACCTGCTGCCGCTGGTGGGTAGTCTGACGCCGCCCACGCCGGTGCTCATCTTCTCGGCCCACGAGGTCGACGGCGAGGTGGCGGACCGCGTCGCCTCGGTCCTCGTCAAGTCCCAGACCTCGAACCGCCGGCTGCTGGAGACGATCCGCTCGGTGCTGGCGGCGCGGACGCCGACGCCCTGGCCGGCGAAGCGGGTGTGACTACGTCTGCACCGGCGGAAATCGGTAGCCGCTCCCCCGCTCGGTGACCACATAGCGGGGCCGGGAGGGCTCGGGCTCGATCTTGGACCGCAGCCGGTGGACGTGGACGCGCAGCGTATCCTCGAACACCTCGTCCGAGGGCCACAGCCGCCGCAGCAGGAAGTCGGTGGCCACCACCCGGCCGGCGTTGCGCATGAGGACGAAGAGGAGCTTGGTCTCGGTGGAGGTCAGGGGCACCTGGCGGCCGTCCACCTCCGCCTTCTGGTGCGCGAAGTCGATGGCCAGGTGATCGTCCACCCGGATGACCGGCTGCAGCGTGTAGGCGAAGCTGCCCATGCGCCGGCACACCCGCTCCACCCGCGCCACCATCTCCCGCGGCTTGAAGGGCTTGCGGATGTAGTCCTCGGCGAACGAGTCGATGGCCCGCACCACCGTCTCCTCCTCGTCCACCGAGGTCAGCATGACGATGGGCAGGTCGCTCCACTCGTGGAGCTTGCGGGCGAACGCCATACCGTCCATGCCCGGCAGCAGGATGTCCACCAGGGCGAGATGCGGCAGGCCCCGCCGGGCCACGGAATCCAGGGCCTCCTCGGCCGTCAGACAGGCCCAGACCTCGAAGCCGGCAGACTCCAGCTCGCGCCGGATCAGCCGCAGGAGGTCGGGGTCGTCTTCGACGGCGAGGATCCGGCGGGACGACCGCTCGTCAAAAGCAGGTGACTTTTCGGTCAAGCTATGCCTTCCGTCAGACGGGGCCATAGTATCTTAGAACGAGCCAACCTGTAATGTGGGCCGTAATCTTCGTTGCCCAGACTCCGCGGAGCAATTCATTATGAACCGAGTCATCATGAACCGAGCGGTTCTGCAACGCATCCTCTTCGTCGAGGACGATCCGGACATCCAGGTCGTGGCCACCATGGCCCTGGAGTCCCTGGGGGGATTCCACGTCCTGGCCTGCGACTCGGGCGCCCAGGCCCTCTCCCGCTTCCTGGAGTTCGCCCCCGACCTCGTCCTGCTCGACGTGATGATGCCGGGCATGGACGGGCCCGCCACGCTGAAGGCCCTGCGGCGCCTGCCGGGCGCCGAGGCCACGCCGGTGGTCTTCATGACCGCCCGGGTGCAGACCCACGAGGTGGCCCTCTACCGGGAGATGGGCGCGGCGGAGGTGATCGCCAAACCCTTCGACCCCATGACCCTCTCCGCCAGCGTCCGGGAGATCTGGTCCTCCCTGCCATGAAGCCCGACCCGGCGGACATGGAGGACGACCCGGCAGTGGCGGAGCTGCGCCGGTACTTCGCGGGCCGTCTCCCCGACCGCCTCGCCGAGCTCGAAGAAGCTTGCGCCTCCGCCCGGGACGCGGACTGGGCCGCCGAGCCCCTGCGCCACTTCCACCGCCTCGCCCACTCCCTGGTGGGGGTGGGTGCCACCTTCGGCTTCCCCGCGGTCACCGAGCACGCCCGCACCCTGGAGCGCCTCCTGAAAGCCCGCCTGGAGGGCGGTGCGCCGCCGCCGGAAGCCGAGGTCGGCGAGCTCCTGGCGAGGCTGCGGGCGGCGCAGTAGGCTCGCGCCATGCCTCGCCTCCGCTTCACCCTGCTGGCGCGCGTCGCCCTGGCCCTGGCGGCGGTGGGGCTGCTGCCCCTCGCCATCTCCTACTTCGGGCTGGTGGACGTCAACCGCGACGCCCTCTTCAATCAGGTCCTCGCCACCCACTCGCTGGCGGCGCAGACCGCCGCCTCCCGCGCCGGCGCTTTCCTCGACACCCGGCTCGCCCTGGCTCGCGGCCTGGCCGGGGACCGCGGGCTGGCCGCTCCGCGCTCGCCGCAGGCCCAGGAGCTGCTGGTGCAGAGCCTCCAGTCCTGGTCCGCCCTCGGCGTCGAGGCCGTGGCCGTGGTCAACGCCCGCGGCGAGACGGTGATGCGGGTGCAGCTCAAGGACGACGCGTCGCGGCGGCGGGCGGCGGCGGGGCTCGCCGGACCGTGGCCGCAGCCGGTGGCGATCGTCGCCGGCGTCCAGCCGCCGGTGGTGCGGATCGCGGCCCCCCTGCCCGCGGGCGCCGGCGCCGTGCGCCTGATCTGCGAGGGCTCGCTGCTCGACGAGGTGCTGCATCCGGACGACCTGGGCCAGGAGGCCGTGCTGGCCCTGGCCGCCCCCGGCGGACCCGGCGCCCCGGGCGGACGCCTGCTGCTGGGCCGCGACGCCTCGCTCGCCGCCTTCCCCCCCGTGCTGGTCGCCCAGGCCCTCGCGGGACGGGTGCGGGGCGCGGGCCGCTACCGCGACCGGCGGGGCGCCGAGGTCCTGGGCGCCCATGCGCCGGTGCCGGAGACCGACTGGGTCGTGCTCTCGCGCCAGCCCGCGCGGGTGGCCGAGGCGGTGGCGGCGCGGCTGAAGCGGCGCTCCGGGGAGGCGCTGGGGGCTGCCCTGCTGCTCATCGCCGCGCTCTCGGGCGGCGCCTGGATCGCCGTGGTGCGGCCCCTGCGCGAGCTCGCCCGGGAGCAGCGCGAGCTGGCGAAGGCCGGCCCGGCGCCCGCCGGCGGCAACGAGATCGACGACCTGCGCCGCAGCTTCGACGCCCTGCGGCGGGGCCTCTCCGAGCGCGACGCCCTGGGCGACGTGTTCCTCGGCCGCTACCAGGTGGTGGAGTTCATCGCCACCGGCGGCATGGGCAGCGTGTTCCGCGGCTGGGACCCCAGGCTGCAACGGCCGGTGGCGCTGAAGACCGTGCGGCTGGGGGTCGACCTGCTGCCGGACAAGCGGGCGCAGCTCATCGCCCAGCTCGTGCGCGAAGCGGTGACGGCGGCGCGCTTCAGCCACCCCAACGTGGTCGCCGTCTACGACGTGGAGGACGCCCCGGACGGCGCCTTCATGGCACTGGAGCTGGTGGACGGCGTCAGCCTCGAGCACCTGCTGCTGCGCCGCGGCCGGCTGACGCCGGGGGAGGTGGCGCCGCTCGGCGCCGCCATCGCCCACGGCCTCGCCGCCGCCCACGGCCGCGACATCGTGCACCGCGACGTCAAGCCGGCCAACGTGCTGCTGGGCCGCGACGGCTCGATCAAGGTCACCGACTTCGGCATCTCGGACTTCGTGGCCGCGGCCGGCCGGGCCGAGGGCCTGGTCTTCGGCACGCCGGGATACCTGCCGCCCGAGAGCCTGAGCGGCTCCGGCCACACCCGCGGCGGCGACCTCTTCGCCCTCGGGGTGATCCTCTACGAGTGCCTCACCGGCGCCAAGCCGTTCGGCGGTCTCGACGTGGCGGACATGATCCAGTCCACCCTCTTCGGCGAGGTCAAACCCCCGAGCGCGCGGGCGCCGGGGATCCCGCCCGAGCTGGAGACGCTGGTGCTCCTGCTGCTGGAGCGGGACCCCGCCCGCCGCCCCACCATCGCCGCCGCCGTGGCCGAGGAGCTCGACCGCATCGTCGCCAAGCACGGCTTCCGCTGGCAGTTCGACGACGCCGTCCCGCGGCTCGCGGCATCGCCGGTGAGCCTCACGCTCGAAGCGCAGTGGCTGCCCACGACGCGGCTGGCGGGGTGAGGAGGGCCTACCGCCGCCGCCGCAGCACGATCTCCTTCCTGGTGCTGTTCCCCACCATGTCGACCGCCTCGACCTCCAGCACCACGCGGTCCGCTTCCGTGCGGCTCCTCAGGACCAGCCGGTCGACGCCGGCGCCGGCGTCGTCGGCCGCGACCCAGAGGACGTGCTGATCGAGCAGGCCGCCGTCCTTGCCGTCGGCGGCGACGGTGGTGTCCGGCGCGGTGAGGAAGGCCTGCGGGTGGTCGCTCCTGATCTCCACCGGAAACTGGGCATAGACGCCGCCCCGCCTCTCCTTCACCCAGGGCACGGGGAGCTGCCACACCCCGGCGAGCGTCTGCCAGGCGTCGGTCGCCGGCTGGCCGTTGCCGCGCCGGCCGCGCAGGTGCCGGCGGTCCTTCTCGGTGTCGGGCGCCAGCCGGTCGGAGAGCGACTTCTGATCGCCGACCTGCCAGCGGATGGCCGGCGGCGCGGTGTCGGTCACGAAGGCGACAGGGGCGAGGGGCACGCGATGGCCGCAGCCGTCGAGCACGAGGGCGCCCGCGGTGTGCTCGCCGGCCGCCCAGGAGGCCGGGAAGGCGGTCGCCTCCTGGCCGCCGATCACCGGCAGCCAGCGCGCCGCGCCGCCGTCCGCGCCCGTCGCCGTCACCTGCACGGTGGCCGTGGCGGCGGTGAACAGCCGGTCGCCCACCCGCACCTGGGGGCCGCCGACCTGCAGGCTGCCGGTGGGCGCCTGCACGCCGGTGCGGTCGGAGGTGATGGCCAGGCGGGCGGCTTCGCTGGGATAGCCGTCGAGGCCGGAGCGGCTGCGCGCCGTGACCCGCCAGTAGAAGTCGCCCAGAGGCAGGGGGGTGGCGAAGCGCCACTGCGCTCCGGTCTCGCCGGTCTGCCGTGCCACCAGCTCGGCGCAACCCGGATCGCGGCAGAGCTCGACGGTGTAGGAGTCGGCCTCTGGCACCGCCTGCCAGGAGAAGAGCGGATCGGCGCAGGCCCGCTCGGCGCCGGCCGCGGGATCGGTGCCCGCCGGGGCTGCCAGGAGCTTTTCCGGCGGCGATGGCGGGCCGGAGGGGGCCACCGAGGTGCCCATGCCCCGCGGTACCTGGACCTTGGCGCCGCCGGCTTCGACCTCGCTCTCGCCGCCGTAGACCATGAGCTTGGCGCTCCCCTCCTCGGCCCGCCGGGCGCGGGTCTGGGCGCCGCCGGACCTGTCGGGCCGGGAGGTGGTCCGCGCGGCGCCGACGACGATCTCGATTTCCGGTGCCGCGACGGCGGGCGCCGTGGCCCGCGCATCGAGCTCGGCCTGCCCGGTCTGCAGCTCGATGGACTTGCGCTCCACCCCCTTGAGGGCCGCGCCCGAGCGGCGGAGGAAGACCAGGGAGTCCTCTGTCACGGTCAGCCGGGCGCCGTCGGCGAAGCGCAGCTCGGCGGAGGACTGGCGGAAGGTGCGGACGCCGTCCCGCTCCACCAGCACGTCGCCCGTCCTGGCGTCCGTCCACGAGATCGGCGACGGCTGCTCCTCGACCTGGCGGGACAGGCGGTCGACGGTGGCCGCGGGGATGGCCGGCCGCACCGCCGGAATGCGGACGCGCTGTCCGGGCTCGATGCGGTTGGGATCCGCGATCGTGGGGTTGAGGCGATGGAGCTCCTTCCAGCGCTGGACCGAGCCGAGGAAACGGGCGGCGATCTGCTCCAGGGTCTCCCCGGGGCGGACGATGTGCCAGACGGTCTCTCCCGCCGCCGGGGTCGCGGCTGGCGCCGGGGGCGGGCCGCTCTGAGCCCGGCTCCAGGCCGCCGAGAGCAGCGGCGTCAAGAGGAATCCAGCGATGGCGATCAGGCGTCGGTTCATCAGGCGGTCCTCCTCGTCGGCCCGTCGGCGCGCCGGCCCGCCGGCAGAGCCGCGCCGGACCCGGACGGTTCGTTTACGGATCGTTCTCCCCAGTGGTAGCCGTATACTAATCCCCCTTCGGGGCGGGGAGCGAGCCTTTCACCATGAAGATGTTATGAAGACATCATGAAGACGGTCCTGGTGGTTGACGACGAGCCCTCGGTGCTGTTCGCGCTGTCCGAGGGGCTCAGCGATCGGCGGCGTGGCGTCAAGGTGACGACCGCCGCCAGCGGCGTGGAGGCCATCTCCCTGCTCGAAGCCGAGCGGGTCGATCTCGTCCTCACCGACCTGCGGATGCCCGAGATGGATGGCTTCGAGCTGCTGGCCTACCTGCGGCGCAACTTCGCCGGCATGCCGGTGATCGTGATGACGGCCTTGAGCGGCGACGAGACGGCCGACCGCCTGGACGGCGCGGTGGAGTGCTTCACCAAGCCGTTCAACGTGCCGGACCTCAAGTCCAGGATCCGCGAGCTGCTGGCCCAGCGGGTGAAGGGGCGGGTGGAGAACATCACCCTCCCCTCCTTCCTTCAGCTCCTGGAGATGGAGCGCAAGACGTGCACCCTCGTCATCCGCTCGCTGGGCCGGGCGGGGAGGCTCTTCTTCCGCGGCGGCCGGCTGGTGGGGGCGGAGACGGGGGACCTCTCCGGCCAGACAGCGGCCCTGGAGATCGTCACCTGGGAGGACGCCGACATCGAGATCTCGGACGTCTGTCCGCCGGTGGAGCCCGAGATCGAAGCGGGCCTGAGCTACCTCCTCATGGAGGGGATGCGTCTCCAGGATGAGCGCGAGAACGGTCAGCCGCCGCACCGCCACTCGCCGCCGCCGGGCGGTGGCGAGGCCCGGCCGCCGCGGCGCCGGCGGCCGCCGGCCCGAGGTCCCGTGGCCGAGGCGCTGAAGCGCGGCCGGGCGATCAAGGGGGCCCTGGGGCTGGTGCTGGTGGATACGGAGACCGGCATGATCACCGACTCGGCGGGCATCGCGGAGGGGGTGCCCCTGGGAGCGGAGATGGCCGCGATGGCTGGAGCCTTGGCCGAGCTCCTGCGCGAACAGCGGCGCGCCCTGCGGCAGACCGGCGGCGGCGACGAGGCCCTGGAGGAGGTCCTCCTCACCACCTCCGAGCGCTACTACATCGCCCGCGGCCTGGGCTCGGGCGAGGAGCACTTCCTCCTCCTCATCCTCGACCGGCACCACGGCAACCTGGCGCGCGCCCAGCTCGACCTGGTGAGCCTCGAGAGGTCGCTGGAGATGGCGACGCCTTCGTAGTCCCTGACGCCGGGTCTCCTCACCGGAAATCGTGGCTCGGCACCGCCACCAGGTCCTTGAGCGACCAGAACCTCTCGCCCTTGACGGAGATCGTCCCGTCCCGTTTCTGGAGGATGCCCTCGACCAGCAGGCCGGGGGAGCCGACGATGAGCTTGCGGTGCTGTTGCAGGAGGTCCGGGGAGACCACGGCCTGGGACATGCCGGTCTCGTCCTCCAGGGTGAGGAAGAGGAGGCCCTTGGCCGTGCCCGGGCGCTGGCGGACGATCACCGAGCCGGCGGTGCGCACGCGGGCGCCGTTGGGGAGACCGTCGAGACGGGCCGCGGGGGTGACCCCCTTCTTCTCGAGCTGCTCCCGGAAGTAGCTCATCGGGTGGGGACCCAGGGTGAGCTGGACCGTCCCGTAGTCCGCCATCGTCTCTTCGGCCGGGGTCATCTCGGGGAGCGGCGAGGGCTCCGGGTCGGTCAGGCGGTCGAGCAGGGGACCGGCGGGCCGGCCCAGGCGGGCCACCTGCCAGAGGGCCGCCCGGCGGGTGAGGCCGAAGCAGGCCAGAGCCCCGGTGGCGGCCAGAGTCTGGAGCTCGTCCTCATGCAGGTCGCAGCGCCGCACCAGGTCCTCGGCATCGGCGAACGGGGCCTTCGCCTGCTCGGCTTCGATGGCCGCCGCCGCCCGGTGGCGCAATCCCCGCACGAAGCGGAAGCCGATGCGGATGGCCCCGGCCGCCGGCGCCTGGCCGGTGCGGGCATCGCGTAACCCCTCCCGCAGCACCCGGTCCTCCCAGCGGCACTGCACGCCGGAGGTCTGGGCGTCGACGGGCCGGATCTCGACGCCGTGGCGCTGGGCGTCCTTGACCAGGGTGGCCGGGTGATAGAAACCCATGGGCCAGGCGTTGAGCAGACCCAGGTAGAAAGCCGTGGGGTGGTGGGCCTTGAGATAGGCGCTGGCATAGGCGATGAGGGCGAAGCTCGCGGCGTGCGACTCGGGGAAGCCGTAGAGGGCGAAGGAGGTGATGCCCTGGACGATGTCATCCTGGGGCTTGCCGGTGATCCCCTTCGCCGTCATGCCGCGGCGCAGCTTGTCCACGATGGCGTTCATCCGTTCGACCGAGCGCTTCGAGCCCATGGCCCGCCGCAGCTCCTCGGCCTCGCCGCCGGTGAAGCCCGCCGCCACCATGGCGACCTTCAGGAGCTGCTCCTGGAAGATGGGCACGCCGAGCGTGCGTTCCAGGATGGGCTTGAGGCTCGGATGCGGGTATTCCACCGGCTGCCGGCCGTTGCGTCGCTCGAAGTAGGGGCTCGCCAGGTTCCCCGCGATGGGACCGGGGCGGATGATTCCCACCTGGATGACGATGTCGTAGAACCGCGTGGGGTGGTTCCTGGGGAGCGAGGCCATCTGCGCCCGGCTCTCGATCTGGAAGCAGCCCACGGTGTCCGCCTGCTGGAGCATGCGGAAGACCTGAGGGTCGTCCGGCGGCAGGTGGGCGAGGTCGACGTGCACCCCCTCGCGCTGCTTGATGGTGGGCACCATCTCCTCCAGGGCGGCGAGCATCCCCAGCCCCAGCAGGTCCACCTTGATGATGCCGAGGTCCGCGCAGTCGTCCTTGTCCCACTGGATCACCACGCGGCCGGGCATGGCGGCGGGCTCCAGGGGGACGACTTCGTCCAGCCGGCCGGCGGCGATCACCATGCCCCCCGTGTGCTGGCCGAGGTGGCGGGGGAGGTTGTGGATGCGCGTCCACAGATTCATGAAATGCGCCAGGCGCGGCTCGCTGGGGTCGAAGCCGGCGGCGGCCAGCTCGGCGGTGAGCGACTTGTCGTCGCCGCTGTGAATGTCGTAGGTGAAGTTCCCGAGCTGGCCGGCCAGCTTCTCGATCTGCTCCTCGGAGTAGCCGAAGACCTTGGCCACCTCGCGGGTGGCCGAGCGGTCGCGGTAGGTGATGACGGTGGCCGTCATGGCCGCGCCGTGGGGGCCGTAGCGCTGGTAGACGTGCTGGATCACCCGCTCGCGCTGATCCCCCGAGGGGAGGTCGAGGTCGATGTCCGGCCACTCCCCCCGCTCCTCGGAGAGGAAGCGCTCGAAGAGAAGCTCCATCTTCACCGGATCGACGGCGGTGATGGAGAGGGCATAGCACACCGCGCTGTTGGCCGCCGAGCCCCGGCCCTGGGCGAGGATCTTCTCGCGCAGACAGAAGTTGACGACGTCCCAGACGATGAGGAAGTAGCCGGCGAGGTCGAGCTTCTCGATCAGGTCCAGCTCCTTCTGGATCTGGCCTTGAGCCTTGGCGGTCAGCGGCCGGAAGCGGGCCTTGGCGCCGTTCCAGGTGACGTGGCGCAGGTAGGAGGCCGCCGTCTCGCCCGGGGGGAGCGGGTAGTCGGGGAAGCGGTAGCCGAGGTTGGCGAGGGTGAAGTCGAGCTCGCCGGCGAGGCGGGCGCTGCCGGCGAGCGCCTCGGGGAGGTCGGCGAAGAGGCGGGCCATCTCGGCGGCGCTCTTGAAGTGGCGCTCGCGGTGGGCGGCGAGGAGCCGGCCGCCGGCGTCGAGGGTGGTGTGGTGGCGGATGGCGGTGAGCACGTCGTGGAGCGGCTTGTCCTCGGGGCGGGCATAGCGCACGCCGTTGGTGGCGACGAGGGGGAGGCGCAGGCGGCGGGCGAGGTCCACGAGGGCTTGATTGCGGTGCTCCTCCTCGCGTAGGCGATGGCGCTGCAGCTCGACGTGCAGGCGGCCGGGGAAGAGGTGGCCGAGGCGCTCCAGAAGGCGGCGGGCGGGATCGGCGCCACCCTCGGCCAGCTCGCGGGCCAGCGGGCCCTCGTCGCCGCCGGTCAGGCAGTGGAGGCCGCCGGCGTGCTCGGCCAGGAGGTCCCAGGAGACCCGCGCCTCGCCCTTCGGCCGGCCACGGGCGGCGGCGGTCGCCAGCCGGCAGAGGTTGCGGTAGCCCGCCTGGCTGGCGGCGAGGAGAGTGAGCCGGGCCTGCGTGTCCACGCCGCGGGGCTCGACGCCTGGCTTGGGATCGGGGACCAGGCCGATGGGGCCGAAGCGGGCCCGCTGCTGGAAGAGGCTGGGCTCGTCCGCCAGCGTCACCTCGGCGCCGACGAGGGCTTTGGTGCCTGCCTGCTTCGCGGCCTGATGGAAACGCGGCGCGGCATAGACGCCGTTGGCGTCCACCAGGGCGACGGCCGGCAGCTCCAGGGCCGCCGCCCGCTCGATCAGGTCCTCGGGGAGCGAGGCGCCGTCGAGGAAGGAGAAGGCCGAGGCGGCGTGCAGCTCGGCATATGGGGGTGAATGGGGCGGCGCGGGTTTCCTCGCCATGGCGGAAGGTTATGGCGGAAGAAGGGCGTAAGGCAAGGGGCGGAGAGGTAGAAACAAGGGGAGCGGCGGCTGCCGCTCCCCGGGTCTCGAGGCGTGACTACTCGCCGACCACGTAGAGGTGGCCGTCGTTCTGGGCCAGGACCTTGCCGTCCGCCGCGATGGAGATCGGCGTGTAAGCAGCGCCGAGGGCCAGCTTGAGGAAGAGGTGATCGCGTAGCGTGCCATTGTTGCGGATGACGTAGAGGCCACCGTCCTCGCTGTTGTTGTAGACGACGCCGTTGCGGTCCACGGCCGGCGCGTTGACGCACCACTCGAAGCCCGCCGGGTGGTCGGAGACGCAGGTCACGTTGCCGTGGTCGTCGCGGCTGCAGCTCAGGGTATTGGTGTTCTGCCAGCGCCACTCCGGCGTCAGGCTGCTGTTGAGGCGGGTGATGAAGTAGGCCTCCGGGAAGGCCGGGTTGTTGGCCGTGCGGTCGGACGGGCAGAACGTCTCGTCGTTGCAGTAGGAACCGACGCCGCCGTACTGGTTGTCCTTGGTGAGGAGGGAGTAGGTGCCGTCGTGGGCGTAGATCGCCGGCGTGTCGTCCCAGCCGAAGCGATAGGCGGCCAGGAAGTTGCCGTTGGAGCTGAACTTCATCATGTGCCCCTGGGCGTAGTTGTAGCGGGTGTAGGCGCCGTAGAAGACGCTGCCGTCCGGCGCCACCACGGGCGAAGAGGTCGAGTCGTCGATCACGCGGCCGGCGCCAGGCCGGTTCTGCGCCGGGTCGACGCCGGTGTGGGAGCCGGTACGGCAGCCGTCGGGCTGGCCGTTGGGCGGCAGGAGCACGTTGCAGCCGTCGTTGAACCGGTCGCGCAGCGAGGCTTTCCACTTCGGCGTCAGATTGGAGTTGGCGGCGATGAGGTAGGCATGACGGCTCCACAGGTGGGCGACGCTGACGACGTAGATGGTGCCATCCGGCGCCACGGCGGGGGCGACGTTGTTGCCGGGGCGCTGGGTGCCGCAGGGCACCGTGGGCGGCACGGCGTTCGGGCTCGGCGGCCAGGGCAGGTCGGCGGTGTCGAAGATACCCAGGCACTGGTCGTTGCCGCCCGGCGCGCCGGGGGTCAGGGACTTGTAGGTGGCGGTCTTCACCGTGCCGGTGGCCGAGACCTTCACCAGCCACGAATTCACGACGTCCACGTCCCACGGGTTGGTGGCATCGAGCTTCATGACGTTGTAGTAGACGTTGCCGGCGGCGTCCGTGGTGAGCGGCCCGGCGACGAAGGTGTTGGGGTCGAGGGCGCCGAAGGGCGAGATCCGCGCGACCTGCGCGCCGGTGACCCTGTTGACCTTGAAGATCGAGCCGCCGAACCCCGGGACATAGACGAAGGGGCCGGCCAGCGCGGCGTGGAACACCGGCTCCCAGAAGGGGCCGTTGCCGGTGTCCAGGCTGGCGAACGGCACCGGCTTCCAGTCGCTCTGGAAGTTCCAGTCGATCACCAAGTGGTTGTTGAGCCAGTGCAGCTTCTTCTCGTTCCAGGTCTGCGTGCCCCAATGCTGGAGGTCGGTGAAGGTGCCGCTCTTGAACTCCATGTACACGTCGTTGCCGTCGATCAGCGGCACCTGGTAGTGGACGAGCAGGTCGGGAGCGGCGAAGGGATCGGCCTTCTCCGCATCCACGAACGGGTCGTAGATGATGTCGTCGATCATGTGGAGCGCGCGCTGCCCCACGGCGCTCGTCGCGCCCGTGTGCTGCGCGTTCTGTCCCCACTGGCCCCAATCGTCGGACCGGGCCGGCAGACCGGCCAGAAGCAACATCGCGAACACTGCCAACGCACTCCGTCGCATAGACATACAGGACCTCCTTTCCCAGGTTCTCTGGGGTATCGAGAATGAATGATGAGAGGCGAGCCGGGGAGAGGCACCCCCCGGCTCTGAGGCTCGTCGTTGGGACTAGTCGTCCCCGACGACGTAGAGGTGGCCGTCGTTCTGGGCCAGGATCTTGCCGTCGGACATGATTGAGACCGGCGTGTAGGCAGCGCCCAGGGCCAGCTTCAGGAAGAGGTGGTCGCGCAGCGTGCCGTCCTTGCGGATGACGTAGAGACCGCCGTCCTCGCTGTTGGCGAAGGTATTGCCGGCGCCGTCCACGGCCGGCGCGTTGACGCACCACTCGAAGCCTGCGGGGTGATCGGAGACGCAGGTCACGTTGCCATTGGCGTCGCGGCTGCAGCTCAGGGGGTTGGTGTTCTGCCAGCTCCACTCGGGAACCAGGTTGCTGTTCAGCCGGGTGATGAAGTAGGCCTCCGGGTAGGCCGGGTTGGTGCCCGTGCGGTCCGACGGGCAGAACGTCTCGTCGTTGCAGTAGGAGCCGACACCGCCGTAGTGGTTGTCCTTGGTGAGGATGGAGTAGGTGCCGTCGTGGAGGTAGAGGCCCGGCGTGTCGTCCCAGCCGAAGGGATAGGCCGCCAGGAACTGGCCCGAGGAACTGAACTTCATCATGTGCCCCTGGGCGTAGTTGTAGCGGGTGTAGGCGCCGAAGAAGACGCTGCCGTCCGGCGCCACGACCGGCGAGGCGGTGTTGTCGTCGATGACGCGGCCGGCGCCGGGCCGGTTCTGGGCCGGATCGAAGCCGGTGGTGGCCCCGGCGCGGCAGCCGCCCGGAGCACCGTTGGGCGGCAGCAGCACGTTGCAGCCGTCATTGAAGCGGTCGCGCAGCGAGGTGTGCCACTTCGGCGTCAGGTTGGGATTGGCCGCGACGATGTAGCCCTCGCGGCTCCACAGGTGGGCGACGGTGACGATGTAGATGGTGCCATCGGGCGCCACGGCCGGAGCGAGGTTGTTGGCGATCCGCTGCGAGCCGCAGGGCACCGGCGGCGGCACGGCCGTCGGGCTCGGCGGGAACGGCAGGTCAGCGGCGCTGAAGACGCCGAGGCAGTTGTCGGTCCCGGCGGGCGTGCCGGGGGTCAGGGAGGCGATGGTGGCGGTGCTCACCGCGCCGGCGGCGGTGACCTTCACCAGCCAGGAGTTCACCACGTCCACGTCCCAGGGATTATTGTTCTTGAGCTTGATGACGTCGTAGTAGATGTTGCCGGCGCCGTCGACGGTGATCGGGCCGGAGAGGAAGGTGTTCGCGTTGAGAGGGCTGAAGGGCGTGATCCGCGTCACCAGCGAGCCGTTGCTCTTGTTGACCTTGAAGACCGAGCCGCCGGCGCCGGGGATGTAGACGAAGCTACCGGACAGCGCGGCGTGGAACACCGGCTCCCAGCCCGGGCCGTTGCCGGTCGTGAAGCTGCCGTACGGCACGGGCTTCCAGTCGCTCTGGAACGACCAGATCTCGTTCAGGTGGCCGTGGCTCCAGTCCAGCCGCTTCTCGTTCCAGATCTGCGTCTCCCAATGGGTGATGTCGGTGTAGGTGCCGCTCTTGAACTCCATGTACACGCTGTTGCCGTCGACCAGCGGCACCTGGTAGTGGACGAGCAGGTCCGGGGCGGCGTTGGGGTCCGCCATCTCCGCCGGCACGAACGGGTCGTAGATGACGTCGTCCAGCATCGCGGCCGCCGGCTGACCCACGGCACTCGTCGCATTCGTGTGCTGCGCGTTCCGTCCCCACTGTGACCAGCTCTGTGACCAGGCCGGCAGACCCGCCAGCAGCAGCACCGCAAACATAGCCAACGCACTCCGTCGCATCAACATACATGACCTCCTTCCCAGATCTCCTGGGGGGTAAAGCGATAGCAAAAACTCTATGAAAAAGAACGGACGACGGCCCCTCGGGCCGAAGCCACGGTCTGCCGGCAGGGCTGTTCCCTGCCAGGGGCTCTGGTTCCGCGGGCCGAGCCCGCGAAACGCTCCGAAAAGCCTGGAGCTGCATCGACAGTACGCCCCCCCTCTGGGGCTGTCAAGTGATTGCAGTTCAAAGAGTTTGGTGCAGATAGAAAAGAAAAATCCTGGGAAGAGGGCGCTTTCCCCGCCCTCCACGCACCTCTCGGGTCGCTTGGTGAGAATAGGTTCCTGGCTGCCGGGCATCCGGAGACAAATTCCGCAAGGGGGGGCACACTTCAACAGTGCCGCGGATTCGCGGTTGCGGGACAAGACTGCCACACCCCGGGATCGCAGAATCCCGGGGTGTGGCCCCCGGCGTGGGCGGGCTGGACCTCTCCGGCGGGTCTAGGCGGCCTCGGCGGAGATCTCCCGCCGCCACTTCTCGAAGTGGCGCCGGGCCTCCTCCTCGTTGTCCGCGAACATGACCGGGTTCTTCTCGGGGCCCGAGCGGAACAGGTTGGCGGCGGTGAGGAGCAGCTTGGCCAGCACGCGGGCCCGGAGCGGGGCGTTGAAGACCACCGTACCCCGCACCGGGAGGAGCTTGACCGTGGCCGAGGCCTCGCGGCGCACGGCGGCCGGGAGGTCCTCCAACTCGGTCATGTCGATCCAGTAGAAGAAGTAGCTCACTTCCTTGGCATAGTCGAGGTGCGCCTGATTGAGCTGCCGGCACTCCTCGAGCGTGCAATCGCCCACGAGCTTCATATGGACGATGTCCGGAAGCTCCAGGCTGGTGCTCTGACGACCACACTGATTGGTTCTGTACATCGACATTGCGACGTTCCTCCTCAGAGGGCGACGGCCCATAGACACAACAGGGGTGTGATGTTGGCCCCTATCATAGAGAAGGAGCGAAAATTTCTCAAGCTGTCCAGTAGAGAAGCAGGAGCGGTGGGGCCCCTCGCTCCCTGCGGGGGCGAGGCGCGGCCTGCCTCAGCCGATCCGGGTGGGGGTGGACGACGGCGGATCGCTGGCGGGGAACGACGCCTCGGAGGCCTCGTCGACCGGATCCCGCCGGGCCTGCCCCGGCCGGACGAGCCGCGCGCCCTCGGGCAGGGGCCACTTCCCGCGGAACACCTTCGCGCCGCCTTCGTCCCCGTCGGCGCCGCTCTCCACCGTGTTCATCCCCAGGGCTGCGTAGACCGGGCAGTGGCCGGTGGTGCCGCGGTAGAGCAGAGCCGCCCCGCTCAGGGCGAGGGTCCCGGCCAGCGGCGACCGGCGGCGGTCGCGCCCCAGACCCCAGGCGAGGAGCGCGCCGCCGCCCAGGGTCGAGATCCAGCGTTCGAGGGTACCGACGTTTCTGTCCATGAAGAGGATCTTGCCGCAAACGGTGTGCCAGCGCGCCGCGGGCGCTGCTATGCTTCCCGGACCACGGTGGACCTGGAGGAGAGACGATGACCGAGGATCTGCGGTATCCCGTCGGCAGGCTGCAGGAGGAAGGGCCGCTTGGCGCGGCGCGGCGGCTGGAGCTCATCGAGCAGATCGCCGAGACCCCGGAGCGGCTGCGCACCGCCGTCCACGGGCTCGATCACCGGCAGCTCGACACCCCCTACCGGCCCGGCGGCTGGACCGTCCGGCAGGTGATCCACCACGTGCCGGACAGCCACCTCAACGCCTACGTGCGTTTCAAGCTGGCGCTCACCGAGAAGACGCCCGCCGTCAAGGCCTACGCCGAGGCCCTGTGGGCGGAGCTGCCGGACACCGGCCGCACGGCGCCGGAGGTCTCCCTCGCTCTGCTCGACGCCCTCCACAAGCGCTGGGTGATCCTGCTGCGCGCCATGGACGACGACGGCTTCGCCCGCACCCTGCGGCATCCGGAGATGGGGCTCCTCACCCTCGACCAGATGCTCGTCCTCTACGCCTGGCACGGCCGCCACCACGTGGCCCACGTCACCTCGCTGCGCGAGCGCGAGGGGTGGGGGTGAGCGCCGGGCCCTTCATGGGCAACGCCGTCCTCCTCACCGGGGCCTCGCGGGGGATCGGCCGCGAGCTGGCCCTCCAGCTCGCGGCCCAGGGGGCGAGGCTCGTCCTCTCGGCCCGCGAGGCGGCACCCCTGGAGGCCGTGGCCGCGGAGTGCCGCGCCCGCGGCGCCGAAGCGGTCGCCATCCCGGCCGACGTCGCCGAAGAGGGGCAATGTGGCGAGCTCGTCCGGGGCGCCGTGGCCGCCCTCGGCCGCCTGGACACGCTGATCAACAACGCGGGCATCGGCATGTGGGCCCGCTTCGACGAGATGACGGACCTCACCATCTTCGACCGGCTGATACGGGTCAACTACCTGGGGAGCGTCTACTGCACCTGGCACGCCCTGCCGCATCTGAAGAGCGCCCGCGGCCGGATCGTGGGAGTGTCGAGCCTGACGGGGAAGACGGGCGTGCCCACCCGCAGCGGCTACGCCGCCAGCAAGCACGCCATGGCGGGCTTCTTCGACTCCCTGCGCATCGAGCTGGCGGACGCGGGCGTCACCGTGACCATGGTCTACCCGGGCTTCGTGGCCACCGGCATCCGCGAGCGGGCCTTCGGCGCCGACGGCCGGCCCCTGGGCAGGAGCCCGGTGCGGGAGGCCGAGGTGATGACGGTCGACACCTGCGCCCGCCTGATCCTCGCCGCCGCGGCGGCGCGCCGCCGCGAGCTGGTGATGACAAGCCGTGGCCGCCTCGGGATGTGGCTCAAGCTGCTGGCCCCCGGGCTCGTGGACCGCATCGCCCGCCACGCGATCGAACAGGGGAAATAAACGAGCGGGCGGCAGGAAGGCCCGGCCACCCGGCTCACCGGGGCATCAGCTCTCCGAGCCGCAGTTGTTGAGGTTGAGCTCGCACGAGACCAGACAGGGGATCTTGCTGCAGATCACCTTCACGAGCAACGCCGAGCGAGGGGCTCAGTTCGGCTCATCGAGGACCGCGGCGACGGAAGCGGCGACGGCGGCCTTCTCCAGCCAGCGCTCCAGCCGTTCCGGGTCCTTCTGGGACAGAATGCGCTCGCGGACGGCATCGGGCACCGCCAGGCCGCGAGCCCGCAGGACGGTCAGCACGGCGCGCGCCGCCTCCTCGGTGCGTCCCTTGGTGAGCCCCTCGGTGAGTCCCTCGGTGCGTCCCTCGGCACGTCCCTCGGTGCGTCCCTCGGCACGTCCCTGCGCGACGTACTTCTTCGCGAAATCGCTCTGGTATTCGTAACCCTTCATCATCGCCTCCAGCGCGCGGCGAGCCGCCTCGTTCAAGGAATTGTACACGAGGTCGTAGTAGAACCTGGCCCGGTCTTCGTCGAGCCCCCGGATCGCGGGCAGCACTGCGGCGGCGATCGTCGCTCCCTGCTCGGTCTCACCATGCGCCAACGCGGAGAGCACCCCGAGCTCGGGCCGGCGGGTCGCTTCCTCAGGTTCCGTCACGACCGGGACGGCCGTGCGGCGCAGCACCGGCGGGCGCAGGACGAAGCCGGGGACGCCGGTTTCGATCGGCTCCGCGCACCAGCCGGCGACCGCCGGATCGGGAGCGACGACGAGGAGGGCAGCCGGGCAGCCGTGGACAGCCCGCGACACCGTCACGTAGGCGGGCCAACTGAGACGCTTCTTGGGGTCGGCTGCCAATTGGACCTCGACGATGATGACCCGGACGGGGATTTCGCGATCGAGAAGGACGACGACGACGTCGGCCCGGTATTCGGCAGGCTGGATCTCGGTCAAGTCGGTCGAGGCGATGCGGGCTTCGGTGTAGGCCGGCAGCGAGAAGCCGAGCACCTCGACCAGGATCTCGGCGGCGAGCGAGGGGCGGTTCTTGAAGAGATCCACGAGGATCTCATGGGCCATCGAGGGCATGGCCGGCGATATTCGCATGCTGGAGGGAAGAGGTCAAATAGTCTTCTGAAGAGATCGCAGACCGTCGGAGAGAGACGTGGTTGCCGTCCCCAGAGACCGTGGAGCCTTTCGGGACGGGCTCTCTCCTATGGAAAATCGTCCCGCCTATATAGGCGAGAGCCCCGCCGGCAGCGGCGCTCTACGGCGGGGAAGGCGCTTGGATGACGAGGCCTGCGGACCGCCTACGAATTGAAACAGATGGCGGTGATCAGGTTGCCGTTGCAGTCGATCTCGGCGCTCCCGACGAGGATGACGAACTGCGGACAGAACTCGCCCGGGTGGCAGCGGGGGGTGGCGAAGACGTTCACCGAGCCGCCCTCGGCGCAGGCGCAGGTCACCTCGAACGTCACCTCATCGCTCCCTCCCTGGAGGAATGGCTGGATGCAGGAGTGTAGATTCTGCTCGGCAATCGCCTGCAGCCGACCCTGATCGCAGGTCGGTGTCTGGGAGAGGACGGGAAGGGCGGTGGTGAGGACGAGGAGGAGGGCGAGCAGGGTCTTCTTCACTTCTCTCATTGACGAGCTCCTTTCACCAGAACCGCTAAAATATGCACATTTCGTTCCAGTGGGGACTCGCTTGGCGTCCCGGCTCAAGTCTGGGGGACGGAGCGGGCGCCAGCGCGATCTCGATTGCGCGCAGGATGCGCCGGCTCCAGGGGTCCCAGGCACTTCTTCGGCTCGGGCCTCCAAGCTCGCTCGGTCGATAGGGACGACGGCCGGCCAGGCGCCTCAGGCCAGAGCCCGCGAGTCCAGGTAAAGGCTCTCGTCGTACGGCGACAGGATTACCTTCAGATGGATCCGTGCGTCCGGCTGCGACAGAGCGGGTACGCGCACCGCATCCGGCAACGAAACCTTCCCGCCCGGCTCCAACTCGCTCAGCCGGCAGCCTGCCAGTCCCTTCCCTCGGGGCGACCTCTCCAGCGACCGGGCCAGAGTGCGGATCTCGGCGGTGGCCAGGCAGCCTTTGCTGACGAGGACGTCGCCCTCCTTCAGCGACAATGCCCAGAGCACGTCCGCCGGTAGCGTTACCCGGAACCCGGGCTCGACTGGAAGGGTATAGCAGGCCTCCAGGAAGATCTCCTCAGAAACCGGCCGCTCATCCGCCGGCTTCACGGTGAACCAGCGGTTCCCTGCTTGCACCCCCGCCTGCAGTCTCTGCCGGACCCCGGGCCGGTCTCCCAGGAGGATGGCGCCGACCTTGGGCAGCATCAGCCCGCCCCCGGGAGCCACGGCCGCCATCGGCATCGCGAGGAGCTTCTCCACCCAGGGCCACGCCCGGCTGACGGACTCGACGACGCTCCGTAGCTCCCCGGCGTAGCTCAGGAACTTGAGCTGCTCGTGGCTCAATTCGTCCCACTCGGTGAAAAGCAGGTCCCCCGGATTGAGTCCCAGCGCCCAGCGCACCTCGCCCGGAAGGATGGCCATCCCGTCCTCTCCTACCGTGAGCTGGAACAGCGCGCGCAGCCTGACGACCGGGCTCTTCGCGGCAAAGAGGGGAGGGCTCTCGGACCTCGGGCTCACCGGTCCCCTCCTTCCGGCCGCGACTGCTCGACCGTGGCCTGCAGCTCTCGGAGCAGCTCGTTCAACGCCGTGGCCTTCTGCACGACTCGGTGGAGGAGCTTCCTCTGCTCTTCCCAGCGGGCCAGCGGGCGGGATCGCTTGCGCCAGTGCTGGCCAAGCCTCTCGTATCTCTCCTTGCGGATCTGCTGGACGATGCCGGCCGCCTCGGCCGGGAAGCGCCGGGCCCTTCCCACCCCCTGCGATGGGATGCGTCCGGGATGGGCTCTCAGGTACGCGGTGAGCGTGCCATAGGCGATCCCCGTGATCTCGGCCAACTCGCCCAGCGAGTACGTCGGACCGTCCGGAGACGGCTCCATCGCAGTCTTGTCGTCGTCGGGAGCCGCCAGCGGGTCGGATTCCCGCGTCTTGTCTCGTCTTGGCATGCCGCAACCATAGACCAGGAAAGGCCGCCAGACCAGCGCGGCCTCGCATGGGCCAAACCGCTTCGCGCCGGACCGCATCGAGATGGCGGGAGCCATCTCTGCCGCGGCAGGAGTCACCGCCGCCGTGGCGCGAGTCACCGCCGCCACGGCGTGAGCCATCGCTGCCATGGCGCGAGCCGCTGCTGCCGCGGCGCGAGTCACCGCTGCCGTGGCGCGAGCCATCGCCGCCACGGCGTGAGCCATCGCTACCGCGGCGCGAGTCGCTGCTGCTGCGGCAGGAGTCACCGCCGCCGCGGCGCGAGGCACCGCCGCCGCGGCGCGAGGCACCGCCGCCGTGGCGCGAGCCCCGCCCGGGCATAAATGCCCGGGCTAGGAATGACGCCGGATGAATCCGGCTTAAAGTCCCCTTCAGGGGGCGCTGTTCATAGCCCTGGCATTTATGCCCGGGCGGGGCTGAGGCGGTCGCGCGCCGGGCCGGCTCGGCCGCGGGGCACCGCCTGTCCTTTGAATTCGCCCCCTCTCCCACATCCAGAGAGGAGGCCGGGTTAGGTGCTGCTACTTCGCGCCGTTAGGATCGAGAGAGCTCCCGTTATCTGACAGTGCCCTGTCCGGGTCCAGGCTGCTCCCGGCGTTGGGCGCCGGGTTCAGTTGCGGCTTGCCGTTGGGATCGAGAGAGCTGCCCTCTTTCTCCCAGAGGCGAACCAGGTTGTTCCAAAGGGAGGACACGATGGTCTGCCTCTGGGAGAGTCGCGCCTTCGGGCCTGGGGCGGACCGAGGGGGCGCCGCAGTGGCCAGGGCGGACAGGCTGAGGAGGAGGAAGAGGAAGGAGGCGACGGTCCGGCGCACAGCGGAGCGAGTCATAGGGAAATCTCCTTGGAGGTGAATTGGCCCCCTCTCCGCTTACAGAGAGAAGGCCGAGTTAGGTGCTGCTACTTTGCGCCGTTAGGGTCGAGAGAGCCCCCGTTGTCAGATAGTGCCCCGCTCGGGTCCAGGCTGCTCCCCTCGTTGGGCCGAGGGTTCGTCAGTGGCTTGCCGTCGGGGTCCAGCGAGCCGCCTTCTTTCTCCCAGAGGCGAACCAGGTTGTTCCAAAGGGAGGACACGATGGTCTGCCTCTGGGAGGGTCGCGCCTTCGGCCCCGGGGCGGACCGGGTGGGCGCTGCGGCCGCCAGGGCGGCCAGGCTGAGGAGGAGGAAGAGGAAGGATGCGACGGTCCGGCGCACAGCGGAGCGAGTCATGGCGAAATCTCCCTGGAGGCGGTCGCGCGTCGGGCCGGCCTGGCCGCGGGGCACCGTCTCTATGGAGAGGTAGTGTCGCCCGCGACCGAGAAAAGTTCCATCTATAGCCAAGCGGCATGGCTCGATTCCCTCGTGGCGAGCCGGAGGGCGCGTCACGAGAGGTGGAGAGCACTCCCTCTTGCAGGACGATTTCCCATTTCCCATAATAAGAGGAGGCTCCCCGCATGGAAGGCAACTCGATTCCCGTGAAAGACCAGCACCTCACCCGCCGGACGCTTCGTCGCTTCCTGGAAAAACATCACAGCCTGCAAGAGGAGAACGAGATCCTCCTCCACCTGATCGCGGTCTGCCCTGAATGCCGGTCCGCGGGAGGGCAACTCCTCGATCTTTTCGAGAATGGGCTCATCCATAGCGAGTTCAGCTCCCTGGACGTGGATCTGGAGGTCTCCCGTGTCGAGGCTCCCGCCCTCTGGGAGAAGCTCAAAGGCTTCCCCTTCGAGAAGCAAAAGGGCCTGATGAGGGACGTGAAACGATTCCGCTCCTGGGGCCTTTGCGAATTTCTGTGCCACGAGAGCGTTCTGTTGGCCGCCTGCGACGCGACGAAGGCCGTGCAGGCGGCGGAGTTGGCCGTCCTGGGCAGTGGGCGGCTCAAAGAGCACGAGCCCGCGGAAAAGCTCTGGCTCTTCCAGCTTCGCGCCTTGGCCTGGGGTCATCTCGGCAATGCCCGGCGGGTGTTGGGGGAGTTGCGGAGCGCCGAGGACGCCTTCGCCAAGTCCGACGAATGGTGGGAGGCCGCTGCGAGCATGGGAAACGTCCTTGGATACGAGGCCCGCCTGCTGGACCTCAAGGCGTCTCTGCGGAGAAGCCAGCGGCGCCTGCCATCTGCGCTGGCTCTGCTCGATCAAGCTCTTCAGTTGAGTCAGGAACGGGAAGATGGGCAGACCGGCCGGCTCCTCGTCAAGAAGGCGAAGACTTTCGAGGAGATGGGCGATCTCGATCGGGCGATTGCTCTGCTTCGGGAGGCAGAGCCGTTCATAGCCGGGGGGGAGCCGCGGCTGGAGTTATGCCTTCGGCACAACCACCTCTGGCTCCTGACCACGGCGGGACGCCATGTCGAGGCCGAACAGATGCTCCCGGAGGTCGCCCGGCTCTCGGAAAGTCTTGGAAATGAGCTCGATGCTGTGCGCCTCACATGGGCTCGGGGGAGGATCGCAGCAGGCCTCGGGCAGGTGGCAGAGGCGATCCGCTTCCTCGAAGAGACTCGAGGAGAGTTCTCGCAGCGTAACATCAGTTACGATACCGCCCTCGTCACCTTGGAGCTGGCCGCACTCCACGCTCGGGAAGGGCGCACGGAGGAAGTGAAGGCGCTCGCCTGGGAGATGTTGGCGATCTTCCAGGCGCAGGACGTGCCTCGCGAGGCCGTGGCCGCTCTCGCCTTCTTCGTGCAGGCCGCGGAGAGGGAGACTCTCACTGCGGAGATGGCGGACCGGCTGGTCGCCTTCCTGCGGCAGGCGCGCTACACCCCGGACCTGTGGTTCTCTGAGACTCAACGAGCCGAGACTGGAGGAGAGGATGAAGAAGGAAGCGCCGGTGGTGCCCGTTAGCAATCTTGCCAAGATCCTGGAGGTGCTGCGCATAGCCTGCGGCTTCACACAGCAGGAGCTCGCCCGGGCCGCCCGGGTCCACCCAAGCTCGCTCTCGGAGTATGAGGGGGGCCTCAGAGTGCCGAAGCTGCCGACACTCCTCCGGCTCGTCGAGGCCCTGGGCGTGACGCTTTCCGCGCTGGACCTGACGCGCTCGTATCTGGAAGACTTGGAGGCGACGCGCCGACAGGCCGCCGAGGCCCTGGCACTGCGATCTCCAGGAGGTGATGGTGGTCCTATAGAAGTTGGCACCTTGATAGCCGAGTTTCGCCGCGATTCCGAGCGCCTGCTCGTGACGTTCTGCTCACGGATGGCTCAGGTCGCCGAAGATCAAGGAAGAACCGTTGAGTCGCCGCCCCAGGTTGTGGGCACGAGCTCAGAGGCGGATCAGACGGAAGAGCTTTGGGCCGTGCTAAAGCGGCTGCCCTCGGACCGGCAGCGGAAATTGCTCCAGCAAGATTCACGCTTCTGGAACCGCGCCTTCTGTGAGCGGCTCTGCAAGGAGAGCGCAAAGCAGGCCAACCGCCACCCGGCCCGCGCATCTTTGCTGGGAGACCTCGCTCTCTCACTTGCGGAGAAGATCGCCGCGGTACAAGGTAGCGGCAAAGACCTTCGCGCCTATGCTGCTGCCCACCTGGCGAATGCAATTCGAGCTCAGGGCACCCTTCCCGCAGCCGATGAGGTATTCGATCAAGCGAGCCGGCTTTGGAGCCAGGCAGTCCTGGAGGGTGAAGCGCCCGCCAGCTATGAAGCGCGCATCCTTGACCTCAAATCCTCTCTATGCCGAGCCCATCGACACCTTTCCGAGGCCATCGAGCTTATCGACCAGGCGCTGGCGCTCGAGCCGGCCGTTTCAGAGCGAGGTAGGCTCCTCATAAAGAAATCCAAAATCCTGGAGGAGACAGGGGACCTCACAGCAGCCATCGCCTTGCTCCGAGAAGCGGAGCCGCTCCTGGATCCCAAGGCCGACCCCCGGTTGATGCTGTGTCTACGGCACAACCTGATGTGGCTGCTGGCGACCGAGGGAAGGGCTGAGGAGGCACAGGCGCTGTTTCCAGGGGTACAGATCCTCGCGCGCAAGCTCAACAATGGGCTCGACCTGGTAAGGCTGCGCTGGGCCCAGGCGCGGATCGAGGCGGCCTTTGGCCGGACGGCGAAGGCGATCGAGCTGCTGATGCAGGTGCGGGGGGAGTTCGTGACTCGCGGCATCGCCTACGATACGGCCCTGGTGACGCTGGAGCTGGCGGCGCTGCTGGCCGGCGAGGGGCGGGCGGCCGAGGTGAAGACGCTGGCCCGCAACCTGGTGCCAATCTTCGAGGCGCAGGCGGTGCACCGGGAGGCGCTGGCGGCCCTGACGCTCTTCCGGCAGGCGGCGGAGAGGGAGAGCGTCACGGTGGAGCTCGCCCGCGGCATGCTCGACTACCTCAGCCGGGCGCGGAACGATCCCGGTCTGCGGTTTGAGCGGAAGTAGCTCTCGGGCGGCCAGCAGCAGCGGGTGGCGATCGCCCGCGGAACCCCGCCCCCCTCCCCCCTCGCCGGGAGAAGAGGGAGACCGGCAAGACCGCTCAACCGGGTTTCCCTTCTCCACGGTGAGAGGGGTGGCGGCGGGAGAGGGGACAGGGGTGAGGGCCGGGCAGAGGCTAGTTGATCTCTCCGTCCGCCGGCGGGCAGTAGTGATCGGTGCAGGCGATGACCCTGTCGCCGCAACAGGTGCAACCGACGCAGCATTGAGAGCCGTCCGCGTAGGTGGTGCAGATGGGGCAGGCAGTGTAGGAACAGGCGTTGGCGGGTGGCGTGGACAGCGAGCCCGCGACCGCGGCCATCGCCAGACCGAGGAGAAGCAGCTTCTTGCGCATTCTTGTTTCCTCCGGGGTTCCAACTTGGATCTGGACGTGCTCAGAGCGCCGGTGCGCAGGCGATCTCCGGGCAGATGACGGGGGTGCCGTTGACGCCGCACTGGCAGGTGATGCAGCACTGCGAGCCGTCGGCGAAGGTCGTGCAGACCGGACAAGCGTGGTAGGGACCGCCGCCGCTCAGGGGGAATGCCTGGATGCGGGGAGTCGTCAGCGAGGCCGCGGTGGCGGCGAGGCAAAGGGCCAGGAGCAGCAGTTTCTTTCTCATCGTCCTCCTCGTCGAGACCTGGTTCAAGCGGGCGGCGGGCAGGCGTTCTGGGTGCAGGCGATCGGGAATCCTGCCGAGTTGCACACGCAGCTCACGCAGCACTGGGAGCCGTCCGCATAGGTCGTGCAGCGGGGGCAGGCGTGGTTGCCGCCGGCCTCGGCGCGGGGAGTCGCGAGCGCGCCCGCGAGCGCCAGGAGCGAGAGGGTGAGGAGAAGCATCTTCTTGCGCATTCGTCGTTTCCTCCGTTCAGAAGAGTGCGTGAGGTTTAGTCGCGGCCACCGCCGCCGTCGGGTGGCGGGCAGATATTGTTGGTGCAGGCGATTCGCCGTCCGGAATCGTCGCAGATACAACTGACGCAGCACTGCGAGCCGTCCGCATAGGTCGTGCAGATCGGACACGAGTAGTTGGCCTCGGCGCGGGGAGCCGAAAGCAGGCCCGCGAGTGTGACGAGGGACAGGGCCAGCAACATCATCATCTTCTTGCGCATTCAACCACCTCCTTGAAGGGGTGAAGAGGTACATCGACGTCTGTGCATAAGGTGCCTGCCGGCGATCAGGCCGGGACAGTGGAGTATATGGCGCAAGCCGACCTGGCGCCCTGACTGGCGGCGTGATTCCTCGTGGTACTCTTTCCCGCTGCCAGAGGACCCGACGCCATGAGCTCTCCCATCCCCAAAGTCCTGCTCGCCGCCGCTCTCCTCGCCTCCCTGCTCTCCGCCTGCGCCTCGACCGTGCCCACCGAGCGGTCGCGGGCGGCGGACGAGGCCGTGCGGGAGCAGGAGGTGTCCGACGCCCGGCTGGAGCACGAGATCCGGCTGGCTCTGCTGGAGAAGCTCGGGCGGGATGTCCTCGGGGTGACGGTGGACGTCAAGGGCGGACGGGTACGCCTCTTCGGCGCGGTCGACAAGCGCTCCACCCAGGACCTGGCCGAGGAGGTCGTCAAGGCGGTCCCCGGCGTCCGCGAGGTGGACGACGACCTCTCCAACCGCGAGGAGGCCGCGCCCGGCACTCCGGTGGCCCGGGCCGTCGGCCACGCCGAGCGCAAGGTGGACGACGCCGTCCTCGAAATGCGCGTGGGCAAGAACCTGTTGGAGGAGATCGGCCGCTACGCTCTCGACCTCGAGGTCGAGGTGAGCGACGGAGTGGTCAGCCTGCGCGGCACTCTCCCCGACCGGGAGCGCAGGTCGCTGGCCCTCAGGGCGGCCGAGGGGACCTCGGGTGTCAGGAAGGTCATCGACCTGCTGAAGGTTCAGGGCCGGTAGCCGTTTCGATTCGCATTACCAATCTTTTTTCTGGACTGGAGACGACCGTGTCGCTGGGAACCTGGTTTCGCAATCTGCTCTCGCCCAAGCCGAAGACTGCGGAGGTCGCGCTGGGCCGCAACGACACCTGCTGGTGCGGTAGTGGGAAGAAGTACAAGAAGTGCCATCTGAAGAGCGACGAGCTCAAGCGGGTGGAGGCCAACTACTCGTCCACGGTGACCGCCCGCAACCGCATGGGCGATGGCGTGATGCCCACCAAGGCCAAGCCCCGCAAGCTGGAGAAGGCGGCGGAGCCGGTGGCGAAGCGGTAGGACCGAAAAACGCGCCCCCGCCTTCGGGGCGGACCCTCACTTTCGTACGGCCGGGATGATGACGGTCTTTACGGCCGCGACGGCGAGGGCTCGGGCGCTTCGGTGACGACCACTCCGATGCCGGTCATGGCGGCGGGGATCAGGATGGCCTTGCGCTGCCACCAGGCGATGACGCAGGCGCGGCACACCTCGTCGGAGCGGCGGATGCCGGCGTGGTTGATCCGCGTCACCACGCCGTCGCAGAGGAAGGCCAGCACCTTCTGGCCCTGCTGCTTGGCGGAGGTCTCGCCGATGGTGAGGTTCTCGGCCACCCCGCGCTCCTTCTCGCTGAGCCGGACCTTGCAGTCGTCCGTCACCCGCACGATCTGCGACTCGGAGCGGGCGACCACCCGGCCCGTGGCATCGACGACGGCGGAGTAGAGCTCCACCTGCTCGTTGCGGTGCTCTGGCTTGGGCGGGATGCCCCAGTAGCGGTTGCCGGGCTCGGCCTCGAGCGCCACCCAGTAGAAGTCCTCGTGCTCCCGCCAGCGGAAGTAGAGCCGGGGGGACTGGCCGGTGGTGAGGGCGGGGAGGGTGGCGCGCACGACGCCGTTCTGCTCCCGTGGCAGGCAGTCCGTTTTTTCCAGGGTCGCTGTCTGCGGGCCCTGCGCCCGGGCGGCGACCGCGCCGGCGAGGAGCAGACCGGTGGCAATGAGGATGTGCGCTCTCATCTTGGATTTCCTCCGTGGCCTCATTATAACCGAGATCCGGGTCTGCGGAGCCCTCACCGCCTGCCGCCCCTCACTGCCCCAGGATCGTCTTGGCATAGGAGTCCACGTAGGGCGTCCGGCGCAGGTTGGGCAGGGCGCGCTTCAGGGCGGCGGCGGCGCCGGCGTCGTCCCCCGACTCATGGAGGGCCACGGCCATGTAGAAGAGCCGCTCGGGCTCGTCGTCGCCGGGGTCGCCGCCGCGGTGGAAGTAGGTGGCGGCGTCGCTCCAGCGCGAGATGCGGTAGGCGGCCTCGGCGGCCAGGTGCTGCGCGTCCCGGGCGTCGGGGTGGGCGTCGGCGACCTCGCGGGCGAGCTGGAAGGCCTGCTTCAGCTCCTTGGCGGGGCGCTCCTGGGAGAGGAGCTGGCGGACCTGGTCCATCTTCTTGCGCTCGGCGGGGGTGATGGGCTTGACTTCGGGTTTGGTCTCCGGTTTGGCCTCAGGCTTGAGCTCCGCAGGGGTGACGGCGGGAGCCGGGGGCCTGGTCGCGGGGGCGGCGGCGGGGGCCGGCGGCGGCGCCGGAGGTCCCACGAACGGCGCGGTCTCCGGTGTCTTCACGGCCGGGGGCGCGGTGTCCGGCTTCTTCGCCACGGCGGCGGGCGGGGCCGCCGTTTTCGCCGTCGCCGCGGGCCCGGTCTTCTTCGCCACCGCGCCGGCGGCGTCCGGCTTCTTCGCGTCCGGCTTCTTCGGCGCCAGTTGGCGGAAGGCCGCCTCGCTCTCCAGGGTGGCGGCGGGCAGGCGGGCCACCAGCCGCGGCTCGAGCAGGGCTCGCAGCTCCGGCGACACCCCGCCCTGCGTGTAGGCGTTGAAGCGCTCCTCGACCTCGGCCAGGCGCTTGAAGGTCTCGCGGAAGCCGTCGAGGTCCTCGGCGCGGTCCTGGGCGAGGGCGAGCCGCGCCAGGCAGTCGGCCAGCGGGCGCGGCTCCTCCAGCATGCCGAAGCAGGCCAGGCGCAGGTGGCGGGCGGCGGCCGGGTAGTCCTTGCGGTCGAAGGCGAGCTGGCCGTCGCGCAGCAGGCTGAGATAGAAGGGATCGACGGCGGCGGCGAGCGGCGCGCTTGCCAGCAGCAGGGTCAGCAGTGAGGTCAGGACGAGCTTGGGTCTCATACGGCGGATCTCATTCGGCGGCTCTCACCGCCGGCAGCGGGAGGTCCGCCACCACCGCCCGGGGGTGGTCCGCGACCAGACGTTGCGCCACGTCGGCGCCCCAGCGTCCGGCGATGAGACGGTGGGCGCGCCCGAGGCCGGGGGGACGGCGGCGGATGCCATGCGAATCGCTGGCGACGAAGTGGACGAGGCCGGCGTCGAGCAGGGTGAAGACGTCGTTCTGGGGGCGGCGGCCGAAGTCGCCGGTGACGCTCATCGCCGTCACCTGGACGGTGGCGCCGAGGGAGATCAGGCGGGCCAGGAGGGAAGGATCGGGCGCCAGCCAGGGAATGAACTCGGGATGGGCGATGATCGGGCGCCAGCCGGCGACCGACAGCTCGTGAACGAGGTGAATGGCCCCCTTCGCCGTGCCCAGGGAGTCGAATTCGATCAGCAGGTAGCGCGAGCCGGCGAGCGGGAGGACGCCGCCGCCGGGGAGCTTCTCGACTTCGGCGAGGAGCTCGGAGTCGACGTGGACCTCGCCGCCCAGATAGACGCGGAAGCCGGGACCCACCGCGTCCTGCAGCTCGTCGGCGAGGGCGGAGAGGGCCTCGCGGTCGGCGTTCCACCACTCGCCGCGGCGCTGGTGCGGGGTGGCGACCATGGCTTCGCAGCCGTCCCGGGCGGCCAGCCGGCACATGGCGGCAGCCTCCTCCAGGCTCTGGGCGCCGTCGTCGACGCCCGGCAGGATATGGCAGTGCAGGTCGATCATCAGGCGGCCGAACCGGCTTTCGGCTCGCTCTCCTCGGCACCGCCGTAGGATTCGTAGTACTTGTAGCGCTTGCCGACCGCCGGCAGCGAGCGGTAGCGGTTGAGCACGGCGCCGAAGATCTTGATGCCGGCCTGCCGCAGGCGGTCGCGGCAGAGCCGCGCCTCCTCGCGCGTCACCTTGCCGCTGCGCAGCGTGAGCACCACGCCGTCCACCAGCCGGCCGACGATGGTGGCGTCGGTGACGGCGAGGGCCGGCGGCGTGTCGAGGACGACGTAGTCGAAGCGGGCGCGCACGGCGCGCAGCCAGTCGCGCATGCGGTCCGAGGAGAGGAGCTCGGAGGGGTTGGGGGGGATGGGCCCCGACGGGGTGACCCAGAGGTTCGGCACCTCGGTGGGGAAGATCGCCTCCGGCTCGCCCGCGGCGGTGAGCTGGTTGACCAGGCCGTAGCGGTTGGAGACCCGCAGCACCTGGTGCAGGCGCGGCTTGCGCAGGTCGCAGTCGACGATCAGCACCTGGCGGCCGAGCTGGGCCAGCACGATGGCGAGGTTGGCGGCGGTGGCGGTCTTGCCTTCGCCGGCCACGGCCGAGGTCACGGCCACGGCCTTGAGCTCGCGGGCCGAGGAGAGGAGCAGCCCGGTGCGCAGCGAGCGGTAGGCCTCGGAGATCAGCGTCTTCGGCCGCTCGTGGGGCACCATCTCGATCTGCAGCGGCTGGGCGGCGGCGGCCGCGGCGGCGTCCTTCTTCTTCTGCCGGTCCAGCCGCCTCTCGGGTCCGGTGCGGGTGGGACGCGTCCGCGCCGGCCCCTCCGGCGCGGCATCGCCATAGGCGTATCCGTAGCCGTAGCCCGCATAGCCGTAGGCCTTGCCGATCTCGGTGACGTCGTGGATGACCGCCAGGGGCGGCAGCCCCAGCCGCCGCTCGACCTCCTCGGGCGACTTGACCGTGCGGTCCGTGAACTCGATCAGCACGCCGATGGCGATGCCGGCGAGCAGCCCCAGCAGCAGGCCGTAGCTCAGGTCCTGGCGCAGCGACGGCCGGAAGGGGCCGCCGGGGACGAGGGCCTTGTCGATGATCCGGACGTTGGACTCGCGGGTGTCCTGGAGGCGGACGGCCACGTCGGTCTCCGACTGCTTGCGCATCAGCTCGTCGAGCAGGTCGCGCCGCGTCTTGATCTCCACCCGCAGGTTGGTGATCTCGACGGCGGCGGAGTTCTGGCTGAGGAACTGGTTGCGCAGGGCGCTGAGCTCCATGTCCAGCGACTGCTCCTGGCGCAGCGCCGTCTGGTAGGCGGCGTAGGCGTCGTTGCGCGCCTTCTCGACCTGCTCGCGGACCAACTGCTCGAGGTGCTCGCGCCCCTTGTCGATGTTGGACTTGAGGGTCAGCATCTCGGGGAACTCGGGCTTGTAGGTCTTGAGCTTGGTCTCGTACTCCCGCTCCAGGTTGAGCTGCTCGCGGCGGATCTCGGTGACCATGCCGCCCGACAGGCTGTCGGCGACGGTCTCCCGCGGCGCCGTCGTCACCTCGTGGTACCGGGCCTCTTTCTCGATGCGTATCTTCTTGGCTTCCATGAGGCTGCCGTTGAGGGCCTCGAAGCGCTGCAGGTTGACGTTGGCCTGGGGATCGATGGTGACGATGTCGCTGCGGCGGCTGAAGGCCTGGAGCTTGGCCTCCTTGTCCTCGATCTCCTTCTTGAGCGTGCCGATCTGCGTGGTGAGGAAGCTGGAGGCCTTGCCGGCGGTGGCGAAGCGGTCCTGCACCCCGAGGTCGATGAACGATTCGGCGAAGCCGTTGGCCGCCTTGGCGGCGAACTCGGGCGAGGCGGAGACGTAGGAGATCTGCACGAGCTGGGTGGTGCGCACCGGCGTCACCGAGAGTCCGCCGCGGATCTGGTCGGCGAGTCGCCCGAGCACGGCTTCGTCGTCCTCGGCGGTGGGGCCGTGGGCGCTCTCCCGGGCCGTGGTGACCCCGGGGTTGAACGCCGGGTCCCCCATCAGGTCCAGGCTCTTGACCACCCGCTCGGCCAGGCCCCGGCTCTGCAGCAGCTCGTACTGGGTGGGATAGAACTCCATGTTCCAGTAGTTCTCGAGCCAGGGGTTCTGGGCGCTGCCCAGGGGGGTCAGGCTGCGGCGCTCGATCTGGATGGTGGCCGTGGCCTGGTACTGCTTGGGAGTGATGAAGTAATGGACGCTGGCGCCGGCCAGGCCGAGGACGCAGAAGACCGCCGCCAGCTTCCAGTGCCGGCGCGCCATGGCGACGTACTCGCCGAGGTGGAGCTCGGAGCCGGTCTCCGGGGGAGCCACGGGCTCGTCTTCGAGAGGGACGGAGGAGAGAGCGCTCAAAAGAAGGACTCCTTGACGACGATCACGTCGCCTTGCCGCAGCTCGACGTCGGGCTCCTTGCCGGCGAGGATCTTGTTGAAGTCGACGTTGAGCTCGCGGGGACCGGAGGTGCCGGGCGAACGTTTGACCAGGATCTTCTTCGAGGCGCGGTCGGTCAGCCCGCCGGCGTGGGCGATGGCGCTCAGCAGGCTGATCCGCTCGCTGCTCTTGAACAGCAGCGCTCCCGGCCGGCTCACCTGGCCCAGGCAGTAGACGGTGACCTCGATCGTCGCCGGGACGTTGATCAGGTCGTTGGCGTAGATCGGGATGTTGAGCTTCGGGTCGCCGTGCAGCAGCAGGTCGTCGAGGTCGATCGTCACCTGGTCCGACAGGCCATTGTCGGCCCGGCGCAGGATGTAGGCGACGTTGCCGTGGTTCTCCCCCAGGCCGCCGGCGGCGGTGAGGGCCTCGAGCAGCGTCCAACGGCCGGAGAAGCCGAGGTTGCCCGGCGACTTGACGGCGCCGATGACAGCGATGGGGCGGGAGCGGAACTCCAGCACCGCGACGTCCACCGTCGCCCGCTGCATGTACTTCTCCTCCAGCAGCCGCTTGAGGACGGCGCTCACCTCGGCCGTGGTCTTGCCGCCGACCTGCACGTCGCCGAGCAGGGTGAAGTTGATCGTCCCGTCCTCGGCGACCCGGTTGCTGCTGTTGAAGCGGGTGTCCTCGTCGACCTTGACCTGGATCAGGTCGCGCGGGCCGATCCGGTAGGCCTCTTTGCCCTGCGCTCGCCCCGGCGCCGCACAGATCAGGAGCAGGAGCGGGAAATAGACAGCTATCTTCTTCATGACGCTTGCTTTACTGCCTCGTATGGTACTGCAATGGCGGCTCGGGGTCTAGAGCAGTCCTTCAGCGGCCGGCGAACACGTTGAGGGTGAGGCCGGCCGAGGAGAAGGTGCGGTCGCCGCCGGGCAGGTTGGAGCTGAACCGCGAGCGCAGGAATTGAAGGCCGAGGACGGTCTGGCCGCCGAGGTCGAAGGTGAACTGTCCCCCCAGGGAGGTCACGTTGTCGTCGCGGCGGGGGGTGCCCGGCGCAAAGGCGGTGTACTCGTTCCTGCCGGCCTCGGCGAAGATGCGCCCGCCGGTGTGGAAGCCGAGGTCGGCGATGAGCGCCGTCCCCACCCGGTCGTCCTGGAGATAGGCGTAGCCGGTGGCCAGCGAGTAGATGAGGTTGCGGCTGCCGTAGACCGAGCCGCGCAGACGGCTGGTGGCGCCGAGGAGGACGGAGGCGCTGCCGGTGACCTTGTGGAAGGGGACGAAGTCGGCGCCG
Source organism: Thermoanaerobaculia bacterium (assembly GCA_036264085.1). Lineage (GTDB taxonomy): Bacteria > Acidobacteriota > Thermoanaerobaculia > Multivoradales > UBA5704 > DATARR01. Next base: position 4,521 of record DATARR010000085.1, on the reverse strand, counting down.
CGCTGGGCTTCGAGCGAGCGCGCCGCGACCTCGCCGTCGAAGCTCAGGTTGTGACCATGGAAGTAGACCTGGAGCAGCGGCGCGGTGCCGCTGTTGGAGCGCGGCAGGGCGGTGCGCTCGAAGTCGACGCGCGAGCCCTCGGCCCCGAGAGCCACCGACCACTGCTGGCGCGGCTGCCAGCGCAGCCCCCCCCGCAGCACGCGCTCCCGGCGGTTCAGCAGGGCCAGACTGTGGGTCAGCGGGTCCTGCTCTGTATCCACCAGGTTGGTCTGCTGCGTCGCGGCGAAGGAGGTGAAGGCGAAGACGGCATGGGTCACCTCCACCTCGGCGAGGACCTCGCCGCCGTCGGCTCGCGCGCTGGCCAGCACCGGCACCTCGGGCGTGACGATCTGCAGCCGCTGCTCGCGGCCGGCCGCGGCCTCCAGGGTGAGGCGATTGAAGAAGCCGTGCAGGCCGAGCTGATAGCGGCCGTTGAGGCGCCGCCGCTGCGACTGCTGGCGCCACCAGACGTATTCGGGGAGCACGCCGAGGCTCCAGGTCACCTTCGGAGTGTTGTGCAGGTAGGCATGGAAACCCGCGCCGGCGGTGGCCGTGAAGTCGGCCGGCGACCGCTGGCCGCTGGAGGCGAAGAGGGTACGGACGTAGGCGATGTCGCGCAGGGCCGCCCAGGGCGCGATGCGCACCGGCCCCAGGTGGTAGCGCGCCTGCGACACCTCGAGCTCGAGGGCCTCGCGGCGGTTGGCCGGCTTCTCCTCGGGGCCGCCGGGCGGCGTATACTGGAACTGAGCACTGGCACTGCCAGCCATGAGAAAGAGGAGCACGGTCGTCGAGGCTCGGATCTTGGCGCGCATGAAGTCTCCCCGGCGGGCATGCCCGTGTGCAGCGAGGTCTCCGCTGTCGAAACACCCAGGTGACCACCATGATACGCCATTCGGGCCTCGTTCTCACGGCTCTGCTCGCGTTCGCCGTGCTGCTCGCGCCGCTGCCTTTCGGCGGCGTGACGCCGTGGGCCGGGTCCGCCCTGCGGGCTCTCTGCTTCCTCGCCCTCGCCGTGGCGGCGGTGGCGGCCGAGGGGCTGTCGTCGCTGCGGCCGGCGGCGGTGCCGGCGGCGGTGCTGGCCGCTTTCGCCCTGCTCGGCCTGCTGCAGGCGGCGCCGCTGCCGGCGGGGGTCGTCGCCGCCCTGGCACCGAGTCACGCGGCGTTGCAGCGGCAGGCCGCCGAGCTGGTGCCGGAGCAGGGCGTCGCGCCGCGCCTCACCCTCGCCGCCGCCGCCAGCCGCTCGGCGGCCCTGGGCTGGGCGGCGGCGGCGGCGGCCTGCCTCGCCGCCGCGGTGGCCGGGGGGCGGCGCGGGCAGCGGCGGGTGCTGGCGGGCGCGGTGCTGGCGGGCGCCCTCTTCCAGACCTTCTTCGGTACCCGCGAATGGTTCGCCCACACCACCAGCCTGTGGGGCGTGGAGCTGCACAACGTCGCCACCTCGGCGCGGCTGCGCGGCACCTTCGTCAACCCCAACCACCTCGCCCTCTACCTCGAGATGGCGCTGCCCCTGGCCTTCGCCTGGGCCTGGTGGGCGGCGCGGCGCGCCCGCGCCACGGCGTCGGCCGAGCGCCGCGTGCTGCTGCTGGCGACGCCGGTGCTGACCTGGCTGCTGGTCTTCGCCTGCCTCTCGCTCACCGGCTCGCGCGCCGGGCTGCTGGCGGCGATGGCGGCGGTGACGGTGCAGGGGGCCCTGGCCGCCGGCCGCCGGCGCTGGTGGCTGGCGCCGCTGGGCGCGCTGGTGGCGCTGGGCGCGCTGGCGCTGGTGACCGCGATGGGGGTGAAGGAGGGCTTCAGACGGCTGGAAGCCACCTCGGCGGCGGACGTCAGCCTCGGCGGCCGGCTGGAGGAGTACCGCGCGGCGCTGGACCTGTGGACGCGCTTCCCGGTCACCGGCTCCGGCCTCGGCACCTTCCGCGACGGCTTCCCCCTGGTGCAGACGGCCAGCCTCCAGGGCTCCTGGTGGCACCCTCACTGCGACTTCCTGGAGGTGCTGGTGACGGCGGGGGTGGTGGGCGCGGCGCTCCTCGCCGTGGGGCTGTGGGCCGTCGTCCGTCAGGCGGCCCGGGTGCTGCGCGCCGGCAGCCGCTCGGAGGACCGGGCCGCCGGCCTGGCGGCGCTCGGCATCGTGACCTCGGTGGGGCTCCACGAATGCCTGGATTTCGGCCTCACCATGCCGGCCAACGCCGCGACCCTGGCCGTCCTCCTGGGCGCTATGACGGCGGCGAAGCTGCGGGCGGCCTCAGCGCAGGACGACCGCGCCGGGAACCACCTGGCTCTGCTGCGCGCCGACGACCTCCAGGACGTGGAGGCCGGGCCCGAGCGGCACCGCCAGCCGCAACGCCGGTGGCGCGGCGGCCGCCGGCAGCACGGGAAAGGCGCCGAGGCCGGCGCCGTCCAGCCGTAGCTCCAGCACCGCTCCGCCTTTGGGAAGCTGGTCGAGGTCGACGCTGAGGCCGGCCGCCGGCGCGTCGGTCAGCATCTCCAGCCGGGCGATCCCCTGGCGCCAGGTCCAGGCCGTGGCGGGCCAGGAGCGGTGGGCGAGGGCCGCCAGGCGGGTCTGCGCCTCGCCCAGGGCGCGGGGGTCCGCGGCGGCCCTGGCCACCTCGGCCCGGGCCTGCCAGTAGAGGGGGCGCCCCTGCCAGGAGGGGTGCACCAGGGCGAGGGCCTCCTGGGCGTCCTCCGCCTTGCCATGGCCGGCGAGCAGGCGCGCCTTGGCCAGCAGGTACGGTGCCCACGACTCGGTGCCCAGCCCTTCCGCCCGCCGCTCGAACAGGGCCGCCCCGGGCAGGTCGCCCGCGAACAGGGCGGCCAGGGCCTGCTGCTGCGGCTCCTGCTCGCGGACGAAACGCGACAGCCGCTTCAGGGCCGCGGGCTCGATCTCGCAGCCGGCCACCAGGCAGCGGTCGAGGGCCTGGGCCAGGAAGGGCTGCAGCCGCTGCGAGGTGCGGACGTCCACCGGTCCCGGCGGGCAGCGCTCCAGGGCCCGCTCCAGCAGTCCCTGGAAGCGGAATTCCGGCCGCGCCCGCTGGGCGACCCCGAGATAGAGGGCGCGCGCCTCGTCCAGGGCGCCGTCGCTGCGCAGCCGGTCGGCTTTCAGGAGGTCGCGGTTGAGGGTGGAGAGCAGCGCCTCGTCGCCCCGGCGGCGGGCCGCCTCATAGCCCGGCCAGTCGCCGCGCCGGCCGAGGACGTCGGCCACCCGCTCCCAGGCGGCGGGGTCGTCCGGCAGCACCGAGAAGGCCTCCTGCCTATCGGCGGCGCGGTCGAGCCAGGGCTCGAGGAAGTGACCGAAATCCTCCGGGTTCTGGAGGGCCGCAGCGAGCAGACCGCGGGCGACGCCGCGCTTGCGCGGCGACAGCGCCGGCCAGACCTCCAGGTACGCCGCGGCGAGGAGGAGCGTGGGCTCGCGATGGGCCGGCGCCAGGCGGTGGGCGGCCTCCAGGGGCGCCTCCCAGCGCCGGTAGGCGGTGAAGAGCCGCGGATCGTGCGCCTGCGCCCAGCCGACGTAGCGGGCCGCTCCCAGCACCTGGGCCGCCTCCCACGAGGCGGGTCGCCGGGCCAGCGCCTCCTCTCCCGCCTGCGCCGCCTCCGCCATGCGCTGCGCGGCCTCGCGGGCCGCCTGATCCGGCGGCAGACCCTGGCCGTGCGCGGCGGGGTCGAGCTCCGCCGCGACCACGGCACGCGCCGTGCGCAGCCGCACCCGCTGCGGGTCGGGCTCGCGGTCGAGGACCGCCGCGTCGAGGTTGACCCGCGTGCGCTGCAGCCAGGCGAAGGCCTCTTCGCGGCTCGCCTGCAGGCGGCGGAAGCCGGCGCCTTCGGCGAGGGCGAGGGCGAGGGCCGCGAGCACGAGGCCGGCGCGCCAGACCCCCTCGGTCCAGCGGCGCCCGGCGGGCGTTGGGGAAGTCATGGGGAGATGGTACCTCAGGGTCGTCCGTGTCAGTCCCTGTTCGTCCCTGCTCGTCCGTGTTCCCCCGTGTTCCGCTATCCTCCTCCCATGTCCCTCCGCTTCCGCCCGCCGCGCCTGGCCGTGTCGCCGGAGGCCCGCTGGATGCTGTTGCGGGCCTTTGGCCCGGCGGCGGCGCCGGCCCCCGCGCCGGCCGATCCCGCGGCGGTGCTGGCGCTGGCGCGGCGCTTCGAGGTGTCGGCGCGCATCGCGGCGCGCCAGGGGCGGGAGAGCCTGGCGGCCGAGCTGGGATCCGCGACCGCGGCCGGCTTCGCCCGCGACCGGGTGGCGGCGGCGGCCGTGTCCATGCGGCTGATGGCGGCGGCCGGGCAGGTGGCGGCGGTCGCAGCCGTGGCGGCGCCGGCGGGCATCCCGCTCGCCTTCCTCAAGCTCGTGGCCCTGGAGGGCACCGGGCTGCTGGCGGCGGGGAGCCGGGGCGCCTGCGACGTGGACGTGCTGGCGCCGGCCGGCCGCGCCGGAGAGCTGTGGCGGGCCCTGTCCGCGGCCGGCTGGCAGGGCGCGGACCACCCCGGCTACGAGCACCA
>DATARR010000177.1:0-18502 GCA_036264085.1 Thermoanaerobaculia bacterium | reverse complement strand
GATGCCCCTCCTCCAACCACTCGCGAAGGTCGGGAGGAAGCAGCAACATCTGGCCTGGCGTGTAGGGGAGGAACCGGGTCGTCTCCATAGCGACCATTTTACCACAGTCACCAACTTATGGCGGTTTCCCGACAGGCTCCTAGATTGCATCTTAGCGGAGTAACGCCGCAACTCCAGACCGTGCTGCGCAAGCCGGTCCTCAACCAGGGAATCAAGGATGCTCTGACGGCAGCGGGTAACACGGATCGCATCGGAGAGATCGAATCCGGAATCGACGATTTCGGCGATGCCGCCTTCGTGCTCTCGTTCAATGCTCAGAGCGACACAATAGGGCGACGGTTCTCGGACCAGCGCGCACTGTTTGACGCACTCGTCGAAGGAATCATGCCAACGGAGGCCATGAACGCTGCGCGACGAAAAGCGCAGGATAGGAGGAACGCGATCCTCCAGCAGCTTGCGAAAAAGCTGACGCTCAAGCCAGGTCAAGTGGCCGAGTCACTGCCTATCTCCGAGTTTACAGGACGTGACCGGGCCGATCTTGAGCTGGCGATCCGCGACGACGCCGAGGTGGAGGCAGGAAGGGAAGCTCTCATCTCGAAAGGCCTGAAAGATTCCCACCTCGCAACCTTCGCGGAACTCGTCGACAATCAACCCCAGTTGATCGCGACCTTCACGCAGCGGCATCGTAACAAGCAGGTCGGGCCAGATGAATTTTCATTCCAAGGAAGCTTCGAATGGAGCCTCTTCTCTCTTAACGGTCTCCGGCGGACCGCCGGCGGCAAGCCGAACCTCGACGCGTTCAAGAAATACGTAGAGAGGCCAAGCGCCCAATATGGGGACCGATTCAAGCTCTCAGTAGAGTATTCCCGCACTCAGGCCTATTCCTTGAGCATGCCGGACGATAGCGTCGACATCCACCTACCGACTGCTCGGCGGTTGTCTGTCAGCCTCACCTATGGTCGGCGGTTGCTCCTGAATACCGCAGGAGAAGAGCTCGCACGCATTGACCTCCAAGGGCGCTACGACGACTACACGGACGACCCGACCCATCGTGACCGCGGAGTGATCGACCTGACGTATACCCACAAAGTCAGCGACAGCTTCTCGTTCCCCTTAGGCTTGAGCTATGCCAACCACAGCCAGTTTCTGGATCCGAAAGACCGCCGCGTTCTCAGCGTCCACTTCGGGCTCCATGCGAAGCTGTTCGGTGACAAGTGACCTGAGTACGTGGAGACAGGCGAGGCTTTTATTGGGAAAGAGGAGCCCTCTCTCCTTGTCGGGGGGGCTCCTTTCGACGCGGCTCAACCACGCATCCCAATTGCAAGCGAGACCATATCTCGGAGTTACTTGTTGCTGGGAAGAAGTGTCGGGAACAGGTAGAGTCGGCAGCGGGCGAGTGGCTGTAGGTCGAGCGTTCGGGTAGCTCGACGATCATCGTTCGGTGAGCTGACAGCAAGCGTCGAAGACGTAGACCGATTCAGCGGGCAAACTTCGTCCCCTCGATCTCGACCTCTTCGGCCTTGCGCCGTGCAATTTCCTCGCTCGAGGAAAGGTGCCCGCGGCCGATTCCCCGCAGCCGGCGCAGCCGCTCGCGCCGCTCTTCGCGCGAGAGTTGCCGGAATGGGCGTTCGTCCTGTGCAAGCTCGGCTCTCATGTGCCAGCGTGCCCGAGCTTCGCACTTGACGCTGTCCGGCAACGTGTGCTCGCTCCGCTTCAGACGCTCTCCGGCGTCAAGAGGTGGTAGATGCCTTCGAAGATCTGCCCAACGCGCTCCTGAGAGAGAGTGCCGATTTTGTCCAGCAGATCTTCCTTGTCCACGGTGAAAAGCGGATCAACTCTCGGACTCCAGCAGCCTCCGCTGCTGCTCGCGGATGCCCTGCAGCAACTCCTTCTCCTCGGTGGTCGGTGGGTCCTCCTCATAGGCCCGGTTGATGGCCTCGATCAGCGCCCGTCTCTCGTAACGCTTGACGAACTCGTCAATCGCTGTGGCGACAAGCTGGCTGCGAGAGATCTGAAGCGCGTGGGCCACGTTCTCCGCCCGGTGGAAAAGGGGCTCCGGGAGCGAAATCGCGGTCTTGACCGTCGGCATGGTACCGTTCCTCCTCTCAGTCAGTATCGCGTCTGGTATAACCACTCGTCAATACCCACGGCTGGAGATGCCGTCCGATGAGGGTCCCCAGGCGGGCGATCCTCCTGATACCATCCCCCCGCCATGACCACCTCGCCTCTCCCCGACCGCGACCTGCTGCTCTGGATGTACGAGCGGATGGGATTGATCCGCGAGTTTGAAGAGCGGCTGAAGACGCTGGTGGAGCGGGGGGTGCCGGTGGGGCCCGTCCATTTCTATACGGGCCAGGAGGCGGTCGCCGTGGGGGTGTGCGCCGCGCTGCGGCAGACGGACTGGATCGCTTCGACCCACCGCGGCCATGGCCACTGCATCGCCAAGGGCGTGGACGTGCGCCCCATGATGGCCGAGCTGTATGGCAAGGCCACGGGGACCAACCGCGGCAAGGGGGGCTCGATGCACATCACGGACGTGCGGGTGGGGATGCTCGGGGTCAACCCCATCGTCGGCATGGGCACGCCGCATGCCGTTGGCGCCGCGCTTTCGGCCCGGGTCCGGGGGACCGACGAGGTGGCCGTGGCTTTCTTCGGCGAGGGCGCGACCAGCATGGGCGTCGTTCATGAAGCGATGAACATGGCCGCCGTGTGGTCCCTGCCCGTGATCTTCGTCTGCGAGAACAACGGCTACGCCCAGACGACGCCGGTCGAGTACGCGGTGGCTGCCGATCGCATCTCGGACCGGGCGGCGGCCTATCGCATGCCCGGCGTCACCGTCGACGGCCAGGATGTGATCGCCGTCTGGGAGGCGGCCGGCGAGGCGGTGCGCCGGGGCCGGGCGGGCGGCGGACCGAGCCTCGTCGAGTGCCTGACCTATCGCTACCATGGCCATCACCAGGGGGACGAGACCCTCCGCTACCGCACGGCGGACGAGGAGCGGACGGCCCGCGAGCGCGACTGCCTGCGGCGCTTCCGGGAGGTCCTCTTCGCTCAGGGGTTTGCGGGCGCGGAGATCGAGGGGATCGACGCGCGCAACCGGGAGCGGCTCGACGAGGCGATCACCTTCGCCGAGACGAGCCCGCTGCCCGGACCCGAGGAGCTGCTGGCCGGCGTGTACGTGGAGAATGGATCATGAGCCCGGAGGTCGCCAGCCGCGAGCTGACGTTCAGCCAGGCGATCAACGACGCGCTGCGGCTCGCGATGCGGCGCGATCCGACGGTGATCGTGATGGGGGAGGACGTGGCCGGGGCCGCGGGCCGCGCTCACCTCGGGCTCTCGGACGCCTGGGGCGGCCCGCTGCGCGCCACCCGCGGGTTGATCGGCGAGTTCGGACCGCAACGGGTGATCGATACGCCGATCTCGGAGATGGGTTTCGTGGGCGCCGCCGTGGGCGCGGCCATGACCGGCCTGCGCCCGGTGGTGGAGATCATGTTCGCCGATCTGATCGGCTGCTGCTATGATCAGATCATCAATCAGGCGGCCAAAATGCATTATATGATGGGCGGCCAGGTGGACCTGCCGCTGGTCATCCGCACCGCCTACGGTATGCACGGCTTCAAGCGTAGCTACGGCGGCGGCGCCGCGGCCCAGCACTCGCAGACGCTCTACGCCGTGCTCGCCCACGTCCCCGGCCTCAAGGTGATCGTTCCCACCACGGCCTACAACGCCAAGGGGCTGACGATCGCCGCCATCCGCGACAACGGGCCGGTGATCGTGATGGAGCACAAGTTCCTGGGCAGCGCGGCCAAGGGGCCGGTGCCGGAGGGGGAGTACACGGTGCCCATCGGCAAGGCGGAGGTCGTCCGCCGCGGCTCCGACGTCACGCTGTGCGGGATCGGCCGCATGACTCACGTTTGCCTGGAGGCGGCCGAGACGCTCGCCGGCCAGGGCACGAGCGCCGAGGTGGTGGACGTGCTGACCCTCGCGCCGCTGGACGAGGCCACGATCCTGGAGTCGGTCGCTCACACTCACCGTCTGGTGGTGGTGGACGAGGACACTCCGACCGCCTCGATGGCGCGCGACATCGCGGCGCGGGTGGCCGATAAAGGTTTCGACTCGCTCGACGCGCCGATCAAGACCGTCACCGCCCCCGAGGCCCCGGTGCCCTTCGCCGCCGTGCTCGAGGCCCGCTACGCGCCGCGCGCCGCGGACGTCGTCGCCGCGGTGGAATCGCTGTTCGACTAGTTGGATCGATCGACTCCGTGGCCCAACGCATCGTCATGCCGTCCTTCGGGATGTACACCGCCGAGGGGAATCTCGGCCGCTGGCTCGTGCCCGCCGGCGCGGCGGTTGAGGCCGGGGACCTCATCGTGGAGATCGTCACCGAGAAGGCCACGTACGAGGTCGAATCGCCCGCGTCGGGAATCCTCCATCCCATGGCGGTCGAAGGGGAAAACCTGACAGTTGAAGGATTGATCGGCTGGATCCTCGCCGAGGGCGAAGCGCCGCCGGGATCGGAGCTGGTGGAGCGGATCAAGGCGAGCCCCATCGCGCGGCGGCTGGCGGCGGAGAAGGGGATCGACCTCGCGAGCCTCACGGGCACCGGTCCGGGAGGGCGGATCGTGGAGGCGGACGTGCTCGCCGCAGCCGTCGCGCCGCGGGAAGCTCCATGGCGAATCCGTGAACGCATCCCCCTCACCGGAGCGCGCGGGACGATCGCCGAGCGGCTGCGGCGCAGCGTGGACAAGGCGGTCTCGCTGACCCTCACCCGCGAAGTCCGGGCCGGGACGCTGGTGGCGGTCCGAAAAGACCTTGCGATCCCCTGGGACGCGCTGTTCGTCAAGCTCTTCGCCGAGTCGCTACGCGAGCGGCCGGAGCTGAACGCGGTGATCGGGGACGGCGAGATTCTCCTCCTCGACGAGGTGCACGTGGGCTTCGCCGTTTCGCTCCCCAGCGGTCTCGTGGTGCCGGTGATCCGCGACGCCGATTCCCGGCCGCTGGCTGAAATCGCCGCCGACGTCCACGATCTCGCGAGCCGTGCGCACGCCGGAGCGCTACGCCCCCAGGACGTCCTCGGCGGCACGGCGACCGTCACCAACCTCGGAGCGCACGGCGTCGACGCCTTCACGCCGGTGCTCAACCCGCCGCAATCGGCGATCCTCGGCGTCGGCCGCATCGCCGAGCGGCCGGTGGTGGAGGACGGCGGGCTCGCCGTGGGTTGGACCTGCGTCCTCAGTCTCACCTTCGATCACCGGGTGGCCGACGGCGCGCCGGCCGCGGACCTGCTGGCCGCCGTGGCGCGGCGGATGAACGATCCTGATTATCTTGCCTCTCTGAGTTGATAGATCGATGTCGCCGAATCGCAGCAACACCCGTGAAGCCAGACCCCCCTGGGACCGCCGGCGTCCCGCCGGCAACTTACTCCGCTTCTTTTCAAAAAACGGAGTTAGCCGGCCGGCGGGACGCCGGCGCTCCCAGGCAAGTGGATGAGAAAGCCGTTTATGATACCGACCCCCGAGTTCGCCCGCCGCATCCGCCGCCACTCGGTGCTGATGACGAGCCGCGCCAACGCCTCGCACATCGGCTCGTCCCTCTCCATGGCGGACCTGCTGGCCGTGCTCTATGGCGAATTCCTGCGTTTCGATCCGCAGCGGCCGGACTGGCCGGACCGCGACCGCTTCATCCTGAGCAAGGGGCACGGCTGCGCCGCCCTCTACGCCGTGCTGGCCGAGACGGGCTACTTCCCCGTCGAGCGCTTGGAAACCTTTTATCAGGACGGCTCACCGCTCGCCGGGCACGCCACGCACAAGGACGTGGCGGGCGTCGAGGTGTCGACCGGCTCGCTCGGCCACGGCCTCTCGCTCGGCACCGGCATGGCGCTGGCGGGGAAGCGGGACGACAGGACCCACCGCGTCTGGGTTCTGCTGAGCGACGGCGAGTGCGACGAGGGCTCCACCTGGGAGCCGGCCCTCTTCGCGCCCCACCACCGGCTGGACAACCTGGTGGCGATCGTCGACTACAACAAGATCCAGAGTTTCGGCACGGTGAAAGAGGTGCTCGACCTGGAGCCGCTGGCGGACAAGTGGCGCGCCTTCGGTTGGGGGGTGCGAGAGATCGACGGCCACGATCTCGCGGCCATTCGCGAGGCCTTCGCCGCCGTACCGTTCGTGGCGGACCGGCCGAGCTGCATCGTGGCCCATACGATCAAGGGCAAGGGCGTGAGCTACATGGAGAACCAGCTCCTCTGGCACTACCGGGCGCCGCGCGGCGCGGATCTGGAGACTGCCCTGCGCGAGATCGGAGGAGAGCAACCTTGAGGACGGCCTTTCTGGAAACCCTTTTCGAGCTGGCGAAGGCGGACGAGCGGATCGTCTTCCTCACCGGCGATCTCGGCTTCAGCGTCGTCGAGCCCTTTGCCCGGCAGCTTCCGAAGCAGTTCGTCAACGCCGGAGTGGCCGAGCAGAACATGACGGCCATCGCCGCCGGCATGGCGCTCTCAGGCAAGATCGCCCTCACCTATTCGATCGCCAATTTTCCGACTTTGCGCTGCCTGGAGCACATCCGTAACGACGTCTGCTATCACGAGGCGAACGTGAAGATCGTAGCCGTGGGCGGCGGCTTCGCCTACGGCGCGTTGGGAGCGAGCCACCACGCCACCGAGGAACTGGGCGTGATGCGCATGATGCCGGGGATGACCGTCGTGGCTCCGGCCGATCCTATCGAAGCGCGGCTCGCGACCCGCGCCATCGTGGCCCACCCCGGTCCCTGCTACATCCGGCTGGGAAAAGCGGGGGAGCCGAACGTTCACGAGGGACCGATCGATTTTCAGCTCGGCCGTGCCATTCAGGTGCGCGATGGCCGGGACGTCACCCTCCTCTCGACCGGCGGCATGCTCAGGACCGCCGTGGGCGTGGCCCGCCGCCTGGCCGAGCGCGGCGTCGAGGCCCGGGTGCTCAGCATGCATACCCTGAAACCCCTGGACACTGAAGCCGTGCTCGCCGCCGCGCGGGAGACGGGCGCGGTCGTCACCCTGGAGCAGCACAGCGTCATCGGCGGCTTGGGGAGCGCCGTGGCCGAGGTGCTGGCCGAGTCGGGTCTGCCGGTCAAATTCAAGCGGATCGGCCTGCCCTCGGCCTTCTCGCCGCGGGTGGGGAGCCAGCAGTATCTCGAAGCGCAGAACGGGTTGGACGAGGCGGGGGTGTTGCGGGGGGTGGAGGGGCTGCTGGTAGGGTAGTGCTCTCTTCTCGTAGTGCGCACCATCGGCGTTCCTGCGTCTGTCCCCATAGCCAATTCTCTATTTGTGAGAACCGCGGCTTTCCCGTACCATGGTGACGCAACCTTGATGGCCAAGTCTATTGACCTGCACGTAACTCATATGTTACCATGAACCTGCTGCGGATTGGTTCGGGGCGCTGGGCGGTTCTGATGACCGAGTCAGTGCTCGACGAGATCATGGACAAGGGGTCCGCGAAGGGCCCGAAGAACGCAATGCTCTCTCTGTTGACCAAGAGCGTTCCCGACCATGGTCCCCAAGAGGACAACCGGACAATCTGCTGGCAACTGCGGCCTCTGCCTCTTCTCCTTTGGGAGTTCAGGAAGGCTGAACACCGCGGCGCGAAGTTCCGGGTTATCTGGTTCTATGGAGTCGACAGGGCAACCATTGTATGTGTCAGGGCCTTTGTCAAGACATCTGATAAAACACCTCCCGGAGAGATCCTGGCGGCTCAGGAGCTTCGCGCTGCCTACTTTGAGGCGGTTCGCGATAAGACACTTCGGATCGAGGCTGGAGAACACCTGGTGAGGAGAAAGAAGTCATGAGCCTGGTGGAAAAGTTTGCCCATGCCATACAAGAGGCGCAGGAGTCCGTCGACTATTGGAAAGATGTTGCCATCACTGATTTTACGCGTGACCTTCACCATCGGATGCGCCTGCTCAACATGACGCACGCCGACCTGGCGCGCCGTATGGGCACCTCGAGACCCTATGTCACAAGGCTGCTTGATGGTGGCAATTTCACGCTCGAAACCATGGTGAAGGTGGCGATGGCGTTGGACGGTGTCATCCGGGTGCATCTCGCGGACCGCGATTCTCATACCCGCTGGTTTGACGAGCACGCCGGAGAAGGTGTGATCGTTGCCGACTTCGGGGCTCGTGGCAAGAGGCGTCTGCAGCTTTCGACGGCGGAGCAGGCCGCAAATGGCTGAGCACATCTGGTCTGTTCTCTGTTACAAGGGCTGTCTCGACAAGTTCACCAATCAGGTTTCCCTGCTTGACGTCTTGGACAGGATAACGATCGAGCCCGTTGAAGGGATGGAGACCGAAGCGGCTTTTCCACTCCAGGCGGACTTGGTATCGCTGTGGTACAGATCGGATTGGCAGGTCGAGGAGAGCACCAAGACTCGCATCCGTCTGCGCTTTCCTGACGGGACGTGGGCGTCCAAGGATTACGTCCTGGATATCGACCTCACAGAGAATCCACGAAACCGGACCTTCGTCAAAATGGCCGTGCTCCCTTACGAAGGTGAAGGCGTATACCGCTTCATCGTCGAGGTCCTGGGTACTGACGGCCAATGGATGCCTTGCGCCAGCGTCCCGCTTGAGATGAGGCTCAAGCAATCCGAGCCGGCTTAGGCGCCTCCCGCCGATTCCGCCGTCGCCAGCGCCCGCTGCACCGCCAGTCCATCTTCAAACGACGCGTCCCCCTCGCCGAGCCGTCCCCGCAGGCAGGCGTCCACGAAGCCGCGCATCATGCGGCCGAGGGCGTGGGGCTGGCCGTCTCGCGCCTCGTCGGGGAGCGGGAGATCCTCCCAACCCGGCTTACCCGGGCGGGCCAGCCGCAGGGCGTCGAGGCTGCCGCGGGAGAGGAGCGCTTCGAGCGCGCCTTCGCGGCCCACCACCTGGACGTAATTCTGGCCCCGTTGCGGCGTGATCCGGCTGCTCTGCCAGTGGCCGTGAGCTCCCGAGGCGAAACGGAAGGAGGCCGTGGCGATGTCGTCCGTTTCGACGCCCGGCCGCGGCAGGTACTGGAGATCCGCCTTGACCGTATCGATCGGCCCCAAGAGGAAGCGGGCGAGATCGAAGAGGTGGGATCCCAGATCGTAGAGCACGCCGCCGCCGGAGGGTCCCTTCAGCTCCCGCCAGCCGCTGGCTCGCAGCCCGTCCCAGTATTCATGATGGGCGCGGAAGAGGAACGGCTCGCCCACGTCGCCGGCTTGCACGCGGCGGCGCAGCTCCTCGACGCCGTGGAGATAGCGGTAGGTGAAGGCGACCTGGTGCACCCGCCCGCTCGCCGCGGCGGCGCCGGCCATCTCCCCGGCCTCGGCGACCGAGAGCCCCAGCGGCTTCTCGCAGAAGACGTGCTTGCCGTGGGCGAAGGCGAGCAGGGCCTGCTCGCGGTGCGCGGCGTTGGGCGTGCAGAGGGTGACCCCGTCGAGATCGTCCCGGGCGATCAATTCGGCGGGGTCGGTGTGGACGGCCGGGATGCCGAAGCGGCCGGCGAGCGCCTCGGCCCGCTCGCGACGCCGGCCGCAGATCGCCACCACCTCGGCCAGCGGGTGGCTCTGGAGGCCGGGGACGTGGCAGGCTTCGGCGAAGGCCCCCGCTCCGATCACCCCGAAGCGCAGTCTGCGGCCATCGCTCACGGCTGAGGGCTCTTCACGGCAGCGTCAGGCTCGTCTCGGCCGTCGCCAGCTTGCCGCTCACCGGGTCGTAGACCGTGGCCACGAGCCGGTTGGCCTTCCCCTTCAGAGTGAGCTTGGTCTCGTACTTGATGAACCCGCCCGGCTTTGCCGGATGGTCCGACGAGATGTCGAGCGGCACGACGGGGATCTCCGAGCCGCTGCCCTTATCGTCCGAGGCGGCGAAGCGGAGCTCGGCGTGGGCCGCGTACTTGTTGCCCACCTGCACCAGCGTCACCACGTCGGCGGGCAGGCCCAGGGTGATGGGGATCTCCGTTCCGCCCCGGGTCTTCACCGGCGTGCCGAGGCGCATGGGCAGGGGGGCGTTGCCCGGGAGGTTGCCGAAGAGCAGAGCGCTCTCGACCATCATCGAGACCTCCGTCTTTTTCGACAGGTCGAGGAAATTCGTCCGCGAGCGCGCCGTCAGCCCCGGCTTGTTGACGCTGACGCTGACGTTGTGGCGCACGTCGTTGTGCTCCCAGGTGGGGGAGAAGCCGAGCCAGTAGTACGAACGGGTGTCGGCCGCGGCCTCGGTGAGGGCTACCAGCCGGTTGCCGTAGCGCAGGGGCTTGCCGCCGGTCTCCTTGGCCACGAACTCCAGGGTGCCCTTGACCTCCTGCTCGCGGAACGACCCGGGGCCGGCGCCGGTCGACCCGTTGACCGACGCGTCATTGGCCGAGGTCTGAAGGCCGGGCACGTCGACGGGGTAGACGGTGTAGCCGAGCAGGTTGGCCGTGCTGGTCAGTTGGCGAAAGAGCGGCTCGCCGTCCTTGAACTCCCGCGACGCGGAAACGGGAGCGTCGCCGGCGATGAAGCTCTGGATCGAGTACGGCCAGCCGCCGTCCAGCAGGAGCATGACCTTGCGCCCGGGCGGCGCGGCGAAGGTGCGCAGCGTCCGCGCCGCGGCGTTGACCTCTCCCTCGATCTGGCGGAAGAGGGTCGAGCCGTAGGCCCGCGCCCCCAGGTTCAGGCCGGAGTTCTCGATCCGGGTGTTGAGGTCCAGAGGCGCGTCGTCCCCCGCGGTCCCCGAGGCGAACCCCTGGTCGTGCTGGAAGGCATTGAATTCGGTGATCCGGTCGAGCCCCCGCGCCGGCCGCGCCATGGCCTGATCGAAGGCCCGGGCGAGCTCGGCCTGCGACTGCGACCAGTTCGAGACCATGGTGAGATGGCCGCCGTCGTAGGCGACGATCGCCATGCGGTCCTCCGGCCCCAGGCGGGCGAGGTCGTTCTTGAGCGACTTGAGCACCTCGTTGCGCCGGATCTCGGTGGGGAAGAAGTCGTCGACGAAGACGAGATAGCTGGTGCCCACCGCACCGCCCGGCTCCACTCCCGGCACGGCGGAGGCGACCGCCGGGGCGCCCCCGGCCGCGGCCGGTGCTGCCGGCGGGGCGACGGCCTGGCCGCCGGAGATCTCGGAGAAATAGGTGACCGGCACCTCCTTGCCATCCACCCTCAGGCGGAAGTCGCCGGGCTTGAGGCCGGTGACGCGGTTGCCGTCCTTGTCGGTGACCACCACCTCGACGTTGACCACCCGCACGTCGACCGTCTCGCCGAAGACCGGCGACTCCTGGGACTGGGGTGGCCTCTTCTGCTGTTGCGGCTGTGCCAGGGCCGGTGCTGAGCCGAGCGCCACGGCGCCGACCAGGCAGACAGCAGGCAGGAACATCCTCTTCATGCAAACCTCCTTGCAACGCTGGCCATTATATCGCTCCGGGGTCCAGACCGCCGGGCGGACGTGTTGACGGCGGCTGCGGAGCTGGCTTACCTTGATGGCCACGGTTCCAAATCCGTTTCTGCAAGGGAGGGACGTGTCCCGATGAGCGAGATCGACGAGACGATTTCCGAGGCCGTGGAGAAGGCCAAGGAGTCTTCGGATCCCCTCAACTCCGTGGTCGCCATCCTGGTCGCATTGATCGCGACCTTCATGGCGCTGTGCAACATCAAGGACGGCAACATCGTGCAGGCGATGTCCCAGGAGCAGGCCAAGGCGGTCGACTTCTGGTCCTATTATCAGGCCAAGGGCATGAAGCAGAACCTCGCCGAGAGCGTGCTCGACCAGCTCACGCTGCAGAAACAGATGAGCGCGGGCCTCTCGGCGCCGGCGGCGGCGCTGCTCGACAAGGAGGTCGCCGTCTACACGGCCAGCGTGAAGAAGTATCAGAAAGAGAAAGAGGACATCAGGAAGCAGGCGGAGGACGCTCAGAAGGAGTACGACCGGCTGAACGTGCACGACGACCAGTTCGACATGTCCGAAGCGGCCCTCAGCATCGCCATCGCGCTGCTGGGCGTCAGCGCGCTGACCCGGAAGCGGTGGCTGGTGGGGCTCGCGATCGTGTTCGCCGGCTTCGGCGTGGTGCTCGGGTTGGCCGGCTTCCTGGGCTGGAACCTCCATCCCGACGCGTTGGCGAAGTTCCTGAGCTGAACGATGCTACGACGGAGCGACCCGGCTGCGCGGCCCCCGCCAGAGGCGCGGCCGGCGGCCGAAGTGATGCGAGCGCGGGGGGCGGACCGAGGAGGCGCGCCCGGCGATGTCGCTCGCACCCTGGAACAGCAGGTAGTCCTTGGACTCCAGGAAGATCCCGGAGCCGAGCTGCGGCTGGGGATGCGGGCCGGGCGTCGCCTTGGCAATCAGGACCGAGGGCTCCTCATGGGGACCTGAGGGCGGGACGGACCTGTCCTGCTTCACCTCCTGGACCTGGAAGCCGTCCATCACCTCGAGGATGAAGCGCTCGGAATGCAGCAGTTGTCCGGTCCACAGCTCACCCCCGAGCTCGACCCGGTGCTGCGCGAGCGAGAGGAGGAAGCGCTGCGACGCCGGCGTCCTCTCGGCGAGGAGCACCCGGTAGAGCACGCGCACCTCGCACAGACTCAAGGGCACGAGGAGGCAGGCGAGAAGCGCCGCGCGGCGGCGGGCCGGCGGTGCGCGACGCACGAGCTCCAGCACGGCCAGCGCGCCGAGCATGGCCCAGGCCGGGTAGCTCGGATCGAGGTACCAGTGGTGCTGGGTGCGTGAGAGGGAGAAGAGGACGAGCGGCACCAGGGCCCAGAGCAGCGCCAGCGGCAGCCACCCCCGCGTCAGCCGGCGGCCGAGGACGCGCAGGCGGGAGCGCTCCCTCCAGGCGGCCAGGCACACCGCGATGACGATCAGCAGCGGCCAGGGGGCGAAACGGTCGAACAGCGTTCCGACATAGCCGAAGGGCGAGTAGGTGACCTTGTCGATGATGGTGGTCGAGCGGGCGAGGAGGTCCTCCCGCACCATGCGCTCGAGGAAGTAAGCCGAGCCGTCGGCGTGGACGCGCGCGGCGGCCCAGGCGGTCACCGGCAGGGCTAAGGCCAGGAACGCCAGAACGCAGGGGAGGAGCCGCTGCCGCCGCCAGGAGCCGGTCCACAAGGCGTAGAGCCCGGCCGTGGCGACCAAGGGGAGGATGGCGAAGCTCTTGAGCAGGAACCCGATCCCCAGCAGGAAGCCCACGGACACCACCCGCCACGGCGACTTGCCGAAGCGCGACACTTCGAACGTCGCCATCAGCAGGACGAGGGTCAGGGCCGAGTCGAGGTCGCCGCTGCGCGCGCCGTGGTTGGTGAGGAAGCCGTAGGCCGTGGCCAGGAACAGGCCGGTCAGCAGGCTCACCCGGCGCCCGAACCAGCGCCGGCTGAGGTCCATGGCGATGGCGACGGCTCCGATCGCGCAGAGGGCCGCGGGCAGGCGCAGCGCGAAGGTCGTGGGACCGAAGATCCAGAACGAGAGCGCGATCAGCCAGTAGCCCAGCGGCGGCTTCAGGTTCCAGTACTCCGGCTGCCCCGCGTAGGTGGTGACGATGAACGACCGGTTCTGGAGCATCTCCCAGGCGGAGACGCCATAGCGCGCCTCGTCCGAGTCGTTGATGCTGACCGAGCCCAGCCCGGCAAAGACGTTGATGGCCATGAGCATCAGCACCAGGGCCACGGCAGCGCCATAACGGCGGACGGCGAACCTCCCCAGCGCCTGCTCGAAGGGGACGGCCGGGGGGCTGGGCGAAAGGCTGGCGGAGGATGATTCCATGAGGTCGATCCCGTAACGCACTCCCTCGCTGAGAACGACGGTAACGGCGCCGGCGTCAGGGCTCAGGCTAGAGGATTTGGACAGACTAAACAATCCTAGCACAGGTGGAGGAGAGGAAAGCCTCAGTTATCTATCCGACCGCCGCCTCCCGCTGTTTCACCAACTGCCCGCAGGCTCCCTGCACGTCGCGGCTGCGGCTGCGGCGCACGGTGATGAAGCAGCCGTGCTGGTGGAGGCGGGCGGCGAAGGCCTGGAGGCGCTGCTCGCCGGGCTCGCGGAAGGGGGAGTGGGGGTGCTCGTTCATGGGGATCAGGTTGACGTTGTGACGGTGGCGCAGGTCCCCCAGCCAGTCGACGAGGCGGTCGGCGTCCTCCGGGGTGTCGTTGATCCCGGCGAGGAGCACGTATTCGAAGATGAAGCGCTCGTGGCGCTTGAGCTCCCAGGCATCGAGCGCCTGGCGCAGCCGGGCGAGGTTCCAGGCGCGGTTGACCGGCATGGTGGCCGAGCGCGCCGCGTCGGTGGTGGCATTGACCGAGACGGCGAGCTGCGGCCGCGGCACCATTCGCGCCAGCCTTTCGATGCCCGAAACCAGACCCGCGGTGCTCACCGTGATGCGCCAGGGCGAGAGGCCGGCGCCCTCCGGATGGCAGAGGACGGTCACGGCGCGGTGCACGTGGTCGAGGTTGTGGAGCGGCTCGCCCATGCCCATGAAGACGAGGTGGACCGACTCGCCGCACCGCGGACCGAGATCGCGCATCAGGGCCAGGACCTGGCCGACGATCTCACCCGCTGTCAAGTTGCGCACGATTCCCATGGCCCCCGTGGCGCAGAAGGTGCAGCCCAGGGCGCATCCCACCTGGCTCGACACGCAGTAGGTGACGCGGTGGTCCGCCTCGTGCCGGGGCATGTGGACGGCCTCGATGCGGTGGCCGTCCGCCAGCCCGAGCACCAGCTTGGTGGAACCGTCGTACGAGGGGTGGTGCTCGAGGATCGCGGGCAGGGATTGATCCGTCTGCTCCGCGAGCCAGGCGCGGATCTCCCGCGCCAGGAACAGGCGGTCCGGCTGCCAGGTGCGGACGCGCTGGAGCCGGGCGAACACGTGCTCGGGCCGGCCGGGGCAGCCCCGGGCCGCGAGATCCTCGGGCAGGAGCGACCACGCGGAGGGCGGGCCCTCCCGTTCCGGAGCCAGGCGGTCCCAGGGCATGGCGGGTGCGGCGGCGAGCGGCAGCATGCGCGGAGTCTAGCCGATCGTGGCACATACGGGGACGCCGGGCAGCCGTGGCGTCCCCCAGGATACGGATCGATTTAATAGCAGGCGTAGGTGCAGGTCTGCCGCAGGCCGGAGCCCTCGAGCCGCGGACAGTCGTTCGAGCTGTAGCATTCGTCGCAGGTGCTACTGCAGACCCCATAGATTACCGCAAAGACCGGTGCCGGGGAGGCGGGGAGAAAGATCTCGTCCGCGAGGTACTGGGACACCTGGCCGGTCGCGACATAGGCGGGGGTGAAGGACTGCGGTTGCTCAGTCGGGGTCGCTGCGAACGCAGAGACCGCCAGGAGTGCCATGGGGATCGCCAGAGCGGCTGTCATGAGAGTCTTGCGCATTCGTTTCTCCTTGTGTTGAAGGACCCTCTCCTCTCGCCCTCGCCTCACGACGGGCGGAGCGGCGAGCTACAAAAGGAATAGTGTCGTGTCTTCGGAAAAGCGGTCCGATCCGGCGACCCGGCGAGCGGCACGAGGTGTGCAGAGAGGCGTTTTCCGGGAGAGGCCGTAAGCTCCTGATAGGATCTACCGAACCAGGAAAGGGGAAACATATGCGATGGACACCAGGTGGACCCAGCGCCGATCTGGAGGACGATCGGGGGAGCTCAGGCGGCGGTGGGGGACCCCTCCCGAAGCTGGGGATCGGCGGTTTCCTGGTGCTGCTCCTGCTGAGCTTCATCTTCAAGCGGGACTTCTTCGCGCTGGTGGGGGGCGGAGGCGCGCCGGGCGGTCGGCCGGCCCAGACCGCGCCGCGGTCGTCCTCGCCGGAGGAGGACAAGCTCGTCCAGTTCGTCTCCTTCGTGCTCGACGACGACCAGAAGGCCTGGACCGAGATCTTCGCGAAATCGGGGAAGACCTACCGGCACGCCAAGCTCAAACTATTCACCGACACCGTGCGCTCCGGCTGCGGTTTCGCCGAGACCGCCATGGGACCCTTCTACTGCCCGGCCGACGAGAAGGTCTACATCGACCTCGGCTTCTACCGTGAGCTGCG
The DNA here is from genome assembly GCA_036264085.1 of Thermoanaerobaculia bacterium. Classification (GTDB taxonomy): domain Bacteria; phylum Acidobacteriota; class Thermoanaerobaculia; order Multivoradales; family UBA5704; genus DATARR01. The sequence continues at coordinate 2,529 of DATARR010000177.1, read as the reverse complement.
CGACCGCTTCGGGGCGCCGGGCGAGTTCGCGGAGGCCTACGTCATCGCCCACGAGCTCGGCCACCACGTGCAGAAGCTGCTGGGGATCAGCGACCAGGTCGAGCGCGCGCAGCAGCAGAACCCTCGTAGCGCCAACGCGCTGTCGGTGAAGCTGGAGCTGCAGGCCGACTGCCTGGCGGGCGTCTGGGGCTACACGGCCAAGCAGCGCAACATCCTGGATCCGGGGGATCTCGACGACGGCCTGCGCGCGGCATCGGCCGTGGGCGACGACCGGATTCAGAAGCAGGCCACGGGCCAGGTGCATCCCGAGACCTGGACTCACGGCTCCTCCGAGCAGCGCGCCCGCTGGTTCCGCACCGGCTTCGACTCGGGGGACATGGGCCGCTGCGACACCTTCGCGGCAAGCCGGTGAAGGTCAGCGGAGCAGCGCCGTCGCGAATGAGGTTTAGGGGAAAGCCGCCGGATCGCGCTCCATGATTTCGGCAGGCTGGTTCGTTTTTCTCCTCGGCCAGCACCATCACTAATGGAAACAACCCCAACCGCCGAGCGCGTCGAGCGCGCTCTCTAAAGGAGAACCGATGAAGAAAAGCACGAAGAAGCTCAAGCTCAAGCTCAACCGTGACACCCTGCGGCTGCTGGACAAGCAGGAACTGACCCTTGCCGAGGGGCGTGGAACGACAAACACTCTCACCGCCTGCGACGGTTTCGCGAATTCCGGCTGCCCCCATAGCTGCTTGTGTTGATCTTTCTGAAGCCTCGGACCGACCGGAGCCTCCCGGGAGGTCCGAGGCTTCGGACGCGACCCTCGGGTCGTGTCCAATGGGCAGGCTCTTCACCCTAACACCCTTTCCAGATACCCTTTCGCCGTGGGTACGCAGGGTGGACATCTCGATCACTGCCGTGAAGGGATAATCCGGATGGTGATGTTGGCTACAAAGTCTTTTCTCTATATCTCGATCGAAAAGAGCACACCATCGTCAGCCCGGATCTGGGGGAGGCCGGTCCGGGGGGATCAGCGGCTCAGCGACAGCCGCAGAAGCAATCGGCGGTACTGATGCAGTAGGACGTGTGGCCGGAGGGGCAATCGGTGCATCCCTGGATGCACTCCCGGTACGTGCAACCGCCGACCGGCATGGCGGGGGTGGGCGCCGGGAGCGCCAGGAAGGCTGCGGCGAGGACGATGGCAAGGCAGGTCAATCTTTTCATCGGCTACCTCCGTCGTGTTTCGTGGTTGCGGGCTCTGAACCGGCTCTCCCCGGGGAGGTACTTTACCTGATTCGCAGATGGCTTCAGAGGGCGCGACTCCCTTTGGACGTCTCCTCGTGGCTGAACCCACCCGAAGTCCCCGCCATGGTGTCTTCAAAGAGGAGGGAGGGGGCTCGTCTGCCCATAAGACAGCTTGGACGACATCGGACACATACCGCCATCGCCGGGAGCCGGAGAGCCTGGAAAGTCGGAGACTCGACGCCTCCATATCCTGGGTCTGGGGATCGGAATCGCCGCCCTTGTGGTGGCGATCCTTGGGGTCGCCATTGGCGGTCTCAACTGGCTCTTCCCCTTCGCTGCAACGGCGACTTCTCCCATCCCGAATCACTTCGGACCTTCGATCCCCTCGGGGCCGGGGCCGTCAGCTCCCGGCGTGACGCCTTCGCCGGCAGGGACTCCAACCACGCTGCCCACGAGCCCGACGCCCGCAGACCCGGCACCGGCCGTCACCCCGGCACCTGGAAAGATGCCGGACCCGAAACCGGAGATACCGGGAGAGCCCGCGGATGATAACGGCCGGGAGCCGGCTGTCGCCTACACGCCATCGCCAGCCCCGGGATACAGATTGTTCCCGGAGCCAAGGCCTCCGGAAGGCTCCATCCTGGCGGATCCGGTTCTGCCGGCTGAGGAATCTCCCCGGCAGAGCCCGCCCCCTGCTCCTGTCCCGCAGAATCCCCAGGTGACGGTGGGGGGAGATACCATCACCGTGTCGGCTCATGCTTTCGTCACACCTCATGGGGCCCGGCCCCTCAGCGAGCTGCGCTATCCGCCGGTCCCGGCAGACGCTCTGAAGTCCCGGCTCAGCAGTGGGGTCATAGAATGCCATGTCGCCGTTGGGCTGGATGGCCAGGTGGCGGCCGATTGTGGCAACAACCCACCGGACATTCCACGCTTCCTTCTCGTGCGGGCGAAGGAGATCCTGGAGAGGGCACACTGGCAGCCGGCCATGAATGATCAGGGAGAGCGGTACTTCGAGCTGGTGACCGTCCAGTTCCGCTGGCACTGAAGACATAGACCGTCACCGGGAAAGAATCATGCCAAGCGCGTTTGGGCTAAAGACGAGGGAGGTAACGGCGGAGAGCGGAAATCATAGAAAAGAAGACACTTATGGGCGGAGAAGCCGCGCTGGATACCAGGATTTGGGGCTCGTGGGAAGGCTCTCTGGAGGGGGTAACGGCGGAAGCCCTCCTAAGTGGTGTAGAATCTTGGCGTTGGGAAGGTGGCAGTCGGAATTGACCAGGGCAGGACGGTGGGATTGCGACC
>DATARR010000176.1:0-9405 GCA_036264085.1 Thermoanaerobaculia bacterium | reverse complement strand
GATGCCCCTCCTCCAACCACTCGCGAAGGTCGGGAGGAAGCAGCAACATCTGGCCTGGCGTGTAGGGGAGGAACCGGGTCGTCTCCATAGCGACCATTTTACCACAGTCACCAACTTATGGCGGTTTCCCGACAGGCTCCTGGCCGTCTCCGTGGTCACCGGCCTGCTCTTCGGCCTCGCCCCCGCCCTCCAGGCGATGAAGGCCGATCTTCACGAGACGCTGAAGGAGGGCGGGCGCGGCGCCGGCGGCAGCGTGCGGCGCAACTGGCTGCGCAGCCTGCTGGTGGTGGTCCAGGTGGCCCTCTCGCTGGTGCTGCTCGTGGGCGCCTCGCTCTTCGTGCGCAGCTTCCTCAAGCTCCAGGAGGAGAAGGGGGGCCTGCGCACCGACCACGTGATGACGATGCGCTTCTACATGCCCGCCGGCCGTTTCGAGAAGGACGCGGACATGACCCGCCAGGTGCGGGACGTGGTCCAGCGCCTGGAGACGGTCCCCGGCGTCGAGGCCGTGTCGGCGTCGAACAACATCCCCCTGGGCGGCGGCGGCGACGATGGGCAGATCCTGGTCGAGGGGCGGGAGTTCCCCCGGGGCGAGGAGCCCAGCATCTTCTACGTAGCGGTGACGCCTCGCATTTTTCAGACGCTCGACCTGAAGCTGACGAGCGGCCGCACCTTCACCGAAGCCGAAGGCTACGAGCTCTCCGGTGTCGCGGTGGTCAACAAGCTGTTCGCCGAGAAGTTCTGGCCGAAGCAGGAGGCCGTGGGCCGCCGCTTCCGCTTGAAGGACGCCAAGAGCGGGGACTGGATCCGGGTGATCGGCGTGGTGCCGGATTTCAAGAACAACGGCGAGAACGACAAGCTGCGGCCGGCCGCCTACCTGCCCTACGCCTACTCGGCGGCGCGCAACACGGGGCTGACGATCCGAACCCGCTTCGACCCTCTGCAGGTGGTGGCGCCGGCGCGGGCGCAGATCCGGGCCTCGGATCCCAACCTGCCGGTGTTCGACGTATTCACGCTGGAGCAGGTGCGGCGGTCGAGCTACTGGGAGTACCGCCTCTTCGGCGGGATGTTCTCGGTCTTCGGTGTGATCGCGCTGTTCCTCGCCGCCATCGGCGTCTACGGCGTGCTCTCCTACTCGGTGAGCCAGCGGGTGCGGGAGATCGGGGTGCGAGTGGCGCTGGGGGCGCAGGGCGGCGACGTCCTGCGCCTGGTGATCCGGCAGGGGATGGTCCTCGCCCTCCTCGGCATCGGCGCCGGCCTGCTGCTCTCCTTCGGCGCCAACCAGGTGGTTGCGAGCATTCTCTTCGACACCAGCCCGACCGACCCTCTGAGCTTCGCCGCCATCTCGGCGCTCCTCGCCGGCATCGCCGCCTTCGCCAGCTACCTGCCCGCCCGCCGGGCGTTGGACGTGGACCCGCTGGAGGCGCTGCGGGCGGAGTAGGAGGACGAGGTGGATGGTAGGATCTTCGGAGAGGAGGGACGGAGATCCATGGCGAGGATTCAGGTCGACCGGAAGAAGATTGAAAAATTTTGTCGTCAGCACCATGTCCGGAAACTGGCGCTCTTCGGTTCGGTCCTGCGGGCCGATTTCGGACCGGACAGCGATGTGGATGTCCTAGCCTCCCTTAGGAGTCCCCCCCGGCTCTGCCGGGGTGGCAGTAGCAGTTTGATGTTTTCGGGGTGTCCATCGTAGAGACTTCCAATCATGAGCCGCCAAGCACATGAAAGGAAGGTCCACGATGGACACGTCGAAGAGTTTGAGCCACACGAGGTGGGAGTGCAAATACCCCATCGTGTTCATCCCGAAGTGTCGCAGGAAGACGCTATACGGGCAGTTGCGAGTACCTCAACGGTAGGCCGCGACGAGTCGGTGATCCGGGAGTACATCAAGAACCAGGAGAAAGAGGACGAGCGGTTGGACTAACTCGGCCTCTGGAAATGAGCCGCCACCTTTAGGTGGCACAAATCCTGAGGGGCCGCGTTAGCGACCCCTCTCTGCCGCTTTGAGCGGCTCACAACCTAAAGCCCCCGGCTCTGCCGGGGGATACTAGCTGTTTAACGTCCAGTGTAACACGTGGGCAGCCGGACTCCCGAGGCGCGCTGAAGAGTCCAGTCAGGCCGCCCCGGCCGTACTGTAGAGCGGAGGACAGCTCTTCATGACCGATCCGACCGATCCGACCGAAGAGACCGCCACCGCCCCGGAGGCACCCCCCGCGGTTGCAGCCGCCCCGGCGGCCCCGGCCGAGGCCGAGCCCGCGCCTCCCGCGGCGCCTTCCCCCCGGCCGCTCGTCAAGCGCCACCACGGAGTGGTGCGCTTCGCGCACTGGGCCAATGCCCTGCTGCTGGTGGGCATGATCGGCAGCGGGTTGCAGATCTACATGTCCTTCCCGCACTTCGGGCCGCGCGGCGGGCCATACTTCCCGAACCCGTGGGACGGCAAGCCGTTCCCGGCGCGGGTCACGCTGGGCGGCTGGCTCGCCGGCGGCCTCAACTGGCACTTCGCCCTGGCTTGGCCGTTCGTTCTCACCGGCCTCCTCTACCTCGCCTACCTGGCGGTCTCCGGCGAGTGGCGGTCGCTGCTGTTCCGGCCGCGGGACGTCCCCCGGGCCTGGCAGATGCAGCTCTACTACCTGAAGCTGCGCCGCGAGCATCCGCCGCAGGGCAAGCACAACGCGTTGCAGAAAATGGCCTACACTTCGATCGTCCTGCTCGGCGCCCTGTCGGTGCTCACCGGATTCGCGATCTACAAGCCGACCGGGCTCTCCTGGCTCACGGCGCTCTTCGGCGGCTATCAGCTCGCCCGCTACTGGCACTTCTGGGCGGTCTGGATCTTCGTCGCCTTCACCCTCGTCCACGTGACCCTGGTCCTGGTGGTGGACCCGGCGTCGCTGCGGGCGATGATCACCGGCTGGTACCGCGGGAGGTTCCCGAGCCATGACTGACGACCGCTTTTCTTTCACCGGCCTCAGCCGCCGCGATCTCCTGCGCCTGGGCGTGACGGCCGGCGCCGCCTCGCTGGCCACGGCCTGTGGCTGGCAGGGCGGCCCCCTGGTGCCGGTCCTCCAGGGCGCCTCGCGCCTCAACGACTGGGTGGGGGAGAAGCTGTTCCTTTCCGGGCGCCACCTGGTACCGCAGTACCCGCACTCCGCCCGCACGCCGGAGGGGCTCTTCCCCGCCTACTCCATAAGCCGCCCGATGCTGCCGCAGGTGGCGGACCCCGCGGCCTGGGCCCTGGAGGTGGGAGGCCTGGTGCGGCGGCCGATGCGCCTCACGCTGGAGATGGTCCGCGCCCTGCCGAAGGTCCGCTACACCGTCAAGCACCACTGCGTCGAGGGGTGGTCGGCCATCGCCACCTGGACGGGGGCGCCGCTGGCGAGCGTGGTGCAGATGGTGGAGCCCACGGCGGCGGCCCGGTACCTCCGCTTCGACTCCTTCGACAGCGGCTATTTCAATGGCTGGGACCTGGAGAGCGCCATGCACCCGCAGACCATCCTGGCCTACGCCTTCAACGACCACCCGCTGGGGCCGGCCCACGGTGCGCCGCTGCGCGTCTACTCGCCCGTCAAGCTGGGCTACAAGCTCACCAAGTACCTGACCAGGATGACCTTCACCGCCGAGCGTCCGGGCGGCTACTGGGAGGATCAGGGCTACCCCTGGCTGGGCGGCGTGTAGAGCCTTCGTGGGTCGGGGTGACGAGGGTCCCCTGGCGGGCGGGTTGCATCCTGCGATTCGCCGCGAGATCTTAGGGGACCCATGGCGACCTACGCGATCGGCGACGTCCACGGCTGCTTCGAGACCTTCCAGCGTCTCCTGCGCCGGATCGCGTTCGATCCCTGGCAGGATCATCTATGGCTGGTGGGCGACCTGGTCAACCGCGGTCCAGGGTCGCTGGAGATCCTGCGCTGGGCCGTGGAGCACGAGGACCAGATCGTCGCCGTGCTGGGGAATCACGACCTCCACCTCCTGGCCAGGGCCGCCGGCGTGGCCGGCCCCAAGCGGCGCGACACCCTGGACGCGGTGCTCGCGGCGCCCGACCGCGACGACCTCCTCGGTTGGCTGCGGACCCGCCCGCTGGTCCACCGCGACGGCGAGGCGCTGATGGTCCACGCCGGGCTGTTTCCCGACTGGCGTCCGCGGCAGGCGGAACGGCTGGCCCGGGACGTGGAGGAACGTCTGCGCGGCGCCGATGCCGCGGATGCCGCGGCGCTCCTCCTCTCCCTCGAGCAACGGGCGGCGGAGCGCTGGAAGGAGGGGCTCGCCGGCTTCGAGCGGGCGCGGGTGGCCCTGGCCGGTTTCGCCAGGCTGCGCACCCTGGACTCGACCGGCCGGATGTGCGCCGGTTTCAGCGGCCCGCCCGCCGAGGCGCCGCGGGGGTGCCGCCCCTGGTTCGCGGTCCGTGGCCGGCGCAGCGCCGGGCTCACGGTGATCTTCGGCCACTGGGCCGCCCTGGGCTTGAAGATGGGCGGCGGCATCGCCGCTCTCGACACCGGCTGTGCCTGGGGGCGGCAGCTCACCGGCCTGCGGCTGGACGACTGGCGGATCTTCCAGGAGCCGGCGGCGGAGAGGGGAGAGCGCGCCGCCGGCGTGGCGTCATGATCGCCCGAGGTTCGCCCGAGGTGGCCCGATCATCATAGGATTCCTCCGTCAGGGAAGGATGGGAGGCGGACATGGACGAGACGGATCGCGAACGCACCTGGGAGCTGCTCAGGCTCCTCTTCCAGGCCCACCCCTGGCACGGCGTGCCCACCGGCGCCGACGCCCCCAATGTGGTGACGACCTACGTCGAGATCGTCCCCACCGACACGGTCAAGTACGAGATCGACAAGGCGAGCGGCCATCTCAAGGTGGATCGTCCGCAGCAGTTCTCGAACGTCTGTCCCACCCTCTACGGCTTCATCCCCCGCACCCTCTGCGGCGAGCGGGTCGCGGCCTTCTCCCACTCCCACACCGCCCTGCCGACGCTGGAGGGCGACGGCGATCCCATGGACATCTGCATCCTCTCGGAGAAGGCCTTCTCGCACGGCGACTTCCTGCTGCAGGCGATCCCCCTGGGCGGGCTGCGCCTGATCGATCGCGGCCAGGCGGACGACAAGATCATCGCCGTGCTCAAGGGGGACGCGGCTTTCGGGCACTGTCGCGAGATCCAGGACGTCCCGGTGGCCCTGATCGAACGGCTCAAGCACTACTTCCTCACCTACAAGCGCCCCCCTGAGGCCGAGCACGGGGCGGTCGAGATCACCGACGTCTACGGCCGGGCCGAGGCCTGCGAGGTGATCGAGCGCAGCCGGGAGGACTACCGGCGGAAGTTCCCCGAGCTCCAGGACGGCCTCCTACCGTAATCCCATGCCCACCTCTTCCACTACCCGGGCCGCCTTCGCCGCGCAGCGCCTCCTTGAACGCAACCGCGTCTCGGCGACGTTTTTCACTGTCGAGAGCGAGCGCCTGGCGCGGGCCTGCCAGGGTATGGCCGAGCGTTTCCTGCGTGGCGGACGGCTGCTGGCCTTCGGTCGTGGCCACTATGCGACCGATGCCCAGCACGTCTCCGTCGAGTTCGTTCACCCGGTCATCGTGGGCAAGCGCGCGCTGCCGGCCCTCGACCTGTCGCTCTCCTTCCGCGACTGGCTCGCCGCCCTCGTGCTTCCCGACGACATGGTGATGGGTTTCGGGCCGCCGGACGGAGATCCCGAGCTGGCCGCGGCCCTGCGTCTCGCGCGGGGCCGTGGCGCTCAGACCTTCGCGATGGCGGGAGACGAGGGGGATTACGCCCTCGCCTCGCCTGCGACCGATCCCTACATTCATCAGGAGCTGATCGAGATCGTCTATCACACGCTGTGGGAGACGGTGCACGTCTTCTTCGAGCACGGCGCGCTGGGGCACGAGGTGGGGAGGTCGAGCTTCCTCTATCCCTACCTCGGCAAGCAGAAGCAGGACACGGGGAGCCTGATCGCCGAGGTCGCCGCCTCCATCCAGATGAAGGCCCGGGACGACGAGCGGCTGCGCGCGGAGGTCGCCCGCGATCAGGCGGAGCGGCTCGCCGCCGTCGCCGCCGTGATCCGCCAGCGGGTCGCCCAGGGCGGCAAGCTCATCCTCTTCGGCAACGGCGGCTCGGCCACGGACGCCAACGACTGGGCTCTCGACTGCGTGGCACCGCTCAAGGGGTTCCGGCCCATCCCGGCCGTCTCGCTCGCCATGGAGCCGGCCATCGTGAGCGCGCTCGCCAACGACCTCGGCTCCGAGGCGGTCTTCCTGCGCCAGCTCATCGCCCAGGCCAAACCTCAGGACGTGGCCGTCGCCATCTCCACCAGCGGCGGCTCGAGCAACATCCTGGCGGCCCTGGGAGAGGCAAGGAAGCGCGGCCTTCTCACCGTGGCGCTCCTCGGCTACGACGGCGGCGAGGTGGTGCGGCAGGGTCTGGCCGAGCTGCCCCTGGTCGTGCCCTGCGACTACATCCCCCGCATCCAGGAGGTCCAGGCCTCGATGTATCACGTCATACTGGAGCTGTTGGCGGCGGAGGAGACGCCGTGAGCCAGCGCCTGGAGCTCTACGGCACCAGGAGCTGCCCGTACACCGCGGAGCTGCGCGAGCAACTGGAATGGGACGGCCGCGACTTCGACGAGCACGACGTCGAGGCCGACGCCGCGGCTCTGGCGCGCATGGTCCAATTGACGGGCCAGCGCACCGTCCCCGTGCTGGTGGAGGACGGCCGCGTCGTCCAGATCGGCTGGCAGGGCCGGGGTTGTATCGTGGGGGCGCCCCCCGCGACATGACCGCAGCCCGTCGTCTCCGCGTCCACGGCGTGGTCCAGGGCGTGGGGTTCCGCCCCTTCGTCTACCGTCTCGCCCGCTCCCACGGCCTGCGCGGCTGGGTCTCGAACGCGGGCGAGGGGGTGCTGGTCCACGTCGAAGGGGAGGCGCCGGCCGTCGATCGATTCGTCCAGGATCTCCAGGCCCAGCCACCTCCCGCATCGCGGATCGCGGACGTCGAGATCGACGCCGCAGAGTCCCAGGGCTTCGCCGGTTTCGAGATCCGCGACAGCGCGGCCGGCGCATCCGCTCCCACGGTCCGCATCTCCCCCGACCTTCCCGTCTGCGCGAGCTGCCTCGCGGAGCTGTTCTCGTCCACGGACCGCCGCCGGGGCTATCCGTACATCAACTGCACGGATTGCGGACCGCGTTATTCGATCGTCCTGTCCCTGCCCTATGACCGGCCGCGGACGACGATGCGGGACTGGCCCCTGTGCCCGCGCTGTGCCACGGAGTACGAAGACCCTGCGGATCGCCGCTTCCACGCCCAGCCCGTGGCCTGTCCGGACTGCGGGCCGCATTTCCACCTGGGTGAGGCTGCCGGCGAGGCCGCTATCCGCGAGGCCGCGCGCCGGCTCGGCGCCGGAGAGGTCCTCGCCGTCAAGGGGATCGGCGGCTATCACCTGGCCTGCGACGCACGCAACCCGGCCGCGGTGGCGGCCCTGCGCGAGCGCAAATTCCGCAAGGAGAAGCCGTTCGCATTGATGACGCGAGACCTCGATACCGCCCGCCGCCTGATCGACCTGTCCCCGGAAGCGGAGTCGCTCCTCACCTCGCTGGCGCGCCCGGTGGTGCTGGCGCCGGCGCGGGTCGTTCTGGCAGGCGCGGCGCCGGAGAACGGCGACCTGGGCGTGATGCTCCCCTACGCGCCCCTGCATCATCTCCTCTTCTCCCATGGCGCGCCGGACGTGCTGGTGATGACCAGCGCCAATCGTTCGAGCGAGCCCATCGCCTACGAGGACGGCGAGGCGATCGAGCGCCTCGCGGGAATTGCCGACGCCTTCCTGATCGGCGAGCGCCCCATCGCCCGCCGCGTGGACGACTCCGTCGGCACCGTAACCTCGCTCGGGCCCACCGTGCTGCGGCGGGCGCGCGGCTATGCTCCGGGCGCCGTGGCGAAGCTGCCCGCCGGCCGGCCCATCCTGGCCCTGGGCGGGGATCTCAAGAACACGATCACCCTGGTCGTCCACGGTGACGCCTTCGTCAGCCAGCACCTCGGCGACCTCGGCAACTACGACGCCTTCCGCGCCTTCCAGGAGACGGTGCGCGACCTCACCGCCATGTACGAGGTGGAGTGGAGCGAGCTGCTGATCGTTCACGATCGACATCCTGAATACGTCTCGTCGCTCTTCGCGCAGACGTTGTCCGCGGATGCCTCCGGGACCATGGCGGTGCAGCACCACCGCGCCCACGTCGCGAGCGTCCTCGCCGAGCAGGGGGCCCTGGAGCGCCGCGTGCTGGGCGTGGCATTCGACGGCACCGGCTACGGCGACGACGGCGCCATCTGGGGAAGCGAATTCTTCGTAGGCAGCGTACGAAAGGGTTTCGCACGTGTCGCCCACCTGCGGCCGGCGGTGCTGCCCGGCGGCGACGCGGCGGCGCGCCATCCCGTGCAGGCGGCGGCGGGATTCCTCACCGGGATCGAAAACCTTCCCGACCTCGCCGCCGCGCCCTTCCACTTTCCTCTCCGTTACGGGCAGGCGCGGGAATTGATCGAAAAAAACCTGCGCATTTTCCCCACCACCTCGGCCGGGCGCCTCTTCGACACCGCCGCCGCCCTCCTCGGCTTCACGCGCGAGATCAGCTTCGAAGGGCAGGCCGCGATCTGGCTGGAGCACCGGGCGCGCACCGCTCCGCCGGACGTCGTCGGCTATCCCATGCCCTTCCACGGCGAGGAGCTGGATTTTCGCCCGCTGCTCGCGGCGCTGATCGAGGACCGCAAGGCTGGGCGCCCCGAGCCCGAGATCGCGCGCGCCTTTCACCACGGCTTGGCCGCAGGGATCGCGGGCGCGGTGCGCGATCTGGCGTCCCGCGAAAATCTCGACACCGTCGTCCTCTCCGGCGGCGTGTTCCAGAATCGGCTCCTCATCGACCGGCTCGCCGCGCTCCTGGTCTCGTCTTCCCTCGCCGTGTGGACGAACCGCGAAGTCCCTGCCAACGATGGCGGCCTCAGCCTGGGCCAGGCGGCGCTGGCGTATACACCTTTTCTTGGCGAAAGAGTGTAGATGAAGGGAAATCGTGCACCTATTCCTGTCAGATCTGTGTAAAGGAGGCCAGCGGCGAGTTGGGGGAGAAGCAGGGATACACGGGCGAATCAAAAAGGGTGCAGGGGGAGAGACGCCCTACACTCTTTTTTGAAAAAGAAGTGTGGATCCGAGCTGGAAGGAGCCGGGGGAACGCTTCCCGTACACCGATTTCCGGCGGATTCGTGTATGGCCGGAGAGGATTGGTGTAGAAGAGCGGAGAATCTGTGTATGCGGTGAGAAATGCGGTCAAAGTGAACCTCCCCCGGTTCGTTGGACACCGGGTTAAGGGCTATACGGCTTGGTCTACCACCCTCCCCAACCCCTCAGACTCCGACTTACGTTCTTGTTGCGCCCTTTCA
>DATARR010000116.1:0-4622 GCA_036264085.1 Thermoanaerobaculia bacterium | reverse complement strand
AACGCCCCACTGCCCCCGAAAACAAGCCCCCGCCCCCATAAGAGGTCTCTACTAACTGGAGGACGAACCCCGCAGTTCTAATTGTCGCCGACCCTCAAATCTAGTTGACGCCGGACAAGTGTGCGCTCGGAGATCCCGGGGTGGCGCTCAGAGACTTGTTTCACTGACAGAAGAACTCGCATCCTCAGCGGATGATCCACCTGTTTCCTCCTACAATCTGTAATGCATGCTTCGGCGGACCTAAGCGCCCGTCATCGGTGCGCCTATAACTTACATGATGGTGAGTTATTCGGTCAAGCGGTCGATTGGAGTTCCAGAAGTCCTTGGCCACGGTCCGGGAAGCGTGCCTGGCGATCCGGCGCTCGGCCCCGGCCGGGGACGGCCTCGGTGGCCTTGATGTCCGGGCTGCCGTCGATTCCTAGGCTAGATCATGCCTGCGGAAGTCGCGACGGGCAGAGTCTGAGGTGGCGCCAGCCTCGAAAGACCGCGCAGGAATCGAGCTACGGGCGATCGTACGGCCGCAGGTGGAGTTGGTCGTCGAGGAGGCCGACGATGCAGTATTACGTTCGTCTTGGCCAGAGTGTAACCAGGATCGACCTTTGAGCGCCAGACCTCCGGAAGGCCGCACCTTTCCTCGACTCTGCCCCCGACTCTTCTCCTGTCGTATCGCATCCGTCATCATCGAGTGTATCCGAAACGACCGAAAGCCGCCCTAACAGGGGACGAACTCCAAGTAGTGGCAGCATGCAATTGCAGGGTCGGCGGCCCTCTGTGGAGCGACGGCTGTTCGGGCAGAAGCGGCGGTCAGGGTTCGGTCGGCGAGCGAATGCGAGTAGCCTCTCAATCGCTCGAAGCTCTTCAGCCTGTCAACCCTCTATTGCGGGGAGGAGGTGTAAAAGTGGCCATCCAAGTAACCCGTCTTGCCACGCAACTGCAGGGAACAAAACTCGTGTTTGGAGCGAGAAATCCCTTCAGCTACTGTGGTTGAAAGTAAGAGCATGGCCTGATTGAGAGAAAAGAGGGAATCTTGAGCGACCTACGCCCTGACTGCCCCACGCCGGCCGCGTTGGGACGCTTCATGCGAGTTGAATCTCCACGGCTAGAGGCCCGCGCGGTCCTTCGCCACCTACTGACTCGGTGCCCGCAGTGTCTTGACGTGACCCGCAACCTTTGGCTGTTCGGAGTCGGGGTGTCCCTGGCGGAGGTTGGCGGCGACGGCCGTGGAAGCAGGCCAAACGAGGACGAGTCCAGCGTATCGGAGAAGCGGACTTGACGACACAGGCATGCTTGAACGCCTTGGAGGCCAATGACTTAGAGCTTGATCCCGGGGGCCTCTGGCTCCATTGGGAGGCTCGACAACGGAACATCTCTTGTTTACCGTTGCGCTTCCGGGGTGTCCCATTTGCCGAGATCCTGCTGGAGAGGAGTTCCGCTCTGCTCTTTCGGCATGATCCTGCACAGGCACTCGCAATGGCTCAGAGGGCTCTCGCCATGGTTCCGGATCTCGCTCCGTCTCGTCTCGATGGATCGCTCGATGCGGTCTATCTGGGAAGAGCCAAGTATCTTGCCGGCACCGCTTTACGGCTCCTGGGACGCTTAGTCGAGGCCGAGAGTGCCATACTTGGCGCCGAACGCTTCCTCGCGTGGCAGCACCGCTCCCTGGACCGGGCCTTCTGGTGCCGGAGCCTGGCTTTGCTGCGCTGGGAGCAGGGACGGCTTGATGAAGCCGGAGGCTTGCTGGGGCGAGCGGCCTGCTCCTTCTTCGCCGCCCGGCTGGAGGAGGAGGCGGGGACCACTCGGGCGCTCCTCGGGCTTCTCGCCTTCGAAGAGGGAGAACGGGCGGTGGCCTCTATTGAGCTGCGCACCGCCAAGGAGACGATGGATCTGGAGCGCCGTCCGTGGCTGAGCGTCCGAGTCTGCCTCGCTCTGGCTATAATCGTTGCCGGTCACAGGAGAAAGGCCCCAGCCCGGACTCTGCTCCGGGAGGTTTGGCGCCTCAGTCCTCATCAGGTGAGCGATCCGCGGGAAAGGATCGTGGCCCGCTGGTGGGAAGGGCGAGTGCAGGGGCGGCTCGGCAACCATCACGAGGCGGCCGGCTTGTTAAGGACCGCCCGTCTGAAGTACCTGGAGGAGCGGCGAGTCCCCGAGGCGGCCCTGGTCACGCTCGACGTCATGCACCTCTCAGCCGAGGCCGGGCGGGTGGCCGAGGCTTGCGAGGCCGCGGCTGAGCTCAAGCTATGGTTGGGAAGGGAGGAAGGCGCTGGCGAGGCCCTCCTCGCTCTCGAGAGCTTCGCCGGCGATCTCGCGACACAGCGGGATGACCTTCGGAGATGCACGATCGAGAAAGGGGCCCTCATCCGGCGCTGGCTTCGCTGCCAGGGCTTCCGCATCGATCCTCTGCCGTTCGCATAACAGTATCCAGACACGCACTTTCACGTGGAGGCTCCCGGAAGATCTCTGCCACCACCTCATAGAGCGGCAGAGGTCCATCGGTGAAGGCGTCGGATCGTGGCAAGCTGGGTCAGTTGGTCGACTGCGTAGCGGAAAGCATTGAGGACGTCGGAGGGGATCTCGATTGAGGCAGTGGGTTGGGTGTGGTACATGTTCATGAAGTTCTTTGTGGGATGCTCTGTTCGGTTTCGCTTCCTGACTCGACGCGGGGACCCGAGGAGAGAGGACGACCGGCTGCAAGGTCGCAGTGACTCGCCTCACCATAGCGAAATGATCTAAGGAGGGATCTATGAGCGACGCCTTGGATGAGCCACTTCAAGAAGGGAAGTCTTCGGCATTCCGAGTTCTACCGGGGGGCTGTGGAGTGGTCGCCAACCTGAGCGTTCGGCGTTGGAGTCGGCCGACTCGGAGGAGCTCGTTGAGCAATTCGGTAAGGCGACCACTGCGGTGGGGGCGCGCACGGCGAGTGCCACGGAAGTCTCGCATGATTGGGACCGACATGGTGACGCATTCAAAGCGTTTTCGCCCGAAGAGGCCCAAAGGCTTTCGCCATCGCTCCCTTCATCGGGAGGCGCTGAACAAGATTCGCATGACGGCGAGTGAGGAGGAATATCAGCTCCTGATAGCGGAGTGCTGGAGGCAGTTCCGCGAGTTGGCGAGCAACGTGGGCCGCCAGGGGATCGACCCCAACGGCTAGGGCACGTGTGCGCCGCGAAGGCGGGCTGGCGCGCCCCTGGGGGAGCGCGCCAACTCCGCCGGAAGTGGTCAAGGAAGAGGCGTGGCGGGGGCGAGGCAGTGGAGGAAGAGGTGTTCGGGTGTTAGGACGACAAGAGCGCGGTCCTCAAGAGAGATCCAAAGAACGCCGAAAGAGAGGTCGAGCCGAATCCAGTGGGAGAGGATCTGGGCGATCTCGGCCGCGTCGTCGATGTCACGGTCGCGGCGGATGAAGAGATTGTTGCCTCGTTCGTCGAGATGCTTCAGGGTGTTGATGGGACTGAGGAAATGCGCCAGCAGGGAGTCGATCGTAGACATTGAGGATCTCCTCGGAAGGCGGGGGTAGTTTGAAGCCGCCTCGCTTCTGCTGGCGAGCCAGGGGTGGACGCCTGTCAAGGCTCGGCCGTAGGCTGACCCCGAAGGGGGAAGCCTTGACAGGCGTCCACCCCTGGCTAAGCTCGTTTAAAGAGGCGGCGTCTCCGGCGTCAACCAGATCTGTGGTTCTGCGAGAGTTCTTTGGAGGTCCCTCCGGTTCGTAGAGCTCGGCGCGCTGACGGCGATCGTATGGCCGCAGGTGGAGCTGGTCGGCGAGGAGGTGCTCTCCGCCGCCGGCCCGTGGCGGCGGGATCGGCCACCGGCAGCAAGCCGACCGGCGAGAGGCTCCGGCCAATGTGTGGAAGAGGCGCGCGAGTTGGTGTGCTCACCTGGGTTGATACCCGGGTGTGATTTTCCGCTCGCAGGACACCATACCCACTGGAGGGAGCCCGCGCAGCCATGCCGGACGCGCCGGAGCCGCCTCCCGGAAAGGAGTGTCCATGCTCCGTCCCTTTCTCCTCCGCAACGTCGCGATCTGCCTGGTCCTTGCCATCTCCGCGCCTTTGGGCGCAAAGACACCCGGAGATGGAGCTCGCGCGGTCGCCTTTGCTTCGAGGCCGGCACCCACCAGTCTCTGGTCTCCGGTCTGGGAATTCCTGGGCAGACTCTGGAGCGAGGTCAGCAGCGTCGACCCGAACGACGGCCGCCCTGGGGGCCAGAAAACCATCCAGGTTCCCGCGGAGAACCTCGATGGTGGATGCAGAGTTGATCCGTACGGGAGCTGCCTGCCGGGAAGCTGATTACAGCCTCGTGAGCGCTGCCGGGCCGGTGAATCGCTCCCGCCGGCCCGGTGGACGCACCTGGACAGTTTCTCTCATGAAACGGATTCGAAACGCAGCTCCGGATTCCGTTGGGCACGGAAAAGATACTCACTGAGCCGCCGGGCCAGCTCCACAGTGAGGGCGTCTTTCTCGACCGCCTCGTAGAAGAGCCTGAGCGCTGCCACGGCTTTGGTGTGAAGCCCCTCGGTTCTTAGGATCGACCCGAGGGCCAGAGCCATCTGCCGGACCTCCCCGGAGCGCCCGGCCTCCAGATACAGGGTCGCCAACTGAAGGGTGACCAGGGCGGCGTCTGAGGGGATT
>DATARR010000081.1:0-34898 GCA_036264085.1 Thermoanaerobaculia bacterium | reverse complement strand
CCACCTGTATTCCGATAGAAAGGTCGTCATGAAATATCTGTTCCCCTTCCTCGCGAGCCTCCTGCTGACCGCCACCGCCGCCCGGGCCGCCGTCGCGCCCGACCTCGTCGAGTATGCCCACAGGTTCGAGCAGTTCCCCGCCACCCAGGGGCAGGGGAGCGAGAGCGCGCGGCTGCAGAAGCTGTTCGACCTCTCGTGGGAATTCACGATGCATGCCTCGCCGGAGCTCGCCACCTTCGTCGGCTATCCGGGGCTCAACGACCGCTGGTCCGATTCGTCGTTCGAGGCCATCGAGTTCGGCCGTGCCCTCAATCCCAAGATCCTGAAAGCTCTGGATTCCATCGACCGGTCGAAGCTCACGCCAGCCGAGCAGGTCAACTACGACCTGGCCCATCGGCGCGTGGAGCGGGGGATGGAGGGCAGCAAGTTCCATCGCGAGTACCTGCAGATCAATCAGGTGAGCGGCCCGCATCAGGAGATCCCTCAGCTCTTGGGGGCCATGCCGGCCAACGACGTCAAGGATTACGAGAACGTCATCGCTCGCCTGAAGGGAATCCCCACGGTGATCGACCAGACGATCGCCCTCTTGAACAAGGGTCTCCAGGAGGGGATCACGCCGCCGCGGGTCACCCTGCGCGACGTCCCGGCCCAGGTGGGGAACCTGCTGGTGGACGATCCCCTGAAGAGCCCCCTGCTGCGGGCCTTTCAGAAGTTCCCGGCGAGCATCCCGGCGGCCGAGCAGGAGCGGCTCAAGACCGAGGCCGTCAAGGCGTTCGACGAACGGGACCTGCCGGCGTTCCGCAAGCTCCAGAGCTATCTCGCCAACACCTATCTGCCCGCCTCCCGCGACTCGATCGCCATGAGCGACCTGCCGGACGGCAAGGCCTGGTACGCCTTCAACGTCCGCAACAGCACCACGACCGACCTGACGCCGGAGCAGATCCACCAGATCGGCCTCTCCGAGGTGAAGCGCATCCGCAAGCAGATGGACGAGCTGATCGCCGCGACCGGCTTCAAGGGGAGCTTCGAGGAGTTCCTCACCTTTCTGCGCACCGATCCGCGCTTCTTCTACGACAAACCCGAGGACCTGCTGACCGGCTACCGCGACATCGCCAAGCGCATCGATCCCGGCCTCGTGAAGCTCTTCGGCAAGCTGCCGCGGCTGACCTACGGCGTCATCCCCGTACCCTCGTATTCCGAGAAGTCGCAGACCACGGCCTACTATGACAACGGCTCGCTGGCAGCCGGCCGGCCGGGGTACTTCTACGCCAACACCTACGACCTCAAATCGCGGCCGAAGTGGGAGATGGAGGCCCTCACCCTGCACGAGGCCGTGCCGGGCCATCACCTGCAGCTCTCGATCGCCCAGGAGCTGGAGAACGTCCCCGAGTGGCGCCGCCACGACGACTACACGGCCTTCGTCGAGGGCTGGGGGCTCTACGCCGAGAGCCTGGGGGGCGATCTCGGCCTCTACGAGGACCCCTATTCGAAGTTCGGCCAGCTCACCTACGAGGTCTGGCGGGCGATCCGCCTGGTGGTGGACACCGGCATGCACTCCATGGGCTGGACCCGCCAGCAGGCGATCGATTATTTCAAGGCCAACGCCGCGAAGACCGAGCACGACATCGAGGTCGAGGTGGACCGCTACATCGTCTGGCCCGGGCAGGCGCTGGCCTACAAGCTCGGCGAGCTGAAGATCAAGGAGCTGCGCGCCTACGCGGAGAAGGAGCTGGGGCCGAAGTTCGACGTCCGCACCTTCCACGACCACGTGCTCGGCAACGGCGCCCTGCCGCTCGATCTGCTGGAGAAAAACGTCAAGGCGTGGGTGGCGGCGGAGAAGAGCAGGGGAGGGAAGTAGCATGCGCCGGACTCTCCTGCTGATGCTCTCGCTCCTGCTGATGGCCACGGCGGTGTCCGCGGCCGTGCCGCCGGACCTTCTCGAAGCGTCGCGGCAGATCGATCAATTCCCGTCTGCCAAGGGGCAGGGGAGCGAGAGCGAGCGGTTGCACAGGTTTTTCGATCTCCACTGGCGCAGCCGCATGCTGGCGGCCCCGGAGTATGCCACCTACATCGGCTATGCGGGGCTGGACGATCGCCTGGGCGACGCCTCGCCCGAGACGATCGCGCTCGCCCGCCGCATGGCCCATCAGGAGCTGGCGGCTCTCGACTCCATCGCTCGCTCGCGCCTGGCGCCGGCCGAGCAGGTGAATTACGACCTCCTGCACTGGCGTCTGGAGCAGGGTATCGAGGGGGAGAAATTCCCCTCGGAGCTCATGCCCATCCACCAGTTGAGCGGCGTGCATCAGGACATCGTGGACCTGCTGGCGGCCATGCCGGCCCGCAACGTTCAGGATTACGAGAACCGGCTCTCCCGTCTGCGCGCTTTTCCCAAGGCGATCGAGCAGACGCTCGACCTGCTCAAGCGGGGGCTCGCGGCCGGGATCACGCCGCCGCGGGTGACGTTGCGCGACGTGCCGGGGCAGATCACGGCCGTGCTCACGGACGATCCCGGGAAGAGCCCCGCCGTGGAGTCCTTCCAGAAGATCCCCGAGACAATTCCCGCGGCGGACCGCGAACGGCTGCGGCGCGAGGCGTCCCGGATCTTCCAGGATGAGGTGGCGCCGGCCCTGCGCCGGCTGCGGGAGTATCTGGTCTCGACCTACATCCCCGGAGCCCGGGAGACGACGGCGATGAGCGACCTGCCGGACGGCCGGGCCTGGTACGCCTACCTGGTGCGGACCCAGACGACGACCGATCTCACGCCGGATCAGATCCACCAGCTCGGCCTCTCGGAGGTGAAGCGAATCCGGGGGGAGATGGACGCGTTGATCGCTTCGACGGGCTTCAAGGGGAGCTTCGCGGAGTTCTGCAACTTCCTGCGCACCGATCCCCGCTTCTTCTATGACAGACCTGAGGACCTGATCGCCGGCTATCGCGACATCACGAAGCGGATCGATCCCGAGTTGGTCAAGCTCTTCGGCAAGCTGCCGCGGCTCCCCTACGGGGTCACCGCCGTGCCGGCCTACGACGCGAAGTCGCAGACCACGGGCTACTACGCCAACGGCTCGCTCGCCGCCGGCCGGCCGGGGTGGTTCAACGTCAACACCTACGATCTGAAGGCCCGCCCGAAGTGGGAGATGGAGGCCCTGGCCTCGCACGAGTCGGTGCCGGGGCACCACATCATGTACGCGCTCATCGAAGAGCTGGGGGAGCTGCCGGCGTGGCGCAAGTGGGACGTCTATCCCGCGATGTCCGAGGGGTGGGCGCTCTACGCCGAGAGCCTGGGGAGCGAGATCGGCCTCTACAAGGGCCCGTACTCGAAGTTCGGCCAGCTCGTCTACGAGATGTGGCGCGCCCTCCGGCTGGTGGTGGACACCGGCCTGCACACGCAGGGGTGGACCCGCCAGCAGGCGCTCGACTACATGCGGGCCAATTCCGCCAGGACCGAGCACGACATCGTGGTGGAGGTGGACCGCTACATCGTCACGCCGGGCGGAGCCGTGGTCTATAAGATCGGCGAGCTGAAGATCAAAGAGCTGCGCGCCTACGCCCAGAAAGAGCTGGGCCCGAAATTCGATATCCGGGCCTTCCACGACCACGTCCTGGGCAGCGGCCAACTGCCGCTCGCGCTGCTGGAGAAGAGTATCAAGGCTTGGGTGGCGGGGGAGAAGGGGAGATAGGCGTCCCTTCTTTCACATACGGCGCCAGCACTCCACTCCACGTCTTCGCCATCTCCCCGTACTCGGCGGGGCACTGGGCGGCGCGCTCGGCAGGCAGGGTGCCGTCCTCCACCAGGTATTGGTAATCCGTGGGGTTCTTGCCGTAGACCCAGCAGATGACGTTGACGAAGCGCTGCGGGTCCATTGCGTGCGCGCTCCAGAAGGCCAGATGGCCGAGCGCGGCCTGGCCTTTGGCGTCCTTCTCCCGGGCGAGGAAGGTGGAGGCGCCGTCCAGGGCCGCCTTCTCGCCCTCCCGGCCGCTTTCGAGCAGGAGGACGGTGGCGAGCTGGTCCACGGCGTCCTCCTCGCGGCCGGCGACCGGCAGGCCGTCGAGGCGGATCAGGGCATGCCCCGCCTCGTGGAAGAAGATGAAGAGCGTGGCCCCGGCCACGGCGATCCCCGCCTGCTGGACGTCCTCTTCACTGCTGGCCCCGGCCGTGAACAGCTCGGCGAGGGCGTCGACCAGCTCGTAGCAGATGGAGAGGCGGCGCTTGTCGGGCTCGTAAGGCGCGTCGGAGGCGCCGCACTCCCGCAGCGCGACCGTGACGTCGGCCGGCATCGCCAGCGTCCCGTCCAAGGCCCCGACCGTCTCCTCCAGGAGCCGGGTCTGCTTGAAGATCTGCTGCAGCCCCTGGTAGTCGGGGTTCTTGGACCTCTCGTAGACCACCTTGAAATCGCCGCGGTCGGGGATGCGGACGACGGGCGGCGGCTGAGGCGCCGGCGGCGCTGCCACCTCGGGGACCGCCGGCTTCGGCGTCTCGGCTGGCTTGGGCGTCTCGGCCTGGCCCCAGGCGGCGGCCGTGGCCACCATGGCCACCGCGGCCATGACGAACAGGAGCGGCACCAGGCGGCGCGCGAGGGATGCTGGGCTCAAGGTCGGAACCTCCGTCCCGCACGATAAACTGCGGGACCCATGAACGTCCAGCCCGTGCGCCTCGAAGGTCCCAGCCTCGTCCTCGAGCCCCTGACGCCGGACCATGCCTCCGAGCTCTGGCCGAAGGCCGATCCGGAGATCTTCCGCCACACCCTGGACTGGCCGCGGGACGACGGGCTCGACGCCTTCGCGGAGTGGCTCGGCGCCGGCCTCGCCCGTCCCGCGACGCTGCACTTCCTCATCCGGATCAAGCCCGAGCTGGAGGCCGTGGGGATGACGGGCTACCTGGACATCCGGCCTCCCCACCGCGGCCTGGAGATCGGCCGCACCTGGATCGCGAAGTCGCACCAGGGCTCGCGGGTGAACCCGGAGAGCAAATACCTGCTGCTGCGCCACGCCTTCGAGGACCTGGGAGCGGCGCGCGTGCAGTTTAAGACCGACGTCAACAATCTCCACAGCCAGCGGGCGATCGAGAAGCTGGGAGCAAAATGCGAGGGCGTGCTGCGCCGCTACCAGATGCGCTCCAACGGCTTCCTGCGCGACACGATGATGTTCAGCATCATTGCCGAGGAGTGGCCGGAGGTGAAGGCGGGGCTGGAGGGGCGGCTGGGGATGGGGTAGAAAGCTGAAGCGAGCATTCCCCTGGGACCGCCGGCGTCCCGCCGGCCTGCTAACTATGTTTTTTGAAAAACGGAGTAAGTTGCCGGCGGGACGCCGGCGCTCCCAGGGGGTGTGTCGTCCAGGGCAGATCGCAGGTCCGGGCGGTGCCGCCGCTCCGGAGGATCGGGATCTGGGGAACGGGTAGACTGGAGCCCATGGCTGCCGATCAGCGGGCGAAGGGGCTGGCGTGGATGGCTCTCCCGTTCTCCGCTGCTCTGGTCACGGTGATGGCACGGTGGGCAGGGGCCAACGCCACCACGGCCGGCTTTGCCTACCTGCTGCTCGTCCTCGGTCTCGCCACCTGGGGCGGCTGGGCGGTGGGCGCCGCCGCTTCGGTCGTGGCCATGGTCTGCTTCAATTTCTTCTTCCTCCCTCCCTATGGCACGCTGACGATTCAGGACCCGTCGAACTGGGCGGCGCTCGTCACCTTCCTCGTCGCCTCGACCGTGGCCAGCCGGCTGGTGGCCACGGCCCGGCGGCGGGCGGAGGAGGCCCAGAGCCGGCGGCGGGAGGTGGAGATCCTCTACGACCTCTGCTTCGGCCTGTTCGCGGCCAGCCAGCGTCCCGGCATCCTGGGCGAGGCCGCGGCGCGCACGCTGCAGGCCATCGGCGCCGAATCCGGTGGGCTCTACCTCGCGGGGGAGGAGGCGCCGGCGACCACCGTCGGCGGCGAATTGGCGGTCGACAGGAACCTTTTGCAGAGAGCACTGGAGACGCGGGAGCTCGCCGAGTCCGGCGGCACGTCCTACCTCCCTCTCCACGTCGGCGGCACGGTCAACGGCGTCCTGGTGGCGTGGGGGAGACTCGCGCCGCGGGCGTTGCTGGAGTCCGCCGGCCGTCTCCTCGCCCTGGCCATCGAGCGCGAGCGCCTGCTCGGCGAGGCGGCCCATCTGGAGGCGGTGCGGGAGAGCGACACCCTCAAGACCTCGCTGCTGCGGGCCGTCTCCCACGACCTGCGCACGCCGCTCACCGCCATGCGGCTGGAGATCGAGAGCCTCGAAGGGCGGCTCGCGAATCAGCCGGAGGCCCTCGCCAGCCTGGCTGGGCTGTCGCTGGAACAGGAGCGCCTCGCGCGCCGTATCGACAACCTGCTGTCCCTGGCGCGTCTGGAGGCCGGCGTGGCCCGCCCTCGTCCCGAGCCGGTGCCGCCGTTTTCCCTGTTCCGCGCCGCCCGCGAGAGCCTGTCGCTGATCCTCGCCGGCCGCCCGATCGAGGTCCGCGTCGAGCCGCGCTGCCCCGACGTCTGGGCCGATCCGTCGCTGACTCTGGAGGTCCTCGTCAACCTGCTGGAGAACGCCGCCCGGGCCGCGCCGGACGACCGGCCGCTGGAGCTCGCCGCCGGCCCTGATCCGGAGGACCGGGAGCGAATCCGGCTGGAGGTGCTGGACCGCGGGCCCGGCCTGCCACCCGCAGTGAAGCGCATGCTTCAAGGGGCGCGCGACCTGCGGCGCACCGCGGACGCCGCCGCGGGCGACAGCGCCTCGGGCGGTCTCGGGCTCCAGATCGCCCGCGGTCTGGCCGAAGCCAACGGCGGCTCCCTGGCGCTCCTCGACCGGCCCGGAGGGGGTACCATCGCCAGGCTGATCCTGCCGGCGGCGCCGGAGCCGCGCGATCCCGAGGAGGCGCAGCCATGACCCGGGGAACCCCTCTGATCCTCGTCGTCGACGACGATCCGTCGATCCGCCAGACCCTGAGCCGCGAGCTGGCCGTCGCCGGCTATGACACGGTCGCCGCGGGTGACGGTCTGGAGGGCAAGGCGCGGTTCGAGGAGAGCCGGCCCGACCTCGTGATCACCGACCTCGCCATGCCGCGGGCGGACGGTCTCGCCGTGATCACCGCCGTGCGCCGCATCGACCGCACGCCGGTGATCGTCCTCTCGGTGCGCGGCGAGGAGGAGGACAAGGTCCGCGCCCTCGACCGCGGGGCGGACGACTACGTCACCAAGCCCTTCTCTCTGCGCGAGCTGCTGGCCCGCGTCCGTACCCAGCTCCGCCGCGCCGAGGCCGAACCCGCCGTGGAAGTGCTCCGCTTCCCCGGCTTGGAGATCGACTGCGCCCGTCGCACCGTCGTCCGCGACGGCCAGGAGGTGCGCCTCACCCCCACCGAGCTCGCCATCCTCGAGCTGCTCGCCGGCCACGCCGGCCGGCCCGTGACTCTGCGCCAGATCATCGCCAAGGTCTGGAAAGGCGCTCCGGCCACCACGGTCGACACCGTCCGCGTGCACGTCGGCTCCTTGCGCCGCAAATTGGAGCCTGATCCGGCCAATCCACGTTATATCGGCACGGAGCCCTGGGTGGGATACAGGTTTCTGGCGGAGCCGGAGGGGTAGGGACGACAAGGACCCAAAGGACAACAAGGACCTCAAGGACATAACGCGGCTTTCCTCTCCTTGCTGTCCGTGGTTGCCGTCCGTGCTTGTCCTTGTAGTCCTTGATGTCCTTGGGCCACCCCCAATCTTTAGAACCTCTTTAGGACTTCTTCCGGACTTCCTTGACCCGCGCGGCCTACACTGGCTGCATGGACGCGAACGCACCGATCCAACCTTCAGGCCTCGGGCTGCGCACGAAGCTCACGCTGGGATTCGTGCTCCTGCTCGCGATCCTGATCGCCGTGGGCGTGCAGAGCATCTCGCTGCTCGACGATCTCGGCGGCTCGATCGACGTCATCCTGCGCGAAAACTACAGGAGCGTCATCGCCAGCGAGCAGATGAAAGAGACCCTGGAGAGGATGGACAGCGGCGCCCTCTTCGCTCTGGCCGGCGAGCCGCAACAGGGACGCGCCATCGCCGAGCAGAACCGCCCCCGCTTCGACGCGGCCCTGAAGACGGAGCTCGGCAACATCACTCTGCCCGGCGAGGGGGAGCGGGCGCGGCGCCTGCGGCAGCTTTACACCTCCTACCAGCCCGTGCTGGAGCGGGTGCTGGACCCGAACGTCCCCCTGGAGGAGAGGCGCAGCCTGTATTTCCGCCAGCTCTTCCCGACCTTCCAACAGATCAAAGGCACTGCCGACGAGATCCTGAGCCTCAACCAGCAGAACATGGTGGACGCCAACGATCGCGCCCGCAAGCTCGCCAAGGACGCCAGCCGCGAGATGGCCTTCCTGCTGCTCGCCGGCACCGCCGTCGCGGGCCTGGGGATCCTCTTTCTCTCCCGCGCCATGCTGGGGCCGCTCGAGCGGCTCACCCGGGCGGCGGGGGAGATTGAGAAAGGCCATCTCGACCTCACCGTCCCGGTCACCTCGCAGGACGAGCTGGGCGAGCTCGCGGCCGCCTTCAATTCCATGGCCGCCGGTCTCAAAGAGCTGCGGGAGACCGACCAGGCCCGCCTGCTGCGCGCCCGGCGGATCTCGCAGGCCGCCCTCGACCAGCTCGCCGCAGCGGTGGTCGCGATCTCACCCGACCGGCCCGACCGGCCCGATCGGACAGTGGAGCTCGCCAACCAGGCCGCCGCCTCCCAGCTCGGCCTCCGGCCGGACGAGCCCCTCCCCGAGCCACACCGCGCATGGCTCCTCCCGCTACTCGACGGGATCGAGGCCGGACGCCCGCCCAAGAAGGGCGCGGAGGCTGTCATCCGGCTCTCCCTCGATGGCCGCGAGCGTTTCTTCCTGCCGCACGGCACGGTCCTGAGCAGCAGCGGTCAGGGGAGCCCTGACGCCCTGGTGCTGGTGCTGGAAGACGTCACGGACCGGCTGCGCGGCGGCGAGGTCCACGCCGGTCTGCTGGCCAACACGGCTCACGACGTGGAAAAGGCGCTCGATCCCCTGCGCTCGGCTCTCGACGCCCTGGACGAGGAACGGCTCGGACCCTTGACGCCCCATCAGAAGCAGCGCCTGGCCGGTGCCCGCGCCGGCGCCGAGCGCATCGGGGAGATCGCCGCGAGCCTCCAGGCCATGGCGGGTCTGGAGGAGAGCCGCCAGCAGCTCCACCTGGAGCCGATCCAGCCGGGCGAGCTGGTCGCGGCCGCCGTGCGCGAGATCGCTCCCCGCTTTGAGGAGCAGCAGGTGAAGTTGACGGCGGAGGTGGACCCGCAAGCGCCCCGAGTGCTCGCCGATCCTGAGCGGGTCACGCTGCTGCTGCCGGCCCTGCTGCGCAACGCCCGCGCTCACACGCCGGCCGGCGGCGCGGTGACGGTGCGGGTCGAGCCCTGGGAAGGCCGCGCCCGTTTCACCGTGACCGACACCGGCCGCGGCGTGCCGGCGGCGTACCGCGAGGCCATCTTCGAGCCGCTCTACCAGGTGCCGGGAACCCAGGACCAGGGCAGCGTCGGCCTCGGCCTCGCCGTCGCCCGCAACATCGTCCAGGCGCACGGCGGCGAGATCCATTGCGAGAGTCAGGAGGGCCGGGGGGCCACCTTCTGGTTCACGCTCCCGGCGGTCACGGGCTGACCTCGAAAGAGGAACATTTCCGGAAGCTTTAGAAACCCTTTCGCGGAGGCGTCTCCATGGATATCGCTTTCCTCGCCCTGACCCTCGGCTTCTTCGGGCTGTCCTGGAGGTTCGTGCGCGCCTGTGCCTCCCTGGAGCCGGCGCAGGAGGAGAAGAAATGAACGGCCTTTACATCCTCGGCCTCGTGGTGACGTTCTTCCTGACCGTCTACCTGTTCGTGGCCCTTTTGAAGCCGGAGCGATTCTGAGGGGATACCGATGACAACCAACGGTTTGCTTCAGATCGTCCTCTACTTCGTCGTCCTACTGGCGCTCGTCAAGCCGCTCGGCGCCTGGATGGCGCGGGTCTACGAGGGTAAACCGCTGCTCGGCCTCGACCGCGTATTGGGTCCCGTCGAGCGGCTGATCTATCGTCTCTGCGGCGTGCGGCCCGAAGAGGAGATGGACTGGCAGGGGTACGCCTTCGCGCTGCTGTTGTTCAGCGTGGTCAGCCTCGTCGTCCTGTACGTGCAGCAGCGCGTGCAGCCGTGGCTGCCGCTGAACCCCGCGAAGCTCGGCGCGGTCACCCCCGACTCGTCGTTCAACACCGCCGCCAGTTTCACCACCAACACCAACTGGCAGGGGTATGGCGGCGAGTCGACGATGAGCTATCTCACGCAGATGGCCGGCCTCGCCGTCCACAACTTCGGCTCGGCGGCGGCGGGCATGGCGGTGCTGGTCGCCTTCATCCGCGGCTTGGCGCGCAAGAACGCGAAGACAATCGGCAACTTCTGGGTCGACCTCGTGCGGACGACGCTTTACATTCTGCTGCCGTTGTCGCTGGTCCTGGCCCTCCTCCTGGTGTCGCAGGGGGTCGTGCAGACCTTCTCCGCCTACCAGGTGGTGCAGCTCGCGGAGAGACCCGCCGGGCAGGTGCTGGCCGTGGGGCCGGTGGCGTCGCAGATCGCCATCAAGCAGCTCGGCACCAACGGCGGCGGCTACTACAACGTCAACTCCGCCCATCCGTTCGAGAACCCGACGCCGCTCTCGAATTTCTTCGAGGTGCTGTCGATCCTGCTCATCCCGGCCGCCCTCTGCTACACCTTCGGCCGCATGGTGGGGGACACCCGGCAAGGATGGGCGGTGCTCGCCGCCATGACGATCACCCTGCTGCCGCTGCTCCTGCTGTGCTACAGCCAGGAGCAGCACGGCAATCCGGCCTTCGACCGGCTGGGCGTCGACCAAGGGGCGAGCGCGTTGCAGCCCGGCGGCAACATGGAGGGGAAGGAGGCGCGCTACGGCATCGCCAATTCCGCCCTCTGGGCGGCGACGACCACGGCGGCCTCGAACGGCTCGGTCAACTCCATGCACGACTCCTACACGCCGCTCGGCGGCCTCGTGCCGCTGTTCCTGATGCAGTTTTCCGAAACCATTTTCGGCGGCGTCGGCTCCGGGCTCTACGGCATGCTGATCTTCGTCATCGTCGCCGTCTTCATCGCCGGCCTGATGGTCGGCCGCACGCCGGAGTACCTGGGCAAGAAGATCGAGTCCTATGAGATCAAGATGGCCTCGCTCGTCGTCCTCATCATGCCGCTCATCGTGCTGCTCGCAACCGCCATCGCGGTCGTGGTCCCGGCCGGCCTCCAGGGGATCGCCAACCCCGGCGCGCACGGCTTCAGCGAGATCCTCTACGCCTACACCTCGATGGGCAACAACAACGGCAGCGCCTTCGGGGGGATCTCCGCCAACACTCCGTTCTACAACGTCACCGGCGGTCTCGCGATGCTGTTCTCCCGCTTCTGGCTGGCGATCCCGACGCTCGCGATCGCCGGCTCGCTGGCGAAGAAGAAACAGGTGCCGGCGAGCCCCGGCACGCTGCCGACGCACACCCCGCTCTTCGTGGTCCTGCTGATCGGCGTCATCGTGCTGGTCGGCGCGTTGACCTTCTTCCCGGCGCTGGCGCTCGGACCGATCGTCGAGCACCTGCAGATGATGACCGGAGGAAACTGAGATGTCCCGACAGAAAACCTCTCTGTTCGATCCTCAGCTCGTCCGTCAGGCGGTCAAGGACTCTTTCCGCAAGCTCGATCCACGGCGCATGCTGCGCAATCCGGTGATGTTCGTGGTCTACGTCGGGAGCTTCCTCACCACGGGGCTCTTCGTCCAGGCGCTGGTGGGAAAAGGGGAGGCGCCGGCCGGGTTCATCCTGGCCGTGACGGTCTGGCTCTGGTTCACCGTGCTGTTCGCCAACTTCGCCGAGGCGATGGCCGAAGGGCGGGGCAAGGCGCAGGCCGCGGCCCTGCGCCAGACGCGCCGCACGACGATCGCCAAGCAGCTCCGCGAGCCCCGCCCCGACGCTGCCCGCACCGAGGTCCCCTCGCCGGACCTGCGCAAAGGGGACCTCGTCCTCGTCGAGGCCGGGGACACCATCCCCGGCGACGGCGAGGTGGTCCTGGGCGCCGCCTCGGTCAACGAGGCCGCGGTCACCGGCGAGAGCGCGCCGGTGATCCGCGAGAGCGGCGGCGACAGGAGCTCGGTCACCGGCGGCACCCAGGTGCTCTCCGACTGGCTGGTGATCCGCATCATCGCCAATCCCGGAGAAACCTTTCTCGACCGCATGATCTCGCTCGTCGAAGGCGCCAAGCGGCAGAAGACGCCGAACGAGATCGCCCTTTCCATTCTCCTCGCAGGTCTGACACTCGTCTTCCTGATGGCGACCGTCACCCTGCTGCCGTTCTCCATCTACAGCGTCACCGCCGCCGGCCATGGCACGCCGGTCACCGTCACGGTGCTGACGGCGCTGCTCGTCTGCCTGATCCCGACGACGATCGGCGGTCTGCTCTCGGCCATCGGCATCGCCGGCATGGACCGCATGATCCAGGCCAACGTCATCGCCACTTCCGGCCGCGCGGTGGAGGCGGCCGGGGACGTCGACGTGCTGCTCCTCGACAAGACCGGCACCATCACGCTGGGCAACCGGCAGGCGACCGAATTCCTCCCGGCCGAAGGGGTCGGCGAGGCCCGCTTCGCCGACGCGGCCCAGCTCTCCTCGCTCGCCGACGAGACCCCCGAGGGGCGCAGCATCGTGGTGCTCGCGAAGGAGAGATATGAAATCCGCGAGCGCGACATCCACGCCCTCAACGCTCAATTCGTCCCCTTCACCGCGCAGACGCGCATGAGCGGCGTGGACCACGACGGGCGCCAGCTCCGCAAGGGCGCCGCCGACGCCGTCGAGGCGTTCGTCACCGCCCAGGGCGGCAACTTCCCGGCGGACGTGCGCAACAAAGTCGAGACGATCGCCAAGACCGGCGGCACGCCGCTGGTCGTCGCCGAGGGGGCGCAGGTGCTCGGCGTGATCCATCTCAAGGACATCGTCAAGGGCGGGATCCGTGAGCGCTTCTCCGAGCTGCGCGAGATGGGGATCAAGACGGTGATGATCACCGGCGACAATCCGCTGACCGCCGCCGCCATCGCCGCCGAGGCCGGGGTGGACGATTTCCTCGCCCAGGCGACCCCTGAAACCAAGCTCAAGCTGATCCGTGAATATCAAGCGGGCGGCCGGCTGGTGGCGATGACGGGCGACGGCACCAACGACGCGCCCGCCCTCGCCCAGGCTGACGTGGCGGTGGCGATGAACGCCGGCACCCAGGCGGCCAAGGAGGCCGCGAACCTGGTGGACCTCGACTCCAATCCCACCAAGCTGATCGAAACGGTGGAGATCGGCAAGCAGCTCCTCATCACCCGCGGCACGCTGACGACGTTTTCGATCGCCAACGACGTGGCCAAATATTTCGCCATCATCCCGGCGGCCTTCGCCACCACCTATCCGGTGCTCGACCGGCTCAACCTGATGCATCTCGCGAGCCCGCAGAGCGCCATCCTGTCGGCCGTCATCTTCAACGCCCTGATCATCATCGCGCTCATCCCGCTGGCTCTGCGGGGCGTCAAGTTCCGCCGCCACACGGCCTCGCGCCTGCTGCGCGACAACCTCCTGATCTATGGCCTGGGAGGAGTGATCGTGCCATTCCTCGGCATCAAGCTGATCGACGTCATTCTTCAGGTCCTGAGGCTGGTGTAATTATGAGAGAGCTACGTACCGCGATCCTGATCTTTCTCGTCCTCACCGTGCTGACCGGTCTGGTCTATCCTCTGGTGGTGACCGGCATTGCGCAGGCCGTTTTCCCTCACCAGGCCAACGGCAGCCTGATCGTGAAGAGTGGCAAAACCGTGGGCTCCGAGCTGATCGGCCAGCCGTTCGCCGGTCCGCGCTACTTCTGGAGCCGGCCGTCGGCCACCACCCCCGCCTACAACGCCGCGAGCTCCACCGGCTCGAACCTGGGGCCCACGAATCCGGACCTGATCAAGCGCGTCAAGGCGGACGTGGAGCGCATCCGCGCGGCGCACCCGGAAAAAGGGCCGGTGCCCGTCGACCTGGTGACCACTTCGGCGAGCGGCCTCGATCCTCACGTCAGCCCGGCCGCCGCCTTCTATCAGGTGGACCGCGTCGCCGCCGCCCGCGGGCTCGCTCCCGCCGCGGTGCGCGCGCTGGTCGCAAAGCACGTCGAGGGGAGGTGGCTGGGAGTGATCGGCGAGCCGCGGGTGAACGTTTTGGAGTTGAATCTGGACCTCGATCGATGACGCCGGACCGCCCCGATCCCGACGCGCTGCTCGCCCTCGCCAAGGCCGAGGAGGAGCGGGAGCGCCGGGGCAAATTAAAGATTTTCTTCGGCGCCACGGCCGGCGTGGGCAAGACCTTCGCCATGCTCGAAGGCGCCCGCGAGCTCGCCCGCCGCGGCGTCGACGTGGTGGTGGGCCTGGTGGAGACCCACGGCCGCAAGGAGACGGAGGCGCTGCTCGCAGGGCTGGAGATCCTGCCGCGCCAGACCATCGAGCACCGGGGAGTCCAGCTCCAGGAATTCGACCTCGACGGCGCCCGTGCCCGCCGGCCGGCCGTGGTCCTCGTCGACGAGCTGGCTCACACCAACGCGCCCGGCTCGCGCCACGCCAAGCGCTGGCAGGACGTGGAGGAGCTGCTGGCCGAGGGGATCGACGTCTGGACCACCGTCAACGTCCAGCACCTGGAGAGCCTGAACGACCTGGTGGGCAAGGTCACCGGCGTGGCGGTGCGCGAGACCGTGCCCGATTCCATCCTCGAGCGGGCTGATCAGGTCGAGCTCGTGGACCTGCCGCCTGAGGAGCTGATCAAGCGCCTCGAGGAGGGGAAGGTCTACCTGCCCGAGCAGGCGTCGCGGGCCGTCCAGGGCTTCTTCCGGGCCGGTAACCTCATCGCCCTGCGCGAGCTCGCCCTGCGCAAGACGGCCGAGCGGGTGGACGCCCAGATGCAGCTCTACCGCCAGGCGCACAACATCGGCGAGACCTGGCCGGTGGCCGAGCGCCTGCTGGTGGCCGTCAGCTCCGGCCCCGCGGCCGGCCAGCTCGTGCGCGGCGGCCGGCGGCTGGCCGAGCGGCTGCGCGCCGAGTGGGTGGCGGTCTACGTCGAGACGCCGGCCGAGCTGCGCCTGCCCCAGGCGGACCGCGACCGCGTCTGGCAGACCCTGCGCCTGGCCGAGCGGCTGGGGGCTGAGACCGTCACCCTCTCCGGCCAGCGCCCGGCCGAGGAGATCTTGAAGTACGCCCGGCGGCGCAACGTCTCGAAGATCGTGGTGGGCAAGCCCCTCCATTCGCGCTGGAAGGACGTGCTCTTCGGCTCGGTGCGCGACGAGCTGGTGCGCGCCAGCGGCGGCATCGACGTCTACGTCATCTCCGGCGAGGAGGGCGGCGGCTGGCCCGTGGCGCAGCCGCGGCGCGGCCGGGAGCGGAACCTCCGCAGCTACGGGGCGGCCCTGCTGGTAACGGCCCTGTTGACCGCCCTCTGCGTCGCCATCCGCCCCTGGTTCGAGCCCACCAACCTCGCCATGCTCATGCTGCTGGGAGTGGTCGGCATCGCCTCCCGGTCGAGCCGGGGACCGGCGATCCTGGCTTCAATGCTCGCCGTCGCCGGTCTCGATTTCTTCCTGGTGCGGCCGTACTACACCTTCGCCATTTCGGACACCGAGTACCTGCTGACCTTCGCGGTGATGCTCACCACGGGGCTCGTGGTCTCCACCCTGACCGTCCGTCTGCGCCAGCAGGCCGAGGCGGCCCGCGCGCGGGAGGAGCGCACGGCGGCCCTCTACGCCATGAGCCGCGACCTCGCCGCGGCGCCGGACCTCGACGCCGTGCTCAAAGCCGCGGCCCAGCACATCCACTCCGTCTTCCTCTCCCAGGTGCTGCTGCTGCTGCCGGACGAGAACGGCCGGCTCGCGGAGAGGGCGGCCGAGAGCGTCACCTACCTCTTCGACGTCCGCGAGCAGGCCGTCTCCCAGTGGGTTTTCGATCACGGCCGCATGGCCGGCAAGACGACCGACACCCTCCCCGCGGCCAAGGGGCTCTACATCCCCCTGCGCACCTCCCAGGGGATCGTGGGCATCCTGGGCGTCCACCCCGCGGACCCGCAGCGCCTCGTCGACCCCGAGCAGCTCCACCTGCTGGAAGCGTTCGCGAACCAGATCGCGCTGGCGATCGAGTAGGCCCTCAGCCTCATCAAGAGAGAGAGGTTCGTCTTAAGAAAACGGTCCCGTAGAGGCGTCCCAGCCCATCCACGCCAACCTCACATCCCACGACAACGGCGGGACGCCTCCGAAGCGGCGAAACCGGTTCGCGCCAATCCGATCGCGGGCGTCACGAAGGAGCCTTCAGAGGAGGTCGTGGTGACGCCCGCGGTGGGTGGTGGCGCGGCGCGGTTTCGCCGCTCCGGAGACTACAAACGGCTGGTGCAGGGCTCAGGAATTCTGTTCCGCGATGCGGGCGGTGGACGCGCGAAGGATCTCCGGAGAATGAGAATCGACTCGGAGGCCGCTCTGGCGCTTTACTCAGTGCTGCCGGTACGTAAACGGAGGAATAGCTTGGTGATCCCGATCAAAGCCAGGCCTCCGACCAGGACGGGAAGGGAGAGGAACTGAATAGAGAGCAGAACGACCGCCCCGATCGCCGTTTCCGCAAAGTAGTCGGTCGGTCCGGATGGCTGCCGCGGCTCTTTATGGTCTTTGGTGAGCATGCCCGCATTATACCCCGTTACCCCCCTTCAGGTGCCAGACTCCTGGCGAAAGGGCGCCGTTATGGTTCCATCCAGACTGTAACGTATCTTGCTGGAGACGCAGGCAATCGGGATCGGGCTGGAAGCCATTCGGATACTGTGAAAAGCGGCTCGCGCCGATCTCGACGTCTCCGGCACCGAGGTCGCGACCTTTCGGACCGAGGTCGGAGGGGTCGCGACCTCGGTCTGAGCCCTCGGCACCGAGGGTCAGGGGGGCTGCCCCGGGGTCAGCGCCGTCGCGACCTTGGTGCGAGAGGCCCAGACCACGGTCCGAGGGGTCTTACCCTCGGTGCGCGGGGTGTGGACCTCGGTCTGAGGGATCGCGACCCCGGTGCCGACCTCTTGCACCGAGGTCGCGGCCTCGTGCAGCTCGGTCGCGTCCCTTTCGCGCGAGGTCTCGACGACGTGGAGGGCGGTGAAAATCGCCTGGAGAGCGGTGCGAACCGTTTTTCCTGGCCCCCGATTTGCAATCGCCTCCGAAGATGGGGATCGGGAACGCCTGGCACCTGCTGATCGCGAAGGTGACGGGATGGGCGAGCCAGTTCGTCCTCCTGCTGCCCAACCTCGCCGTGGCGGTGCTGGTGCTGGTGGGCTTCTGGCTCATCGCCAAGCTGGCGCGCAACCTCCTGCTGCGCCTCCTGCAACGCGTCTCCCACAGCGAACAGGTGACACGGCTGCTCGCCCAGACGATATTCCTCGCCCTGCTCGCCGCCGGTTTCTTCATCTCCCTGGGCATCGTCGGGTTGCAGAAGACCGTGGCGTCGCTGCTCGCCGGCGCCGGCATCCTGGGCCTCGCCCTCGGCTTCGCCTTCCAGGACATCGCCGCCAACTTCATGGCCGGCATCTATCTCTCGATCGAGCACCCGTTCCGCGCCGGCCACCTGATCCAGACCAAGGACTTCCTGGGCATCGTCCAGAAGGTCCACCTGCGCTGGACGGAGATCCGCAATCCCGAGGGGCAACTCGTGCTGGTCCCCAACAAGCAGGTGTTCGAGAATCCGATCACCAACTACACGACCTCGGGCAAGCGGCGGGTCGACCTGAAGCTGGGCGTCTCCTATGGCGACGACCTGGAGAAGGTGCGGAAGGTGACCGTGAAGACCCTGGAGCAGATCCCGGCCCGCAAGGCGGATACGGAGGTGGAGATGTTCTTCGAGGAGCTCGGGGACAGCTCCATCAACCTCGTGGCGCGCTTCTGGATCGACTTCGCCTCCAAGCAGGCCGACTACCTCGCGGCGCGCAGCGAAGCCATCGAGAGGATCAAGAAAGCCTACGACGACAACGGCATCACTATGCCGTTCCCCACCCGCACCCTCGACTTCGCCGTCAAGGGCGGCGAGCCGCTTCACGAAGAGCTGGCCGCGCTCGGGATTGGACGGTCTCAGGGCGGGGCGTGACGCGCAGCTTGAGTCTTACCCCAGCCTTTCAAGCTCCTGGTCCAAAAAGGTCAGGGCCTGCTCCAGCGAGGCGCGACGGACCGCGGAGCGCGTCGCTTCGAGCTCCTGCAGCACCCGCCGCCGCGACAGCTCGATGCCTTCGCGCTTGTGCCTGAGCTGGCGCTGCTCGGGTGTGAGCCGCTCGCCCCGGTCCGCTGGCGAGTCGGCGTCCTCGATCTGGGATTCCACGGACTTGCTTTCCCAACCGCGTGCCATCTTCTGAGGTCCTCCGGGGTTTAGTTGAAAAGGGGAAGCCGGTCCTCGATCCATTCGATCACGCCCGACGAACACCCGATCCGGCGCAGCACCTGCCGGAGCCGCGCCTGGTACTGTACCTCCGCCAGGTAGTGATAGTGAAGCAGAATGGGCTCGCGGCCCGGACCCGTGGGCCAGGATCGGCCGGGGTCCAGCAGGTTGTGGAGAGGAACGTTGTAGCGCTCGTCGTAGACGTGGACGTCGGACGTCCTGGACCAGATCGCGATGCTCAACGCGGCCTGGCTGGACCCCCACCACTCGCTCGCCTCGCGCCCGACGGAACCGGTGGACGCCTTGACGTCGAGCCCCGTGCCGGCCAGAGGGCGCAGGTTTTCCTGGAAGGAGGCGAAGAAGATCTCCCGCGTCCTCTGGAGGATGCCGAGGTCCCGCCGGACCACGGTGAACCCGCCGTTGTACGAGGCGCGGATACGGACCTTGTCGATCGTCGTGGTGAGCCTGGGCAATCGCGAGAGGTCGATGCCCCCGAGCCTGCACAGGCGGGCCCAGTAGGCGTCCAGCGGATCGCCGGCGCCGCTCGACGCCGCGCCCTTGACGTCCACGGGCCTCACCCCCACGTCCGCGCGCACGAAGCCCGGCTCGCCCACGAAGACGGTATCCGTGTCGAGCAGGACGAGGTAGGGGCGTGAGGAGAACGTCTCGGCCCAGGCGCCGGCCACGATGCGGTTGATCGGCCCATAGGGGCTGCCGGTCTCGTTCAGGGGCTCCACGACGTACGTCACGCCGAGCTCGTCGAGCTGCGCCCGGGCTTCGGGGCCGAGCGCGAGATGGGGGCGTGGCGATACGGCGAGGATCGGAGCCTGCCGGTAGCGCCCGCCGAAGGTCCGGATGCTCTCGCAGAGGAGACGGGCCTGGGGCTCGAGCCGGTTCGCTTCGACGCAGATCAGGTAGGCGATGTCGCTCTCGTCGAGATAGGATTCGCCGTCCTCTCTGCTGCTGAGCTCTCCGCGGAATGCGCCGAGCAGGCGTTTCAGGAGACGCATGCCGGCGAAAACCTTTCGATCACTCCCCCGCGTCTCCCTGCCGCCAGCTCCGGGCCTTCGCCATCAGCCGGTCGCGATGCTCGGCAGCGCTGATCCGCGGGCGTCCGCGGAGACGTCTCATCGCGGCCGTGATCGCGCGGCCGATCTTCCAACTCCGCGAGTCCAGGATGGCGGAGACGATGGCGTCGAGCTCGTCGAGCCAGGAGAGGGCACGGTGGAGGTCGCGTGTCGTGGCCAGCAGTCTCTGGTGGGCGGCGAGCAGGTCCCGCGCCCCGGGGGAGAGGGGCGGCACCGGGTCGAGGTCGAGCGCGGTGCCGTTGGCCAGCGCATTCAGCAGATCGAGCTGAGGAGGGGTGAAATAAAGGCGCTCGCTCTCGGGCTCATGGGGATGATGCACGAGAGCCGGGTCCACGACGGCGCGGATCTCCTCCGCGGCGGGAAGGTGAAGGCGCGCGAGCTGCGGGCCTTCGAGCTGCACCAGGTGACCATGCAGCCGGTGGAGGATCGCCGCGGGATCGGCCATCAGCTCCCGGTGGGAGATCAGGAGCCGCGGCAGGCCCCGGGTGGACGCCAGCGCCTCCCGCGTGTACCGCTCCCAGAGCGCAATGCCATAGGGGATCGAAATTCCGTCGCGCGCGGCCAGCGAGCGAGCGACCGGCAGCGGCTCGCGGTAGATCAGGACGCAGAACGGGTGCTCGAGGACCTCCCGCCAGAACGGGAAGAGCAGGCAGAGCCGCGGGTCTTTGACCACCCAGGAGCCATGCCGGTCGAGGTCCCGGACGACCTCCCGGGCGCGTTCCCGGAAGCGGGCGCGCAAGCTCTCGTCCAGGCGGGAGAGGTCGAGATCGGCGATTTCGGACCAGCTCGCGCCGAGCGCCTGGAGGATCTCCTCGTCGACGGACCAGACGCCCCGATGCTCCCAGTATCCGGCCCGGTTGTGATCGTCCGCGGGTGGAAAGTCGTCTTCCGCTCCGGCCCAGAGCCCCAGCAGCCGGAGGAGACCGGTGAGCACGGAGGTCCCGGAACGGTGCATGCCGAGGACGACGACCTGGGCGGCGGGAGTTGCTGGCGGTTCAGGTCTCTCACAGATCGATCGCGGCTGCGGCATGGTTCGAGCTTTTAACAGACGAGGGAGAGGGAGTCTACAGACTCCCCTGCCTCAGGACTGAACGAAGTGCCGGACGAACGCGAGTGCCGTATTGGCGACCTCTCGCCAGCATTGTCGATCGCCGGTTAAATCTGGCGCGTCGCGTGGGTCAGGCGCTTGCCGCCTGTGTCAGGACTTCCGCCAGGGCTCATGAAGTCTACGGGATAAAGGGCCTCGCCGGGCATTCCCGTTCCAGCTATCCTGTTGTCCCTTCGGGGACGCCATGTCTGACCACGAGTATCTCGCCCAGCGAATTCGCGAGCTTCCTGACAAGCCCGGTATCTACATCTTCAAGGATGCCGAGGGGAAGGTCCTGTACGTCGGCAAGGCGAAGTCGCTGCGCAAGCGGGCTTCGTCGTACCTGGCGCGAGACCACGAGCCGCGCCTCGCCGCCATGGTCGCCGAGGCCGTGGACCTGGAGTTCGTGGTCACCGACTCCGAGGCCGAGGCGCTCCTCCTCGAGAACAACTGGATCAAGAGGAAGAAGCCGCGCTACAACGTCCTGCTGCGGGACGACAAGACGTATCCGTATCTACGGATCACCCTCCAGGACGAGTACCCGCGCATCGCCTTCACCCGCCGCATCCGCGACGACGGCGCCGAGTACTTCGGCCCCTTTCTGCCGGGGGGGCTGGCGCGCAAGGCCATCAAGCTGGTCCAGAAGCTGTTCCAGATCCGCGTCTGCCGCATCGAGATCGACGGCTCCCTGGCGCGGCCCTGCCTGTACTACGACATGCACCGCTGCCTCGGCCCCTGCGTCGCCGGGCTCACTACCAAACAGGCCTACGACGAAGCGGTGGAGCAGGCCCGGCTGTTCCTCGCCGGGCGCAACGATCAGCTCGCGAGAAGGCTCAAGCGCGAGATGTGGGAGGCCGCCGAGGCCGAGGACTACGAGCGGGCGGCCCAGCTCCGCGACACGCTGGGCGAGGTGGAAGCCATCAGCCAGCGGCGCAAGCTCTCGTCGGTCGAGGACGAGGACCTGGACGTCTACGGCTTCCACGTCTCCAGCGGCAACGCAACCGTGGCCTCGCTGGTGATGCGGGGCGGCCAGGTGCTGGACCGCCGCGAGCTGTTCTGGGAGGGGGTGGGGCAGATCACCCCCGAGCTCCTCCTCTCCCAGGTGCTGCCCCAGGTCTATGACCGCACTACCTTCATCCCCAAGGAGATCCATCTTCCCGTGGCGATCGACGGCGAGGAGGCGCTGATGGAGTGGCTCTCCGAGAAGAAGGGGGAGAGGGTCTATCTGCGCATGCCCTCGCGCGGACCCAAGGCCGAGCGGGTGGCTCTCGCCATGCACAATGCGGAGCTGGCCCACAAGCGCCGCTTCCGGGGGCTCAAGGTGGCGCCGGGGGCCTCGGCCCTGGAGCGCCACCTGGGGCTGGAGGAGCCGCCGCGGCGCATCGAGGGGTTCGACATCTCCCACTTCCAGGGCGGCGAGACGGTCGCCTCCATGGTGGTCTGGGAGGAGGGGCGGATGCGCAAGAGCGACTACCGCAGCTTCAACATCCGCGACCTCACGCAGCCGGACGACTTCGCCTCCATGCGGCAGGCTGTCGAGCGGCGCTACCGGCGGGTGCTGGAGGAGACCGGGTCGATGCCCGACCTGATCCTCATCGACGGCGGCCGCGGCCAGCTCAACGCCGCCCTCGCCGCCCTCGCCGAGCTGGGAGTGGAGGAGACGTCCATCTGCTCCCTGGCCAAGCGGGAGGAGGAGGTCTATCTCCCCGAGCTGCCGGAGCCCCTGCGCCTGGGACGGGACGACGCGGGCCTGCGGCTGCTTCAGGAGGTGCGCGACGAGGCCCACCGCTTCGCCGTCTCCCGCCACCGCGCCCGCCGCTCCGCCCGCACCCTGCACAGCCGGCTGGACGAGCTGGCCGGCGTCGGCCCGCGCCGCCGCAAGCTGTTGATTCAGACCTTCGGCAGCCCTCAGGGGGTGAAGGAGGCGAGCCTGGAGGACCTGCAAAAGGCTCTGGGACCCGCCATGGGGCGGCGGATCTTTTCGCAGCTTCACGCGGCGGAGGAGACGGCGGCAGGCAGCACGGTCTAGTCCGTCCGGGGCACGCGTCTCAGGATATAGATCTTCTGCCCATTGCCCTTGAGGTCTCCCGGATAGGGGTCGCTGGTCGCGGAGCCGAAGGTCGCCTCGAGCCGGTAGTTCTTCATGAGCCACTCGCGCATGTCCGGCAGGATCCATGAAGTGCCGTCGGGAGCGACGATGTCACCCAGCACGAGATAGTTGAAACGACGGCCCCAGACGCGCTTCCAGGCCTGGTTCCAGGACCGCACCGTCGTCTCGCTGGGAAGGCGGGCGACGCGGCCCGGGAGGAAGGCGAGCTCTTCGACGAACAGGATGCGGTCCTCGGGCCGGGCGCGGGCGGCGAGCCAGTGGACCGCCTTCTCCCGCGTGTCCTCGAGCCCGCGCTGGAACATGACGTAGTCATGGAGGGCCGGAGCGAAGAGGAGGACCGGCAGGACCGCGGCGGCGAGGTCCAGCCACCGCTGTCTGGAGGGGCGGGAGGACCGGGAGAGCCGGCCGCGGATAGCGGCGTAGAGCAGGGCGACGAGCACGCAGCCCAGGGGGACGAGGGACAGGAGGTTGCGAAAGGCGCGGAACTTGTACGGTGACACGAGGCAGCCGGTGGCGACCGCGAACAGCAGCCAGCCCCAAGCGGACCGTGACCAGCGGCGGTCCCGCAGGCCCACGGCGAGCCCCATCGCCGCCAGGACGAGGAAGGCGACCCCCAACTCGGGATGATCCAGCGGCAGGTCCCACTCGGCCCGGTGGACGACCTGCTCCCAGTACGACCCCAGCTCCTGCGCGCCATAGACCTGCGACATCTCGTGCGCCGCCGCCAGCACGCTCGCGGTGCGCAGGGCGACGGCCGGCATGGCCAGGACGACGGTGACGCCGGCGGCGCCGCCGGCGAGGAGGAGGCGCCGGAGCTTTTCGCTCCACGTCGCCTGGGCGAGGAGGACGGCCAGGGCCACGGGCAGGCAGACCAGGAGGGCCGGATACTTGGTCGCCGCGGCCAGGCCGGTCATCGCCCCGGCCAGGGCCGCGTCGCGCCGCGGCCGGGGGCCGTCTCGGGCGCCCTCGGCGAAGAGCAGGCCCGCCAGGACGAAGAACGCCACCAGGGGATTGATGTTGACGATGCTGCTGCGGGCCACGAGGGCCGGGACCAGAGCGGCGAGCCAGGCCGCGAAGAGACCGGCGGCGGGACCGGCGAGGCGCCGGGCCAGCAGGCCGGTCAGCGCCACGACGCCGAGGGAGAAAGCCAGCGTCACCAGCCGGCCGATGACCAGGAGGTCCACCGGCTCCACGATGTCGTAGTACAGGGACGGGTTGGGCGACAGGTCGTCCGCCAAGGGGTGACCGTGGAGGGAGGCGTAGACGGGCGACCAGGCCAGGGCCGTCCCGGCGATCAGATAGAAAGGGAGGGAGCCGTAGCTGTAGTTGTCCGGCTCCCAGGTCCGCCGCTCCAGGAGATGGAGCACGTGGTGGAGGACGTGCCCCTCGTCCACGTAGGTCATGTAGGGGAGGCCGGCCGGCAGCGCCGGCAGCCGTACGGCGGCGGCCACGACGAGGAGGGCGAGGCCGGCAGCCAGGGTCTTCCAGCGCATTCTGCGGATAGTACGAAAATCGCGGGATCTTCGCTCGCCCGGGTGCGCGTCGCCGCTTTACGCGATACAATGGAGACACTTGATGGAGAGTCCCATTTCCGTGCAGCGCCCGACGGAGGAAGAGCTCCGCCTTTTCCTGGACAGGATCGGCCGGCGGCTGGGGGACCGTCCGCAGGACCTGGACCCCGCGGTCCACCGGGAGCGGGTGGCGGGTCTGCTGCGCCAGGCCGGAGAGGCCAACTTCTACCAGCTCCTGGACCTCCCTTCCACGGCCCGGGCGCAGGAGGTGCACGAGGCCTACGACCGCATCGCCCGGCTGGTCCATCCCGCGAACGCCGGGCGCCTAGGGCTGATCGGGCGGGAGGGGGTGCTGGAGATGCTCTTCGAGCGGCTCACCCTGGCCTACCTGACCCTTTTCCAGACCGACCGGCGCAAGGCCTACGACCGGGAGCTCGATCCGGGAGTCTGGGGCGCCACCGCCTGGGGAGCCGCCCTGGACCGCCGCCGCGAGGAGGCCCGGGGCGTAGCCCAGGGCTATTACCAGCGGGCGGTGGGACTGGTCGCCGAGAGCGATTACCACTTCGCCATCGAGCTGCTCCAGCAGGCGGTGCGGGTCGACGACAGCCGGCCCGAATACCATCTCCTGCTGGGCAAGCTGCAGGCGAAGAACTCCCGCTGGCTGCGCGTCGCCGCGGAGAACCTGGAGCATGCCGGGGCGATGGGCTCGCGCGATCCGGAGCTGCCGGCGCTGCTGGCGCAGGTGCGGGAGCGCCTGGCCGCCGGCGAGGCGCTGCGCCGGCCCACCGCGGATGGCTCTTCTCCTTCGCCGGCCGGCCGGCGGCAAGGCCGGGAGATGCCGGAGGTGGAGGTCCTGAACCCCGACGGCGAAGAGCTCGACGTGCCCTGGCCCGTGCCGGACAAGCGGGACCGGTGGTAGGCGGGGGCTACGAGAGGCGCCCCAAGCCCTAACACGTCCCCGGCCGGGAAACCCTCACATGCAGATCAATTAATCGAGCATTCGCCACCCAGCCCGCACTGCTGTATGCAACTGCAGCTGAAGGAGTCCCAGCGGCCGCCGCTGTCAGTACAGAACTGCTCCTCGTTCGGATCACAAGTTGGTGGCGGTGGTGGTGGTGGCGGCGGATTGAACTTTACGTCGAAGCCCGTCTCGAACAAGAAGCAGAAAGAAGATACCGGGGGCTGGCACCAGTCAGGCCGGGTCCCCGTTACCGCTGGCGGCATGGCCGCAATCACGCCTTGATAGGCAAAGCTGCTATGAGGCGGAGATTCGAAGCTGCCGAAGCCGGGCGCACCACGGCCGTTGAAGATCCCGTAGCTCTGGCTATACCACATGGACATCTGTTGCAGAGGAACGGTCCTCCCGGACTCGAAGGTATGTGATGTTTGATTGGGGGGGAAAACGTAACCGAGGATGCCGTTATAGGTATAGTTGCTTGGTTGCGCGCTGTAATAGGTGGAGTGGGCAGTGTAGACCCGCCAGCCATGCTCAACGACCGTCCACCGATACAGGGGGACCAGCCCTGAAGCCGGGTCAGGAGTGTAGCCGGCTGGAGGTCTGTAAATCGATCCGACAACGGCTTCATAGTAAAGACCGTCTCGTATGGATTCCGGGTACAGGGCCGAGAGGCTGTAGCCTAGGTCGCTGTTGGAGATCCGGAAGCGGTAAAGCTCTTGAGGTGAGACCAGGACAGGTTGCTGCTGCGCTACCGCGGGCCGTGGCGCGCCTAGGCCGCTGAGCAATAAGACGAGTAGAGGGAGGATCCGAAACCGATGTCCTTTCATTCCAACTCCTTGAAGTAGTGCTACGCTAGAGATGTCAACCCTCAGAGACAAGAATAACTGTAACATCATCGAAATTAAAGGTCAACCCCTGTAGCTTGACGATCCTGGGTTGTCTCGACGTGCCCTGGCCATCCGGACAAGCGGGATCGGTGGTAAGGGCCCTCATCTGGATCGGGCTGGACGCGATTGAGTGCGATCTGCCGATTCGGACCGCCTTCTGGAGTGGAGCGAGCGAGTTTTGACGGCCCAAAGTCTCCAGGACGTCTTCCGTGACTGATCAATGATCTACACCACGTTGAACGTGGCGGCAGGGAGCGGAGGCGCTCCCCACTGGGACGACGCCCCCAACGAACAGGTAGGCCCCTTTCCCCAGTGGGGAGACATGCCGTCCGAACGGGGAGACCCCTCTCCCCACTCGCCAAGCTTCCCAAACGGGCCGTTGGAAGCCTCCCCCGAGCAGGGAGAGCCCCCTACCCACGCGGACGGTCTCTCAAATGACTGGGGAGAGCCCTCTCTCTACTGGGACAGCGCTCCGAACC
This sequence comes from Thermoanaerobaculia bacterium, assembly GCA_036264085.1. Classification (GTDB taxonomy): domain Bacteria; phylum Acidobacteriota; class Thermoanaerobaculia; order Multivoradales; family UBA5704; genus DATARR01. Next base: position 8,347 of record DATARR010000081.1, on the reverse strand, counting down.
GTCAGATAGGGGGGCTCTCCCTGCTCGGGAGCAGAGCCCCGGTGCGCCAAATGCCCTCTCCAACCACTCCACCTCCCGCTCCCGCCGCCAATATCTCGTCTCGTCCACGACCTTCCGCGCCGCCCCCGCGTGAACCCGCGCCGCCCCGGCGTCTCCTTGAGGGCTTTGGGTTACAATGGCGGAGCGCCGGAGAGCTCCAGGCGGTCGCTTCGCGCGGCCCTCGGGCTGGCGCGGAGAGGAAAGTCCGAGCTCCCACGGGCAGCAGGCTCGCTAACGGCGAGGCGCGGCGACGCGACGGAAAGTGCAACAGAGAACAGACCGCCGGGCGCCTTCGGGCGTCCGGTAAGGGTGAAACGGTGCGGTAAGAGCGCACCGCTCGGCCGGCGACGGACGAGGCTTGGTAAACCCCCTGCGGAGCAAGACCAAATAGGGGAGCGGAACGCGGGCCGCCCGTCCCGCCTCCACGTCCGGCTCGCCGGGCGCGGGGCCGCTTCCGGGTAGGTTGCTCGAGGCCGGCGGCAACGCCGGCCCCAGAGGAATGACCGCTAGCCGTCGCTCCGGCGACGGCGATACAGAACTCGGCTTACGGAGCTCTCCGGCGTCTTGATCCCCCCCGCCCATCTTCCGCCTCCAGCCGGTCCCGGCGACCGGGTCGGGGTGGCCGCTCTCTCCGGTCCCGTCGATCCCGGCCGGCTGGAGACGGGCCTCTCCGCTCTGCGCCGCCTGGGCTTCGAGCCGGTGCTGGCGGACAACCTCCTGGAGCGCTACGGCCTGTTCGCGGGCTGTGACGCCGACCGCCTCGCCGCCTTCCACCGGCTGGCGGCCGATCCCGATCTCCGGGCCATCCTCTTCGCTCGCGGCGGCCACGGCGTGCTGCGGCTCCTGCCCGGCCTCGACTGGGACCTCCTCGCCCGCCATCCACGAGCGTACATGGGCTACTCCGATCTCACCCCCTTCCTCCTGGAGGTGGTGCGCCGGCTGGGGCTGGTCGCCTTCCACGGTCCCATGGTGGCGGCCGATCTGGCCCGGGGGATGTCGCCTGAAGACGAGGCTTCGTTCCTCGCTGCCCTCGCCGGCCGCTATCCCGCCGAGTTGCCGTTCACGGCCGTGCTCCGCCAGGGAGACGCTGACGCCCGCGGGCCGTTGCTCGGCGGCTGCCTCAGCCTGCTGACGGCCACCCTGGGCACGCCCTGGGCCCCCGACCTCGCGGGAGCCGTCGTCTTCTGGGAGGACGTCAACGAGCCCCCCTACCGCATCGACCGCATGTTGACCCACCTGGGCCTCTCGGGTAATCTCGCAAACATCGCGGGCATGATCGTCGGCCACCTCGGTGAATCCCAGGAACCGGGCCGGGATGCGGTGGACTGGCCGTCGCAGATCGCCGACAGCCTCGCTCGCTATGCCTGGCCGCTCGCCTGGGGTCTCGCGAGCGGTCACGTGCCGCCGAACCGGACGCTCCCTCTGGGGATGATGGCGCGGTTGGACGCGGCGGCAGGCCGGCTCGTACTCGGTGAGGGATAGGGTCCAATGGTCAATCCAGTCTTCAAGACCACCAGCGGCAGCGGCCCCGCGACCCCGAGGAAGGGCTATGCCCTCGAATTCAAGGCGGGAGAGTACGTGTTTCGCGAGGGCGAGCTGGGGCTGGAGATGTACATCATCAACGAGGGGAAGGTGGAGATCCTCAATCACGTCGGCGACGAGGAGCAGATCCTCGCCGTGCTGGAGAAGGGGGACTTCTTCGGCGAGATGTCGGTCCTGGAGGACCTCCCCCGGGCGGCCTCGGCGCGGGCGGCCACGGACGTCCGCCTGTTGCAGATCAACGGCTCCACCTTCGACCAGCTCCTCCAGGGCAACCCCGAGATCGCCGTGCGCATGATGCGCAAGCTCTCCCGCCGGCTGCGCGAGACGGATGAGATGTTGAAGTCGCTCCTGGGCACCAAGGTCACGTCCTCTCGCGAGATGCCGCGGCCGGTGGTGCAGGCGGTGGCGGAGGGGCCGGAGAAGCTGGTGCACGTCCCTTCGGGGATGGAGTTCCCGCTCTCCAACGGCTCCGAGACGACCATCGGCCGCAAGGACCCGGTGACCGGCATCTACCCCGACATCGACCTCACGCCGGTGGACAACCAGCGCTCGGTGAGCCGCCGCCACTCCAAGATCTATCGCCGCGGCGGCAAGTTTTTTTTCGGCGAGGAGATCGGCACCATGAACAGCACCTTCCTGAACGGCAAGCGCCTGGAGACCGGGGTCCCCTCCGAGATCCGCCCCGGCGACGAGGTGCGGTTCGGCGTCGTCGTCCTGCGTTTCGAGGGCGCGTAGGGTCCTGGACCTCGACACCCCTCTCCGCCAGGTGCGCGGCGTGGGTCCCGCGCGCGCCCGGACCCTCGCCGGGACGGGGTGCCATACGGCCGGCGACCTGCTCCTCCACCATCTGCCCTTCCGCTATGAGGACCGGCGCGCGGTGACGGCCGTGGCAGAGGCTGCCGCGGGCGCCGCGCTCACCTTCCAGGGTCGGCTTTCGGGGCTGCGCCGCCTCCGTACCCGGCGGCGCGGGTTCAGCCTGGTGCGGGGGTTCGTGGAGGATGCGACGGGCCGGCTGGCCGTGGTCTGGTTCAACCGTCCCTGGCTGCCGGACCGGACCGCGGAGGGGGAGGAGCACCTGCTCCACGGCCCGGTGCGCGAGGCCAAGGGGGGAGGCCTCGAGCTGCTGAACCCGTCGTGCGAGCCGGCGGCGGGGGCAATCCACGGCGCGCGCATCGTGCCGGTCTATCCGGCGATGGGGAGGCTCGGCGCGCCGTTCCTGCGGCGTCTGATCGACTCCCTGCTGGCCGAGGTGGACCTCCGGAAGGTTCCGGAGACCCTGCCGGCGGAGCTGCTCGCACGCCACGGCCTGCCCGCGCTGGGGGAGGCGCTCGATACGCTTCACCGGCCGCGAGAGGAGGACGTGGAAGCCCTGAACGCCCGGCGTACACCCGCGCACCACCGCTTCGTCTACGGCGAGCTGCTGGAGATGCAGGTGATCCTCGCCCTGCGGCGGGAGCGGGAGACGCGCGAGCCCCGGTCGCGGCGTTATCGTCTCGATTCCCCGGCGCTGCGGACGCTGCGGGAGGCCCTGCCCTTCCCGCTGACCGGTGCCCAGGAAAGGGTGCTAGGCGAGATCGCCGCCGACCTCCGCGCTCCCCATCCCATGCACCGCCTTCTCCAGGGGGACGTGGGGAGCGGCAAGACGGCGGTGGCCGCCCTGGCGCTTGCCCTGGCTCTGGAGAGCGGCTTCCAGGGTGCCTTCATGGCTCCCACCGAGCTGCTGGCCGAGCAGCATTTCGCGAGCCTCGGGCGCCTGCTGGGCGGCCGCTACCGCACCGTCCTGCTGACCGGCGGCACGGCGGACGCGTCCCTGCGGTCCCGGATCGCCACCGGCGAGGCGCGGCTCGTGGTGGGCACCCACGCCCTCGTCCAGGAGGAGGTGGACTTCCGCGATCTGAGCCTGGCGGTGATCGACGAGCAGCACCGCTTCGGCGTGACCCAGCGTGAGCTCTTGCGCCGGAAGGGAGAACGGCCGGACGTGCTGGTGATGACGGCGACGCCCATCCCCCGCTCGCTGGCTTTGACCGCCTACGGCGACCTGCCCGTCTCCGCCTTGGACGAGCTGCCTCCCGGCCGCACCCCGGTAAGTACGGAGGTGGTGCCCGTCCGCGGCCGTCCTCAGGTCTACCGCCGCCTGCGCGAAGCCGTGGCTGCGGGAGCCAGGGTCTACGTGGTGGCGCCCCACATCGACGAGAGCGGCAATATCGCCGGGGTGGGCCCTGCCTCGCTGGAGGAGGTGGAACGCCGGGTGCGGCAGGCGCTGGCGGGGTTCCCGGTGGCCGTCCTCCACGGCCGCATGCCGGCCGCGGAGCGCGAGCGGACCATGCGGGCCTTCGCCGCCGGCGAGGTGCGAGCCCTGGTGGCCACGACGGTCGTCGAGGTCGGAGTCGACGTGCCGGCCGCAACCTGGATGGTGATCGAGAGCGCCGAGCGCTTCGGCCTCGCCCAGCTCCACCAGCTCCGCGGCCGGGTGGGGCGGGGGAGCGGGGCGTCGGTCTGCGTCGCCATCCACGGCCGGCTGACGGCGACGGGGAGGGAGCGGCTGGCGGTCTTCGCCTCGACACAGGACGGCTTCGAGATCGCCGAGCGGGATCTTTTGCTGCGCGGGCCGGGCGACGTGCTGGGCACGCGGCAGGCCGGCCTGCCGCCGCTGCGCCTGGCGCGCCTGCCGGAGGACTGGGACTGGCTGGTCAAGGCCCGGGACGATGCCCGGGAGCTCCTCGGCCGGCTGGACGAGCCCGCGCGGCGGGCGCTCGAAGAGAAGGCCAGGCCATGCGCGTCCTCCTGATCGCCAACACCCTTCCCCCCCGCGACGTTTCCGGCGTCGGCGAACAGGTGCTACAGTTGGCCGCCGGCCTGCGGGAGCTCGGGGATCTGCCCGGGGATCAAGTGGAGGTGCTGGGCCGCGGACCGGGTGGAGCCGCGGGGCCGAAGGTGTTCTTTCCCCTGCTGGTGCTGCCGGCTGTCTGGCGGGCGCTGCGCCGCTTCCGGCCCCACGTGGTGCAGGTGCACGAGTCGGACGGAGCGCTGGCGGCCCTGCTGGTGGCCGTCGTGGGAGCGCTCCTCGCGCCGCGTCCGCTGCTGGTGGCCCTCCTCCAGGTGAGCTACGTCGAGGAGCGGCGGGCGGTCCGCCCGCTGAAGGCCGATGGGCGGGTGCTGGGCCGGCCGGGAGCCGTCGAGATGCGCTTCCGCTGGTTCAAGGCGCCGTTGCAGATCCTCCTGGGCTGGCTTACCACCTGGGCCGCCGATCTGGTCCTGGCGCCCAGCGCGGCCACCGCCGCCGAGATCCGCCGCGATTACCAGGTGGACGGCGTGGGGGTGATCCCCAACGTCACGGGTGGATTGGCGGTCGAGCCCAGGGAGGGTATCGAAGAGGAGCGGGGTTATCTGCTCTTCGTCGGCCGCCTGCGCATCCGCAAGGGCGTCGAGGTGCTGCTGGAGGCGCTGCGGGACCTCCGGACCCGGCGTCCCGAGGTGACGTTGCGGATCGCGGGCGACGGCGAGCACCGGGCGCGGCTGGAGCGCCGGGCGGCCGGGCTGGAGCTGGGGGAGGCGGTCGTCTTCCTCGGCACCTGCGACGCCGGGCGGGTGCGACGGTTGCTGGCCGGCGCCGCGGCCCTGGTGGTGCCCTCGATCTACGAGGGGATGCCGCTGGTGGTGCTGGAAGCCATGGCGGCCGGCGTGCCGGTGGTGGCGAGCGCCGTCTCCGGCATCCCCGAGGTGGTGGTGGACGGGGAGACCGGCTGGCTGGTGCCGCCGGAGGACCCGCGGGCCCTCAGCGGGGCCCTGGAAGAGGTTCTGGTCCGGCCGCAGGAGGCGCGGCGCCGGGGCGAGGCCGGACGCCGTCGCGTGGACGAGCGCTTCCGGCCGTCCGCGGCGGCGGCCCGCTGGCGGGAGGCGGTCCTGGCCTCCTCCGCAGGCCGGACGAGCGAAGATTTGGAGGATGGTCCTAAATGATGGGAAGAGCCCTGCTGATCGTCGGCGCCATGGCGACCCTCGGCGTCATCGCCGCCGCCGTGGTGGGCTACATGCTGCACGGCGCGACGGATACCAACATGCCGCTCCACGTGCTCATCGGGCTCGCTTCGAGCCTGCTGCTGCTGTTCTCCCACTGCTGGATCATGTTCTACCTGATCGGCACCGGCAAGGCGATCAAGGATGCGGTGAAAGAGAACGCCCTCGAGCCCGCCATCGTCGAGGAGACCAAGCGCTTCAAGAACGCCTCCTACCCGTGGCTGATGCTGGCCATGGCGCTGGTGATGGCGACCTTCATCCTGGGCGGGGGTGTCGCCACGGGCTCCGTCCCGTCGTGGGTCCATCACGTCCTCTTCTATCTGGCGGTGGCGGCGCAGGCGTACGCCCTGCGCATCGAGTGGCGGGTGCTGACGGAGAACGAGCGGCTGATGGGCGACGTCGATCGCCGCCTCGCCGCGGCGCCGGCCACGTCCGCAATTACGGCGAAGTGACTGCAGGATGAATACGAACCTCGCCTTCACCGCCGCGGTGCAGCTCCTCCTGCTGCTGCTGGCGGTCTCCGTCCACGGCGCGGCCCAGGCCTGGACGGCGGAGCTGTGCGGCGATCCCACCGCCAGCCAGGGCGGAGCCACGAGCCTCAACCCGCTGCGCCACTTCGACGTCCTGGGATCGCTGCTGTTCCCCGCGCTCCTCCTCGCCTTCGGCTTCCCCGTCCCGGTCTTCGGCTGGGGTCGGCCCATCCCGCTGGTGGACGCGAACCTGCACCGGCCTGGGTGGGACGCCATCCTCGTCGCCGCCGCAGGGCCGGCGGCGAACCTCCTGCTGACCGGCGGCGCTATCCTGGCGCTGATCGTCGGCGTCCACCTGCTGGGGGCGGAGGGACGGCAGGCGGCCATCGTGGCGCTGACCTTTCCCGCAGGGGCGGAGAAGCTCCCCTCGGTTTTCCCGGTGATGTTCACCCTGGTGCGGATGGCCGCGATCAACGCCTGCGTCGCCGCCTTCCAGCTCCTCCCGCTGCCGCCACTCGACGGCGGGCAGATCGCCCTGCGCCTGCTGCCACCCGACTGGGCGGGACGGCTTGCCGCCATGCGCCCCTATGGCTTTATCATCGGGGTACCGGCTGGACTGGCTCTGACGGTGCTGCTCCTGCTGCCGCTCTACGGCATCCTGGCCGTGGTGATCAACCTCTCCTGAACGAAAGGGGGCCTGGGAGTGACGGAACAGAAGATTGTGCTCTCGGGCATGCGCTCGACGGGCAAGATCCACCTGGGGAACTACTTCGGGGCCCTCAAGAACTGGGTCGGCCTGCAGGACGCCTACCGCTGCTACTACTTCGCGGCCGACTGGCACGCGCTGACCAGCGACTACGCCGATCCCTCGCAGATCGCCGTCAACACTCTGGAGATGGTGATCGACTGGATCGCCGCCGGGCTCGATCCCGCGAAGTCGACGATCTTCATCCAGTCCATGGTGCCAGACCACGCCGAGCTCCACCTGCTGTTCTCGATGATCACGCCGCTCGGCTGGCTGGAGCGCGTACCCACCTACAAGGAGCAGATGCAGCAGATCGAGAACAAGGACCTCTCGACCTACGGCTTCCTCGGCTACCCGGTGCTGCAGACGGTGGACATCGCCGTCTACCGCGCGCACTTCGTGCCGGTGGGCGAGGACCAGGCGAGCCATCTCGAGATCAGCCGCGAGATCGTGCGCCGCTTCAACTACCTCTACCAGCGCGAGGTCTTCCCCGAGCCGCAGGGTCTGTTCACGCCCACGGCCAAGGTGCCGGGCATCGACGGCCGCAAGATGTCCAAGTCCTATGGCAACGCCATCAACCTCTCGGACTCCCCCGACGTCATCCGCCAGAAGTGCATGCAGATGTTCACCGATCCGCAACGCCTGCGCCGCAGCGACCCGGGCCGTCCCGAGGTCTGCAACCTCTATGACTTCCACAAGCTGGTATCCCCCCCCGAGGTGCAGGAGCGGGTGGCCCGCGAGTGCCGGGCCGCCACCATCGGCTGCGTCGACGACAAGAAGCTGCTGGCCCAGATCCTCATCGACTACCTGGAACCCTTTCGCCGCCGTCGCGAGGAGCTGGAGCGCGACCGCGACACGGTGTACGACGTCCTCCTGGAGGGATCGAGGAAGGCGCGGGAGCGCACCGCCGAAACCCTGGAGCAGGTGCGCGACGTGATGGGGCTCGATTATCGCAAGGCCCTGGCCCTGGCGGAGAAGGTATGAGCGACGAGACGCGGGACCTTCAGGATCTGACGGATCCGTCGGATCTGCCGCCGCCCGTCGCCGGTGAGAGCGAGGCCGCGGACGCCCTGCCCGCGGCGTGGCGGGTCCACCTGCCCATCTTCGAGGGGCCGCTCGACCTGCTGCTGCACCTCATCAAGCTCAACCGGGTGGAGATCACCGACATCCCGGTGGCCACGATCTGCGATCAGTTCCATGCCTATCTCCAGCTCATGGAGGTGCTGAACCTGGACGTGGCCGGCGAGTACGTCTACGAGGCGGCGCTGCTGATCCACCTCAAATCCAAGATGCTCCTGCCGCGCCCGCCCAAGGCGGAGGGGGAGCCCGAGGAGGATCCGCGCCAGGAGCTGGTCGACCGCCTGCTCGAATACCGGCGCCTCAAGGAGGTCGCGCAGTCGTTCGCCGAGGTGGACCGGCTGCGCATGGGGATCTGGACCCGCAATCCGCAGCCGCTCCCGGCGCTTCCTGAGGACGAGGAGCAGACGATCGATCTCGGCGAGGTCTCGCTCTTCGACCTCCTGGGGGCCCTGAAGAC
>DATARR010000036.1:0-53273 GCA_036264085.1 Thermoanaerobaculia bacterium | reverse complement strand
CCACCTCCTGCGCCATGCGGTCGACCTCGGCGTGGATGCGGCCGAGGTCGGTCAAATCCTCGGAGTAGGTGTTCTCGGTCCCCAGGCTCTTCCTCTCCTGGTGGGTCTCGACCGGGCGGTCGTCGATGCCGTGGGCGAACTCGTGGAGGATGCGGCCATGCTTGCCGAAGCGGTCGATCAGCAGGTCGAGGTCGGCGGCGCGGAGGTCGGCGATCGTGGCGAGCTTCATCTCGGCGAGCGCCCGCTCGGTCGCCGGGCCGACGCCGTGGAGGCGGCGCACCGGCAGCGGGTCGAGGAAGGCCTGCACCTTGGCGGGGGGGACCACGGTCAGGCCGTCCGGCTTGTTGAAGTCCGAGGCGATCTTGGCGATCAGCCGGTTGGGCCCCACGCCGACGCTCACCGTCAGCCCCCGCTCCTCCTTCACCCGCCGGCGGATCGCCTTGGCCACGGCGGTGGCGCTCCCCACGTCCCCGAGATGGTCGGTGACGTCCAGGTAGGCCTCGTCGATCGAGACCGCCTGCACCAGCGGGGTGATCTCGCGGTAGATGGCGAAGATCTTCTCCGACTCGCGGGAGTAGCGGCGGAAGTCGGGTGGGATGAAGATGGCATCCGGGCAGAGGCGCTTCGCCCGCGAGGAGGGCATGGCGGAATGGACGCCGAACTTGCGCACCTCGTAGCTCGCGGCGGCCACCACGCCCCGGCTCTCCGGCCGGCCGCCGATGATCACCGGCAGGCCCCGCAGCGACGGATCGTCCCGCATGTGCACGGCCGCATAGAAGCAGTCCATGTCACAGTGCAGGACGCGCCGGCCCTTCTCCGGATCATCGCGCACGATCCATAGCTTAGCGCGAAACCCGCCGCGTTTGCGCCCCTGCGGCGAGAACGCGGAACAGCTCCTCTGTCACGAAACTCCGGCCTCAAGCTACTCGTGGCTGGATCAGCGGGGCCGCCTGACGATAAAATGGCTGCGCTTTCGCCAACTTGCAGGACTCCCGAAGCCTTGAGGCCAGTCCGGGAGAGAAGGCCGGAGCGAGCGTCGTGAAGCCGCCCAGACAGAAGAACGAATGAGGTCTTCCCTCCTTTTCCGCCGGTGCAACCCGGGCTTGCGCCGTGCCGCGCGACTGCTGCCTCTCCTCCTCGCCGTCCTCTTCTTCTGCGGCGCGGAGACGGCTCCGCCTGCCGCGCCGCTCCTGCACGACGGGTTCACCCAGGAGCGGGAGATCCGGGGCGGCGAGACTCATGCCTACGCCGTCGAGCTCCAGGCGGGCCAGTTCCTGCGGGTGACCGTCCAGGAGAAGGGGGTCGACGTGGAGGTCCGGCTGTTCGATCCTGAAGGCGTACCGGTGGTCGCGGCGGACAGCCTTGCAATACCCCTCTTCCCCCACGTGGAAACCGAGGATCTCACCGCCGTGGCGGGTCGAGCCGGGGTGCACCGCCTGGAGGTGGTGGCCTCGGGCAAGCAGGAGAAAGGGCATTATCTCCTCCGCGTAGAAGGGCTGAAGACGCCGGAGCCGGCGGACAGAACCCGTGCCGAGGCGGTGATGGCCACTTGGCGGGGCCTGGTCAAGCCTGTGAGTGACGAGGACGAGCAGAGCCACTCCCTGGAGCGCGCCGCCGCCCTCTGGGAGGAGGTGGGAGAGCACCGGAAGGCCGCCCAGATCTTTTTCCACCTGGGCGGGAAGCGGCAGAAGCTCGGGCGGTATGCCGAGGCCGCGAACGACTTTCAGCGTTCAGTGGCATTGTGGACTAATGAGAAAAGTCCCCAGAGCCGCGACTGGGAGGCTCGGGCACTCAGTGGCGAAGGCCTGAGCCTCAGGCACATGAAACGGCTGACGGAAGCACGGACCTGCTATGAGAAGGCGCTGGTCCTCGAGCGGGAGGTCGGCGACGAAGGGATGGAGGGGGCCGTCCTCGGCAATCTTGGCGGGCTGGCGTCGGATCAGGGTGAGGTGCGCCGGGCCATCGACCTCGAGCTCGAGGGCCTGGAGCTGGTGCGCAAGGCCCATGATGAGGCCACCGAAACGAGGGCCCTGGGCAACCTTGCAAATGACTACCAGCTCATCGCCGAAAATCAAAAGGCCGTCCACTACTATGAAGAGGCCCTCGCGCTGGCGCGCAGGCTTCATAACAGAGGCGAAGAGGGTCTGGTCCTGAACAACCTGGCCGATCTCTACAGCGAGCTCGGCGACTACGACAAGGCCCTGAGCCACTGGCAGGAAGCCCTGAAGCTCGCAGGCACCGCCTCGGACCGGAAGGCCAAGACGCTCAACAACCTCGGCACCGCCTGCATGCGCCTGGGCCGGTACGCCGAGGCCCGCCGTTATTTCAAGCAGGCCCTCGCGCTGGGGGAGAAGGACGTGGAGACGGCCGTCTTCTCTCTGGACAACCAGGCGTTCCTCGCCCTGCGCCGCAACGAACCGGCCCAGGCTCTGGAGCTGGCGCAGAAGGCCCTGCCCCTGTCCAAGGGCTTCGGAGAGCCCGAGGCCTACTCCCACTACGCCCTGGGCTCCGCCTACCGCGATCTGGAAAAATGGCCGGAGGCGAAGCAGGAGCTCGCGGCGGCCCGGGAGATCTATCACCAGCGGGGCCAGGTGCTCCGGGAGGCCGACATCGCCCTCGCCATGGCGCGGGTGGAGCGCGGGAGCGGCCACCTGGAGGAGGCTCTCGCGCAGGTCCGCTCGGCTCTCGCCCTCGTCGAGCCGGCGCGCTCCCGCGTCGTCCGGCAGGACCTGCGGACCTCCTTCTCCGCCGCGCGCCAGGACTTCTACGAGCTCCTGATCGACACTCTGATGGCCCGCGGGCTCGCCGCGGAAGCCCTGCAGGCGAGCGAGAGGGCCCGCGCCCGCATTCTGCTGGAGGTGCTCCATGAGTCCGAGACCGACGTCCGGCAGGGGGCCGACCCGGCGCTCGTGGAGCGCGAGCGGAGGCTGCGGGACGAGGTCAACCGCGACGAATCGCGGCGCATCGAGCTGACGCGCCAGGAGAAGCCCGATCCGGCCCGCCTCGGCGCGGTGCGCAAGAAGATCGACGACACCCTCGAGGAGCTCCAGCAGGTCGAGGCGAGCTTGCGGGAGAGCAGCCCGCGCTACGCGGCCCTCACCGAGCCGCAGCCCCTGACCGCGGCGGAGGTCCAGGCCCAGGTCCTCGACGGACGGGCCCTGCTCCTCGAATACGCGCTCGGCGCCAAGGAGAGCTTCCTCTGGCTCGTGGGGTCCGGCGGGATCGAGACCTTCACTCTCCCGGGCCGCAAGCAGATCGAGTCGGTGGCCCTCCGGTACTACAAGCACCTGACCGCCCGCAACGGCCAGCAGCCCGGCGAGACCGTCCCCGCCTGGAAAGCCCGCATCGCCGCCGCCGACCGGCAGGCCGGGCAGGAGGGATTGCAGCTCTCCCGGATGATCCTGGCGCGGGTCGAGAAGCGGCTCGGCGACCGGCCTCTCCTCGTCGTCACCGAGGGGGCGCTCCAGTACGTCCCCTTCTCCGCTCTACCCCTGCCCTCGTCGGGCGCGCCTCTGGTTTCGCGGCACGAGGTCGTCAGCCTGCCCTCGGCCACGGCGCTGGCGGCTCTCCGCCGCGAGCTGAGGGAGCGCAAGCCGGCCCCGCGCGAGCTGGCGATCTTCGCGGATCCTGTCTTCCAGACGAACGACCCGCGGCTGAAGCCCCCACTCGGCCCTCTGGGCAAGCTCGCGCCGCCCGCCGGCCTCGACGAGCCTGCCGGACGGGGCGCTCCGGAACCGGAAGCCGGCCGGGAATCGGGCATCGACGTCTCGAAGCTCCGCCGCCTTCCGTCCTCGCAGAGGGAGGCGGAGACCATCGCCGCCCTGATGCCCTCCGACCAGGTCTTCAAGGCCCTCGGTTTCGCGGCCTCGAAGTCGGCCGTCGTCGGCGGCAGGCTGGACGCCTACCGCAAGCTGCACTTCGCCACCCACGGCGTGCTCGACACCGGGCGGCCGGAGCTGTCCGGCCTGGTGCTCTCCCTCTACGACGAACACGGCGGGGCCCAGGACGGCGTCCTGCGGCTCAACGACATCTATAACCTGCACCTCGACGCTGACCTGGTGGTGCTCTCGGCCTGCCGCACGGCGCTCGGCAAGGAGGTCCGGGGCGAAGGATTGATCGGGCTGACCCGCGGTTTCATGTACGCTGGAGCCGCCCGCGTCCTCGCCACCCTGTGGAGCGTCGAGGATCAGGCCACGGCGGAGCTGATGGCGAATTTCTACCGCGGCATCCTTCGCGAGGGTCTCTCTCCCGCCGCCGCACTGCGCAAGGCGCAGCTCGCGATGAGGCGCGATCCGAAGCGGCAATCCCCCTATTACTGGGCCGGCTTCTCCCTCCAGGGAGAGTGGAGGTGACGCGCCGCGGCGGCGACGGCGAGGACACGCCGCCGCCAGGGAGACCTCCGGGCCTCACCCGGGAGAGCTTCGACGTCCTGCTCGCCCAGCTCGATCCGGACCGCGAGCGGGCCGGGGAGCGCTACGAGACCATCCGCCGCAAGCTGATCCGCCTCTTCGAGTGGCGGGGCTGCGCCGCGCCGGAGGACCTCGCGGACGAGACCATCAACCGCGTCGCCCGCCGGATCGCCGAAGGCGTCCAGCTCCACTCGGCCGACCCCTACGGTTATTTCTTCGGCGTCGCCCACCTGCTCTTCAAAGAGGTCCTGCGCCGCGCCGCGCGGGAGCACCGGGCCCTGGACAGCAGTGGCGAGATGCTGCTCCCCACGGCCCTCCCCGTGGTGCCCGACGACGAGCCCGGCGATACCCGGCTCCACTGTCTGCGCCAGTGTCTCGCGGTCCTGCCGAACGATCAGCGGGACCTGGTGCTCCGGTACCATCAGGGCGAGAGCAACATCCGCCACCGCAAGGCCCTCTCCCAGGAGCTGGACATTCCCATGAATGCCCTGCGCATCCGCGTCCACCGCGTGCGCCGCAAGCTGGAGGCCTGCCTCGACAACTGCCTGCACCGCCGGGGGACACCTCCACGGTGAAACGTTTTCACAACCCGGAACACTGGACTGTGAGAGTGAACGAGGAGGAGGAGGCCCGGAGACCATGAACCGAGAACCACAAGACGACGAGCTGCTCCGCAGCTACCTGCTGGGAGATCTCCCAGAAGAGGACGCGGACCGGCTGGAAGGACGCCTCCTCGCCGACGACGACCTGTTCGACCTCGCCGAGGCCGTGGAGGCCGACCTCCTGGCGGCCCTGGACCGGGGCGAGCTCGCCCCGGCGGAGGGGGAGCGGGTCCGCCGCAGGCTCGCTTCCTCTCCCCGGGGACAAGGTCGCCTGGCTTTCGCCCGCTCCCTGAACGCCCTGGCCGGCGAGACGGCCGGGGACAGAAAGGTCCTGCCCTTCCCCCGTCGGGCTCCGGCCTTCCCACCGCCGGCGATCCGTTGGATCGCCCTGGCGGCAAGCCTGGTGATGTTGATCGGCCTGGGGTGGTTCGCATGGCAGCACCGGACGCTGGCCCCTGGCACGACCTCCGCGGTGGCGGCGAAAACGCCCGCTCCCCTGGCGCCGCCGCAGGCCGCGACACCTCGCCCGGCGAATCCAGTCGCCGCGCAGACGCCGACCGCGTCAGTCCCGGGCGCGACGCGGCAGGCGCCGCAACCGGCCGTGGCACCCGCGGTGCTGACCCTCTCCTTCGTGACCTCGCGGGGCGCCGAGACCGAAGCGGTGCCGCAGCTCCGCCTCTCACCGGGCACCCGCATGGCCGAGATCCAGATCGATGCGGAAGGGCTGGACGCAGCCAGATCTTTCGGCGTCGTGGTTCGTAGCAAGGGCAGAGGAACCGTCATGGAGAAAAAGGGACTCGCGCTCAGAGCACTGGATTGGGGTCAGGCCCTGGTCCTCCACGTTCCAGCCGCGCGGCTCCCTGCAGGCCGGTATGAGGTCGCCGTCACTCCCCAGGGTGGGAGCGAGGTTGCCAAGGATTTCGAAGTCGTGGACGGCAAGCGTTGATCGTTCGAGCAACTCACCACGATTTGGGAGGAACTTTCGTCATGGACATATCGAATGACACCACGCTGGACGCCAGGTACAAAGTATCGGGAGGTGGAACTCCCATGGGCCCTCCGGGCCATACCTTCCCGGAGGAGGAGACGGCTCACTGGCCGGTGCTCCCCGCCGGCTCCGTCATCAGCCAGACGCCGAAGTCGAAAGGCCCCTGGAGGGTCTACTTCTACGTCAACGGTCACGGCATCATCGTCGAGACGAATTCGCAGAACGACCTCGTCCACCTGGTTGCGTCCGGCGATGCGTTCCGGGCCGACGTCCGCAGAGTCGTCCGGTCCGCTTGAGACAGCTCCACAGCTCCGGGGCGGCTCCCTCCGCGGGGGCCGCCCGTTTTTTTTCAGGTCGATCCAGATCGATTCCGATCGACACCCCCGAAATCTTTCCGATGGTGACGTCACTAAGGGTTGGAGCCCATCATGGCCGAAACCCAGCGGGTCCTTTCATCCCCAGCCCCCTCCCGCCCGGCGCCCAAGCCACGGCCGCGACATCCGTCACGCTACAACCCGCCGCTGCGTCCGACCCTGGAGGAGCCGCACGACCTGCGGCCGCCGGAAGCGGAGGAGCGGAAAGAGCGCGCGCCGTCCCAGCGAGCCGTCGCCGCGCCGGCTCCCGCGCGGCGGCCGCCGCGGCCCCGCAGCCCGGCGGAGCGGGTGGTCCTGGCGGTGCTGCTCTGCGGCCTGGGGCTCAACGTCGCCGCCCTGCTGACCAACCCCCGCCTCACCCGCTCCGACCTGCTGCTGGGTGCGACCGTGTTCTTCGCTGGCGTGGTCCTGCTCGCCCTGATGGAGCTCTGCCGGCGCAACGCTCCTCCCGCGGAGGACTAGCCTAGCCGCCGGCTCCCGCGCCGCCGGCGTGGATGCCGCCCTCGGTCTGCTCCCAGGGATCGAGGGCCTCGGCCAGCTCCGCCGCGGGCAGCACCTGCTTCTCGATGCACAGCTCGCGCACCGTCTTGCCCGTCTTCACCGACTCCTTGGCGATCTCGGCCGCGGCGTCGTAACCGATCCGGGGCACCAGCGAGGTCACCATGGCGAGCGACCTCTCCACCAGCTCCTCGCAGCGCTCGCGGTTGGCCTGGATGCCTTCCACGCACTTCTCCGCCAGCAGCTTCGAGACGTTGGCCAGGATCTGGATCGACTGCAGCAGATTGTAGGCGAGGACGGGCATCATGACGTTGAGCTCGAAGTTCCCCCCCATGCCGCAGATCGTGATCGTCGCGTCGTTGCCCACGACCTGAGCGGCCACCATGAGGACCGCTTCGGGGATGACCGGGTTGACCTTGCCCGGCATGATCGAGCTGCCCGGCTGGAGGCTGGGGATGGAGATCTCGCCGATGCCGCAGCGCGGCCCCGAGGCCAGCCAGCGAATGTCGTTGGCGATCTTGGTCAGCGACGTGGCAAGGGTCTTGAGGACGCCCGAAGTCTCCACGGCCGCGTCCTTGGCCGCCATGGCCTCGAAGCGGTTCGGCGCCGGCACGAAGGGGCAGCCGGTGCGCTTGGCGAGGCGGGCGATGACCTTGGGTGCGAAGTCCGGATGGGCGTTCAGCCCCGTGCCCACGGCCGTGCCACCCAGGGGGACCTCGGCGAGGCGGGGCTTGACGGCCGCCAGGCGGGCGAGGCCGTTCCTCGCCTGCTGGGCATAACCCGAGAGCTCCTGGCCGAGGCGCACCGGCACCGCGTCCTGGAGGTGGGTGCGGCCGATCTTCACCACCCGGTCGAGCTCGACGGCCTTGCGTTGGAGGGCGTCGGCCAGGCGCTCGAGGGCCGGCTCCAGCTCTCTGACGATGGCGAGGTAGGCCGAAACGTGAATGGCGGTGGGGATGACGTCGTTGCTCGACTGGCCGTTGTTGACGTGGTCGTTGGGGTGGACGGGTTTCTTGCTGCCGAGGACGCCGCCGAGGACCTCGATGGCGCGGTTGGAGATCACCTCGTTGACGTTCATGTTGGTCGAGGTGGCCGAGCCGGTCTGGAAGATGTCGAGGGGGAACTGGCCGTCGAGCTTGCCCTCGGCGATCTCCTCCGCCGCTTGGCGGATGGCCCTGGCGATCTCCGGAGGCACGGTCCCCAGCTCCTCGTTGACCGCCGCGGCCTCGCCCTTGATCATCGCCACGGCGGCGATGAAGCCTGGCGGCAGGGTCAGCCCGGAGACCGGGAAATTGCGCCGCGCCCGCTCCGTCTGGGCGCCATAGTAAGCCCCGGCCGGCACTTCGATCTCGCCGAGGCTGTCCTTCTCGATTCGCGTCTCCGCCATGGGGTTCTCCTGGTTCTAAGGAACAGGGGACGCAGGGTCCCCCTGGGGGTATCGTATCGGAGAGTCAGCGTCCGATCGTGCGCAGCGCCCGGACATCCGCCGCGTCGGTCGTCAGGCAGTAGCGGCCCAGGCTGACGACGCTCGACACCACGGTCGCCGCCAGGAAGAGCGCGAGCAGAGCGCCGGCGAACAGGCGCAACGGCCGGGAGAACCGCCGGGGAGAGGCGGCGAAATCTTCGGAGGTCTCCAGGAGGCCGACGGGATTGATGCGGGGTGGTTCCATGGCGCAATCTTATCCTGTTCGGGTATCGTGTCGGAGCACGGCAGACGGCGAAAAGGGGAGACGAATGTCCGAGACCGATGAGACCGACGAGGAACACGAGGCCAACCACACACGCTTCATCGCCAGGGTCGTCGAAGGGGAGCACGTTTGGGGCCTGTCCACGCCGGACGGCTTCCTGGCCTGCGAATCGGACGAGGAGGAGGACCGCGCCGTCCTCCCCTTCTGGTCCGACGCGGACGATGCCCGGGCAGCTCAGTCCGAAGTGGAGAGCTCGGACGTCGACTCCATCGAGCTTTTCGACTTCCTCTTCCGCTGGCTCCCCGGCATGGCGGACGACGAGGTCCTGGCGGGGACCAACTGGACGCCGGCCCTGGAAGGCAAGGAGGTCGATCCCCTGACCCTCCAGGACGAGATCCTTGACGCCATGTCCGACGACGTGAGGATCTCCTATCTCGACCGGCTGGCCCGGGAGGTCCGGGAGGCGGGCGGGGAGTGATCCGGGGCAGGCTTAGCGCCAGATTTGCTTCGTTTTTGGCGGTAGACCTGCCAGATCGCAGACGTCCTCCGAGCCCCGCCTTTTGCATCGGCGAGAGCTGAAACCACCACCCTCCTGGGACCGCCGGCGTCTCGCCGGCCAAGGAGACGCCGAACGGAGTCACAAGAGGCACCTGGGCTGCTGAGCGAATATCGAGCCCGCCTTTTGCACGGGGACGCGATACCCGCTCAGCGTCTTGGGTGTCTCAAACGACTCCGTCCAGCGTTTCCTTGGCCGGCGAGACGCCGGCGGTCCCAGGAGGGGTGCGGCCAGTTGAGGCGGCGGGTTTCTCCCTACGCCATCGCCTCCGACCCCAGCTCCGGGTGCACCTTCATGAACGACACCAGCGTCGGGAGGTACGACCGCAGAGGCGGCACCTGAAGGTCCGTCCCCGCGAGGTCGACCTGGGTGTTCGTGGTGTCGTAGAAGGTCGGGTGCACGAAGTAGTCGATGCTGCTCGAGGGGATCTGCATCACCCGGTAGACGAAGGGGACCCAGTCGATAGCCTTCTTCGCCACCCCCACCGACAGGGGCACCTTCACCAGCATCCGGTGGCTGGCCTTGGCGACGGCGGTGAGGACCTCGTCGATGGTCAGCGGGTCGGGGTCGGCGAGCTGGTAGACCTTGCCCACCGCCTTTTCCTCGCCGGACAGATAGGTGATGGCGCCGATGACGAAGTCGCGCGGCACCACGTTGAGGCGCGTGCGGGTCGTGTCCCCCACCACGGGCATGATGGCGATCCCCGGCTGGCGCAGCAGCCAGCGGATGGCGAAGTAGGGGCCGTCGTATTTCTGCGTCGAGCCGGTGTGGCTGTCCCCCACCACGATGGCCGGCCGGTAGATGGTGGCCGGCAAGCCCTTCTTCATCCGCGCCTGGACCTCCACCTCGGCCAGGAACTTGGTCTCTTCATAGAAATTGTTGAACTTCTGTCCCTTGGCGAGGTCGGTCTCGCGGAAGATGCCGGCATAGGCGCCGCTGACGTAGCAGGTGCTGACGTACTGGAAGCGGCGCAGGCCGGGGCACGCCTCGGCGAAGTCGAGGACGTTGCGGGTGCCGTCGACGTTGACCTTCATCCCCACCCGGCGGGGGACGGAGAGGTCGTAGACCGCCGCCAGATGGTAGACCTCGGCGGTGTCGCGCTGCAGGGCCGCAGCATTCGCCAGCCCCAGGCCGGGGACGGTGATGTCCCCCTCCACGAGGCGGATGCGCCCCTGGAGGCGCGGCTCGCGCGCCATGATCTCCTCGGCTCGCTGGCGGGCGAGGGGGGCGAACTTGGGCTGCACGAGGCAGACGGCCTCGTCGGATCCCGAGCGGGCCAGCACCCGCGGCACGAGCTCCGAGCCCAGGAAGCCGGGAAAGCCGGTGAAGAAATGAATGGCCATGATGTCTCTCCTCCCGGCCGCGGCTAGCGCAGGCCGGGCACCCGCCGCAGCACCTTGAGCGTCAGGCTCATGGCGCGGCTGAAGATCTCGTCGGTGACGCCCGCCGGTGCGGCGAGCGGCAGACCGCGCTGGATGGCGATGGTCTGGGAGTTGGTGTACTTGAGGATGCCCTCGGCGCCGTGGCGGCGGCCGAGGCCGGAGTCCTTGAAGCCGCCCATGGGCGCGTCCACCGAGGCCCAGGCCGCGGCGTACGCCTCGTTGACGTTGACCGTGCCGCACTGGAGGCGGGCCGCCACCCGGTGGCCGAGCTCGAGGTCGCGCGTCCAGACGCTGGCGTTCAGGCCGTAGCGGCTGGCGTTCGCCCGCTCGATGGCGTCGTGGATCGACTCGAAGGAGTAGACCGCCACCACCGGGCCGAAGGTCTCCTCGGCGAACAGCTTCATCCCGGGGGTGACACCGGTGAGGATCGTGGGCTCGTAGAAGGTGGGGCCGAGGTCGGGCCGCGCCCGGCCGCCGGCGAGCACCTCGGCCCCCTTGGCCACGGCGTCCCGCACGTGCTCCTCGACCTTGGCGAGGTGCGCTTCCAAGATCAGGCAGCCCATGTCCACGTCGTACTCGAAGCCGGCGCCCAGCCGCAGGGCCCGGGTCTCGCGCACGAAGCGGTCGAGGAAGGCGTGGTAGAGCGACTCGTGAAGGAAGAGGCGCTCGATCGAGATACAGAGCTGGCCGGCGCTGGAGAAGCAGCCGCGCACCGCCCCCTCGATCGCCGCCCCGGCGTCGGCATCGGCGAGGACGAGCATGGGGTTCTTCCCCCCCAGCTCCAGGGTGTGGCCGATCAGCCGCTCTCCCGCCTGCCGGCCCACGATCCGCCCGGTCTCGGTGCTGCCGGTGAAGGTCAGGAAGTCGCAGCTCTCGATCAGCGGCGTGCCCAGCTCCGAGCCCTCGCCGGGGATCACGTTGAACAGTCCCGGCGGCAGGCCGGCCTCCGCCAGCAGCTCGGCCACCCAGAGGGCCGTGAACGGCGTCTGCCGGTCCGGCTTCAGCACCACGGCGTTGCCGGCGATCAGGGCCGGGATGGCGTCCGTGGCGGCCAGCGACAGCGGGTAGTTCCAGGGCGAGATGATCGCCACGACCCCCCGCGGGTGGTGGTGCTCCCAGGCCACGGTCAGCCCGGGCAGGGCCCCCTTGCGCCGCTTCGGTTCCAGGTGGCGAGCGGCGTTCTCGGCGTAGTAAACCGCGACGATGGCCGTGTCGGCCACCTCCTCGAAGGCGTGCTTGCGGGCCTTGCCGCTCTCGAGCTGGATCAGGTCGAGGACCTCGTCCTGGCGGTCGAGCAGCAGGTCGTGGAAGCGGATGAAGATCTCGGCGCGCTCAGGCAGAGTGCGGTGCGCCCACGCCTCCTGGGCCTTGCGACCGCGGCCCACGGCTTCGCGGACGTCCGCCGCCGAGCCGCGGGAAACCTGCCCCACGAGCTGCCTGGTGGCCGGCGACCGCACGGCGAGAGGCGGCAGGGAGGGATCCAGATGATAGAGGCGCGACGCCAGATGGGCGATCCGCTCGCGGCCGATGCGGGGGCTCAGATCGCCGGCGACAGGCGCGCCGGATCGAATTTCCAGGGTGTCGATCATGACGGCAGGCTCCTTCCGAAGCTGCCCGGTACCGGACGGCTTCAGTAGTAGCGTGCCACAGGGGAGAGCCTTACGTCAACGCGCGGCAAGCAATTAACGCGGTGCGGCAAGGCCAGGCCAGAATTCCACTGTTCGGAGCGGGCAGCCTCAGCGGACCGCCCCTCCTTGTCTAGCCTGCTTCCAGAGCCACCGCGACGTGGCCAACTTGACTCTTCAAGGTCTCCCCTGTCTCTGCAGGCTGCACTAGAGAAAAGCGTCTATCGTATTTTCTACTGGCAGATATCTCCAGAAACTGTTCCGTGAATCCTGCTGATACGACTGGCGGGCACATAGAGGATGGTGTCTGTCTCCTGATCCCCCCCCAGCGCCCGAACCGGACCTTTTTCTACAAAGGCCCATGCTTGGGACCCAGGCACGACGGTCAAATGATTTGCCCGGGTGGGAATCACCGCTGTACCTGTCACTTCGTCTGTAGCAGGATCGATCTGGACCAATCCCCAGCGTGTTCCGCCACCGGATGGGGTTCGCGTCAGCACGTAAAGGTCGTTCTTCCAGCCGTAAAGCCCCACGGCCATGGTCGCCTTCTCTACGGCCGCCATAACGATCGGATAGTCCTCGCGTTCAGTAAACCTGGGAAGTAGCGGTGCGAGATCGAAGCTCTCCGGAAAGGCTTTAAGTGGCAGAAGATCTGTCGTCCCCTTCACGTTCCGATAGATGCGCACATGATCGTCGAAGAGCAGCACGTAGGCAGTCGTATCCAAAGAGGCGATGTAACTATAGCCAAGCCTGAAAATGCTCCTGGATGCATCTCCTGGTAATGGCTTTAGAACCGTGAAGTTAGCGGGATCACTAAGAGGTATCCTCAGAAACGCGGAACTCCTCTCAGTAGGCCCCGGTCCCTTAAGGTCACTGAGACTCACCACGTCGTCGCCCGCGACATCCCAGAGGAACATAGACGTGATCTGCACCCCGCCCCGGGCACCTTCAGCTAGGATGTTCTTCTTCCGAGAGGGGATATATCGGCGGTCGAGGGTTACAAGACGACCGCTGGCCAGTTCAAGTAGTAGATTGCCGTCTTGTCGCGTTGCAATCCGTGACGGGAAGAAATTCGCCAAACTGGCCGCCACCCCATCGGGAATTGAACTCTGTGTCGCTCCGCCTTCGGAATAGCGAAGCACCTTGTTATACAGGGTATCGACAAGAAGGAGATCCCCTCCATCGCCCGTCCACGCCCCAGAGATGGTCCAGCCTGGACGTCGAGAGAGTGGAACGTGCCGACAGTTCTCATCCAGAACCTTGTGGATTCGGGGAACTTGCGAAGCCTGGGCATGGGCAGATGGTAATAGCCCACCTGCCGCGCCTAAGGCCAGCAGAGCGACCGCCAAAACCGTGTAGCCTAGACGGGAAGGCGACTGCCGCCACCACCAGAGGACTTGCATAGGGTCTCCTCATTACCTGAGCATGAGCCGTCGGCGTTCCAGGTGCCGTACGTGGCTACCTTGCCGTACTTCACCTGCATGCCGCTACACCGCGTCCTCCCGGGGCGGGGAACTTCCCTTCCGCTCTCAATGGCTCCGGCTTGGCTGCCGCCCTGATCAAAACGACTCCGCAGCGACTCCAGCGGTAAGGCCTCCAGCAGGCTACACGCGAATAGGAGGATCACCGCTAGAGTAATCGACATACGTCTCCATTTATACTTCTTCATGCAATCCCTCCCTGGGTAATGTCCCACCCTCTCAACCTCGTAGAGCCAGTGCGCCGTCCAAGGCGGAGGAGTAGGATGGCAATTACTTGGACCTAGCCCCAAGACACCTTCTCCCTACTTTTGTTGAGTGCAGCAGCAGGGCAAAAGCGAGCCAACGGGATCTCCCAGTAGTCCGATCCCCCCCTCCTTGTCTACTCCGGCCCAGAACTCCACCCTCGCCTAAATTGTACATGAAGAGAACTTCCGAGGGAAGTCAATCCCTAAGAGGGTGTCTGGAAAGATCGCGGCCTCAGCCTGTCCGCCCCCCGGAATGCCCCGGCGATTCTCGGCGCCCGGAATCTTTCCTGGTCTCCCACCGGCAGCCACGACGTTTCCTCCCTCGGGAGGAGACCTCGGCCTCGGCCGGCAATCCCTCTGCTGACCGTCTTGAGGCTCCCGCCGGCAGCGCCGAGGCTCCCACCGGCACTGGCAAGCCTTCGCCGACAGGGGCGAGAGGGCCGCTTGCACCGGCGGGGCCTCTTGGGGTGTGTTCCCGGTGACGGACAGGCTGAGGCCACGACCTTTCCACACACCCTGTAATGGCCGTTCTCGGACCTTCTTGCGCCCCCCTGACACCAGGTCTCGGCTCCCGAGCCACTGTCTCCCTCCTGTCTGTCCTCCAGACCCCCTCATGGCAGCCGATCCATGAAGTGAAGCCTGTGCACTGAGGTGGGCAGCCCTGCGAGGGTCTTGATCTGCCCCTCTGAGAGGGTCAGTTCCTCAAGTCCTTTGCGTAAGCCCTTCAAAGATTTGCATGGCGTACCACTTATATCGAGTATTTTCAGAGAAGCCGGAAAATGCTGCAGGTCTGTGACCTTGGTGTTGGAGAGGTTCAATTCCCGGAGAGGTGGAAGCTTCTCGATAAGCTGTAGATTTCTTGATCCGGACAGGTCGATAAAGTCAAGATTGGGAGGGAATTCCGACAAGCTTGTTATCTTTTCCGCATTCTTGAGGGTAACTCTCCGTAGCGAGAGAGGGGCTCCCCGTAGACTCGTCAAGGGAGTATTGCTGATGTCGAGAACCCGTAACGATCCAGGCAGTCCGCCCAGACTGTCCACCTCCCAGAAACTGAGGTCCAGGGTGTCTAGTCCTTTCGGCAGAGCTGAAAACTCGAGTCCCACACCCCAAGGTATCCGCAGTGAGCGAATCGACTCCGGCAAGATCGCAGGATCGAGGCTCCTCTGGTCGAAGAGGAGTAACTCTTTGAGCTGGCCCGGCAATGGTGAGAGCCAAGCAAGATCCCTGTTATGGATGTTCCTGAGATGAAGGATGTCGAGCTCTTGGGGCAGCACCTGAAGGCCAACCGACGCACGACTGATGCGTAAATCCCGCAAGGACTTAGGGAGAACGAGGCCTCCTGGCAGGTCGGTTTCGTCCACCTCAAAGGAAGTCAGGAACGGAGGGAGCCGATCGAGGACAAGCTCCTTGTTACCCTGTAGGGAAAGACTCCGTACAGAGGTGGGAATGCCCGCTAACGTCTTGACCTGCGTCCCAACCAGAGTGAGAGAGGTCAAGCCCTCCGGCAGACCCGCAAGATCGCGGATACGCGGCCCGCCGACAGTCAGCGTGGAGACCGAGCTAGGAATTTCCCTTAAGCTTCCGAGCGAGCCGCCAGCCATGGCGAGTGACTCCAGCGACTTAGGCACCCCGGCAAGGCTCTCCAGACTATCGCTCCAACGGATGTCGAGGCGTTTCAGGCCGCGAGGGAGGCCCGAGAGAGTCTTCACCCGAGACGAGCTGATGTCCAAGCACTCCAAAGAGTTCGGCAGTCCTTCAACGTTTTCGATTCTAGTTCCGCTCGCACCCAGCTTTCTCAGTCCCTCCCTCAGCCAGCCGAGTCGCGTCACGTAATGCCCGACAGAAAGCTCTTCGAGTTGCCCCTGAACTTCATAGAGATCGATGGGGAGATCCCAACTCTCCAAGAGGAGGCGGATTTCCCGAACGTCTCGGGAATGTTTGAACTCTATGGCAGATGTCGCAAACAGTGCTAACGCGACCACGGAAGCCGTGCCCCAAAGCATTTTACGACGCGTCACCGCCTCTCTAGATTCTCCGATGAAACGCCGCTCCATCTCAGTGAGACGGCTTCGAGCTTCTTCATTGAGGAGCGGGAGAATCATCAACAGGTCGTGGTTCGAGAGCAGTAGCTCCGATTTCCGTCCATTGTCCAACCAAACCTTGCAGCGTGAGCTTATTAGTTGTCCAACTGGGGTGAGAGCTTGTCGGATCCGGGAGAGTGGCTCCGCCAGTTGGTACTGTATTGGATCCAACGAGATCTTGTTAAGAACACGCACGGAAGCCGAAGCCAAAGTATCGAGCGACGCCTCAAAGCTCTCGCGATCCGCAGGCTGCACACTTGCCAAAAGCTCAGCTACCGAGGCATTTCCGGTGCCGAGTTGCGCCAACGCCGTTTGTATAGATCTTTGGTCAGAGGGTGGGACACGGTTGGTCACCATGTCTGCAAGATAATTCTCGATCAGACCAACGAAGCGACCGCCATCGATGTAGCCCTGCTCGTTGACGTCTGAGCCGTGCGCCCTCGCCAAACTCCAAAGAGACCATATACTAATGGCGAGAGATACAGGCGAAACCTCCCCTCTGGGGCTGATCTCTCGAAGTACGTCGTCGACAACTTTACGATCGATCTCGAAGTCTCGGAGCAGTTCTGAAATAATCTGTTTGGCCTGAATTTCTGAAAAAGGTTCTAGAGTACGCCGTTGTATGCGGTTCCGCAGGGAAGATTCCAACTTCAGTTCGAACTGATGTTGCCATCTATCCAAGGCTTCTTGGCGAATGATGATCATCCAGGTCTGGCGGAAAGGAGCGGAGGCGGAGACAAAGCTCTCCAGAGAGTTGAAGATACTCCGGAGCTGTTCCTCAGGCAAGCACTCCAAGTGATCAACCACTATAACGCGCGGCTTCGTGCGATTCGGGACCAAGATGTCGTCGTATACTTCCGAAAGGATGCCTCCGGATAGAGCCTGTAGAATCGGAGCATCCCGTTCCTTTGGTCGCGCATCCCAGTAGATTGGGGGATCGTATTTCATCCCATTGAGGGTGTACAGGAGGCCGGCACGGACGAGAGAAGTCTTCCCCACTCCTGCATCCCCGGTCAGGACAATCAAAGGAACTTGGGTATCTTCGACCCAGCCTAGTAATATGTCACGCTCGTCCGACCGCTGCAAGAGTTGAAACAACTCACCCTCGTACTCGCTGAACGCATCCGAGCCCTTAATACCAAAGGGTGCCCTGACGGAAGGTTCGAGTTGCTGGGGCCGCCTCAGGAATTCGGGGACTAGACAGAAGAGACCGCCCAAGTACAGCAGACCTGGGATTACGGCGGCCCATTTCCATGGTAGATCCTTGACGAATGGGATGGTTGAGGTAGCCAGTGCTAAGAGGAGTCCCCCCAGCGCGATCCGCCTCGGGTGCGCAAATCCCCTTCTGCCCAGCGCGCTCTGCTTGGCAATCGTGTTCGTCTCAAGCGCCTTCCCAAGGATATCCGGTTCCATTGCTTTCCTGGTCAGGCGACAGTTGTCCTTAGCCTCTGTAGGTCTTTTGAGGCGGTCCGATTTCTCGACGCGATCCACAGAGCACAACGGATTGGAGCAGGCCGTGTATCAGCCTTCGCCCTAGGGGCGTGGGAGACCTGCACCCTAATTCTTTATCGCTCGCTCTCGTGTCTGATGCCTTTTCTAAGTATACGCACTGAACCAGCTCAGGTCAACCCCGTCTGCGGGATCCCCCTACCCCGCCACCGCCCTCTCCAGCGCCGCCGCATCGCCCCGCTCCATGGCCAACTCGGCCTCCAGGCTCTCCTTGTCGCGCCAGACCGTGGCCAAGGCGGCGATGCGGCCGCCGGAGCGGAAAGCGACGACGGCGCTACGGTCCTGGAGGGAGCCGTGGACCTCGACGGCGTCCCACTTCGTGGCGTGGCCCACGTAGTTGATCCCCACGTCATAGTGCTGACTCCAGAAGAAGGGGGCGTCGGCGAAGCGCTCGCCATGGCCGCCAGGATCGAGGACGTTGCGGGCCGCCGTCTGCCCCTGGCGCTCGGCCACCACCCAGTGCTCGACGCGGATGCGCTCGCCCGACCAGGGATCGGGCCAGCGGGCGATGTCGCCCACGGCGTAGACGCCCGGAGCGCTGGTCTCGAGGAATTCGTTCACCAGCACGCCGTTGTCCAGAGCGAGCCCGGCCTTCTCGGCCAGCGAGACACGGGGCTTCACGCCCACGCCGAGGACCACGAAGTCGGCGGGGACGCGCTCGCCGCTCTCCAGCTCCACTTCGGTCTCCGAGATGGCCTTCGGTTTCGTGCCCAGCTTGAAAGTCACTCCGTGCTCCTCGTGGAGAGAGCGGATGAAGTCGCCGATCTCCGGCCCCAGAATCTTCTCCAGGGGGCGTGCGTCCGGGGCCACGACCGTCACCTCCAGGTTCCGGGTCCGCAGCGAAGCGGCCACTTCCAAGCCGATGAAGCTCGCCCCCACGATCACAGCGCGCTTTGACGTCCTGGCCTTCTCGACGAGGGCCCGGCTGTCCGCGAGCGACCGCAGGACGTGGACGTGCGGCCGGTCCGCTCCGGGAATGGGCAGGCGGATCGGCTCGGCGCCGGTGGCCAGGATCAGGGCGCCGTAGCCGAGCGTGCGGCCGTCGTCCAGGGTCACCGCCTTCGCCTTGGGATCGATCGCCGTCGCCGCGGCCTTCACCAGCTCGACGTGCCGCTCGGCATAGAAGTCCGGCGGATGGAGGGGGATCCACTCCTCCGGAGCGCTGCCGGCGAGATAGTCCTTGGAGAGGTTGGGCCGGTCGTAAGGCAATTCGCCCTCGGGACCGATGAGGAGGATGCGCCCGCCATAGCCTTGGCGTCGCAGCTCCTCGGCGGCGGCGTTGCCCGCCGCGCCGGCGCCCACGATGATCACCGGGTCCGCCCCCGTGGCCTGACGCGGTGGCACTTCAACCTTCTCTCTCACTGTGATCCGGTCTCCCTGGTGCTCGACCTTGTAGCAGGCCACGGGGTTCAAGGCCGGCGCCTTCACGGCCTCGCCGGTGCGCAGGCTGAAGCAGGCGTGGTGCCACGGGCAGCGCACCGTATCGCCCACCACGAGCCCCTCGGCCAGGGGACCGCCGTAGTGGGTGCAGGTGGCGCCGATGGCGAAGACCTCCTCGCCCCGCCGCACCACCAGCACCGCCTCGCCGCCAGTATGTCCGCCGATATGCCCCAGAAGCTGGCCGCCGTCGGCCAAGTCCGCGAGAGGGATCCCCTGCGCCAGATCGGGTCCTGAAGGTTTCTGCTCTTCGCTCATCGTAGGCTCCTCTGTCGACACACCTATCCTAAACCCGCTTTTCCTGGGGAAGCTAAAGGGCGTATACTCGCCCCCCGACGACGCGATCCGAAGGAGGTCTCATTTTCGCCATTGGAGTATGCGCCTCGGGAGGCTCTCGACAGGGAGAGGTCATCCCTGTGTCCCGCCTTCTGTCCCGCCCTCCTCCAGATCGCACAGCTTCGGTCCCAAGGACCCCGTTTGGTTCACCCTCCCCCAGGAACGACGTTCGTTGCCGGCCGGACGCGGCCAGAAAGGACACGCTGGTGAGCACCAGAAGAAGAGCAGGAGCGTTCGTAGTCCTCTTGACGTTTACCCTGTTGGCCGCGGCGGCGCCCGCCGCCGCGCAGTTGCAGTGGAGCTCGAAGGACGGGAGCCAGTCGTTCAAGGTCGGTATTCTGGGCCAGTTGCAGGCGGAGCAGGCGGACGTCGCCGGCTCGAACGACACGTCGAAGAACCTCTCCTTCCGGCGCCTGCGCCTGATCATGGGCTTCAACCTCAGCAACGACCTGTCGATTTTCTTCGACACCGACAGCCCGAACCTGGGCAAGGCGACGAACGGGGTCAAGGACGCGGGCAACATCTTCGTCCAGGACTTCGTCGCCACCTACAAGTTCGCCAAGGAGTTCCAACTCGACGGCGGCCTGATGCTGATGGAGCAGGACTACAACCACAACCAGTCCGCGGCGAGCCTGATGGCCCTCGACTACGGCGCCTACACCTTCAACGAGTCGGCCCCCACCACGTCGCGGACGGGCCGCGACTACGGCCTGCGCGCCCGCGGCTACCTCGGCGACGACCATCTCGAATACCGGTTGGGCGTCTACCAGGGCGTGAGGGGAACCAACAACAGCAATGAATTCCGCTACGCCGGGCGCCTGATGTACTCCTTCTTCACCCCCCAGACCGGCTTGTTCTACCGCGGCACGTCGCTGGGCAAGGTGCACACCCTGGCGTTCGGGGGAAGCTTCGACAAGCAGATGGACTACACCAACTACGGCGGCGACGTTTATCTCGACCAGCCCCTGGGCGGCGGCAACTCCATCGTCCTGCAGGGCGACTACAACCAGATCGACGGCGGCAAGTTCCTCACCACCCTGCCCAAGCAGGACGACCTGCTGATCGAGGCCGGCTTCTACATCGCCGCCGCCAAGCTGCAGCCGTTCATCCAGTACGCCTCCGAGAACTTCAAGGACCCGCTGCGCATCGACGAGACCCGCACCACCGCCGGCCTCGCCTACTTCGCCTCCGGGCACAACAACAACCTCAAGCTGTCCTACACCAGGATCGAGCCCAAGCACGGAGATTCGCGCAAACAGGTCAACCTTCAGTGGCAGGTTTTCCAATTCTAATCAGGAGGGTACGCCACCATGACGACTGCCTCGCCTGCTGTCACCGCTGACGGACGCCTGGTTTCACCGTCCGAAGAGCGCAAGGTCATCTTCGCCTCCTCGCTCGGCACCGTTTTCGAATGGTACGACTTCTATCTCTACGCCACGCTGGCGCCGTTTTTCGCCGCCCTGTTCTTCCCCAAGGGGAACGACACGGCGGCGCTGCTCGCGGCCTTCGCCACCTATGCCGCCGGCTTCCTGGTGCGGCCGTTCGGCGCCATCGTCTTCGGCCGGCTGGGCGACCTCGTGGGCCGCAAGTATACGTTCATGATCACCATCGCGGTGATGGGCGCCTCGACCTTTGCCGTCGGGCTGATGCCCACCTACGAATCGATCGGCATCCTCGCCCCGATCATCCTGGTCAGCCTGCGCCTGCTGCAAGGCCTGGCGCTCGGCGGCGAGTACGGCGGCGCCGCGACCTATGTCGCCGAGCACTCCCCAAACGACAAGCGCGGGACCGCGACGAGTTGGATCCAGACGACGGCCACCATCGGCTTCTTCCTGTCGCTGTTGGTGATCGGCATTTGCCGTTCCCAGCAGACGGAGGAGACGTTCAAGGCGTGGGGCTGGCGCGTGCCGTTCCTCGTCTCGATCGTGCTGCTGATCTTCTCCATCTATATCCGCCTCAAGCTCGAGGAGTCGCCGGTCTTCCTCCGCATGAAGTCGCAGGGCAAGGGCTCGAAGTCGCCGCTTCGCGACAGCTTCATGCGCTATCCGAACAACAAATTCGTGCTGCTGGCGTTGCTCGGAGCGACCGCCGGCCAGGGCGTCGTCTGGTACACGGGCCAGTTCTACGCCCTGTTCTTCCTCACCATCACCCTTAAGCTCGACTGGCTCACGGCCTACACCCTGATTGGCATCTCACTGCTCCTAGGTACGCCGTTCTTCGTCGTCTTCGGTTGGCTCTCGGACCGCATCGGAAGGCTCAAGATCATCCTCGGCGGCTGCCTGCTCGCGGCTCTCACCTACTTCCCGCTGTTCCACGGCCTGGCCCACGCCATCAATCCGGCGCTGGAGGAGTACAACGCCAAGACTCCGATCACGGTCGCCGCGACCGACTGCAACTTCCACGTTTTCATTGGACCGAAAACCCACAACTCGGACTGTGACAAGGCCAAGGACTTCCTCACCAAGTCCGGATTGTCCTTCCAGTCGCTGCCGGAGGTCCCCGGCCAGACGGTGGTCACCCACATCGGCTCGGTCGAGCTCAACGGTTGGGACGACGTCAAGTACAAGGCCGCGCTGAAGGAGACCGGCTACCCTGCGGCCGTCGACAAAAGCCGGATCAACTATGGCATGACCATCCTGATCCTGTTCATCATGGTCCTCTACGTGACCATGGTCTACGGCCCGATCGCCGCTTTCCTGGTGGAGCTCTTCCCGACCCAGATCCGTTATACCTCGATGTCGTTGCCGTATCACATCGGCAACGGCTGGTTCGGCGGCATGCTGCCGCTGCTCGCCACCGCCATGGTGGCGAAGTCGGGCAACATCTACTACGGGCTCTGGTACCCGATCGTCGTGGCGCTGCTGACCGTCGTCGTCGGCACGATCTTCCTCCGCGAGACGAAGGACCACTCGATCGAGGCCTGACCTTCACGACCCGGCCCCTCTCCTTCAGGGAGAGGGGCCTTCGGGGGACCTCGTCAGGTCAGCCGCCGCAGCGCCTCTTCCAGCCGCGGCAGCGCGGCTTCGACGTCGGCCTCAGAGACGGCACCCACGCTCAGGCGGAACCACCCCTCGTCCACGGTGGAGCCGAAGGCCCCGAAGGGGACGATGCCGATGCCGGCGGTCTCCAGCACGTAGCGGCGCACGTCGCGGTTGGTGCGCAGTGGCGTGCCGTCGGGCGTCCGCCGGCCGAAGGGGTGGATGCGCGCGGTGAGATAGATGGCGCCCATGGGGGGGATGCTCTCCACCGGCAAGCCGCGGGCCTTCATGGCCTGGAAGCCTTGGTGAAGGAGGTCGAGGCGCACCTCGAGCTGGCGCTTGAAGTTGGCCTGGTAGCGCCGGATCCCCGCCGCGTCGTCGAGCAGGGCGGCGGTCGCGACCTGCTCGGCCCGCGGCGCCCAGGCGCCGACGTGGCCCAGCACGGCCGACATGCGGGAGATGACGTCCACCGGTCCCACGCCCCACCCCACCCGCAGCCCGGTGGCGGCGAAGGCCTTGCTGATGCCGTCCACGAACAGGGTATAGCGCGCCATCTCGGGCAGCAGCTCGGGCGGTGTCACGTGGGCCGTGTCGCCGAAGCAGAGCATCCAGTAGATCTGGTCGTACAGGACGTAGAGGGGCCGTTCGCCGCGGCGGGCGCGGGTCTCGTTCTCCTCCAGCACCGCCTCGCAGATGCCCAGCAGGGTGCCGCGTTCAAAGGCCGTGCCGGTGGGATTGAGGGGCGAGTTGAGGCAGAGCAGGCGGGCGCCGGGCAGCAGCGGCAACAGCTCCTCGCGGGTGGGCAGGAAGCGGCTCTCCGGCCCACACACCAGCGGCACGCCCGTCGCTCCCGCGAGATGCACGTAATGGTTGCTGTTCCAGCTCGGAATGGTGTAGATCACCCGGTCGCCCGGATCGCAAAGGGTGAGGAAGATGCAGTAGATGACCGGCCGGGCGCCGGCGACGATGAGCACCGAGTCCACCGGATAGCGCAGCCCCAGGTCGCGCTCATAGAACCGCGCCACGGCCTGCCGCAGGTCCGGCATGCCATTCGACGGCGGGTAGTTGGTCTCGCCCTGCTCCAGGGCCGTGCGGACCCCCTCCAGCAGGACCTCCGGGATGGGGAAGTAGCGCGGATCGAAGTCCCCCACCGTGAGGTTGCAGACGGGCCGGCCCGCAGCCACCACGGCGCGGATCTCCCCGGCGATGCGCAGGATCTCCGAGCCGATGAGGCCGGCGGCCATGGTGGAGACCCGGCGATCGGGGTCGAGCCCCACGTCCCGGGCAAGCTCGGCGAGGTCGAGGCAGGTCTGTTCGATGTCCATGCCCGGAACTATATGGCAGGAACCGGGCCGGCGTGCCAGGGGCCAGGGAGGAATCCCTGGCGCTCAGCCGAGAGGAAAGAGGGAGTCGACCAGGATGGCAAGCCCGGGCAGGAGGGCCGAGCGGACCGTCTCGCCGCGGCCGAAGCAGCCCAGCTCGACGTAGCGGCTGCGATCCTCGCTCAAGGCCAGGACCGTCACCGTGCGCAGGCGGGGGCTCGCCCGCCAGTACTCCGGGACTCCAGCCTCGCGGTAGGCGCTCTGCTTGACGGTGCGGTCGCGCTTGCGGGTTTTCGGAGACTCGACCTCGATGACGAGGTCCGGCACGCCCTGGAAGTTGGGATCCCCTGCGCGCGGCTGATTCCCCGACCGGAAGAAGATGAGGTCCGGCTCCACCGGGCTGGAGATGCCGTCGGGAAGAAGGATGTCAAACGGGGCGACGAGAACCTCGCCGAGCCCCGTCTCGATTTCGAATTGCGTCAGGACCCAAGCGAACCGGGTGACGACACGCTGGTGGTCGTAGGCCGGCGCGGGCGTCACGTAGAGATGTCCCCGAATGACCTCATACCGGCAACCGTCGTCGGGGAGGCGCAGATAGTCCGCATAGGTCCACTGTCCCTGGGCAGGCCAGGCCTGGTCGTCGTCATGCCACGGAAACGTCAGAGGTCTTGCAGGTTCGCCCATGGATACCTCCCCGATACCGAAATCGAGGTTAGCGCTTTCCAGAGGCCAGAGGGAAGAGGGAATCCACCGCGATCGCCAAGCCTGGCAGGAGGGCCGAGCGGATCGTCCCGCCGCGGCCGAAGCAGCCCAGCTCGACGTAGCGGCTGCGATCCTCGCTCAAGGCCAAGACCGTCACCGTGCGCAGGCGGGGGCTCGCCCGCCAGTACTCCGGGACTCCCGCCTCGCGGTAGGCGTCCTGCTTGACGGTGCGATCACGCTTGCGGGTCTTCGGAGACTCGACCTCGATGACGAGGTCCGGCACGCCCTGGAAATTCGGGTCCTCGAAGCTGGGCAGGTTCTCCGTGCGAATGAACACGAGGTCGGGCTCGACCGGCGAGGCGATGCTGTCAGGCAACAGGACGTCGAAAGGAGCCGAATACACGACGCCAAGCTGGTTCTCATCCACGTACCTGCCAAACGTCTGGCCCAAGCGCCAGAGCACGAACTGATGGCCTGCCGTGGGTGCGGGCGTCACGTAGAGATGCCCCCGGATGACCTCATACCGGCAGCCGTCGTCCGGGAGGCGCAGATAATCCGCATAGGTCCACTGTCCCTGAGCAGGCCAGGCCTGGTCGTCGTGCCACGGAAGCGTTAGAGGTCTTGCAGGTTCGCCCATTGATACCCTCCTCGATGCCGAAATCGAGGTTAGCGCCTCCCAGGCAGCCCGTCAATCCCCATCAAAGTTACGGGGTGAGGGTAAATCGCATCGCTCCTGGAGTCAAGGTCCGCAGAGGCAGGGACCGGCTAGCCCTGTCCGACCCGACCCGTCGTCAAAGCCGCAGCAGTGACTCCTACCGCGGCAGCGGCGACTCACGCCACGGCAGCGGCGACTCACGCCACGGCGGCGGTGACTCACGCCACGGCGGCAGCGACTCACGCCGCGGCGGCGGTGACTCACGCCGCGGCGGCGGTGACTCGCGCCACGGCGGCAGTGACTCACGCCACGGCGGCGGTGACTCGCGCCGCGGCGGCAATGACTTCAACTGTGGTCGCAGGGGCCGGGGAGGAATGCGCCGACATCACCCCGCTCGCCGCAACCCTTCGGAGAGGTACCGCAGCCCCACCGCCACGTCCTCCGGCTGCACGGCGAAGCCGAGGCGGAAATGCCGCGGAGACTCGAAGTATTTTCCCGGCACAATGGAGGTGTCGCGGGTGCGCAGCCAATCGTGGAGAGGCTGGCTGTCCTCTTCCTTCTTCAAGCGGGGGAAGACGCACATGGAGCGCTCTGGCACCGCGCAGTCGAGCCACTCGGTGTGGTCCTTCAGGAAGGCGTGGACCTGGGCGATGTTGGGATCGAGGATGGCGCGGCTGCGGGCGATCAGCCGCGGAAGCTGTCGCAATGCCGCCACGGCGAGGGTGGCGCTCGGCATCGAGCCCGCCGCGTCCAGGACGTCGAACGTCCGCCGCAGCCGGCCCGCGAGGTGAGGTTCGCCGGCGAGGACCCAGCCGCAGCGCAGCCCGGAGAGGCCGTAGCTCTTGGTCAGGCTGCTGGTGACCACGAGGTTGGGGCCGAGATGGACGTGGCTCGGCGGCGCCGCCTCGAACCAGATGTCGCGATAGACCTCGTCGACCAGCAGCCAGGAGCCCCTGCGTTCGGCGATCCGACCCAGCTCGCCGACCTCCTCGGGCGGCAGCATCACGCCGCTGGGGTTGTGCGGATTGGTGATCACCACCACGCGGACCCGCTCCGAGAAGAGCGCGCGGACCTCGTCCAGGTCCAGGTGGTAGCCGTTCTCGAAGCGCCGGGAGAAGCGGCGCACGCGGGCACCCAGGAGCTGCAGGATCGCCAGGATCGGCTCGTACGTCGGCTGCTCCACCAGCACCAGGTCCCCCGCCTCGACGAGAGTGGCGAGGGCGAGGAAGTTGGCCCCCGACGTCCCCCCCGCCGTCACCACCCTCTCGGGAACGACCCCGTACAGGGAAGCGATGGCTTCCAGGAGCGGCGGATAGCCGTCCCGATTCTCGCCGTTGACCTGGACGTCCCCCGGCTCCAGGACGAGGTCCTCCGGGCTGCAACCCAGCAGGCCGCTGTTGGCCAGGTTGTACCGCGCCGCCGCGTGCTCCTTGGCCCAGCGCATGTAGACGCTGCCCTTCATCCCCTGGTCCTCCTTTGTCCCCCTCGCCGCCAGTAATAGTAGACCGCCACTCCCAGGGCAAAGATCGCCGTGCCGATCAGCGCGTTGCGCGTATCCGTGAAGAAGATGTTGAGCACGATCCCGGCGCCGGCGAGGATGAAGAGGAGCGGCACCCAGGGGTAGGCCGGCACGGGGAACGGCCGCGGCGCCGCCGCCAGGGTCCGCCGGAAGACGATCAGCGAGGCGCCGGCAAGGGCGAAGAAGATCCAGTCCGCGAACACGGCGTAGCTCAACAGACGGTCGTAGGTGTTGGCCAGCGCATAGACCGCGGCGATGCCCCCCTGGAGCAGGATCGACGCCGTGGGCGCCCGGAACCGGGGCGACAGCCGCGCCAGCGAACGGAAGAAGAGGCCGTCCGCGGCCATGGCGTAGTAGACGCGGGGCGCCGAGAGGAGGGCCAGGTTCATGAAGCCGAAGGTGGAGATCACGATCAGCAGGCTGATGACCCTGGCGCCCGTCTCCCCGACCAGGCGCGACGCCATGTCCGCGGCCGGCGTCTTGGTCGCGGCCAGGTCCGGCGCGCCCAGCACGTGCACGTAGGCCACGTTGGCGGACACGTAGACCGCGATGACGCAGAAGACGCCGATCAGGATCGCCCGCGGCAGGTTCCGCTGCGGCTCCTTCACCTCCTCCGCGACGTAGTTGAGGTTCTGCCAGCCGCCGTAGGCGAACATGGCGGGCACCAGCCCGGCGAAGAAGGCGGAGAGCAGGGAGACGCCGCCCAACTCCGGCGGCACCAGGGGCTTCCAGATGAGCCCCGACTCCTTGGTGAGGACGAAGGCCCCCACGATCAGCGCCCCGATCGCCAGCGTCTTGCTGAAGGTGAGGAGGTTGATGACCACCGCCCCCGGCTTGATGCCCAAAGCGTGAAACCCCGCCAGCGTCAGCAGGATGGCCGCGGCGAGCCAGGGCGTCGAGCCGTCCGGCAGGGCCACCAGCCGTGCCACGTATTGGGCAAAGGCCACCGCCACCGCCGCCGTGGCCCCGGACTGGACGATCAGCAGCAGACCCCAGCCGTAGAGGAAGGCGACGAGCGGCGAGAACGCCTCACGGAAGAAGGCGTACTGCCCGCCCACCCGGGGCATCACCGTGGAGAGCTCGGCGAAGACGAAGGCGCCGAACAGGGCGATGACGCCGCCGGCGATCCACACGCAGAGGATGAGGAACGGCGTGTGGACCTTCTGGGCCACGACGTAGGGATTGATGAAGATGCCCGAGCCGATGATGCCGCTGATGACGATCATCGTCGCGTCGAACAGCGTCAGACGCCGGGCGAACCCCGGGCTCGATGCCGTGCTCATGGCGGCTGGCTCCTCAATGGCTCCCAGAAGGCGCCGCGAGTCTATCCTCATCCGGGGCCATCCGCGCCATCCACGCCATCCGGACGCCCCTTCGGGGCGGGCCCTCACCCCCGCCCTCGGACCGGCTTCGCTCCTGAAGTAGACTCGCCGGCCTATGATCGGGGTCAACGCCCGCGTCACGCGGACCGCTCTCATCCTCGCGACCGCCGCCGTCCTCGCCGCCGGGGCGCTGATCCCGGAGCCGGCCCGCGCTTTCCAGGTGCTGGTGGCGTTCGCGATGCTCGGCGCCCTGGGGGCCGCGGGCGACCGGCTGGCCCGCTGGCTCTGCCCGAGCTTCGGCCTCCTCTCGCGGGCCGTGGCGGCGTTCACTTTCGCCGTCGCGCTGGCCGTGGTGTCCGCCACCTGGATGGGTCACTTCGCAGTGATGCGGCCGGCGCCGTTCCTGCTCTGGACGGCCGCGGCGCTCCTGCTCAGCCGCCTGCTGCCGGTGAAAGCAGGAGGAGAGCCGGGCGACGCTCCGGTCCCAGCCATCCCGGACCGCTGGGGCCGCGCCGAGTGGGCGCTGCTCCTCGCCGCCACGGGAGCCATCGCCCTAGTCGGCCTCAAGTTCGCCTTCCACTACCGCTGGGCGCCGGTGGGGCTGGGGCCGGACGACGAGTCCTATCACCTCGCGGCCATGGCCGTCTGGCACCGGTTCGCGGACCTGCGGATGATCAAGTTCTCCGTCGGGGACACGAGCACGACCTTCTATCCCGTCGGGGGCGAGGTCTGGTCGTGGGTGCTGCTGGCGCCGCTGCGGGACAGCGACGCCCTGGCTCGCTGGTCGCAGCTCCCGTTCGCCCTCTTCTCCTTCGTGGCCACGGCGGCGATCGGCCGGCGGCTCGGGCTGTCGCCGCGGCCGGCCGTGCTGGCAGCGCTCCTCTTCGCCTCGATCCGCCGGGCGTTCCCCGTCCTCGCCTTCTCGGCCGGCAACGATCACGGCGCCTCCTTCTTCACCCTGGCGGCGATCGACGGCGCTCTGGCGCTCGCCGATCAGCCGGCGCCCGGCCTGGCGGTCTACGCCGGCGTGGGCCTGGGACTGCTCCTGGGCACCAAGTACACCGGTCTCCTCTTCGCTCCGGCGATCCTCGGGCTGCTCGCCCTGGCCGGCCTCGGGCGCCGGCTGCGCTCCTCTCCGGCGGAGCGAGCCTCCGTCCGCGGTCTCCGCCGGCTGGCGGGGCTCGCGGTCCTCCTGGGCGTGGCGGCCGCCGTGGCGGGCGGCTACACCTACCTGCGCAACTGGGTGACGGCGGGCAACCCCATCTTCCCCGCGCCGGTGAGCCTTTTCGGACGCTCGATCTTCCCCGGCTGGGAGGGCGCGACGCTGGCGTCGCGACGGCACGCTCCCGAGTTCCAGATCGACGTCTGGAAGTTCCTGCTCGACCGCCGGGACCTGCTGGGCTCGTTCTTCCCCTACACCCTGCTGCCCGCGGCGTTCGCGGCGCCGCTGGTGGCGCTGTGGAAGCGGCGCTGGCGCGAGGCCGTGGCGCTGACGCTGACGCTGGTCTTCTTCCTTGAGTTCCTCTACCTGATGCACGACCACCGGGACATGCGCTACTTCCTCCCCGGGGTGGCCCTGGCCGCCGTGGCCTTCGCCTGGCTGCTGGAACAGGCCGGACCGCGCGCCTCTCCCCTGCGGGTCCTCCTGCTGCTGGTGCTGACCTTCCACGTCGCCCGCAAGCTCGACCTCGGCGGCACCGTGGCGGCGGCGGTGGCGCTCGCCCTCATCGGCCTGGGATGGCTGGCCGTGCGGTACGGTCCGCGATGGGCGGCTGCCGCGGCCCGGCCCGCCCCGAGACGGTGGCTGGCGGCGGGCGCCGCCGCAGCGGTCGCCGCGCTCGCCGTGGCGGCTCTCCCCCTCGGCGCCGCGGTCACGAAGTACCAGGCCGTGAAGCTCACCTCCCGGCCGCCGGCCTTCGCCCTGGAGCGGATGGCGGAACCCGGCGGCGCGGGGGTGGCGTACGCCGGTCTCAACAAGCCCTACCTGTT
Source organism: Thermoanaerobaculia bacterium (assembly GCA_036264085.1). GTDB lineage: Bacteria > Acidobacteriota > Thermoanaerobaculia > Multivoradales > UBA5704 > DATARR01. Next base: position 23,575 of record DATARR010000036.1, on the reverse strand, counting down.
CTTCGGCAGCCGGCTGCAGAACGACGTCCGCATCGTCCCCAGGAAGGGCGAGCTGGAGTCCCAGTACTATCGATGGGGCGGCACGGTGGAGTTCCCCTACGCGTTCGAGGAGGACGACTACCTCCGCTGGCGGCGGCGCCTGGATTGGCTGGGCATCGACTTCGTGGTGGTCCACCGCTCGCCGTGGGAGGACCCGGAGCGGGCCTGGATGGCGGGACGCCCGCGAGCGTTCAGGCTGGAGTACTTCGACCCTGCGACCGAGATCTGGCGGGTCGTGCCCGCAGAGGAGAGAGCCCGGTCGCGCTCCGGAGAAGGCGCGCCAGAGCCAGGGACAGGAGGAGCAGGAGCGGCACCGATGCCTGGAGGAGGAAGCGGTTCCAACTCGTCCGGAGGATGAACTCCGGGGTCAGGCTGATGGTGTAGGAGATCCAGGCGATGCCCAGGGGAGCGGCGGCGGCGAGCAGCAGGGGGAGAGCGGCGCGCCGCCGCAGGCCCCGCCAGCCGGCGGCCAGCACCAGGGGCGCCGTCCACCAGAAGATCCCCCACTCCGCGAAGCTCTTCATCTCGAAACCGGCCCTGGCCGCGAGCCGCGGCGCGCGGGTGAGGAGCCCCGGCCACAGCAGAGACCAGGAGACGATCTTCTCGTAGCTCTCGAAGCGCTCGGGAATGCCGGCCCGCCAGGAGAAGAGCAGCACCAGGGCGAGGACGAGCGGCACGGCCGCCAGGGCGAGCGGCCGCCAATGCCGCCGACGTCGTCGCCAGCGAGAGAAGGAATAGAGCCCGGCGAAGACGAGCGCGGCCGGAGCGAGCGCCGCGCCTTCGGCCTTGGCGAGGGCGGCAGCCGCCAGCAGGATGCCCGCCGCGAGCCCCGCCGAGGAGCGCAGGCGCGGCGCCAGGAGGAGCGCCAGACCGCCACCGTAGAAGCAGGCCAGCGGCAGGTCGCTGTAGGCCGAGACCGCGCCGCCCGCCAGCTCGAAGGCCGGGAACGGGAGCAGGGCGGCGGCCAGCGTCGTCCAGACGGCGGCGGCGCGCCCCGCCAGCTCGCGCGCGCCACCATAGACCACCAGCAGCCAGACGGGAAAGAAGGCCGCGTACAGCGGCCGGAAGGCGGGGTCGTCCCAGTCCGCCCGCGCCGTCTCCAGCACCGCCACCTGCGCCACCGGCAGCAACAGCGGGTACCAGGGATGACTGACGTACCACCCCTTCTGCGTCAGCACCCTCGGCTCGACCGTCCCCTCGTGGCGCAGGTAGCGGGCCTGGGCGGCCCAGGTCATCCAGCCGTCCCAGTCGAGCACGGGGTTGGTGAGGGCCTCGCAGAGGACGGCAAGGGAGATCAAGGCGCAGACCGCCACCAGCGCCCACTCCCAGGGCCGCCGACGCTCCGCAGCCCGGGAGGGTGGGACCTGCCGGCGGCGCAGCCACGACGCCGCTCCCACCACCACCGGCACGCCGGCCACGGCCAGGATGGCGGGCGGGCGCAGGGGCACGGCGAGGAAGTGGGAGAGCGCGTAGAGCATCCCCGCCGTCCAGGCGACGCCCAGCAGCCAGGCATAGGCGAGACGGCGGCCCGGCCGCAGGGCGCGCACCGCCGGGAGGAGCTCGGCGAGACCCGCTCCCGGCGCGGCGAAGAGCGCCGCTCCCGCGAGGCCGGCGAGAGCCTCAGCGGCGACCAAGCTTCTCCTTCAGCCAACGCGGAAATTCAGCGCGGCCGACGAGCACGGGCGGCCGGCGAGGATAGGCGATCACCACCCAGCGCGGTCCGGCGGGGAGGCTCGCCACCCATCCCGGCAAATCCGCCATCTCGCTCAGCCGGCCCGCGAAGCGGGCCCGCCGGGGCGCGAGCTGATAGCGCAGGAAGAGCGTGGCCCCCTGCCGCTCCTCGCCGCCGTCGACGAGCAGGTAGTCGCCGTCCGGCGGAATGGCGCGGCGGATCTCCGCCTCGGCATCCACCCACCGGGCGCCGAGCACCCGGCGGCGGGCCTGTCGCGAGCCCTCCCCCAGGTGTGACGCGGCCAGGACGATCCGCCCGCGGGCGTTCCTCCACGCCTGGGGCATCGCCACCAGCAGAGCCACGGCGAACAGGGCCAGGACCGAGGCCCGGAACAGGGAGCCGGCGCGGGAGAGCACGGCGGTACTCTACAATGCCGCGCCATGCCGGCCTCCCGTGATCGACCCACCGTCGCCGTCGACCTCCGGGCCCTGGTGCCCACCGCCACCGGCATCGGCGTCTACACCCGCTCGCTGCTCCTGGGGCTGGCGGCCCGCGGCGGCCTGCGCTACCTGGGGATGGCCCACCGCCCGCCGCGTGAGGCCGGCGAGCTGTCAGCGGCGGGGATCGGCGTCGAGCACCAGGACGCGGCGCTGGGCGTGATCTGGCAGCAGCTCCGGCTGCCGCGCCGGCTGGCCCGCGGCGACTTCGACCTCTTCTGGTCGCCGCTCATCACCCTGCCCCTGCGCTGCCCGGTGCCGGCCGTGGCCACGGTGCACGACCTGACGGCCCTGCTCATGCCCGAGATGCACACGCTCAAAGTGCGGTGGAGCCTCCTCCCCTTCCTGCGCCCCTCCTTCGAGCAGGCCCGGCGGCTGGTGACCATCTCCAGGGCCACGGCGGACGACCTCGCCTTCCACTTTCCCCAGTGCCGGGAGAAGATCCGCGTCGTCTACCCCGGGATCGATCCCGAGTTCCGGCCGGGCGAGCCGGCGGCGATCGCGGCCACCCGGGCGGAGCTGGGAGCGCCGGAGGGGTACGTCCTCTTCGTGGGCACCCTCGAGCCGCGCAAGAACGTGGGCGCCCTGATCGACGCCTGGGAGATGCTGCGGGCGGAGAATCCGCGCCTGCTCCCCCTCGTCCTCGCCGGCCCCGGCGGTTGGGGGAGCGAGCGGCTGGCGCGGCGCATCCAGGCCCTGGCTCCCCTGGGGGTCCAGTCGCTGGGGCGGGTGGAGCGCTCGCGACTGGTGCGGCTGTTCCAGGCCGCCCGCGTCTTCGTCTACCCGTCGCTCTACGAAGGTTTCGGCTTCCCCGCCGCCGAGGCCCTGGCCTGCGGCGTGCCGGTGGTGGCCTCCAGCAGCTCCAGCCTCCCCGAGGTGGTGGGCGACGCCGGCCTGCTGGTGGAGCCGGGGGACGCCGGCGCCCTGGCGGCGAAGATCGCCGCCATCCTCGGCCACCCCGGCCGCGAAGCCGAGCTGCGGGCCCGCGGGCCGGCGCAGGCCGCCCGCTTCCGCTGGGACCGGGCGGCGCGAGAGATGGAAGAGGTGTTCTTCGAGACACTGGGTTAGGAGCCCATGAGGCGCGGCCTTTGCCTCAGCGCACCCCCCGCCCCGAAGCCCTCCTTCTACGATATCGTACCCTCATGAGCGAGCCGGCCGGCCATCACGACGAAGAGGTCCTGGGCAAGGCGTACGATGCCCGCCTCATGCGCCGGCTCCTGGGCTACATTCGCCCCTACAAGGGGATGACGGCGACCGCCCTGGTCCTCATCCTGGCCTCTTCCCTCTTCCAACTCGCGGGACCGCTGATCACGGCCGTGACCCTCGACCTCTTCATCCGGCCGCAGGGGAGCGAGTCGCAGATCTCGGCGCCCAGCGTCTTCATCCGCAGCCAGCTCCTGGCGCGGGGGATCGATCCGGCGCAGATCGCCGTGCCCGGGCTGACCGTCATGTCCCTCATCTTCCTGGCGACCCTGATCCTCACCTTCGTCGCTCTCTACGCTCAGGGCTACGTGCTGCAGCTCATGGGGCAGTACATCATGAACGATCTGCGCCGGCAGATCTTCGGCCATCTCCAGCGCCTGCCCCTGGCCTTCTACGACCGCAACCCCATCGGCCGGCTGGTGACCCGGGTGACCACCGACGTCGACGCCCTGAACGAGATGTTCACGGCGGGCATCGTCACCATCTTCGGCGACGTCATGGTCCTCGCCGGCATCGCCGCCATCCTGTTCTGGCTCGACTGGCGGCTCGCCCTGGTGTCGTTCTCCATCGTCCCCCTGCTGCTGCTGCTGACCTCCTGGTTCAAGGCCAAGGTGCGCGAGAGCTTCCGTGAGGTGCGGGTGAAGATCGCCCGCATCAACGCCTTCCTCCAGGAGCACATCACCGGCATGCCCGTCGTGCAGCTCTTCAACCGCGAGGCGCGGGCCTACGCCGAATTCGAGGAGATCAACGCCGCCCACCGCGATGCCAACGTGCGGTCGATCTTCTACTACGCCGTCTTCTTCCCCGGCGTGGAGCTGATCACCTCGCTGGGCGGCGGGCTGCTGATCTGGGTGGGCGGCGGCCGGGTGCTGGTGAGCGCCCTGTCGATCGGCGGCCTGATCGCTTTCCTTCAGTACGCTCAGCGGTTCTACCAGCCGCTCTCGGACCTGTCGGAGAAGTACAACATCCTGCAGTCGGCCATGGCCAGCTCCGAGCGGATCTTCCGCCTGCTCGACACGGAGGCGACCATCGCGACACCCCCGGCGGCCTACCGCCCGGAGCGAGTGCGGGGGGACATCGACTTCGACGACGTCTGGTTCTCCTATAAAGAGGACGAGCCGGTGCTCAAGGGGCTCTCCTTCCGCGTCCGCCCGGGCGAGACCCTGGCGGTCGTGGGACACACCGGCGCCGGCAAGAGCACCCTGGCGAACCTGCTGCTGCGCTTCTACGACGTCGACCGCGGCGCCGTGCGGGTGGATGGGGTCGACGTGCGGGAGTGGGACCTCGCCCGGCTGCGGCGTTCCGTCGCCATGGTGCTGCAGGACGTCTTCCTCTTCTCCGGCAGCGTCGGCGCCAACATTCGCCTGGGGGAGGAGAGCATCGACGACGAGCGGGTGCGCTGGGCGGCCGGCGAGGTGCACGCCCTCCCCTTCATCGAGCGCCTCCCCGGCGGCTTCGACACCGCGGTGCGGGAGCGGGGGGCCGGACTGTCGGTGGGCCAGAAGCAGCTCATCGCCTTCGCACGGGCCCTGGCCTTCGATCCCAGCATCCTGATCCTCGACGAGGCCACCTCCTCGATCGACACCGAGACCGAGCAGCTCATCCAGCGCGCCCTCGACCGTCTCCTCGTGGGTCGCACCAGCGTGGTCATCGCCCACCGGCTGTCCACCATCCAGAAGGCGGACCGTATCCTCGTCCTCCACAAAGGGGAGGTCCGCGAGTACGGCACCCACCAGGAGCTCCTGGCGTTGCGGGGGATCTACTACCGGCTCTACCTCCTTCAGTACAAGGATCAGGAGGGGGCGGAGGTGCGGGCGGCGGTGGGATGACGATTCCGCTTCATCCCACAGGCTTTTTCCATTTGCCGGCCAGTTTGCCTGCCGATTTGCCTGCCAACAGCGCCCGCCCGATCAGCCCCACGGCCAGCAATCCAGCCGCCTTCACCGCGCTCGCCGTGTCGTTCACGAGCACACCGGCAAGGAACACGACCGCGCCCGCGACGACGAGGGCGGCCGACCAGGGATAGCCCCATGCGCGGAACGGCCGGGCGACGCCGGGCTCCCTTCGTCGCAACACGACCAGCGCAAGACAGCAGACGCAGTAGTTCGCGGCCAGGAAGACCGACGCCAGCGCGATGAGATTCTGGAAGGTGCCGGACGCGATGAGGAGGACCGCCACACCGGTCGTGACGACGGTCGCGACATCAGGTGTGCCGCCCGCGTTGACCGACGCCGTGCGCCGCGGGAGCAGCCCGTCGCGCCCCATCGCGAACAGGATCCGTGTGCCGATCATCAGGATCGCGTTGAGCAGCGGCAGCAGCGAGAGGACCGAGAGCACCGTAAGGAGCTGCTTCCCACGAGCGCCGGCGATAATGGCTGCCACATCCGCGCCCGGCAGCGTGGACTTCGCGAGGTCCGGAATGGGCAGCACGGCCAGGAGCGCGAGGTTGACGAGCAGGTAGACGACGATGACCGAAACGACGCCGCCGATCATCGCGCGCGGGAGGTTGCGCCCGGGATCACGATCTTCTTCGGTGAAATAGAGCGCGCTCTGCCAGCCGCCGTAGGCGATCACGATCGCTTGCAGCGCGAGAATGACGCCGGTGAACGTGAGGCCGGGCGCGCTTCCCGGCGCCTGAAGACCCCGGGCTCCCTCCGGACCCATCGTGAACGCAGCGACGACGAGCGCGAGAAAGGCGAGGAACTTCACCGCGGTCGTCCATTCCTGGAACCGCGCGCTGACCTTCAGGCCTGCCCACTGAAGCGCCACCATCGCGAGGAGCGTGACGAGCGCGATCGGCCGCACCCAACCCGCGAGCGCCGGCACGAGCACGCCGCTGAATTCGGCGAGGCCGATCGAGGCGTAAGCGAGCACCGTGCAGTAGGTGAGCCAGTCCGTCCAGCCGACGGCGAAGCCGACCCAGTTGCCGAATCCGCGCCGCGCGTACACGTAGTACCCGCCCGCCTGTGGCATCATCGCCCCAAGCTCGGCCATGCACACCGCACCGAGCAAGGTGTAGAGGCCACCGACGATCCAGACAATCAGGATGGCGGGCGAGCTGCGCAGGTGGTCCGCGACGAGACCCGGCGTGCGCAGGATGCCGACGCCGATCGTGCTGCCGACGATGACCGCGAGCCCGAAGCCGAGCCCGAGCAGGCGACGAAGGTGGCCGACGTGAGAGCGGGCGCCCGCTCTCACGCCTGGCGTGACTCCACTCTTTGACCCTTGCATTCTCCCCTATGCTAGCCCGCCGGGCGCGCCTGAGGCAAACTCGTCACCTCAAGGCCCCCACGAGAACCGGGGCGCGAAGAGCGCCGCGGACACGCTCAGGGCGGGGGCACGCAGTGAAGCACGCAGTTGCCGCAGACCGTAATCGTCGTTACGCCGCAGCAGACCCGCGTCTGGCAAGGCTGCGCCCCACCATCCTCACAAGGCCGGCACAGGCCGCCGACGAAGCAGGAATTGCAGGTGACCACCTGCGCCTGGGCGGGCGGCGTGAGACCCGGCACCAGTCCGGAGATGATCGCGCCAAACACCAGGAGGACACCCGCGAGCCGGAGTAAAGCCGTCGATCTCCTCATCCTCTGTGGCGCTGATAGGGAGGGTTGATTTTACTCCCAAGCCGATAACGATTATATTCTCGCGCTTCATGGTCCCAGACGACCCACGGCCGAATCGAGAATCCGCTCCCGAGGTGACGCCTGAGCCTGGTTGGCGGCCGATCGAGCCGCCGCGTCTCGAGCGGGGCACTCCCGGGGGCCGGTCGTTCGTCTCGGGAGACCCGCAAGAGGACCGGCTGCGCGTCTGCTACTTCTGGCGTGGCGGCGAGCGGCCGCTGGTCGGCCGCGCCTGGTTCGGTCCGGGAGCCGAGGGACCGCCGGGGCACGCTCACGGCGGCAGTATGGCCGCGGTCCTCGACGAGGCCATGGGCGCCGCCGCCTGGACCGCCGGCCACAAAGTCGTCGCCGTCCAACTCGACACCAGCTTCCGCCGCATGCTGCCCTTGGGGACGGACGCCCTGCTGGAGGCCTGGGTGGAGGGGGTGGAAGGGCGGAAGGTGCGGACGGCCGGGCGGCTGGTGGGAGAGTCGGGGGAGGTCTTCGCGGAGGCGAAGGCGTTGTTCGTGACGCTGGATGCGGAGCGGTTCGGAGGGATGCTGGAGAAAGCGGCGGGAACTGCGGGCTCGTAGGGCTTCTGCACTCACACTGGGATCGGCTCGGCGTTTTGGAGTTTGACCAGAACGCTGGTGTCGATAACAGATCAACGTCGATCTTCGCTGACGTGGGTATCGATGGCTCCTGTATCCCAGGCATGCTGCTTGCAGCCTCGCTCGATCGGCTGTGCGACCGGCGCGCGGCAAGTCGGGACCTCGCGTGAAGCCACCTTCTTGGGGTGTACCGACTTGAGACCCAGCCGGTGGGGAGGCTCTCATGTCCCAACTTTCTCGTCGTCAATTCCTCTATGGTTCGGCTGCCGCGCTGGGCTCGCTCTCCGCGGGACGGTCCCTGCTGTGGGCGGCTTCGGAAAGCCGGCCGGCCCGCCTGCCGCGACCCGAGCGAAGCGGCATCGATCACATCGTCGTGGCCATGATGGAGAACCGATCTTTCGATCACCTTCTCGGCTGGCTTCCAGGCGCCGGCGGCCGGCAGGTCGGCCTGATCTACAAGGACAGCCAGGGCAGAGCCTTCAAGACCTACCCGCTGGCGCCCGACTTCCAGGGGTGCAGCCACCCCGATCCCGACCACTCCTACGACGGCGCCAGGGTCGAGTACAACAATGGCCTTTGCGACGGCTGGCTGCGCGCCGGAACCAACGACATCTATACCATTGGCTACTACACCCGGCGCGACCTGCCATTTCTTGGCAAGGCAGCGCCGGACTGGACGGTGTGCAGCCGTTATTTTGCCGCGATCATGGCGCCGACTTATCCCAATCGCCTTTATCAGCACGCGGCGGTCACCGACCGGCTGGACGACTCTCTCACGCTCTCAACTCTGCCGACGATCTGGGATCGCCTGGCTGACGCGGGGCTGGATGGGCGCTACTACCACAGCGACACCTCCTTCCTCGACGTTTGGGGCACGAAATACAGCTCCATCAGCCAGCCGTATCCGCAGTTCCTGCAGGACTGCGCTGCCGGGGACCTCCCCGCGGTGGCCTTCGTGGACCCGCCGCTCAAGGGTGAGTCCGGAGGCACGTCCTCCGATGACCATCCGCACGGCGACCTTCGCGCGGGTGAGTGGTGGCTCTATCAGACCTATCGCGCGGTGACGACGGGCCGCGACTGGAAACACACGGTGCTGGTCATCACCTTCGACGAGTGGGGTGGATTTTTCGATCACGTGGTTCCCCCGGTGGCGCCGGACGTGGACCCCGCTTTTGAGCTCCGCGGATTCCGGGTGCCCTGCCTGATCGTTTCGCCGTTTTCGGCGCCCGGCACGATCGTCCATGACGTCTACGACCACACCTCGATCCTGAAGATGATCGAGTGGCGCTGGGACCTGCTCCCTCTCTCCACCCGCGACGCCGAGGCGAACAACCTGGCGGAGGCGCTCGACTTCAGGTTCGTACGTCACCATGTCCGGGATTACGAGGTGCCGCAATTCACCTCGGTGGCGTGTCCGGGCTCCTAGAAAGGCCGTTCGAGCAGCAGCCGTGCGTCCCAGCCACTGCCGCGAGCCAGATCTTGGGCAGATTGGCCGTCTATCGATGAAGGGTGAGATGGGTCCGACCCAACTCGACGTAGGTGTGATGCTCAAAGGCCGCAGTGATCGACTCCAGGTTCTGCTCAAACAACTGCAGCAATTCGGAGTTCTTGATGTTCCCCGTGGAAACGAGAAGTAGCTTGTAGGGTTTTCCTTGGATCAGGTGGGAGCTCACGAAGTCGGCATCTTTCGTGATGACCAGCCGCTCGTCCGCGAGGGAAACCTGATTGACGACCTCATCCGGGGTGCGATTCCGTAAAGCGAGGTCGCTGGTGTGGATCGCATCGTGGCCGGCATCGCGTAGCAAGTACGCCAACCGCCGTGGCAGGTGTGCGTCGACCAGGAACTTCATACCGCAATGGCTTGGAGTCGCTTGACCTGACTGAGCCGGGCAGCGAAAGCCAGGACGGCGAGAACGTCCTCACGCTCCAGGTCGTCATAGTCCGACAGGATCTCCTCGATCGTCATGCCGGCGCTGAGCAATTCCAGGATGACTTCGACGGGATATCGCAGGTGGCGGATGCACGGTTTCCCGTGGCAGATTTCCGGGTCGATGGTGATGCGTTCGAGCAGTGTTTCCGTCGTCATGAGTTAGCCCCTACCGAGAAGCGCCATGGGGAGTATACCAGTTGGCGAGCCAATCCGCAGGCATGTTAGAGTACGATCTGACGCCGCGGAGCTCGGTCCGGGGCCGAAACTCACCGCCACTATGAACATCCTCCTCTTCGGCGCAAGCGGCTCTGCCGGGGGCAGCGTCCTGCGCGCCTGTCTTTCGTCCCCTCTCGTCGGTGAGGTGCGGGCCATCGTCCGCCGGCCTCTTCCGCTCGTCCATGACAAGCTTCACGCGTTCGTGCATGGCGACTATCTGGACTACTCCCAGGTCGCGGACGCGTTCGTGGGCGTGGACGCCTGCCTCTTCTGTCTCGGGATCTCGGCGACCCAGGTTTCGGGCGAGCCGGAGTATCGCAGGATCACGCACGATTTCGCTCTCGCGGCCGCCAGCGCCTTGCGCGCTCACAGCCCCGCCGCCGCGTTCCACTTCATCAGCGGCCAGGGCACGAACTTGAACAGCCGCTTCATGTGGGCGCGGGTGAAGGCGGAGACGGAACGCGAATTGATCGCGCGCTTCGCTGCGGTCTGCTGGCGTCCGGCGGCCATCGACGGCGAGGCTTCGGAGAGCTCGCCCTGGGTCTATCACTTCATTCGTCCGATGTTCCGATTGTTGAAACCCTTCCGCAGCCTGTACGTTGCGGGCGAGGACATCGGCCGGGCGATGCTGCAGGCCACCGTCGAGAACGTCCATGGACGGGTCATCGAGAACGCGGAGATCCGCGACATCGCCGAGCGTGCTCGTTCGAGTCGCTAAAACTAGCGCAGCCGCGCGCAGGACTCTTCGTGGCCGCCATTGCAGGCCCGCTGGAAGAGCTCGCGGGCGCGGGTGGGGTCGGGGATGATGCCGTCTCCCTTTTCATACAGGCCGGCGAGGCTCGCGCAGGCCAGCATGTCGCCGCCGTCGCAGGCCTGGCTGTAGAGACGGGCGGCCTGGATGGGATCTTTCGCCACGCCGAGGCCGCCCGCGTAGCGCGCCGCGACGTTGTAACAGCCCCTTGGCAATCCCGCGTCACAGGCCCGCTGGTAGAGCGCGAGGGCGCGGGCGTCGTCCCGCGGGATGCCGGCGCCGTTCGCGGACATCACCCCGAGGTTGACGCAGCCGCGGGGCTCGCCCATGGTGCAGGCTCGCTCGAAGTAACCGGCGGCGCGGGCCGGGTCCGAGGGGACGCTCAAGCCCTCGTCGTAGAGGGTGCCCAGATGGTAGCAGGCGGCGGCCTCGCCATCCCGGCAGGCCTGCTCCAGGCGGTCCAGGGCGTTCGCGGTCTCCTCCGGCTTGCCGGCCGTGGCCTGGAGGCTCAGCGCGTTGCGGCAGGAGAGGGTGTGCCCGCCTTCACAGGCTTGGCGGAACAGACCGGCGGCCCGCTTTTCGTCCCGGGGCACGCCGTCGCCGGCATAGAGGAGGTCGGCGAGGTCGGCGCAGCCGAGAGCGTTGTGGCGGGCACAGCTCCGTTCGAAGAAGCCGGCGGCCTGCTTCTTGTCCACGGCCACTCCCTCGCCGTCGCGGTAGAAGACCCCGAGGTTGAAGCAACCCAGGGGATCTCCCGGCTCGCAAGGGCTCCCCTCGCAGGCGCGGCGATAGAAGACGGCCGCCTGCGCCAGGTCCCTGGGGGTGCCCACGCCCTGCTGATGGAGGAAGCCGAGATTGGTGCAGCCGAGGGCCTCGCCGAGATCGCAGGCGCGGCCGTAGGCGACCAGGGCGAGGCTGCGGTTTTCGAGGCTCCCGCGCGCTTTTTCGAAATGGAGGCCGACGTTGTAGCAGCCTGCGGCGTCGCCCCACTCGCAGGCCTGCTGGTAGAGGCTGAGCGCCCGGCCGTCGTCCTTGGAGACTCCCCTGCCCGTGGTGTAGAGGAACGCCAAGTGGGCACAACCCGCGGCGTTGCCGACGTCGCAGGCCCGGCGAACCAGCTCGTGGATACGGGCGTCGGCGGCGGTGCCGCCGTAACCGTTGAGATAACGGCCGCCGAGCTCGGCGCAGGCGGCGGCACTGCCGCCCCGGCAGGCCTCGTCGAAGAGCTGGTTGGCGCGTTTCGGGTCAGCCGTCACGCCCTGTCCCCGGACGTAGAGGAGGCCGAGCCGAAAGCAACCGGCGGCCCGTCCCGCCTGGCAGGCCTTGCCGTGGAGCGCGAGGGCCCCGGCCAGCTTCAGCGATTTTTCGACGATCTCCCGGCCGCGCCGCACGGCGACCGTGACCTCCTGCCCGGCGCGCCCGCCCGAAAGCAGGCGTTCGAGGGTACAGGAGCCATCCACGGCCTTGCCGTCCAAAGTCAGGAGCCGGTCGCCCGAACGCAGCCCGGCACGGGCAGCCGGACCGTCGGGATCGAGGTCCTGAAGGAACGCGCCACCCTCGCGATCGCCCACGCTCCGCAGGTCGGCGCCCAGCGCCACGGGGCCTGCCGGACCGCTGTCCTGCGTGCAGCCGAGCGCCAGCAGCAGGCCGAGGAGGAGAGCTGAAAGAGTCTGTGGCATCAGCCGCCATTATAGGCGGCACGGCCCGTCAATCGCGGGCGAGGACTTCGCCGTAGGCGTTGACCAGGACCTTTCTCGGAGCCTTCGGGAGCTTGAGCTTCACATCGATCGGCACGGTGGCTTCCCCCCTCATCGGTATCACTCCGATTCGGGCCACCTCGTTCTTGCCGAAATCGATCTGGAGCGGGAGGAGGACGCGGAAGTCGTTCGCCACTCCCTGCTGGGTGACCTGGCCGTGGATCCGGTACTCGTCGCCGTCCGTCTTCTCCACCTTCAGGTCTGACACGTAACGGGGAACGTCCATGCCGTAGACCCACTGGTTGAAAAACCAATCCATCCTGCCGTCGCCCGTGAGGTTCAGGGCCGGCACCATGTGCCGCTCCACCACTCTCTGGAAATCGGCGGTGGTGGCCGACTTGCCGCCATAGGTGGCGGTGAAGTCCTTCATCATGGCGATGAAGTTGGCGTCCGGCGTCTTCGATTTCTGATCCCACATCTGGGTGCGCAGCATGTGGAGGACGTAGGCTCCCTTGGAATAGATCATGGCCTGGGGCGCCGAGCGGGTGTGCGGCGTGCCGAGCCGCCAGCCCTGGCTGATCGGTCCCGCCTTGTCATGCGGGATCGCATTGCCCGAGTACTTCCCGAAAATGTTTTTGCGGGCGCTGCGCCAGAAGTCGTGGTAGCCGTCCCAGCCCTGGGTATGCTGCACGGCCAGGGCGGCGGAGAATTCGGCGAAGCCCTCCTCCAGCCACTCGTCACGGTAGGTGGCGGCGCCCACCAGATGGCCCCACCATTGATGGGCGAACTCGTGAAAGCCCACCTGATTGATGAAATCGGTCGCCTGGAACAATCCCAGGGCGGCCCGCTGGGTGCCGGTCAGGAAGGACATGTAGGGCAGGAAGATCAGCGACGGCCAGGACTGGCCGAAGGACCACTGCGCCTGCTGGGTGATGGCCACCTGGGTCTGGGGCAGGGCGCCGAAGTAGGTGGTGAAGATACGCGCGGAGTTGAGCCCGTCCACGGCGGCGCTGTCGGCCAGCCGGGAGGCGGAGACCAGCCCCACCTCGGGTCCCAGGTCGGGGTGGTCCTCACCGGTGAAGACCTCGACCTGGATGCCGCTGACGTCGTCCTTGCGCTCCAGCCGTGCGAACTTGCCGTAATTGAAGCCGGCAACCTGGACGGGACCTTCGGTCCGCCACACCGAGATCCGCTGCTTCCCCTCGGTGCGCTCCTCCACCTTGTGCCCCACGGAGACGAGGTCGAAGTTGGTGGGGATCCGGTAGACGAGCTCGAATTTCGCCGGGTCGGAGAAGGTGCCGAGGTTGGGGTACCAGCTCTCGCGGGCGCCGACCACGAAGGTCTTGCCGCCGACGTTGCGTAGCACCTCGCCCCCCTGGTAGGCGAGCCGGAGCCGGACGGTCGTCCCCTTGGCCAGGGGCTCGGGGAAGACGACCGCGGCATCGGCATCCCTGTTCTCGTCCTCCTGGATCCAGGCGAGCGGTTTCCAGGCGGGCTCGGCCCCGGCCGCCTCGACGGCATAGGAAGCGTCGCCGATGCGGAGCCTCGACAGCAGGTGCACCGGCAGGACGCGCAGGCCCTCCACCAGGGGCTGGAAGCGGACGGTGGCCTGGCCGACGAGGTCGGCGTCCCGCTTGACCTCGGTCTCGATCCGGTAGTCGAGGGCGTCGGCCAGCCGTTTTTCCGGCGAGGGCTGATGGCGCGCCACCTCGTCCTTGCGGTCGCAGAGATACCAGAGCCCTCCCTTGTCCGGATCGGCGACCCAGAAGACGGTGTCCTCGCCGCCCAGACGCGAGGAGATACCGAGCGCTCCGGCGCCGTCGGGGTCCACGGCGGCGAGCGCCGGCGGGTTCCGGCGGCCGTCGATCAGGGCCAGGAAGACGCCGTCGGTCCGCCCCGGGGTGTTGAGCAGGTCTTCGAGGATCCGGAGGTGGAAGTTGGTCCGGAAGTCCTTCTGCTGCCGCTTGAGCCACCGGTCCTGGACGTCGGCGGCGTGGGACTCGGGAGCGCCGGTCTGCACCGCGGCGTGGTGCTCCAACTCGGTCAGGGTGCCATCGGTGAAGAAGAGGAGCAGGTTCTCGAAGGTGTCGGTCAGCGCCTCGAAGCCTTTGTCGGCTCCGGAGGAGAGCGCGAGCTGCCGCAGCTCGTAGGGGGTGGCGGGGGTCAGCCGATAGCTCCCCTTGCCCACGAAGACCGCCCCGATCGTGCGCCCTTGGACCGGAGCGAGCAGGTAGAGGGCTCCGGAGTCGAGCTGGAACCGGAACGCGTCGCGCTCCAGGACCAGGTTCTGGACCGGGATCTTCCGCCCGTCCGGCCTCGCGCCGCGGAGCGCGGCATAGGTCGGATCAGTGGCAGCCTGGAGAGGGGCGCCGAGCGCTGCGGCCAGGCAGGAGAGGGCGAGGGCGCCGATCAAGACGAGACGCGAGGGAATGGACATCGGGAGCACCTCCTGGGGAGCGAGAAGCCAGTATGTCAGGAAGTGCTTTCAGGCGCCAATCCATTTCTGGTTCTGGGCTCCGTGTTCGCAAGAGAAGCCTGCGCCTCCTCTCCTCCTCGGCGCTTGAGAAGCATGGCTTATTGCTATATGCTTGCAGGCCGATGAGGTGAAGGTGCCGGATCTCTTTCTACGGAGGTTTGCCATGAAGCATCGTCTGCTGGTGGTATTGATCCTCGCCGTCGTCACGTCTCTCAGCGCTTCAGCCCAGCCGTCACCGGGGCCCTGCTCCGACGGTGTCGGCGGCACGTGCCCTCCCGGGGAGCCGCTGCCGTCAGGAAGCTTCCAGGCTACGCCGCTGATCGACTTCGCCCCGGGCCAGACCTACCTGGGCCTGTCCGGCGGCCTGTATGGCAACAACTCGAATACCGTGCCCGCGCGGCACGATCAGGATGGAAAGAATTTCGCCGCCAGCATCCATCCCATCAACGGCAAGATCATCTTCCTTTCGATCGGCCTGTCGAACACCAGCATCGAGTTCTGCGGCGGCGCCACGTTCAACTACGGCAAGCCGAATCAGCCCTGCGCCACCACCTGTCCCAACCCCAACTTCAACCAGACGCAGTCGTTCATGGCGCAGGCTCAAGGCTCGGGCGTGCTGAACCCGTCGCTCGTCCTCTGGGACGGCGCCCTGGGCGGCCAGGCTTACATCGACTGGGATCCCTTCGTCCCCGGCACCAAACACTGTCCCGTCGATCCCACCAACCCGTGGTGCAATTTCGATCGCGTCAAGAACGATCTGAATGCAGCCGGATTCGACGAATCGCAAGTCCAGGCGATCTGGCTGAAGGGCGCCAACGGCTATCCGCAGTGCTCGTTGAATCGAATCTACTGCACGGCGGGCTATACCGGCCCCGAGGACGCGGTCCTGGCCGAGCAGTACATGGGCGACACCCTGCGCGCCATCCACCAGCGCTACGTGAATGCCAAGCTGGTCTTCGTCAGCAGCCGCATCTATGGCGGCTACGCGAACAAGTGTCTGAACCCGGAGCCGTTCGCCTATGAATATGGCTTCTCGGTTCAGAAACTGGTCCTGGCGCAGATCAACCAGATCAATACCGGACACGTCGACGGCAACGCCGGCAACCTGAACTACGATGCCAGCCATCCTCCCGTGACCGCGCCGTGGGTCGCCTGGGGTCCCTACCTCTGGGCCAGCGGCGCGAACGCCAACAGCCAGGGGGTGTTCTGGTGCAATGGACAGTCGGGGACGCCCTGCCTTGGCGAGCAGGACTTCCGCGCCGGCGTCGCCGCCGATCCGGGCGACTTCACCCATCCCAGCAGCGAAGCCGAACAGAAGGTGGGATCGAAGATCCTGAGCTTCCTGGAGACTTCGCCGTACACCATGGGGTGGTTCTGTCTGAACGGAAACTGCGGGTAGACACTCTGGGTGCGAGCTGTGGTAAAGTGACTACGGCTCGCCTATCTGCTTCCGTCGACGTTCAAGCGGGCAGCCTGAATGAGACGAGAGAATGGATCGTATGTACAAGGTCATGCTGGAAATCGAACAGTTGCCTGAGGGGCCATACCTCGGCACGAGCCCGGACCTTCCCGGTCTTGTGGTACAGGCGGACAGCGTCCAAGAGGTGCTCCGACTGGCACCCGATGTGGCCCACGACCTCATCACGGTCATGGTCGAGACCGCTCAGCTCAGATCCTGATGAAGATCCGCCGCCGGTAGAGGACGGCCATCAATCCCCACCAGAGGGCCACGTAGACGAGGGCCCAGGCGAGCGAGGCGACGTAGTCCGGCAGCCAGGAGGCGAAGAGGTGGCCATAGAGCCACGCTTGCAGGCTGACGGGCTCGCCTCCCGCCGCTCGTAGTTTGGTGATGATCGCGATCTTGGCCAGGAGAGTGCTGGCGAAAAAGGCGATGATGGCGTTGGTGCCGAAGACGGAGAAGGGCCGCGCCCAGGCGTCGCGATGCTTCACATCGACGAGGTAGTAGATCGCGGCGAGCAGCAGCAAAGCCATGCCGGCGGTGAACAGGACGTAGGAGCTCGTCCAGAGATTTTTATTGATCGGAAACCAGCGATCGAGGACGAGCCCGGCGACCGTGGCAACGAACCCCCAGAGCAGCAGGCCGCGGAGCTTCTCCCGCTGGGCTCGCGGCGACCGCAGCCAGTCGCCGGCAAAGAGGCCGATCAGGGCCGTGGCGATGGCGGGCACGGTGCTCAGGATGCCTTCGGGATCCCCGGGTCCCGGCGCTTTCTTCCAGGTGTGGTGACCGAGAAGAACGTGATCGATCCAGGCGGCCAGGTTGCCGTCCGGGCTCAAGTCCCCGGCGCCGTGGCCGGGCACCGGAATCAACATCATGGCGAGCCAGTAGCCGGCGAGCAGAGCCAGCGCCAGAATCGCCCGCGACCGGGCGCTGAGATGGAGCCAGGCGAGCGCGGCGACGACGTAGACGACGGCAATCCGCTGCAGGACGCCGGGGATGCGGGCGCTCGGCCAGTCGACGGTGTAGAACGGAAACCAGCTCAGGAACAGGCCGAGGGCGAAGAGGATGGCGCTTCGCCGCACGATCTGCCGGTGGAGCGGACCGCGGTCGCCGCCGGACCGCGCGAGGCGCCCGGCGAAGGTGTAGGGGATGGCGACGCCGACCGCAAAGAGGAAGAACGGGAAGATGAGATCGGTCGGCGTCCAGCCGTGCCACTCGGCATGGAGGAGGGGGCGGTAGGTCTTGTCCCAATCCCCGGCGTCGTTCACCAGGATCATGGCGGCGATGGTCGCTCCCCGGAAGACATCGAGGGAGCCCAGGCGTTGCGTCCATCGGCTCGGGTCTTCACTCACCACGGTCACGGTTGCCTCCTCTCAGAGGGTGTCTCGGCACGATATCCTCCCTCTCCATGGCCGGCCACTTCAAGGACGACATCCTCGACAAGCTGGCGCGGCAGGGGAACGTCGCGCAGTTCGTCAGCTTCGGACCGGACCTCGCCCAGCGGCATGCCTGGCTCCGCGGGCTCCCCCCGGGCCACCGCTTCGCCTCTCCCGAGGAGGCCGTGGCCGCCCTGCTCGCCGCCTCGCCCGAGGGGTCGGTCAACATCCGGAGCTGGCAGCCGGACAATCCGAAGAGCCGCTCCTTCCTCTATGGCCGCAGGGAGGCGGAGGAGATCCTCGGCGAGCTGCGCCGGCTGGCCGGGGAGGGGCTCTACACCATTCTCAACGAGACCCTCGACGTCGAGGACGGCGGCGTCTCGGGCGTCGCCTTCGGCGACCTGCTCGAATTCGCGCCGGGCGACACGCCGCGCTGCGTCGAGAAGCCGGGGGCGTGCGCGCTCCCCCGGGACCTCGGAATGCGCGTCCTCGAAACCGTCTACGGCTTCCAGCCGGCCCTGCCGGAGCGCCGGGAGGCGCGGGTGGAGTTCACCCTTCACCCCCTGCGGCGGGGCTACCGGCGGGAGCACACCACCCTCTGGGAGACGGAGACGCCGGGGCCGCCGCCCGTGGCGCCGCGCATCGACTGGCCGAACCGCTTCAGCCGCCACCTGGGGGACAAGGCGTTCGGCCTGGTGATCGCCGACGCCCTGGGGCTCTCCGTCCCCCGCACGCTGGTCTTCCCCCGCCGCGTGGCTCCGTTTACGTTCGGCACGGGGACGGGCTCGGCCGAGACCTGGCTGCGCACCTGCCCCCTGGAGCAGGTGCCGGGGCGCTTCACCACCCACCGTGGCTGGCTGGACCCGTTCCGACTGCTGCGCGAGGAGGACCCGGAGGGAGATGCCATCGCCTCGGTGCTGGCCCAGGAGGGGATCGACGCCCGCCACTCGGGCGCCCTGCTCGCCGGTGCGGACGGCGAGCCGCTGGTGGAGGGCGTCGCCGGCCGCGGCGACGACTTCATGCTCGGCCGGCGGCCGCCGGAGGAGCTGCCGGCCGCCGTCGAGTCCTCCCTGAAGGACCTCTACCGCCGGGCCGCGGGGCGCCTGGGCACCGTCCGCTTCGAATGGGTCCACGACGGCGCGCGGCCGTGGATCGTGCAACTCCACCGCGGCGCCGTCCTCTCCGCCGGCCGCGTCATCTTCCCGGGCGACGCGGAGTGTTATCATCCTCTGGAAATCGCACAGGGGATCGACGCCCTGCGCGCGCTGATCGCGAAGGTGCAGGGCACGGGGGACGGCATCGTCCTCCTGGGGCGGGTGGGAGTCACCAGCCATTTCGGCGACCTTCTCCGGCGGGCGCGAATCCCTTCCCGGATCGAAGAAGAGTCCTGCGTCTAGCGACAGATCCTCCTCAACTCGTTCCGGGTTTTTCTCCTGAAGGCACGAACCGTCCCCGTCATCTTTCCCCTTTTCCAGAGGATTGGGAACGGGGGAATGTCGTCTTCCCCGCTTACCGCCCGCCGGGAAAGCGGGGAACGTCGTCTTCCCTCCTTATCCGCGGCCGGGGAAGCAGGGAAAGTCGTTTTCCCTCCTTATCCGCGACGAGGGAAGGAGGGAAAGCCGTTTTCCCTCCTTTCCCCAGAATCTGGAAAGGAGGGAACGTCATCTTCCCTCCTTATCCGCAGCCGGGGAAACAGGGAAAGCGGCTTTCCCTCCTTATCCGCGGCAAGGGAAGCAGGGAAAATCGTCTTCCCTCCTTTCCCCAGAATCTGGAAAGGAGGGAACGTCGTCTTCCCTCCTTATCTGCGGCCGGGGAAGCAGGGAAAGTCGCTTTCCCTCCTTCCCGGCGCCGCTTGAACGGGGGAAAGTCACTTTCCCTCCTTCCCGCCAAACGGGAAACGGTGACATACGTCGGCGGTCCACACGTCGAACCCCCTGCGGGCCGCACGGCTCGCGCCCCCCTCGGCAGCTTCCCGCCGCATCTGCCATTCGTCCGAACCGGTTGAGCGAAACGCTCGCCGTCAGCAGATCCTCACAGAGTTTCCGAGCCAGGAGAGGGAGGAGTCGTGCTCCGGAGCGCGGCTCCGGCGGTGGGTGCCGGCGGTGGGTGCGGCGGTGGGTGCCAGGGCCTCCAACTGGGCCTGCCAGGTGCCATCCAGGTGCCAGGGCCGCCGACTGCCGACAGACGTCGCCATGCCGATTTCCACATCTTTCCTCCCTAGTTATCTCCTTCTTCCTCGGGATGGCTCCGATATCGACCACGAACAAAATTCGTTGAGCGATGGGACCGAGTTTTTCCGTTTCTAAGGAGCATGAGAAAACTACGCTACGTACCCAAGCCCAAGACCCTCGTCCACATCACCTGCAGGACCATCAACGGACTCTACCTCTTCCGTCCCGGACCGGAATTCAACGATGTCCTCCTGGGTGTCCTCGGGAAGGCCCAGCGAGACTGCGGAGTCGACCTCTGTGCTGTCTCGGTGCTTTCCAGCCACTTCCACCTGCTCTCGGTCGTCGACGACGTGAAGCAAGCGGCGGACTTTATGAGGAATTTCAAATCGAAGCTGGCCTTGGAGACCAACCGCCTGACGGATTGGAGCGGAGCGGTTTTCGACCGCCGCTACGAAATGGCCGTCGTCACCGACGAAGAGGCCGCTCAGGTGGAGGTCTTCAAGTACATTTTGGCGCAGGGCGTCAAAGAGCAGCTCGTGGAACGGATTCTGGATTGGCCCGGCGTCCACTCCTTTGGAGCCCTGCTCGAAGGCACTCCTCTGATCGGCCATTGGTTCGACCGCAGCCAGGAGCATGCCGCCCAGATTCGTGGAGAGAAGTATGACCGTCTCCAGTATGCGACGGTCGAGCCGGTGACCCTCTCCCCGCTCCCCTGCTGGGCTCATCTCTCGGCGAAAACCTACCGCCAGCGCGTCGCTTCCCTGGGAGAGGACATTGAAGCTGAAGCCGCTGTCGCCAGAGAAGCGGCGGGGACCCAGGTGGTGGGAGTCGACGCCATCCTGGCCCGGGATCCGCTCTACCGTCCCGAAAAGCTCGCCCGCTCGCCAGCACCGCGGGTGCATGCCGCCACCCAAGCCGCGCGCAAGGCGTTCTACGAGGCCTACTCCTGGTTCGTGGCAGCCTTCCGCGACGCCGCCGAGAAGTTGCGCCGAGGGGATCGAGCCGCCCCCTTCCCTGCCGGCAGTTTCCCGCCGGCCCTACCCTTCGTCGCCGGATAGCCAAACCAGGACGCGATCTTTGACAGAGGCACCGCCCGCCGAGGGCCATTTTCGTGAGCGTTCGCTCGCAAGGGGTAAGGTGCGTCCGAAGCTTTCTGAAAGTGGGCTCGGAAGGCTACTATCCTTAGAATCGACACCTCAGGAGCGAGGAAAAGGCTCTATTGAGGCGATCTTCTTCTACACACCTCTGACACCTATGAGGTGGCCCAGAGCCGATCGCGATGGCTGTAGCTTAGGAACACTCTAGGCTTCGTGTCGCTCATGGATGGTTCCAGGTCGTCGCAGGAGTTGGCCGCACAACGGTGTTGGAGGTAAGCGGCGGCGTCAGCCGTCCGCTTCACCGACCGTGTTAGGCGCCGAATCGCCCTGCTGTGAATTTATATTATGAACTGTGCCTTTCATCGACTGACTCACCGTAGTTGCTGAGCTACCGACCTCATTTACCATCTCTCCCATAATTTTTAATATCACAAGGCGGTCGACGTTGGGCGTATGTGCAAGAAGCGCTACGCTGCACTGATACAACGAAATGGCGGCCCCATGTGCTGGATCTACAAAGCCGTAAATAGATGGACCTGCAAGTAGAACATTCTTGCTTGGCGGCATCCCAAGGCGAAAAGCAATTCCACGCGGACCTGCATGGACGTTGTGGCTCGCCATCCGATAATACGGACGGAAGTGGTCGAGTCTCGCATGCTTCTCCAAGTCCGCGAACGTCGGGCTCTTCTTCTTCAGCAGTTCGGCTGCCCAACCGTAGCTGTGTTTAAAGGCGTCCCCATAGCGCTGGAGTAGCTCGTCACAGCGCCGAGACGATGCCTCTAACTCGTCCTGTGAGTACCCCTGCGTACCTAGGCGCGTAGCATATTCATTCTGTTCCTTCATAGCGCGCCACGCTTCTACGTGCTGATGCCACAGATATCTCTCGGACAAATTCTCGTCCTTACCTGCGAGAAGAAAAGCAATAACCGCAAGTTCGTATAAGCTGCGCCAGCGAGCGTGAGCGCCGTCAGCGAATCCAGCTCGCAGGAGGGCGACGACTTCTTGAGCAATCTGACAGGCCCGTGCGTGTAAAGAAGTTAGCGCGATGATGCTGTACTTTCCCGCCTCGAATGCAGGTGCCCGATACTCCTGGCTAAAATCGGCGCCAGCCTCCAGGGCTACCACGACTAATGTCTCCAAGCCGTCGAGTACCGGTGACCAGCGTGAATCGATCTCCTCCTGAATATCAGCAAGAACACGCGCGCGATCGGCGAGCATAGAAGTTCGAGTCTCGTATAGGTCTCTGGAAATGTCCTTGGCGAGGTCACCAAGAGTCCCCGTCACAGCTCGGCCTAAGCGCTCATCGTCCTCAAGGACAGCCTCAAGTTGCTCAAGAGAGCTATTTGCTACCAATTGCTCTATCGCTTTAAATAGAGCGCGGTGGAGATAATCCATACTGCTTATCCAGTGTACGCCTAAACGTTGATGGCCTAACCGGCGGGGCCGTGCGATAGCACGGTATCCGTCCGGTTGAGGCCAGTGTTAGACGCCCTTCCAACGTTGCTTGTGTCTATTCTCTCCAACTTTTTAGGCCAAGCGTCCGATCCAGGCCTCCTACGCTAATGCGCGATGTTTATCACGAGTCTCGCAGCTCTTCATATGTCCTCAACTGTGAGGTGACCTCTCTCAGGACTTCGTCTGCTCTAAGCCAGTAGAAGTTGTCGGTACCGGCCTGGGCATTGCGCTTGACCAAGTGACAACCTGGCTGGAGGTCGAACCACACGTCATGCCCATAAATGTAACCAAGCTGGCGAGCAATGGCTGCGCGTCGCATCAGATTGTCGTCTTGTGCCGACATCTCCTTGAGGAAGAGAAATTCGTCTCTTAATCGCTTGGCCTCTACTCTAAGCTGATCACGTTTTCTGTCCTCTTCCTTTATCCTGCGTAATGTCTCTCTCGAATCTCTTGCATCTCGAAGAGCAACAAGCAACCCTAGTAGGATGCCAATGCCAATGATACCGAGAGCAGTGGCTAGGCTCATTATCACCTCTTGGCGCACGGAGCACAGAGCAAAAAATTCTTATCTATTCGTGTTCCCAAAGTCGTTGCCCGCCCCTTTAGGCGTAGTATATTCACCTCTTCACCGTTAGGTGAGTATCTTCTAAGTGCGGCAGTGGCCCTGGCACCCAGAGGCGTACTCGAAAGTTCACCGGATTATCTGCTGGGCTCACCCGGAGGTCGCGCCGGATTGCGAGTAGGAGGTCTGAAAGGCGATTGTCGTGGCTCTGCTGTGTCTTCTGCGGGTTAGAGGCGCGACTCTCTTCCTGGTAGCGAAAGAGAGCATCGATTACAGATTTAGGCGCGAAGAGAAGAATGTCATTGCATGCATGGGCAAAGGCACGCTGCCCCTCTTCTGTGCTCTGGCCTTCGAAAATTCCATTGCGACTTGCCAAGAGTGCCTTGTAGTGCGTGAGCTTCTCGCTACGCCAAGCGGCTTCCCGTTCCGCATGCTTAGAGAAGAGGTAGCCCGCCACAGCCACGAGGAATGCGCCTGCAGCAGAGATCAAGGCTGTCATAGTCTGGGCCGTCATATTAAAAATTGTGCCGAAGTTTACCGCTATTCTGAGCTGCGCCCAACCTTTAAGCGTCTATCTGAAGTCCTCCCTGCGAAGTCCACCGAAGTCCTCCTCCGGTCCGGGGAGAATTTCAGATAGACGCCAGGTTGAACGAAGCCGCGGGCGAGTCCGGGGCGGTCCCTATGGGGATTCAATCCCTGGCAGGGGCTTCGCGCGAGTCCCTGCCTACCTCCACACCACCCCCGATAGCCGCCGTGTGGCTGTCCGA
>DATARR010000005.1:0-20419 GCA_036264085.1 Thermoanaerobaculia bacterium | reverse complement strand
GGCCCGAGGTGGTCACAGATTGTGACCACCTCCGCTACAAACCCCATTCTCCCAATTATTTTCGAGCATTCTCGCCGGGAGGTGGTCACAATCTGTGACCACCTCCCGGAGGCCTCCGTATTCAAGGCGCGGCTAAACCTGAGCGATGGGAGCCGGTTTTTCCGTTTTTATGGGGAGAACCCTCTCAAGCGATGGAAAGGAGGCCTTATGGCGGCTCGGAAGAAGAAGGAGGAATCGATGACGGCGCTGGTCGAAGTGCATCGGATCGAGCGGGCGATCCTGTGGCTCCGCAAACGCAGGGTCATGCTCGACACGGATCTCGCGGCCCTCTACGGCGTGCCTACGAAGGTGCTGAACCAGGCGGTCAAGCGGAACCAGGAGCGCTTCCCGCCGGACTTCATGTTCCGCCTGAACCGGCGGGAGAAGGAGAAGGTGGTCACAGATTGTGACCACCTCAGCCGGCTCAGGTACTCGACGACCCTGCCCCAGGCCTTCACCGAGCACGGGGCCGTCATGCTGGCCAGCGTGCTCAACAGCCCGAAGGCGATCGAGGTGAGCCTGGAGGTGGTGCGCACCTTCCTGCGGCTGCGCGAGATGTTCTCCTCGCACGTGGAGCTGGCGCGCCGGCTGGACGAGCTCGAGAGGCGGCACGACGGGCAGCTCACCCAGGTTTTCGCCATTCTGCGCGAGCTGCTGGAGCCGGCGCCGGGGAAGGGCAAGCGGATCGGCTTCGGAGCGGGGTAAACTTCCTCCCGCATTCAGCGTAACTAGTCGCGGGCTCGAGGCCCGCCCCGTGGCAACGCATGCAAATCAACCAAGGAGGATTCATGACCCGCAAAACGATTGCGTGGCTGTTCGTGGCAGCCCTGACCAGCGCCGCCGCCTGGGCGCAGACCGCTGACGAGATCATCGAGAAGCACCTGCAGGCAATGGGCGGCAAGGACAAGATCAAGGCCGTCCAGTCCGAGCGCATCACCGGCAGGATGGTGATGGGGCAGGGGATGGAGGCGCCCTTCACGATGGAGATGTCGCGTCCCAACAAGATGCGCATGGAGTTCACCTTCCAGGGCATGACCGGTGTCCAGGCCTTCGACGGCAAGTCCGGCTGGGCGGTGATGCCCTTCATGGGCAAGACCGATCCCGAGGCCATGCCCGAGGAAGAGGCGAAGAAGATGCAGGAGCAGGCGGACATGGACGGCCTGCTGATGGACTACAAGGAGCATGGGCGCACGGTCGAGCTGGCCGGCAAGGAGGACGTCGAGGGCACGCCGGCGTACAAGCTCAAGGTGACCCAGAAGAGCGGCGACGTCGTCTACGTCTACATCGACACCGAGCAGTACATGCAGCTCAAGCAGACTGGCAGGACCAAGGTCCGGGGCCAGGAGATCGAGAGCGAGACGGTGTTCGGCGACTTCAAGAAGGTCGACGGCCTGGTCTTCCCCTACTCCATCGAGCAGAAGGCCCAGGGCGCTCCCGGCGGCATGGTGATGACCGTCTCGAAGATCGAGCTCAACCCGAGCGTCACCGACTCCCGCTTCACCATGCCTCCTCCTGCGGAGAAGAAACCGGCCGCCCCCGAAAAGAAGCCGGACAACCCGGCGCCGCCCAAGCCGCCGCAGCGGTAGTCACGAGGAAACGCATATGGACTGGAGATACCGGATTCTCTGCCTGACGGCCACGGGCCTGGCGCTCGCCGGCGCGGCCCGGGCCGCCGGGACGGAGATCGATTCCAATACCTTCGGCGGCCTGGAGGCGCGGGCGATCGGCCCGGCCGTCATGGGTGGCCGCATCGCGGCGATCGACGCCGTGCCCCAGGACCCCCTCACCATCTACGTGGGCGCGGCCGGCGGCGGCGTCTGGCGCTCGACCGACGGCGGCGTGGCCTGGAAGCCCGTCTTCGACGACAACGTGCAGTCGATCGGCGCCATCGCCATCGATCTCAAGCACCCGAAGACCGTCTGGGTGGGCACGGGCGAGTCGTGGACCCGCAACAGCACCTCGGTGGGCGACGGCCTCTACAAGACGACCGACGGCGGCGACTCCTGGCAGCGGGCCGGCCTCGAGAACTCCGAGCGCATCGCCCGCATCCAGGTGAGCCCGGGCGACGGCAACACGGTCTGGGTCTGCGCCACCGGCCACCTCTGGGACAGCCACCCGGACCGCGGCGTCTACAAGACGACCGACGGCGGCAAGACCTGGAGGAAAGTCCTCTTCGTCGACCCCGACACCGGCTGCTCCGACCTCGCGGTCGACCCGCAGGACCCCGCGATCCTCTATGCGGGTATGTGGCAGTTCCGCCGCACGCCCTGGTCCTTCCGCTCCGGCGGCAAGGGGAGCGGCCTCTACAAGTCGACGGATGGCGGCGAGACCTGGCGGACGTTGAAGAGCGGTCTGCCGGCGGGGGACAAGGGGCGGATCGCCGTCGCCGTGGCACCGTCGCGGTCGAGCGTCGTTTACGCCCTGGTGGAGGCGGAGAAGACGGCCCTCTTCCGCTCCGACGACACGGGCGAGAGCTGGCGCGAGGTCAACTCCTCGTTCAACGTCCAGGCGCGCCCGTTCTACTTCGCCCGCATCGCCGTCGACCCCACGGACTTCAACACCCTCTACAAGCCGGGCCTGACGCTGACGGTGAGCTCGGACGGCGGCAAGTCGTTCACCTCCGTCATCGGCTCCGGAGGCTTCGGCGGCGGCCCGCACAGCGACCACCACGCCGTGTGGATCAACCCGCAGAACCCGAACGAGGTGCTGCTCGGCACCGACGGCGGCGTCTACATGTCCTACAACAAGGGGCTGCAGTGGCGCTTCCTCAAGGCCCTGCCGGTGTCGCAGCTCTACCACGTCGGCTACGACCTGCGGCGGCCCTACCGGGTCTGCGGCGGCCTGCAGGACAACGGCTCGTGGTGCGGACCCTCGGCGGGTCCCGGCGGCGGCATCGCCAACCGCGATTGGGAGAACGTCGGCGGCGGCGACGGCTTCCACGCCTTCCCCGACCCCACCGACGCCGACCTCGTGTACTCCGAGTTCCAGGGCGGCGAGGTCTCGCGCCGGCGGCTGTCGACGGGCGAGGAGAAGTCGATCAAGCCGCTGCCCGGGGCGGGCGAGCCGCCCTACCGCTTCAACTGGAACACGCCGATGCATGCCAGCCCCAACGAGCCGGGAACGATCTACATCGGCGCCCAGTTTCTCTTCCGCTCGCGCGACAAGGGGGATTCCTGGGAGCGCATCTCCCCCGACCTCACCACCGACGACCGGAGCAAGCAGCAGCAGGGGAAGTCGGGGGGCCTGACGGTCGACAACTCGGCGGCAGAGAACTACACCACGATCTTCACCATCAGCGAGTCGCCGAAGAACGGCCAGGTGATCTGGGTGGGGACCGACGACGGCAACCTCCAGGTGACCCGCGACGGCGGCGCCCACTGGACCAACGTGGCGCCGAACGTCCCCGGCCTGCCCAGGGGCACCTGGGTCTCCGGCGTCGAGGCCGGCCGCTTCGACGAGGGGACCGCCTTCGCCACCTTCGACCACCACCAGACGGGCGACATGAAGACGTACGTCTACGAGACGACCGACTTCGGCCAGACCTGGAAGCCGCTCGCGACCGACGCCCTCGCCGGCTATGCCCACGTCATCCGGCAGGACCTGGTGAGCCCGGACCTCCTCTTCCTGGGCACCGAGCAGGGGCTCTTCGTCTCGATCGACGGCGGCGCCCGCTGGGCCCGCTTCACCGGCAAGCTTCCCCGGGTGGCGGTGCGGGACATCGCCATCCACCCCCGCGAGGCCGACCTGATCCTCGCCACCCACGGGC
This sequence comes from Thermoanaerobaculia bacterium, assembly GCA_036264085.1. Taxonomy (GTDB): domain Bacteria; phylum Acidobacteriota; class Thermoanaerobaculia; order Multivoradales; family UBA5704; genus DATARR01. Next base: position 16,614 of record DATARR010000005.1, on the reverse strand, counting down.
GGGGCGTCTACGTCGTGGACGACATCACGCCGCTGCGGAAGCTGACCCGCGAGGCGATCGAAGCCGAGGTGGTCATGCTGCCGTCGCGCGCCACCGCCATGACCATCCCTGCCAGTGTCCAGGACTTCCCCGGCAACGACGAGTTCTTCGCCTTCAATCCCGAGGAGTCCGCCACCATCACCTATTACCTCAAGAAGCGGCACCTCTTCGGCGACCTCAAGGTCGAGGTCTATGACGCCCAGGGCAAGCTCGTCTCGACCCTGCCGGCGGGCAAGCGGCGCGGCATCAACCGCGTCAGTTGGCCCATGCGCCTGCCGCCGCCCAAGCTGCCGCCGGCCAACTCGCTGGTGATCGGCTCCTCGTTCGCCATGTTCGGCCCGCGGGTGCCGCCCGGCACCTACACGGCCAGGCTGGTCGACGGCGACAAGACCTACGCGAGCCCGGTGGTCCTCGTGCCGGACCCCCGCACCACGCACTCGGACGCGGACCGCGCCCTGCAGCACGAGACGGCGATGACCCTCTACGGCATGCTCGGGCGCCTCACCTGGATCGCCGACTCGGTGAAGTCGCTCGAGGACGCGGCGAAACAGCGCGCCGAGAAGCTGCCCAGGGGTGACAGGCTGCGCCAGCAGCTCGGCGCGCTGGGCGACACGCTGGAGGGCTTCCGCGCCACGCTGGTCGCCACCAGCGAGGGGGGCTGGCTCTCCGGCGAGGAGCAGCTCCGGGAGAAGATGGCCAAGGTCTACGGCTCCGTCAACGGCTACGACGGCCGCCCGACGAAGTCGCAGCTCGACCAGGCCAAGGTGCTCGCCGGCCAGCTCGACCAGGCCGGCGCCCGCCTGGAGGCCCTCCAGCGCGGCGAGGTGGCCGTCGTCAACCGCGAGCTCGAGAAGCGCAAGCTCGAGCCGCTGAAGGCGAAGAGCCGGGAGGAGTGGGAGAAGGAGGACGGAAAACGGGCCACGGCCCTGCCCGCCTTCCTGCCGTTCTCCTGGCTCCCCCTGGACGCGGCCACGATGGACTGACCGGACGCCGGAAAACAAAACGGGAGGAAGCCCTTCAGGCCTCCTCCCGTTCCGGATTGCGCTTCGACCGACGGCTCAGGCCAGACCCTGACGGCGCTCCTCCAGCAGCTTCCGCATGATCTTCTTACGGGCCTGTATGGCCTTGCGCTTGCGCTTCACCGAGGGCTTCTCAAAGTGCTGACGCTTGCGCAGCTCGGTCAGAATCCCTGACTTCTCGACCTTGCGCTTGAAGCGGCGCAACGCGTTCTCGAAGCTCTCCTCTTCGCGCACGTGCACAACGGGCATATCCGATCTCACCTCTTTTCTTTTCCGGATGAAAGCGCCCCCCAAAAATCGGGGGGCGATTCTCTCTGTGACTCTGGCCCAAAAACCGCGGGAAGTCAAGTGGAAGCGGGCTTGATGGCGTCGAAGTCGAGGAGATAGACGGCGAGACGGCCGTCGCTCTTCGCGAACCAGACGGCCGCCGCCGCGCCGCTCGCGTCCTTGGGGTAGAACCAGCCGACGACGCCGCGGTCCGGGTAGTCCCGCACGCTGTGGAGGTTGGGAGGCCCGAGGAGGGCGCGGACCTCGTCCTGGCTCATCCCCCTCTTCAACTGGGCGAAGGTCTCCCGGGCCACGTAGCGCCGCGCCTGGGCCCTCGCCAGCTCCGCCTGGAGCTGAGGGGCGCCGGGATCTACCGCCAGCGCCTCCTTGTAGATGGCGATGGCGCGCTGATAATCGCCCCCTTCGTCGATGAGCCGGCGGGCGAGGAGGATGTCCTCGTCGCTCTTCATCCGCAGGGCGGCCTGCTGCCGCGCGGTCGGCGGCCGGCCCTGCACCGGCGGATCGGCGTTGATGAGCTCGACCAGCCGGCGGTCGAATTCGCCGGCGAGAGCGGCGGTCTGCCGGCGCAACGCGGCAGCGCCGGGACCGGGACCGGCCGCGGCCAGCCGGCCGCGCTGCTCCGCCAGGGTCGTCCGGGTCTTCTGCAGCCACTGCCACTCCGCTGCGGTGTCCGGGCGCCGCCGGGCCGCCGCTTCGTTCCTCGACGGCCCGGAGGGACCGCAGCCGGCGGCGAGAGCGACGGACCCCAGGACCGCGCAGACGAGGGCCGCCGCAAGCCGGCGGGTGCGCGCTCCTCCGCGCTCTCCGCGATCATGACGTCCTGCCATCGACCTCTCCTATACTTCTTCCGGTGCCGACCGTACCACAGGCCCCGAAAGCCCGACAAGGCGGACCGGACCTGCTCACGGCGGGCTTCGCTAAGCCCTTGTTTCAGAGGCATTTTCGGGCGGCCTCGGCTTGACACCGTCCGTCCGGCTACAGAATAATCAGGGTCCTTTTGCTGGAATCTGGCTCCACGAGGACGGCCGCGGAGAGCAACGGATGTCCCTTTCGGAAAGAATCGAACGGTTGAATCAGGAGATCGGCTCCTCTGTCGAGCGGTCGATCGCCGAGCTGCGCCAGGAGATCTCCCAGCGGCTGCGCGCCAGCAGCGAAGAGATCCAGCGGCGGATCGAGGAGATCGCTCCCCGGCTGCCGGCTGCCTTCCTTTCCCACGACGACTTCGCCCCCCACGAGCGCGAGGTGGGCTCGACCGCCCGGCGCACGGCGTTCTCCGAGGTGCGCGACGGCGTCGCCGCCATCGACCGCGCCCGCTCGCAGGCGGAGATCCTCACGGCGCTGCTGCGCGAGTCGGCGCGCCACTCCTCCCGGGCCGCCCTGCTGCTGGTGCGCGGCGGCGAGCTCCGGGGCTGGGGCAGCGAGGGCTTCGGCGACGCCGAGGGGGCGGTGCGCGAGTTGGCGCTCTCCCCCCGGGACGGTGCCTGGGGCCGGCTCCTCCAGGGCGAGAGTGCCCTGCACCTCGCGACCGCCGACTGCGCCGAGCTGTGCGGCCGGATCGAGGCGCCGCTCCCCCAGGCGGGGGTGCTCATCCCCCTGGTGCTGCGCGACCGCGTCGCCGCCGGCCTCTATGCCGACCGGCTGGAAGACGCCGGGCTGGACGTCGAGGCCCTGCAGGTGCTCGCCCACGCGGCGGCCCTGGGGATCGAGACGCTCCCCTTCCGCGAGCGCGCCGCGACGCCGACGCTGAGCCTGGCCGGCGGCGAGCCCGCCGCCGCAGCCGCTGAAACCGCCGAAACCGCTCCTCCCCCCGCTCCGGCCGAAGCCGCGCCGGCGTCCGCTCCGGAGCCGGAGCCGGCGACCGCCGCCGCGGCGCCATCTCCCCAGGCCCCGGCACCCGAGCCCGTGTCCGAGGCTCACGCCGAGCCGGAGGCCGAGTTGGAGCCCGAGCCCGCGGCCGGCGCGCCGTGGACGGTCGAGGACGAGCAGTCGGCCGTCTCGCTCGATGCTGCCGACGCCACCGAGACCACCGGGACCACCGATGCCGCAGATGCCGCGGACGACACGGCGCCTGCCGTCCCGAGCTGGGATGCCGCCGGATCGCGCTACACCGCCGAGCTTTCGACCGACTCGATTGCGGCGTCTGCATCATCGGCGCAGGAGAGCCCGCTCAGCACACAGCGGGCCGCCGCGTCCGGCGCCATGACAGAGGACGTTCCCCGCTACCCGCGCTCCGTGGAGCCGGAGGCCGCCGCGCCCGCGCCACAGCCCAGGGACTCGAGCCCCGACGCCACCGTGCTGCTGCAGCGCTCCGCCCTGCCGTTCTCCGAGCCCGCTCCGGCGGCGGCGCCCCCTCCCGCGCCGACGCCCACGCCCTTGCGGCCGGTGCCCGCCCCGGAGCCGGCGCCCTTCGAGCGCCCCGCGCCCGCCGCGGCGGGGACGCCCGAGGTGCGGCCGCCCAGCGGCGTCGACGGCCCGGGCTGGGCTTTCGCCACCACCCGTGTGCCGGTCTCGCCGAGCGACGAGGCCATGCACGAGGAGGCCCGCCGGCTCGCCCGCCTGCTGGTCAGCGAGATCAAGCTGTACAACGAGGAGCAGGTGGAGGAGGGGCGGCGCAACCGGGACATCTACGAGCGCCTGAAGGAGGACATCGACCGCTCGCGCCAGATGTACGACGAGCGGGTCGACCCCAAGATCCTGCGCTCGACCGATTATTTCTACCAGGAGCTGGTGCGCATCCTGGCCGCCGGCGACTCACGAGCGCTGGGAATCTGACGCGAGGCTCCGGCGTTCTCCGGAGTAGTTGTTGAGGTATCCGAGTTGAGAAGTAGAAGACCGCTTCGGCATCGCGCCACGCCGCTCCTCCTCGTCCCCATGCTCCTGGGCGCCGCCTCGGCACCGCCCCCGCGCCTGGGCACCGCCGGTCCCCTGCCCGGCCACTCCGACCAGGCGGCGCTGGCCTATGCGAGCGCCGCCGCCGCGGTGCGCAAGAAGGACTGTCCGGCGGCCTACAAGGCGCTGCAGCCCATCCTCGCGGCCAAGGGGCAGGAGGCCCGCTTCGCCCAGCTCCTCCTCGGCCTCTACGCCCACTCCTGCGAGCAGGTGGCCTACGCCGAGGAGCGGCTGTTCGCCGCAGCAGATCCCGACAGTCCCCTGGAGGACTGGCGGCTCTACATCCTGAGCGATGCCGCGGCGGCCCGCGGCCACGTCCTCCTGGCCCAGACCTCCCTCGCCCGCCTGCTGGGCGACTATCCCGGCTCGGTGCTGCGCCCCCGCGCTCTGGTCAAGGCGGCGAGCCTCGCCTGGCAGCGCGGCGACGCCCCCCGCGCCCTGGAGCTGGTGCAGGCGGCGCGCAGCGAGGAGCTGACCGGCGACGAGGCGGCCCAGCTCGAGGCCCTGGCCTGGGAGATCGGCGGCAGGACGGCCGACCGCAGCGTCCAGGCCGAGGCGGCCCGGCGGCTGCTGGTGAGGTTTCCCCTTAAGGCCGCCGAGCTCAAGGTGGCAGAGACCTTCCGCGATTCCGGCGGCACGCTGGACCTGTCGCGCAACCTCGACGCGGATCAGCTCAAACGGCGGGCCAGGAGCCTGCTCGACCTGAAGCTGGAGCCGAACGCGCTGGCCTCCCTCGACGCCGTGCCGGCGGCCCGGCGCGATCTCGACTGGGTGCTGCTCGAGGCCGAGGCCCTCACCCGCTCCCACCGCGGCGCCGAGGCGCTCCAGCTCCTCTCCGGCCGCGACTCCGCCGACCTCAGGAAACAGACCGCCCTGGCCTGGGCCCTGGCCCAAGCCGCCGAGGACGTCGCCACCGCCCAGCGTGGCCGCGCCAACCTGGGCGCCGCCGACCGCCAGAAGCTGCGCCTGTACTCGCAGGTGTGCCTCGAGCGGGTGGCGCAGGCCGGCGCCGACGCCGATCTCACGGCCCGCGCCCTCAAGCTGCTCTATGCCGAGTACCAGGACGCCGGGCTCTTCGACCGCGCCGTCGACGTGCTGCGGCGGCTGCGCCGCGTCGATCCACGGGACACCACCGGCGCCGCCAACCTCTGGCAGCTCGGCTGGCGGGAGTACGGCCGGAAGAACTACACCGGCGGTGTGGGCTACTGGAGCGAGCTGTTCGCCCTCTATCCCGAGGACGCCAGCGCCCGCCGCGGCCGCTACTGGACGGCGCGGGCCTTCGACGCCCTGGGAGAGAAGGAGCGGGCGCAGCAGATCTATAGCGAGATCGCCCAGGCCGACACCACCGACTTCTACCGCCGGAACGCCCTCACCCACATCCACAATGCCGCCACTCTGGCCGCCGCGGCGCAGCTCCGCAAGGACCCCTGGCCCGTCGAGCCCGGCCTCGACCGGGCGCGGCTGCTCACCGATCTCGGGCTCGACGACCTCGCCCTCTCCGAGGGCGAGCTGGTGCGCGAGAAGGTGCAGCCGCGCTCGCTGCATGCCCTGGAGGCGGTGATCCTCGCCCGCCGCGGCGAGCGGCGCAAGAGCGTGCAGGTGATCCGCGATGCCTTCCCCGCCCTGGGCGGCGCCTTCCAGGCCAACGTCCCCGACGAGGCGCGGCGGCTCTACTACCCCCTCGATTTCCAGGACCCCATCCGTACCTGGGCGGCGCTCAACCGTCTCCCCTCCTATCTGGTGTGCGGCATGATCCGGCAGGAGAGCGCCTTCGACAACACCGCCCAGAGCTGGGCCGGGGCCCGCGGCCTCATGCAGCTCATGCCGGCCACGGCCAAGGAGCTGGCGCTGCGCAACGGCCTCACCTACTCGCACGACCTGCTGACCGATCCGTCGTTCAACGTCCGGCTGGGCACCACCTACTTCCGGCAGGTGTACAGCATGTTCGGCGAGAACCTGGAGCTTTCGCTGGCCGGCTACAACGGCGGCCCGTACCGCATCAAGCGGCTCTGGAACGAATCGGGCGGCGCCGAGGTGGACCGCTTCCTCGAGAACCTCGGCGTCGAGGAGTCCAAGGTCTACGTCAAGCGCATCCTGGTGCTGTCGGACAGCTACCGCCAGCTCTATCCACAGGCCGGGTAAGGCGAGGCCCCTGCGCGGCTCGCTTTCGCTTCTCGTCCTCGGCCTCCTCCTCCTCGGGGCCTCGTGCCGCGGCGGCAAGCCGCCCGCGGGGGGGCCCATCGTGCTCATCACCTTCGACTCGCTGCGCGCCGACGTGGTGGGGGGGCTCGGCGGCGAGCCGGGGCTGACGCCCAACCTGGACGCCCTGCTCCGCGGCGCGGACTGGGCCGGCCGGGCCATCGCGCCGTCGAGCCGCGGCGTGTCGTCCATGGCCTCGCTGTTCACCGGCCTGCGCCCCTGGCAGCACCAAGTGCTCCACGACGGCCAGGCCACTCTCGCGAAGGCGCTGCTCACCCTGCCCGCGGCACTGCAGTCGGCAGGCTACAGGACCGAGGGCTTCACGGGAGAGGCGTCCTACTCCAGGGCCTTCGGCTACGACCACGGATTCGACGAGCTCCGGGACCTGGGCAAGGGGATCGAGGCCGCCGGCCGGCTGCAGGCCCTGCACGGCCGCCAGTTCCTCTGGGTCCACATCCCGGAGCCGGCGGCGCCCTACGTCCGGCGGCCGAAATTCGAGTCTCGCGTCCACACGGCCGGGCTCGCTCTGCCCGCCCGGGTGCCGCCCAACGAGCTCGCGCCCTATTTCGATCCCGCCGTCCCCCTGCCGCCCGACCTGCGGCAACGCTTCTGGACGATGTACCGGCTCAACGTGGCGTTCGCCGACGACCGCCTGGGCCGCTTCCTCCAGGCCCTGCGGGAGAGCGGCCAGTGGGACCGGACGCTGCTGGTGGTGACCTCCACCCACGGCGAGGAGCTCGGCGAGCGGCACCAGATCCTCAACGGCGGCAACCTCGGGCGGCAGCTCCTGGAGGTGCCCCTGGCCGTCAAGCTCCCCACCGGCCTGGGGCACAGGATCGCGGTGCCCCGGGACCGGCGGGTGGCGGCAGCGCGGATCTGGGCCACCCTGGTGGAGGCGGCGGGCGGCGAGGCGCCGCCCGCGGTGGCCCCCAGCCTCTTCCGGGAGGCCCCGGCGCCCGTGCTCTCCGAGCTCTACTTCACCAACGGCACGAACCAGCTCTCCCTGGTGGACGGCGACGATCAGCTCCTCTGGGAGTCGCGCTTCGCGGCGCCGGAGCCGGAGTACTATCGCGCCCTCCTGGCGAAGATGGCCCGGGGCAACGCCGAGATCGCCCGCGCCCGTCTCTCCGAGCCGCCGGCGGCGATCTTCGGCCGCCTGCTCGCCGCCTTCCGGTCGACGCCCCCCCTCACCGGGAAAGGCGCGCCGAAGCTGACGCTGGAGCGCTGGGGAGCGGGTCCAGGCGCCGAGAGCGCGCCGGTCACGGACCCGCGGCGGACGGCCGAGCTGGCCCGGGTGCTGGCTCAAAGGTGGAACGAGTTCCTTCCAGGCGAGTCGACGCCCGGCGCCGAGGCCCACGAATGGTATACTGCCGAATTGCCCTGAAGCGAAGGGCTCCCCGGGTCCATAGCTCAGCGGTTAGAGCATCCGGCTCATAACCGGACGGTCCCTGGTTCGAACCCAGGTGGACCCACTTCGGCACGCTCCGAGCCATGGACGAGCTGAGGATCGCGGCCTCCGGCCGCATGATGAGGTGAGGTGATTTTCTTTGGAGAGGAGCGAACACCCTCGATGAGTCAAAACCTCCAGACCATCCTGGAGCTGCAGCAGGCGCTCAGCCAGCTCCGAGATGCCGAAACGCAGCTCCACGGGATCCCCGACTGGATGCGCGAGCTGCACGAAGAGCACGAGATCCGGAAAACCGAAATCGAAACCCTCGAGGCTGCCGCGGCGGAGGCGGCCCGAGAGCGCAGGACAGCCGAAGCCGCCGTGCAGGATTCTCAGGAAAAGCTCAAGAAATACCAGCAGCAGATCAACAAGGTGAGCACGCAGCGCGAGTACGGCGCGCTGCTGCAGGAGATCGACACCGTCAAGGGGCAGATCTCCACCGGCGAGGAGCAGGCGCTCTCCTCCCTGGACAGCGTCGACAAGGCGCAGACGGAGCTGGAGACGCTGCGCGAAGGCTTCCGCGAGATCGAGGAGCGCTACGCGGCCGAGCAGACCCGCTGGGAGGCCGAGAAGCCCGGGATCGCCAAGCAGGTGGCGGAGCTCCAGGGGCGGATCGCCACCCTGCGCCAGCAACTCCCGCGCAACGTCGTCGCGCAGTTCGAGCGTATCCTGGAGCGCTACCCCTCGGGAGCGGTGGCGCCGGTGCGGATCATCGAGCGGCCGGGCCAGAAGCAGCGGGAGTGGCACTGCGCCGCCTGCAACTACCGCGTCCGGCCACAGGTGGTGGTGGAGATCCGCAACGGCGGCAGCCTCATCCAGTGCGAGTCCTGCAAGCGCATCCTCTACCTGGAGGCGGCGGAGCCGGGCTGAGGCCGTGAACGGCGACGCGTCCATTGCCGAGCGCCTCGCCGGGATCCGCGACCGCATCGGGGAGGCCTGCCGGCGCAGCGGGCGCCCGGCCGGCAGCGTGGTCCTGGTGGGCGCCAGCAAGACTCAAGGCCCGGCCGCGCTGGCCGCGGCCTGGGACGCCGGTCTGCGCGTCTTCGGCGAGAACCGGGTGCAGGAGGCCGTGGCCAAGAGCCGTGAGCTGCCGCCCCACAGCCAAGGAATCGAGTGGCACCTGCTCGGCCCCCTCCAGACCAACAAGGTCCGGCCGGCGGTCGAGCTGTTCCGGGCCGTCCACGCGATCGACCGGCTGCGCATCGCCGAGGCCCTCGACCGCGAGGCCGCCGCCCGCGGCCGGACGCTCGACGGTTTCCTGGAGGTCAACCTCGGCGGCGAGGAGAGCAAGCACGGCTTCTCCCCTGAAGGGCTGGCGGACGCCGTCCGCCCCCTGGCCGGACTCTCCCATCTGCGCATCGCCGGCCTCATGGCGATCCCGCCTCCGGGGGACGATCCCGAGGCCTCCCGCCCCTGGTTCCGCCAGCTCCGCACCCTGCGCGACGACCTCGCCGCCCGTCCCGAGTGGCACGGCTTCCCCGGCTGGCTCTCCATGGGCATGAGCGACGACTTCGAGGTCGCCGTCGAGGAGGGGGCCACCCACGTACGGGTGGGCACCGCGCTGTTCGGACCGCGCCGGGCGCCGCACCCTTGAGAGAGAGACGTCCCGCCGTCCCCGTGGCATGTGAGAGGGTATCGCGGGCGGGCTGGGAGCGTCTCTACGGGATCTCCTCGAATTCATGCTAGGATAGCTATCCTTTTCTCAAGGCATCTCTCAGCACAGTACCGGCTGTTCCGAAGGAGTCCAACCATGGCGATCACTCCGCTCGAGATCCAGAAGATGCGCTTCTCGCAGAAGATGAGGGGCTACGATCCCACCGAGGTCGAGGGCTTCCTCTCGCTGCTGGCCGAAGACCTCGCGACCCGCCTCGCCCAGATCGAGAAGCTTGAGCGCGAGAACAACTACTTCAAGCAGCGCCTGGAGGAGACGGAGCACCGCGAGCACCAGCTCCAGCAGACCCTGCTGCGGGCCCAGAAGGTCTCCGAGGACATCACCGCCAACGCCCGCCGCGAGGCTGAGCTGACGGTCAAGGAGGCCGAGATGATGGCCGACAAGATCGTGCAGCAGGCGGTCGACCAGTCCACCCGCTTCGAGGGCAAGATCGCCGAGCTGCGCACCGCCCGCCGCGAGCTGCAGCTCAAGTTCAAGAACACTCTCGACCTCTTCCAGCGCATCCTGGAGGCCGAGATGGACGACGAGCGCAGCACCGCCACGGTCCACACCCTGAGCGCCCAGCGCAAGCGGCGGGAGGCCGGAGCTTGAGGCTTCCTCCAGGACCTGCCGGAGCCCGGCGCCTCTTCCCCCATTACCAGGACGAGGATCTGGACCTCCGGCGCGGCCGCTCCCTGATCCTCTCCCGCCTGCTGGAGGACGGCGACGGCGCCGACCTCGCCGGGCTGGCGGCGGCCCTCCCCGAATCCGAGATCGCTGAGTGGTTCGGCCGCCATGGCGGCCGCCAGCTCTCCACCCGCAGCCGCGAATTCTGGCGCGTGGTGCTCGGCCGCGAGCCCGGCCCCGGCCACCCGGAGGCCCCGGCCCTGTGGCCCCTGTGAGGCCCCTTTTGACCCTCCCCCATCCCGAGTCCCTGTCCCCCCGCTCCCAGGAGCTGCTGGCGCGGATCGCCCCTCTCTCCTGGGCCGAGGACTTCTACCTCGCCGGCTCCGCGGCCCTGGCCCTCCACACCGGCCATCGCCCGGTGACGGACCTCGACCTCATGTCCAACGCCAACCGGCTCGCCAGCCCCGACCGGCGCGACCTGCTGGCGTCGCTCCTCGCCCTCGATCCAGCCGCCGAGGTGGAGACCGCCCGCGACGGCTACCTCTTCGTCCGCCTGGGCGGCGTGGGCGTGCGCTTCTTCTACTATCCCTACCCCCTCGTCCAGCCGTTCACCGACCTCGCCGGCCTCGCGGTCATCTCCGCCGCCGATCTCGGCCTGATGAAGCTCGGCGCCATCATCAGCCGCGCCAGCCGCCGCGACTTCGTGGACCTCTATCTCCTCTGCCGCGACCTCCCCTTGGCCTCACTCCTCCACCTCGCCGAGGACAAGTTCGGCCACGTCCGCGACTTCACCCTCCAGGCCTTGAAAGGTCTGGCTGACCTGACGCAGATCGAGGGCGATCCCATGCCCCGCCTGGCCGTTCCCCTGGACTGGGACGAGGTGGAGGCTTGGCTGCGGGCGCAGGTCAAGGAGCTGGGAAGGGCGCGGACCGGTTTAGGGTAGGGGCGGGTCTGGACGGCAGGGTGGGGCTCGACCCGCCCTGCTTAAGGATATTTTGGATTTTCGATTTTGGATTTTGGATTGAACGGAGCAGAATCGATGCCCCATGGCCGACCTCCTGATCCATGACCTCGCCGAAGTGGCCACGCCGGAGGGCACGTCCCCCCGGCGGGGCGCGGATCAGCGGCGGGTGAGCCGGGTGCGCGGCGCCGAGGTGCTGTGCCGCGACGGGCGGATCGCCTTCGTGGGCGAGCCCGGGGAGCGGCGGCGCCTCTTCGGCGAGCTGCCGGAGGCGGAGCGTCTCGACGGCCGCGGCGGCACCCTGATCCCCGGGTTCGTCGATCCCCACACCCACCTCCCCTGGGCCGGCACCCGCGAGGAGGAGTTCGCGGCCCGCCTGGCAGGCAAGACGTACCAGGAGATCGCGGCGGCCGGCGGCGGCATCCTCTCCACCGTCGCCTCCACCCGCCGGGCGGGTGAGGACGAGCTGGTGGGGAACGTCCGGCGGCGGATGGACCAGATGCTCGCCTGGGGCACCACCACGGCCGAGGCGAAGAGCGGCTACGGCCTCACTCGCGACGACGAGCTCAAACAGCTCCGCGCCATCCGCCGCGCCTCCTCCGATCACCCGGTGGACCTGGTGCCGACCCTGCTCGCCGCCCACGAGGTGCCGCCCGAGCACCGGCAGGACCGCGGGCGCTGGGTGGACCTGATCTGCGACGAGATCGTCCCCGCCACCGCCGCGGCGGGCCTCGCGCGCTTCTGCGACGTCTTCTGCGAGACGGGGGTCTTCTCCGCCGCCGAGTCGCGCCGGGTGCTCGAAGCCGGCGTCCGCCACGGCCTCGCCCCCCGCCTTCACGCCGACGAGTTCGCCGATTCCGGCGGCGCCGAGCTGGCCGCCGAGCTGGGCGCCCTCTCCGCCGACCACCTGATGGCCGTCTCGCCCGCCGGCATCGAGGCCCTGGCCGGCTCCGGCGTCACCGCCGTGCTGCTCCCCGGCACCAGCTTCTTCCTCATGAAACACCGCTACGCGCCGGCCCGCAAGCTGATCGCGGCCGGCGTGCCCGTGGCCCTGGCCACGGACTGCAACCCCGGCTCCTCCCACACCGAGTCCATGCCCATGGTGGTGGTGCTGGCGGTGCTCGAGCTGGGCCTCACCATCGAAGAGAGCCTCACCGCCGCCACCCTGAACTCGGCCTGCTCCCTGGGGCTGGGCGGCGAGATCGGCTCCGTCGAGGCCGGCAAGCGGGCCGACCTCGTCCTGCTCGACGCGCCCAACCTCCTCCACCTCGTATACCACTATGGGATCAACCCCGTGGCCGCCGTGGTCAAGGCGGGCAGGGTGGTCCGGCGGGCGGCTTGAAGTAGAATCGGGGGCCATCACCTCCCATGGAGAACGGACTTCGTTTCGGTCCAGCGCTTCGATCCAGGAGGATTCGCACATGCAGACCAGGACCCTCGTTCCACGCGTCTTCGTCACCGGCCTGCTGGCCGTTGCGGGCTCGTTCGTCCTCCCCGCCCTCGCCCAGCCGAACGTGGGCCAGACCTCACTCCCGGGCAAGGAGATCGTCACCCCCTCGGGCCTCAAGTACGTCGACCTCAAGATCGGCCAGGGCGACGTCGCCGACACCGGCAAGGTCCTGGAGGTCCACTACTCCGGCAAGCTGGAGAACGGCGTGAAGTTCGACTCCAGCATGGAGGACCGCCCCTTCACCTTCCGCCTCGGCGCCGGCGACGCCATCAAGGGATGGGACGAGGGCCTGATCGGCATGAAGGTCGGCGGCCGGAGGCGGCTCGTCATCCCTCCCGAGCTCGGCTTCGGCAAACAGGGGGTGGGCAGCGTCGTCCCTCCCAACTCGGTCCTCGTCTACGACTTCGAGCTGCTGGCGGTGCGATAAGCTCGCCAGCTTGAAAGAGAGGAGCGAGCCATGGCAGACGCCGCAAATGAGACCACCACACCGTCCGGCCTCAAGTACACCGACCTCGAAGTTGGCCAGGGAGCGGAGGCCAAAGCCGGCCAGACCGTCAACGTCCACTACACCGGCTGGCTGGAGAACGGCACCAAGTTCGACTCCAGCCATGACCGCCGGAGCCCCTTCAGCTTCCACCTTGGCGGCGGCCAGGTCATCCGCGGCTGGGACGAGGGCGTCGCCGGCATGAAGGTCGGCGGCAAGCGGAAGCTCACCATCCCCGCCAACCTCGGCTACGGCGCCCGCGGCGCCGGCGGAGTGATACCGCCGAACGCGACGCTGATCTTCGAGGTGGAGCTGCTGGGGGTGAAGTAGGGCGGCCTCGGAACCGTCCCGCTGTACCGCTCTCGGAGTCGTGTTGACCCGTGTAGAATGAGGGTCGGGCGGACCACCGTTGAAAGGATCTGCATGTCTCAACACGTTCTCGTCAAGCTCGAGCTCCCCGAGGATCTGGAACGCTTCCGGCTTCCGCGGGGTGTAGACGAACGCCTGCACGGTCTGCTCGATCGCCAGGACCGAGGTGAGGAGCTGACCCTCGATGAGCGGCGGGAAGCCGAAGGTCTCGTCGACTTGGCTGAGTTCCTGTCATTGTTGAAGCTGCGGGCACAACGCGCCTCCTAAGCGTAAGACCTTGGCTCAGCACGTCTCTGCCAGGCTCCGCCGGCTCGTTGTCAGGCGTGCCCGCAACCGATGGCGCTGCTACACACCGTGACCGCCCTATAAGGCCAGAGAAGCTTCCAACGGATGGCAGGAGGAGCTTCTGGCGGACTCGCCCGCATCGACCGTCTCGATCTCCTGGCTTCCCTCGCGAAGCTCCTTGTCTTGCCAGAAGCCGTGATCCGAGAGATCCAAGCAGGCTCCCATCGCGACGAAACGGCCAGTAGGATCGAGGATCTCCCCTCGGTGCTCCAAGTGACCGATCGACCGGACCTCCGGGCGGGTGCCCGGATTTCAGAGAGCCGCAGAGAGTGCGATAATCTCCCTGCTGTCCAACCAGGGAGTCGATCACCCGGAGGTGACCTGCATGCGCTCTCGCCGCCTGCCTTCGTGCGTCCTGCTGACGATCGCTCTCACCGCTCCGGCGATGGCCATGGCTCCGGCCGCGCCCCCGGAGTCTCAGGGCCCCACCCTCGAACAGGCCGAGGAGCAGGTGCGGACGATCCGCGCCACCCTCAGGGACCCCGCCACTCCTCCCGAGACCTGGGGCGTGCTGATGATGTCGGAGACCGTGCTCCTCCGCATGCGCGCGCAGAAAGCGGCCGGTGGCGGCCCGGTCGACGAGGGCGCCCTCGCCGGGGAGCAGCGCAAGCTCCGTGAGCGCGTGTTCGCGGAGTGGAAGGCGGCGCGGCCCGAGGACTCGACCCCCTACCTCGCCGAGATGCAGGGCGCGGTGCCACCGGAGCGCATGGACGACGCGGTGCTCGGCCTCCTCCCCCGCTTTCCCGACGATCCCCGGCTGCTCAGCCGCGCCCTCCAGATCCTGTCGCAGCGCGAGCAGGCGAAACGCGCCTCCGAGCTGATCGAGTCGGCGCTGGAGCGCCATCCGGAGCGCTCCGAGCTGTACGGGGCCGCCATCCGCTTCTATGGCGACGTCAACGACGAGGCCCGCAGGCGCGAGCTGGCGACAACCTGGAGCGAGCGCCTGCCGGGGGACGGCAACGCGCTACGCGCCTTCCTCGGCGAGCCGCCGTCGAGCCGCGATCCCAGGGAATCGGCGACGCGGGTCGACCGCTTCGTCGCCGCCGGCGGCGCCGACGCGACGCGCGTCGAGGTCTGCGGCTGGCTGCTGACGGCCGATCAGGGCGCCTACCGCGACGCCGCCGTGCGCTGCCTCAACCGGGCTGCCGGAGAGACCCGGGACGCCCAGCTCCGCGCGCGAGCGGCGGGATTCCTCGCCGGTGCCGGCGACGGCGACGGCGAGAGCGGGCTGGAGCGCAGCCTCGCCGAGCTGCCGCCGGAGCGCCGTCCGGAGGCGATCCTCCAAGCCGCCTACGCTCTCGGCGAAGGGCAGTGCAACCGCAAGCTGAAGCTCCTGCAACGTCTGCCTGTGGACGGCGGCGAGGGCGCCGTCAGCCTGTCGAACCGGTTCGGCGCCCTGCGCGGCTGCGAGACCGATCCTCCGTCCCGCGCCGCATTTCTCGAAGCCTTCGCGCACGGACCGGCCGGCGACCTCCCCAACCTCCTGCTGCGCTGGTTCACCAAGGTCGGCGGCCACTATCAGGAGGACTTCGGTCTCGCGCCGCGCATCGTCGCGACGCTCGAAGGGCGATTGCAGCGCGAAAGCGGCAAGGTCGAGCTGTGGCAGGCGCTCGACGAGGCCTACCAGTTGGCCGGTTGGGACGAACGCCGGGCCGCCCATCTCGCGGCCTGGAGCCAGAGCCCGCTTGCGCCCCCGGCCGGCGCAGAGCTGGTCTGGCTCGCCGACTTCCGCGCCGGGCACGACGGGCCGCAGGCGGGCCTCGACACCCTGCGCCTGGCCTGGCGCAGGACGCACGACACCGCCGTGGCCTCCGGGCTCGCGGACCTCCTGCTGGCGACGGGAAAGATGGACGACTTCGCCGCGCTGGCGGACGAGCTCGCCGGAGGCGAGCCCTCCCCGGGGACTGCGGAGGCGCCGGGAGCGAGCCTCGCCCGCCTGCTGCGGGCGCGCGGCGCGCTGCTGCACCGGAACCCTGAAGCGGCGCTCGCCCAGTACGAGGCGTTCGTCGCTCACGCCCCCTACGTGAAACCGGAAGAGGCGGCCGAATATCTGTTGACCGTCGCCGGAGTGCTCGGCATGCCCGCCGCCGAGCAGGCCGCACAAACGTTGTGCGCCAAGCCGGCGATGCAGACCCCGGGCTCGACGCCGACGCAGTGCGCCGCCCGGCTGCTCGCCGGGCTCGGCCACTCGCAGGGCGCCCTCCAGCTCCTGGAGGCCGCCGCGCAGCGCGCCCCGGAGGACCTGCGCCTGCAGGCGAGCTTCGCCCTGGCGGCCGAGCAGGCCGGAGCCTTCGACCGCGCCGAGCAGGCGTACCGCCGCATGCTGGCCGTCGATCCCAAAGCGGAGACGTACTGGTCCGGCCTGGGGCGGATCGCCGAGCGCCGCGGCGATCCGGGCGAGCTCGAGACGCTCCTCCACCAGGCGGAGCAGGCGAGTGGAGCGCCGCCGGCCAGCCTCGTCCTCTCCCTCGCGCGCGCTTACCTGGCGCACGGGCAGCCGGCGCGCACGGTCGAAATCCTCACCGCCTTCCGCGAGCGCTTCCCCGGCTCATTCCTGGGCGAGGACGAGTTGCGGGAGGCCTACGAGGCGATCGGCGCGGCCGGCCCGGCGTCCCCGATGCTCGTCGCCTACCGCGCCGCCGGCTCCTCCGGCCCGGCGCCTCCCCCCGCGGAGGACCTGCGCGCCATGCACGAAGCCGAGGCCGCCATGCTGGGCCTCGACGGCAAAGTGGACGAGGCCAAAGGGCGCGAGATCGTCAAGCGTCTCGCCCAGCGGGGCAACGCCTACGCCAACGTCCGGCTTTCGATCTGGCAGCAGGCCGGCACGCAGGGGTGCGAAAAGAACC
>DATARR010000172.1:0-2086 GCA_036264085.1 Thermoanaerobaculia bacterium | reverse complement strand
CCGCCGCGGCGTACCTTGACGAGACGTTCAGGGCCGAGGTGCTGGCCCAGACCATGCGACAGAAGCACCGCTTCATTGCCCCCTCGTATGGGGTCGACATCGGATGCGTCGTCCGCCACTGCCTGGCCTCCCGCCGGCTGAGCCGGCGCCGGGATGCGATCCTGACGGCGCTGATCGTCCTCGGCGTCTGGGCACTGCACCTGCCGCTGGTGTTCGCGGCCGCAGTCTTTGTGGGTGGGGTCCTCGTCGCCAGTGCCCTGGCGTCGCCGAACCTCAAACTGCGGTGGAGGATTTTCCTCTCCATCGTGGCCTACATCGCCTTCGCCGCCTTCGCCCTCCATCCGTTGTCGCTCCTGACGGCCGTCGCGGCGCTGTTCGTCGTCGTGGCCGACGCCTACTAGCGGCGGTACCGGGTGGTCGCACGACGCATGAATTCAAAAGCCTTCAGGCCGGCGGCCCCGGCCTATGGGCGAGAGAGGCCAGACCACGCAGCGGCGGACAGGAGACGTACGGCACATCTCGATGGTCACCAGGATGGGAATGTCGTCGTCTACAGCGGCTTCTCCCCGTTCATCGGGTCGGGAACCGAGCTCAAACGATGGTCGTTCGCTGTCGCTCTGAAGAAGGGCAGGGACAGCAGCTTCGATCCCGGTCCCGCAAGCCCCCTCCAGACGACGGATATTCACGCCCACGTCGTCGAAGCGATGAAGAAGCTGGGGCTCGAGGGCTGCACCGTGGTGGACCGCTTCTACGTCAGTGGACGCCACGTCGGGCAGGACCCCAACCTCTTCTTCTATCCCCAGGGCCCGCAGGAGCGCTTCCCGAGGCTGCGGTACACGATCGCCGACGTCGCCGCTCTCGAGGCGAAGCCCTGCGAGCTCGTCCGGCAATACGCCGATATCAAGGTCGCGGCCTGGCAGAGTGAGCTGATTCTCTCGACCTTCGTGAGATTCACCCGCACCGCGCACTACCTCTTCGTCGAGGCGATCTACTTCCTGCTGCCGCCCCTCAAATCCGAGTACTACCGCATCAACACCTTCAATCCCCGGCCCAGGCCGCACGAGCTGGGTCGCCTTCTCCTTGACAGCGCAGCCGCCACGCCGCTGCTCTGGCTGAAGGCGCCGATCCGGGTGGCGAAGTGGATGGCGAACCCCCTCTATCGCGTCCGGCGACAGCGCCAGATCCGGCACGCCATCGAGGAGAACCAGCGGTTTGACTACGGGGCAACCGGCAGCCTGCGCGAGAGCGGGAGCGACAAGGAATACGCCAAATATTTCCAAAAAATGGATATCGAACGGTTCCACAAGATCATCGACCGGCATCTCCTGGCGAGCCTCTCCGAGTTCCTCAAGGCCCAGGGGATCGACACCACCGAGCTGGACCAGCGCATGCTGGTCATCGTCAACGACGGGATCTGGCTCTCCAGGATCAGCTCCACGGCAGGAAATGCCGCCGCCTGGGCCGGCCCGGAGATGCTGCCCACCGCTCGCAAGGGCCGGCGCCGGGGCTCCTTCTAACTCAAGCCTGCCAGGCTGACAAGCCGGGGGGCGGGGTCCGGCGTCGGAGGTTGGGAGCAGGTCCGCGCGAAAGGCGACCAACCTCCAAGGGGCGCGCGAATCGCCCGGCCCGACGTGCCTTCCGGCAGGACGGCAGCGGCGGGCCGAGCGATGAAACTCTCGTCTCGCTCCGCCGGCCGGCCGGAACCGTACCGGCGGGGGCCGCGTCGGCTACCCGGCGGCCAGCACCGCCTCCTCGAGGACACCGCTCTTGACGTGCTTGAGGAACGTGCGGAACTGGTCCACGCTGATCTCGATTCGCCCGCCGAAGTCGTCGGTCATGACCACCCGCCGGTCGGCGGGCGCGTCCGGTGCGAAGAGCAGCTCCGGGCAACCGCAATGGCAATGGCAGCAGAATTGCATCACGGGAACCATCTGTCCATCGGTCATGTCATCCCTCCAGATCTTGTCCTGTCGTGAACTGGCCTAGCTACGAGAGGCGAGCCGCTCTGCTCAGGGTTGGGAAGAAATGAGCGCGGCCGGGCACCGCTGCAAAGGTCGCCCCTGGCGACATCTTCGTCAGACCAATG
>DATARR010000170.1:0-48689 GCA_036264085.1 Thermoanaerobaculia bacterium | reverse complement strand
GCCATGGACGGCATGCTGATCAAGGCCGCCCACGAAGCAGGAGTTGGCAAATTCGTCTTCGCATCCTCAGGCTGCGTCTACCCCAATCACCTCCAAGGGGACGTCACGCAAGAGCTCTATCTCACCGAGGAGATGGTCGGTCCGCCCTATGACGCCGACAACATGTACGGCTGGGCGAAGCTGATGACCGAGATGACGCTGCGGGCCTACGCCCGGGACTTCGGGCTCAGGGCCGCCTCCTGCCGCTTCTTCACCGTCTACGGCGAGCGCGGCGTCGAGAACCACGCCGTCATCGCCATGATCGCCCGCGCCTTCGTGCGCCAGGACCCGTTCGAGGTCTGGGGCGACGGCACCCAGATCCGCAACTGGACCTACGTCGGCGACATCGTCAGCGGCATGGTGCGCGCCGCCGAGACGATCGACGACGGCACCGCCGTCAACCTCGGCACCGAGGAACGCACGCGGGTGATCGACGCCGTGCGCGAGGTGCTGCGCTACACCGGCCACCAGGCCGAGGTCAGGCTCCTCCCCCACATGCCCACCGGACCGCTCAACCGCGTGGCCAGCAACCGCCTGGCCCGCGAGCTGCTGGGCTGGGAGCCGCAGGTGAAGTTCATGGACGGCCTGCACCGCACCATCGACTGGTACTTCTCCTCCCGGGAGCGGGAGACCGTCAGCGGCTACCTCGCGGAGATGCTCACCGAGCGCTGAGCCGGATTAGCGATGGAGCCCAGGGTCCATTTCAAGGGGCTGAACAGCCTGCGGTTCTTCGCCGCCCTGTTCGTGGTCCTCGGCCACGTCCCCCTCAACCAGGCCAGCCTCGGGCTGCCGCATCCCTCCTACGGCGCGCTCTTCTTCCGCGGCGCCCGGGCCGTCTCCTTCTTCTTCACCCTCAGCGGCTTCCTCATCACCTACCTGCTGCTGGAGGAGCGGCGGCGGACGGGCGACGTCGACGTCCGCAGCTTCTACATGCGGCGGGTGCTCCGCATCTGGCCGCTCTACTTCGCGGTGGTCTTCGCCGGTCTCTTCCTCTACAACGTCCTGCTCCCCGCCGCCGGCGTCCATTACCGCGTTTTGTACAGCCTCCCTCTGGCCGTCCTCCTCTACAGCTTCTTCCTCCCCAACCTGATGAACAGCCTGTACACGGTGGGCGGGATCCTCAATCCGTCGTGGTCGATCGGCGTCGAGGAGCAGTTCTACCTCTTCTGGGCCCCGGCCATGAAGCGCGCGCGCGAACGGCTGCCGGCCCTCTGCTGGACCGTCTTCGCCGTCTTCCTCGCCGTCTCCTGGCTGACCTTCTTCGACGTCTTCGGCAATGGCGTGTGGAAGAAATTCGCGGGCCAGCTCCAGTTCCACTTCATGGCCGTGGGGGGCCTCTGCGCGTGGTGGCTCCACCGTCACCGGGACCGCTTCCTCGCGCTGCCGGTCTTCACCAGCCGGGCCGTGCAGATGGTCCTCTTCGTGCTGCTCGCCGATTACTACCTCTCCAACTTCGCCCACTGGGCCGGGCTGGCGGACGAGGCGGCGCAGCTCGTCCTCTATCCCTGGCTCATCGTCAACGTCGCCGCCAACCCACGCAACGTCCTGCGGGTCGGGAACCGGGTCTTCGACTACCTGGGGACGATCTCCTACGGCATCTACATGCTCCACATGATCGCCGTCTACGGCACCTCGGCCCTGTTCAAGGCGACCGGCTGGTGGCGAGGCCCCCTCTGGCTCTACTGCGCCCTCTTCTACACTCTGGTCTTCGGCGCTACCTTCCTCCTGGCGCACCTCTCCTACCGGTACCTCGAGTCCCCCTTCCTGCGCCTCAAGGAGCAGCGCTTCTCGCTGCTGCCGTCCTCCCCCGCCGCCGCGGCGCCCTGACCCGAGGGCCGCCCGCCATGCACCGGCTGGTCTATCTCTGCGACTGGCTGCCGCCGGACTTCGGCGCCGTGGGGCAGTACAGCCTGCTCTTTGCGCGCGAGCGGGCCTCCCGGGGCGAGGACGTGGTGCTCGCCGGCCTCTCCTCGACCGCCGCCTCGGTCGCGGAGGAGCGGCCGGGGAGCGGCCGGCTGCGCATCGTCCGCCTGCGGGCGCCGGCCTACGACCGCGCGAATCTGCGCGGCCGGGCGCTGTGGACGGCGCGGACCAACCTCTCCCTGGTGTGGACTTTGCGGCGGGAGATCCGCCGCGCGGACGAGGTGCTGTTCACCGGCAGCCCGCCCTTCCTCATCCACCTTCTGGGGCCGCTGAGCCTGCTGCTGCGCAAGCGGCTGACCTACCGCATCACCGACTTCCACCCCGAGTGCCTGATGGCCGAGCGGGGGACGAGCTCGGCGGCGCTGCGGCTCTTCCACCGCTGGACGGTCGCCCTGCGCCGCCGCGTGGTGGACCGCTTCGAGGTGCTGGGAGAGGACCAGCGGCAGCGGCTCCTGGAGATCGGCATCGACCCCGGGCGCATCGTGCTCAAGCGCGATCCCTCGCCGGTGGAGATCCCGCCGGAGACCGAGCCCCTGGAGCTGCCGGCCGAGCTCGCCGGCCGGGTGATCCTCCTCTACTCCGGCAATTTCGGCATCGCCCACGATCATGAGACCTTCGTCGCGGGCTATCGCCGGCACCACCGCGAAGGCTCCGGGCGGGTGGCCCTCTGGCTCAACGCCACCGGCGCCCGAGCGGACCGCGTCGCCGAAGCGTTGCGGCAGGAGGGGCTGCCCTGCCATCGCAGCCTGCCGGTTCCCCTGGAGCTGCTGCCGCGGCTGCTGGTGACGCCCGACGCCCATCTCGTCACCCTGCGCGACGAGCTCGTGGGCTACGTGCTCCCCTCCAAGATCTACGGCTGCATCCAGTCCGGGCGCAGCCTGCTCTACATCGGCAGCCCGCGTTCGGACCTGCACCTCCTGGCCTCCCGCGACCTGCCGCCCGGCCGCTACCGGCGGGTCGACGTGGGCGACGCAGCGGGAGTGGCCCGGGCTCTGGAAGAGATCGCTGAAGAAAAGACGAGACAAGAGCGGCATTCTGCGGTACCATGGCTCCCAGCTAACTAGCGATCAGTAGTGCAATTTCGGGCGCGCCTGCGGGCCGCCGATCGCCACGGAGCAATGCCGCATGGATGGAATCCTGCTGTACGCTTTCGGCGCCGCCTTCGTCGCCGGCCTCTTCACCAATCTGATGGTGCCGCCCGTCACGCGTCTGGCGGTGGCCCTGCGCGCCCTGGACCACCCGGGCGACCGCCGGCTCCAGGCCGGCTCCGTGCCGCGCCTGGGCGGCATCGCCATCGTCCTCGGCCTGGCCCTGGGCGGCGGGGCGGTGGCGGTCTCCCAGTGGGGCCGGCTGGGCACCGGCGCCGGACGGGGCGAGCTCGTCGCCCTGACGCTCGGCACCGGCATCGTCTTCCTCGTCGGCGTCCTCGACGACCTGATGGGGGTCTCGGCGGCCAAGAAGTTCCTGTTCCAGCTCCTGGCGGCCTGGCTGCTGGTGCGGGTCGGCTGGTCGTTCGAGGTCCTGCGGCTGCCCGGCGTGGGCGCGGTCGACCTCGGCCTCTTCCGTGAGGTGGTGTCGCTGCTCTGGATCGTCGGCGTCACCAACGCCATCAACCTCATCGACGGGCTGGACGGGCTGGCCGGCGGCGTCGGCACCATCATCTCGGTGAGCTTCCTCGCCTACGCCATCCTCCAGGGCAACCCCGGCACCGTGATCTTGATGGCCTCCCTGGCCGGCGCCTGCATCGGATTCCTGCGCCACAACTGGGAGCCGGCGCGCATCTTCATGGGCGACTCCGGCTCCCTCACCCTGGGCTTCCTGCTCGCCGCCACGGCCGTCCACTCCTCCCTCAAGGCGCCGGCCACGGTGGCCATCCTGGTCCCCATCCTGGCGCTCGGAGTACCGGTCATGGACACCCTGCTGGTGATGGTCGTCCGCTTCCTCGACCGTCCCAAGGGTCCATTCACCACCCGCTTCCTGCGCATGTTCCGGGCCGACCGCAACCATCTGCACCACGTCCTCGAGCACTTCGGCGGCAATCGCTCCCGCATCGTGGCGGTGATCTACACCGTGGTCCTCGCCTTCTGCGCCCTGGCCCTGGTGGTCGCCATCACCGGCGAGACCGCCCTGGGGGTGGCGCTGGTAGCCCTGGAGTTCTCGGTGGTGCTGACGATGCGGCGGATGGGCATGTCCAGGGACGCCCGCCGCCTCGCCCGCCTGCAGCGCGAGGAGATCAAGGGCGAGCTGGGCCTGCTGGCCGAGCCGGAGCTCGCGCCCGTCCGGCGCATTGCGAGCTGAAGAGCGGCGAGGCTTCCGCCGACAATGGCAGGGCCTTCGCCAGCAGCGGCGAGGCTTTCGCCGACAATGGCAAGGCCTTCGCCGACAGCGGCGAGCCTTCCGCTAACATCGGTGAAGCGTTCGCCGGCAGCGGCGAGGCTCTTACTGACGGCGGTGAGGCCTTCATCGGCGTCGGCGAGGCCTTCGCCGACAGCGGCGCGGCCTTCACCAGCAGTGGCGAGCCTTCCGCCAGCAGCGGCGGGGCCTCCGCCGGCAGCGGCGAGAGGGCCGCCTGCACCGGCGGGGGGTGCCCCGACAACGAACGCGTTATTCGTGGAGCGACTGCGTACTGCGGAGGATCTCGCCGGCGACTTCTCCCAATCGTTCGAAGCCCGAGGGATAGAGGAGACGCCGCACCGGCACTCTGCGCACCAGCCGAGCCAGGAGATCCAGACGGGCGGGCTGCAAACCGGCCGCTTCGACGAGCCGCGGCGAGAAGGAGTGGCGTACCAGCTCGATCAGCGCCTCGCCGCGGGAGACCGGCTGGACCTCCACGGCCTCCGCTCCCTCCACCCGAGTCGCGAGATAGACGCAGGCGAGCGGGCTGGAGGCGTCCTGGAACGTGCCGAACCCGCCCTCTCCGACCGCGACACTCCTCTTCTCGGACTCTCTCTGTACCCGGGGCAGATCGGCGTAGCTCCCGAGGAAGTGCTCCGCCTCGTCCGGCCACATCCGCATCATGGGATAGGAAGGGCGCACCTCCCAGACGGCATCGCGCTCTTCCAGCACCACCAGGTCGTCCGTCAGCAACGAGGCGCCGGCGGCGATCAGGCCCGCCGCGAGCCCGCTCTTGCCGCCGCCGTGGCGAGCGGCGAAGACGACGGCGCGGCCGTCCACCGACACGGCCGAGGCATGGAGCGTCGGCAGACCCTGCAGTTCGAGCCAATAAGACAAGACCGGACCGAGGAAACGGAGCTCGCCCAGTCCGCCCTCCTGCTCCGGGAGATGGGCCTCGATACGATCGGGCCGGACGCGAAAGTCGCCAGCCCCTGGAAAGTGGTACAGCGCGCCTTCGGGCTCCGAGTACAGGGACCCGAGGCTCACGCCGTCCTTGCTGCGCAACGGGCTGGCGTAGAGGGGAAGAGAAGGCCGCCGTGCAGGGTCCAGAAAGGGATGCCCGGAGAGAGAGAGGACCAGGTCCACGGTAGCGGAGCTCTGCCGCAACGGCACGGTCAGAGGGAAGTTGCCTGTAACGGTGAGGCCGAAAAGGCGGGAACGCCGTTCTTGCAGGGTTGAAACCGCGGTCATTACGCCGCCCCGCTGCCGCCGCCCTCGGCATCGCCAGGGGGCTGAAAATCACCTCCCGTCAGCTCGACGATCGATCCCCAATCCAGGAGCTGCGGGCTCTCGTAGGGCCTCCTGGAGCAGCCGGCCTCGGGGGACTGTTTCCCCGAGTCGGGCTCCAGCTTCGTTTCAGTTTCCTTGGACATCGTGCATACCTCTCCCGGGAGCCTGGGACCTCATGTCATCTGCTCATGCCGCAGCCATGCCGGCTGGCGCTCCGAGGCGTCGCCGTTGACGGATGACGTCGCAGCGTCTCAGCCACATTTCGAGGGTTATCGCATACCACACCGCACACCTCGGCCCCTCGGGCCCACCATGAACCAGGTTGCGATAGGCGGATCGCAACACATCTCCGTTCACGATCCCCAGGTCGGCGCATCGAGGCTCTCGCAAGAGGTCCACGATCTCGCCTGCCGCTCGCTCCAACAGGAGAAAATCGAGAAACGGTAAAAACAGCGTCTTGCCCACTCGCAACCGAATCCGCTCCGGCAGGATTCCCGACATGGATCGTCGCAAGAGGCTCTTCGAGCCGTCCAACCGGAAGAGCTGCTCGCCAGGGAGGGCCAGAACGTACTCCACCAGCCGCCGGTCGAGGAAGGGGTGGCGCACCTCGATGCCAAAGGAGGCGCTGTTCCGGTCGTGCCAGTTGGCGAGCCGCCAGTAAGAGAGGTTGCCGAGGAAGTGGGAACGCGCCGCTCGCCGCGCAGGGCTCGCGATGGGCTCCCTCAGGAGCCGTTCGGCCCGCCGAGCCCGCCGCGCGAAGTTCGGCTGTATCAGCTTGGGCAGGGATGCCTGCCCCCTTCCCAGCACCCGGCGCAGCAATCGGTCGGCGCCGGCGGACACGTGGGGACGCCCGAAGTAACGATAGAGCGACCGCAGGACCGGATCGCGCCGGCTCCGTGCGTGGCGCACGACCTCGCGCACGGCGGCCAGGTCGCCGCGCCGCAGACGCTCGGCGTAGACGAGGGAGCTGCCGAGGAGCAGGCCGTCCCCGCCGTGCCCCGTCAGCAGCACGCGGCTCCCGGCCGCGGCCATGCGCCGTAAAATCTCCGCCGAGCAGGAGCGCCAGCCGACGAAGGGGGTGTCCGGGCTCAGGGGCAGGGCGGCCTGGGACTCCAGCGCATAGAGGGGCTCGGCCGCCACCGGCTCCACCTCCAGGCCGAGCTCCTCCGTCATCGCCCGGCTGTAGGCCCGCTCGTCGCAGCCGGCCAGGCGGTCGAAAACGTAGGTGTAGGCGCGCAGCCGGGAGCCGGTCGCGCGCAGCGAGCAGGCCGCCACCGAGGTCGAGTCGAGGCCGCCGCTCATCGTGACCGCCGCGAAAGCCCCGCAGCCGCGCAGGCGGTCGGCCGCGGCCTGCTGCAACAACTCCAGGAACCGCTCCTCGTAGTCCTCGTCGCGCGGGAAGCGGACCTCGCCCGGGTCCGGAGACCAGTAGCGCTCGACGCGCAGGTCCCCGCCCTCGGCCACCAGCCGCCGGCCGGGCCCCAGCTTATGAACCGCCTCGAAGAAGCTCCGCTCAGGGTCTTCGGCCTGATATCCCAGGTAGGCCGCGATCTCCCGCTCGTTGTATCCGTCGGGAACCGCTGGATGCATCAGAACCTGCACGGCATCCGAGGCGAAGCACACGAGCGAGCCCACCCGCGCGTAGTGAAGCGGCTTGACTCCGAGAGGATCGACGGCGCAGAGGAGCCGCTTGGCGGTGGAGTCCCAGAGGGCGAAGGCGAAGTCGCCAAGGAGGTGATCGGTGCACGCGACTCCCCACCGGAGGTAGGCGGCGAGGAGCAGCCCGGCATCGGAGATGGCCGGACCCTCGACCGGATCGAGCCGGCCGATGAGCTCCGAGCGATTGTCGAGACGTCCGTCCATGACGACAGCGATCTGGTGCCGGGAATCGAGAAGAGGCTGGTCCAGGCGCGCACCCGCGGCCGGCGCCTGGAGCGCCTGATGGGCAAGACCCGCTTCGTGTAAAAAGAGGTAGCCGGTACCCCCGGGAGCCCGGTAGGAGGAGGACTCCGCCATGGCCCGCAGGCCCTCCGGATCGATCCGGGGAGCCGCGAAGTCCACCACGCCGCAGAGGCCGCTCATACGCTCTTGACCAATCCCCGGGCCGCCAGGGTGTCGACGAACTGCGCGAGGTCCTCGCGCAGCCGGTCCTCGGGCACGTCGTACTCCGCGAGGAGGGCGCGGCAGACCGTCTCGACGTCGCCATGGAGGCGCAGCAGCGACCACAGGCGGGTGCCGACTTCGTTGAGGCCGAAATAGCGCCCGGAATCCGTGGCGAGGAGGACCGCCTCGCCATCGAGGTCGCGGAAGAGCACCGTCTCGGGTATTGCAACTCGAATCATTTTTGCGCGCTCGGTTAAGAGACTCCCCTCTATTATAGAGGCCTTCCGGGCGAAAAATCGCGATTTGAAAAAGAACGGGCGCTCCGATGCTGCCGGAGCGCCCGAAAAAATAGGGAGGGGCCGCGCGCTGGCGGTCCCTCCCAAGGTAGGACTGAAGTTTAGTTGCGGTGCGGCGCGCACAGGTTGCCGTTGTTGTAGGAGTCGAGCTGCACCTCCAGGGCGTTGCCCTGCTGTCCGATGGTGCTGCTGGTCGACACGCCGCTGCCCACCGGGTGCTGCGCCATCCAGGCGTCGGCGGCCTGGATGATCGGGAAGATGCAACTGATGTTGTTGCTCATGATGGCGTTGAGCTCGGCCGGGACGAGTTGGTGGAACAGGGCGATGCTCTCGTCCCCCCGGACCGGCGTGCCGAGCCAGACGATGGCCTGATCCCTGGTGTAGGTGATGCCGCCGATGGTGATCGACTGGATCGGCCAGGCCTCCGGGTGGGTCTTCCAGTAGCCGAGGGTGCCGGTGCCGCCGGCCGTGGGGCTCGGGAAGTGGTACCCGAAGTCGACGTCCGTGCGGCTGGCCGTGAGGTTGACCGTGGCCTGGTTGGCCGTCGCGACGCCGTCGAGGTCATAGGTCTCGGTGAAGGTGGCGGCCCCCAGCGTGCTGGTGACGATGCGCACGGTGTAGATGCCGGCCATGAGGTTGCTGAAGGTGTAGTTGCCGTTGCCGCTGGTCGTGGTGGTGGCGATCACGGTGCCGCCGCTGTTGAGCAGTTGGACGGTGACGCCGTTGATGCCCGTCTCGAACGTATCCTGCAGGCCGTTGGCGTTGGCGTCCCTCCAGACGCGGTCGCCGATGGAGAGGTTGCCGCGGTAGCCGAAGTCGACGTCGGTGCGCGACGACCCGGAGGCGACGGTGAAGGTCGCGACGTTCGGCGTGGCGATGCCGTCGAGGTCGTAGGTCGGGCCCACGCCGGCCGGCAGGGTGCTGGTCACCACCCGCACCGAGTAGGTGCCGCCGAGGAGGTTGGAGAAGGTGTAGTTGCCGTCGCCGGCCGTGATGGCAGAGGCGATGGCGGTGCCGCTGCTGTCCAGGAGCTGGACGGTGACGCCGTTGATGCCGGTCTCACCCGCGTCCTGGACGCCGTTGCCGTTGGCGTCGAGCCACACCCGGTCGCCCACCGAGGCCGCGTTGTGGCAGTCGATCAGGTCGATGTTGATGTCGCCCTGGCCGTTGGTCTGGATCGACCCGCCGGACGTGGGCTGGTGGGTGACCGTCCACAGGTACCAGCCCGAGCCGCCGAAGTTCAGGTTCTTGCCGTTGGCGCCGACGCCCACCTGGAAGGCCGGGCCGGTGTTGGTGATCGTGATGGTCGCCCCCGCGTAGGTGCCGGCGCCGGTCAGGGTGCCGGTGAACGAGGTGTAGTAGGTCCACTTGGACGGGTCGATCGGACCGCCGTTCTCGACGTAGGCCTTCGACTGCAGCTCCTTCTTCGGGCTGCCGGCGGGCGTCGTCGTGGTGTAGCCGCTGAAGTTGACGGTCACCGTGAAGACCTTGTTGGGATCGGAGATGCTCTTCAGGGTGCCGGTCAGCGTCGCCGTGCCGTTGGTGCTCATCACGAAGCTGCCAGGGTTGGGCGTGAACACCAGGTCGGTGACGATGCCGGGGAACCAGAACGCCTGGCCGCCCGAGGACGGACCGTAGACCGGATCGAGGCCCGCCCGGATGGCGCAGGCGTTCTGCTCGTAGCCGAAGTCCACGTCGGTGCGGACCTGGGCGGCGGCGAGGGTGAACGACGCGAGGTTCGGCGTCACGATGCCGTCGAGGTCGAAGGTCGGGAACAGGCCGGCCGGCAGGGTGCTGGCCACCACCTTGACCGAGTAGCTCCCGGCCAGCAGGTTGGAGAAGGTGTAGTTGCCGTTGCCGGACGTGGTCGCGGTGGCGATCACGTTGGAGCTGGCGTCGAGGAGTTGGACGGTGACGCCGTTGATGCCGGTCTCACCCGCGTCCTGGATGCCGTTGCCGTTGACGTCGAGCCACACCCGGTCGCCCACCGAAGCGGTGCCCTTGTAGCCGAAGTCCACGTCGGTGCGGGCCGTCGCCGCGGCGAGGCTGAAGCTCGCGATGTGCGGCGTCGCGATGCCGTCGAGGTCGTAGCTCGGCGCGAGGCCCGCGGGTAGGGTGGTGGACACCACCTTGACCGAGTAGTTGCCGGCCATCAGGTTCGAGAAGGTGTAGTTGCCGTTGCCGGCCGTGGTGGTGGTGGCGAGGACGTTGCCGCCGCTGTCGAGGAGCTGGACGGTGACGCCGTTGATGCCCGCCTCGCCCGTGTCCTGGCCGCCGTTGGCATTGGCGTCGAGCCACACCCGGTCGCCCACCGAAGAGGTGCCGCGATAGCCGAAGTCGACGTCCGTCCGGGACACGCCGGCGGCGAGGCTGAAGGTCGCGACATTGGGGGTCGCGATGCCGTCGAGGTCGAAGGTCGGGGTGACCCCGGCCGGCAGCGTGCTGCTCACCACCCGGACGCTGTAGGTGCCGGCCAGGAGGTTCGAGAAGGTGTAGTTGCCGTTGCCGCTGGTGGTGGCGGTGGCAAGGACGTTGCCGCCGGTGTCGAGGAGCTGGACGGTGGCGCCGTTGATGCCGGTCTCACCCGTGTCCTGCACCCCGTTGCCGTTGGCGTCGATCCACAGCCGGTCGCCGACGGAAGCCGTGCCCTTGTAGCCGAAGTCCACGTCGGTGCGGTGCGCGACCGCCGTCAGCGAGAAGGTGGCGACGTTCGGCGTGGCGATGCCGTCGAGGTCGTAGCTCGGGGTCACGCCCGCCGGCAGCGTGCTGCTGACCACCCGGACGCTGTAGGTGCCGGCCAGGAGGTTGTTGAAGGTGTAGTTGCCGTCGCCCGTCGTGGTGGTGGTGGCGACGACGTTGCCGCCGCCGTCGAGGAGCTGGACGGTGGCGCCGTTGATGCCCACCTCGCCCGCGTCCTGCGCGCCATTGGCGTTGGCGTCGAGCCACAGGCGGTCGCCCACCGAGGCGCTCCCCTTGTAGCCGAAGTCGACGTCGGTGCGGTTGGCGCCCGAGGCCAGGGTGAAGGTGGCGATGTTGGCGGTGGCGATGCCGTCGAGGTCGAAGCTCGGGGCGAGGCCGGCCGGCAGCGTGCTGGTCACCACCCGCACCGAGTAGGTCCCGGGCAGGAGGTTGGAGAACGTGTAGTTGCCGTCGCCCGCCGTGGTGGCCGAGGCGAGGACGTTGCCGCCGCCGTCGAGGAGCTGGACGGTGGCGCCGTTGATGCCGGTCTCGCCCGCGTCCTGCACGCCGTTGGCGTTGGCGTCGAACCACAGCCGGTCGCCGACCGAGCCGTTGGTGCGATAGCCGAAGTCGACGTCGGTGCGGTTGGTGTTGGCGGTCAGGTTGAAGGTCGCGACGTTCGGCGTGGCCACACCGTCGAGGTCGAAGGTCGGGGTCACGCCGGCCGGCAGCGAGCCGGTCACCACGCGCACGGAGTAGGTCCCGGCCACCAGGCCGGCGAAGGTGTAGTTGCCGTCGCCCGCCGTGGTGGTGGTACCGACGACGTTGCCGCCGCCGTCGAGGAGCTGGACGGTGACGCCGTTGATGCCGGCCTCACCCGCGTCCTGGACGCCGTTGCCGTTGGTGTCGCTCCACACCCGGTCGCCGACCGAGGAGGTGGTGCCGCAGTCGATCAGGTCGATGTTGATGTCGCCCTGGCCGGTGGTCTGGAGCGCCGGTCCGGACGCCGGCTGGTGCACGACGTTCCACAGGAACCAGCCGGAGGCGCCGTAGTTGGCGTTCTTGCCGTTGGCGCCGACGCCCACCTGGAAGGCCGGCCCGGTGAGCGCGATGTTGATCACCGCCCCCGCGTAGTTGCCGGTGCCGGTCAGGGTGCCGGTGTAGCCGGTGTAGTACGACCAGGTCGAGGGATCGATCGGACCGTTCGGCACGTAGGACTGCGGGAACAGCTCCTCCTTCGGGCTGCCCGGAGGAATGGTCGACTGGTAGCCGGTGAACGTCACGCTGACGGTGAACCCGTTGTTGAAGCTCGACTTGCTGTGCACCGTGCCGGTCAGGGTCGCCGTGCCGTTGCCGTTGGTCACGAAGCTGCCGGGGTTCGGCGTGAAGACGAAGTCCGTGCCGATGCCGGGCAGCCAGAAGGAGTGGCCGTTCGGGCCGTTGTTGAAGTTCGGATCGGAGATCGCCGGCACGGCGCAGCCCTCGGCCTTGGCGAAGTTCGTCACCGTGTGCGTGCAGTTGCTCTGCTGGCCGTTGCGGCCCGGGACGCAGGTGCTGTTGGGCAGTGTGTACGGGCCGGTGCCACCGGCGGCAGCGGCGCCCGTGGGCAGGTTGGCCTCCGTCACCGTGTAGGTGGTGCCAACGGGCACCCACAGGCCGTTATTGTCGGTCGCCGGCGGGTTGTTCTGGTAGACGCAGGTCAGCGTCGTCGAGCCCACCGGGTAGGTGCAGGTGGCGGTGCCGAGCGTGCTCGTCGCCGTGATGCTGAAGTTGGCCGGCAGGTTGGCCGGCGGCTGCGCCAGCACCTGGCCCTGGGCATCCAGCCACTTCTTGTTGATGAAGACGTGGTTGGAGCAGGGCGTCGAGTTGCGGGACGCGGTGGCGGTGAGGCCGTTGAGCGTCCAGACCAGGTTGTTGCCGTCGAAGACGACGCTGAAGGCGGCGTTCGGCCAGAACGGCGTACGTCCCGGGTTGAAGGTCGTCGGCTGGCCGCGGTCGGCCGGCGCCGGCGAGAACATGTTGCCCGAGCCGATCGGGATGGTGATCGAGCTCGAGTTGGGGTTCAGGTAGCCGAAGTAAGCGGTGTAGGTGCCGTCGGCGTTGGGCGCCACGCACTCGAAGATCGGGTTGACCGGCTGGACGACGACCGGCGTCTTGTACCCGAAGTCGACGTCGGTGCGGGCCGCGCCGGCGGCGAGGGTGAAGGTGGCGATGTTCGGCGTCGCGATGCCGTCGAGGTCGTAGGTCGGCACCATGCCCGCGGGCAGGGTGCTGCTGACCACGCGGACGCTGTAGCTGCCGGGCGTCAGGTTGGAGAATGTGTAATTGCCGTCGCCCGCCGTGGTGGCCGTGGCGACGACGTTGCCGCCGCCGTCGAGGAGTTGGACGGTGACGCCGTTGAGGCCGGCCTCACCCGCTTCCTGGACGCCGTTGCCGTTGGCGTCGTTCCACACCCGGTCGCCGACCGAAGCCGTGCCGCGGTAACCGAAGTCGACGTCGCTGCGCGAAGCCGCGGCGCCGAGGGTGAAGGTGGCGATGTTCGGCGTCCCGATGCCGTCGAGGTCGAAGGTCGGAGCCAGACCCGCCGGCAGCGTGGCCGCCACCACCCGGACGCTGTAGGTGCCGCCCAGGAGGTTGCTGAACTGGTAGTTGCCGTCGCCGGCGGTGGTGTCGGTGGCGATGACGTTGCCGCTGCCGTCGAGCAGTTGGACGGTGACCGCATTGATGCCGGTCTCGCCCGCGTCCTGCACGCCGTTGCCGTTGCTGTCGAGCCACACCCGGTCGCCGACCGCAGCCGTGCCGCGGTAGCCGAAGTCCACGTCGCTGCGCGAAGCCGCCGGCGCCAGGTTGAAGGTGGCGATGTTCGGCGTCGCGATGCCGTCGAGGTCGTAGGTCGGACTGACGCCCGCCGGCAGCGTCGAGGGCACGATGCGGACGCTGTAGTCGCCCGGCGTCAGGTTGTTGAACTGGTAGTTGCCGTCGCCCGCGCTCGTTGTGGTGGCGATCACCATGCCGTGGCTGTCGAGGAGTTGGACGGTGGTGCCGTTGATGCCGGCCTCACCCGCGTCCTGCACGCCGTTGCCATTGGTGTCGAGCCACAGCCGGTCGCCGACGGAGCCGGAGCCGCGGTAGCCGAAGTCGACGTCGGTGCGGTTGGCGCCGCCGGCGAGAGTGAACGCGGCGATGTTCGGCGTCGCGATGCCGTCGAGGTCGTAGCTGGGGGCGAGACCCGGAGGCAGGGTGCCGGCGACGATGCGTACCGAGTAGTTGCCGCCCATCAGGTTCGAGAAGGTGTAGCTGCCGTCGCCGCTCGTGGTCGTGGAGCCGACGACGGTGTTGCTGGCGTTGAGCAGCTCGACCGTCACGCCGTTGATGCCGCTCTCACCCGCGTCCTGCACGCCGTTGGCGTTGCTGTCGAGCCACACCCGGTCACCGACCGAGGCGGTGCCGCGATAGCCGAAGTCGACGTCAGTGCGGTTGGCGCCGGCGGCGAGCGTCAGGCTGGCGACGTGCGGCGTCGCGATGCCGTCGAGGTCGAAGGTCGGAGCCACGCCCGCCGGCAGCGTGCTGACGACGATACGCACGGAGTAGTTGCCGGCCATCAGGTGGGCGAAGGTGTAGCTGCCGTCGCCGCTGGTCGTGGTGGAGGCCACGACGCTGTTGCTGGCGTCGAGCAGTTGGACGGTCACACCGTTGATGCCGGTCTCACCCGGATCCTGGGCCCCGTTGCCATTGGCGTCGAGCCACACCCGGTCGCCGATCGAGCCGGTGCCCTGGTAGCCGAAGTCGACGTCGGTGCGGTTGGCGCCGGCAACGAGAGCGAACGACGCGATGTGCGGCGTCGCGATGCCGTCGAGGTCGTAGGTCGGAGCCACGCCCGCCGGCAGGCTGGCGGCGTTGATGCGGACGGAGTAGTTGCCGGCCACCAGGTTGGCGAAGGTGTAGTTGCCGTCGCCGGAGGTGGTCGTGCTGGCGACGACCGTGTTGCTGGCATCGAGCAGGTCGACGGTGACGCCGTTGATGCCGGTCTCGCCCGGATCCTGGATGCCGTCGCCGTTGGTGTCGATCCACACCCGGTCGCCGACCGAAGCGGTGCCGCGGTAGCCGAAGTTGACGTCGGTGCGGTTGGCACCGGCGGCCAGCGTCAGGCTGGCGACGTGCGGCGTCGCGATGCCGTCGAGGTCGTAGGTCGGGGTCAGGCCCGGCGGCAGCGTGGTGCTGTCGACGCGGACGCTGTAGTTGCCGGCCGTAAGGTTGCCGAAGGTGTAGTTGCCGTCGCCCGCGGTGACCTGGGTGGCGAGGACATTGCCACCGCCGTCGAGGAGCTGGACGGTGATGCCGTTGATGCCGGCCTCGCCCGGATCCTGGGCGCCGTTGCCATTGGTGTCGATCCATACCCGGTTGCCGATCGAGGCGGTGCCGACGTAGCCGAAGTCGACGTCGGTGCGCGAGGCGCCGGCGTTGAGGACGAAGGTGGCGATGTTCGGCGTCCCGATGCCGTCGAGGTCGAAGGTGGCTCCGAGGCCCGCGGGCAGCGAGGCGGCCACGACGCGGACGCTGTAGGTGCCGCCCAGCAGGTTGGCGAAGGTGTAGTTGCCGTCGCCGGCCGTGACGGTGGTGGCGATGACGTTGCCGCCGTTGTCGAGGAGCTGGACGGTGACGCCGTTGATGCCGGCCTCGCCCACGTCCTGGAAGCCGTTAGCGTTCGAGTCGAGCCACACCCGGTCGCCGACCGAAGCCGTGCCGCGGTAGCCGAAGTCGACGTCGGTGCGCGAGGCGCCGGCGTTGAGGACGAAGGTGGCGACGTTCGGCGTCCCGATGCCGTCGAGGTCGAAGGTCGGAGCGACCCCCGCCGGCAGCGTGGTCGGGATGACGCGGACGCTGTAGGTGCCGGCCACCAAGTTGTCGAAGTGGTAGGTGCCGTCGCCGGCGGTCGTCGTGGTGCCGATGACGTTGCCGCCGCCGTCGAGGAGCTGGACGGTGGTGCCGTTGATGCCCACCTCGCCCGGGTCCTGAATGCCGTCGCCGTTGGTGTCGAGCCACAGCCGGTCGCCGATCGAGCCGGTGCCGCCATAGCCGAAGTCGACGTCCGTCCGGTTCTGGCCGCCGCCCAGGGTGAAGGCGGCGATGTTCGGCGTCGCGATGCCGTCGAGGTCGAAGGTCGGCGTCACGCCCGCCGGCAGGGTGGTTGAGTCGACGCGCACCGAGTAGCTGCCAGCCATCAGGCCGGAGAAGGTGTAGTTGCCGTCGCCGCTCGTGGTGATGGTCGCGACGACGTTGTTGCTGGCGTCGAGCAGTTGGACGGTGGCGCCGTTGATGCCGGGCTCGCCGGCGTCCTGCGCGCCGTTGTTGTTGAGGTCGAGCCACACGCGGTCGCCCACCGAGGCCGTGCCGCGGTAGCCGAAGTCGACGTCCGTGCGGTTGGCGCCGTCCGCCAGGGTGAAGGAGGCGATGTTCGGCGTCCCGATGCCGTCGAGGTCGAAGGTCGGGACCACCCCCGCCGGCAGGCTGGCGGCGACGATGCGGACGGAGTAGTTGCCGCCCAGCAGGTTGGCGAAGGTGTAGTCGCCGTTGCCGCCTGAGGTCGTGGTCGCCGCCACGTTGTTGCTGGCGTCGAGCAGCTCGAGGGTCACGCCGTTGAGCCCGGGCTCGCCGGGGTCCTGGATCCCGTCGCCGTTGGTGTCGACCCACACCCGGTCGCCCACCGAGGCCGTGCCGCGGTAGCCGAAGTCCACGTCCGTGCGGTTGGTGCTGGCCGCCAGGGTAAAGGAGGCGACGTTCGGCGTCGCGATACCGTCGAGGTCATAGGTCGGAGCGAGCCCCGCCGGCAGGCTGGCGGCGACGATCTGGACGGAGTAGTTGCCGCCCAGCAGGTTGCTGAAGGTGTAGTTGCCGTCGCCCGCGGTGGTGGTGGTCGCCACCACGTTGTTGCTGGCGTCGAGGAGCTGGACGGTGACGCCGTTGATGCCCGGCTCACCCGGGTCCTGGACGCCGTCGCCGTTGGTGTCGGTCCACACCCGGTCGCCCACCGAAGCGGTGCCCGCGTAGCCGAAGTCCACGTCGGTGCGCGACGCCCCGGCGTTCAAAGTGAAGGTCGCGATGTTGGGCGTCGAGACGCCGTCGAGGTCGAAGGTCGGCGCGAGGCCCGGCGGCAGCGTGCTGGTGACCACCCGCACGCTGTAGGCGCCGCCCAGCAGGTTGCCGAAGGTGTAATTGCCGTCGCCGGCAGTGACCGCCGTCGCCAGCACGTTGTTGCCGGCGTCGAGGAGCTGGACGGTGACGCCGTTGATCCCGGTCTCACCCGCGTCCTGGGCGCCGTTGGCGTTCGAGTCGAGCCACACCCGGTCGCCCACCGAGGCCGTGCCGCGGTAGCCGAAGTCCACGTCGGTGCGCGACGCCCCGGCCGCCAGCGTGAAGGTGGCGATGTTGGGCGTCGCGATGCCGTCCAGGTCGAAGGTCGGCGTGACGCCGGCCGGCAGCGTGGTAGGAACGATGCGCACGCTGTAGGTGCCGGGCGTCAGGTTGTTGAAGTGGTAGATGCCGTCACCCGCAGTGGTGGTGGTGCCGATCACGTTGCCGCCGCCGTCGAGCAGTTGGACGGTGGTGCCGTTGATGCCCACCTCGCCGGCGTCCTGCACGCCGTCGCCGTTGGTGTCGAGCCACAGCCGGTCGCCGATGGAACCGGTGCCGGCGTAGCCGAAGTCCACGTCCGTGCGCGACGCGCCGGCCGCCAGGCTGAAGGCGGCGATGTTCGGCGTCGCGATGCCGTCCAGGTCGAAGGTCGGCGTGACCCCCGCCGGCAGGCTGGCGGCGACGATCCGCACCGAGTAGTTGCCGGCCATCAGGTTCGAGAAGGTGTAGTTGCCGTCGCCGCTCGTCGTCGTGGTTCCTACCACGTTGTTGCTGGCGTCGAGCAGCTCGACCGTGACGTTGTTGATGCCGGTCTCACCCGGGTCCTGGACGCCGTCGGCATTGGAGTCGAGCCACACCCGGTCGCCGACCGAAGCGGTCCCCCGGTAGCCGAAGTCCACGTCCGTGCGGTTGGCGCCCGGCGCCAGGGTGAACGACGCGACGTTCGGCGTCGCGATGCCGTCCAGGTCGAAGGTCGGAGTCACCCCTGCCGGCAGGTTGCTGGTGCGGACGGAGTAGTTGCCGCCCATCAGGTGCGAGAAGGTGTAGTTGCCGTCGCCGCTCGTCGTCGCCGTACCCACGACGTTGTTGCCGGCGTCGAGCAGCTCGACGGTGACGCCGTTGAGGCCGGGCTCACCGGTATCCTGGGCGCCGTTGCCGTTGCTGTCGAGCCAGACGCGATCCCCCACCGAGGCCGTGCCGCGGTAGCCGAAGTCCACGTCCGTGCGGTTGGCGCCGCCGGCCAGGGTGAACGACGCGACGTTCGGCGTCGCGATGCCGTCGAGGTCGTAGGTCGGAGCCACCCCCGCCGGCAGGTTGCTGGTGCGGACGGAGTAGTTGCCGCCCATCAGGTGCGAGAAGGTGTAGTTGCCGTCGCCGCTCGTCGTCGCCGTACCCACGACGTTGTTGCTGGCGTCGAGCAGCTCGACGGTGACGCCGTTGAGGCCGGGCTCGCCCGCATCCTGCGCCTGGTTGCCATTCGAGTCGAGCCACACCCGGTCGCCCACCGAGGCGGTGCCCTGGTAACCGAAGTCGACGTCCGTACGCGTCTGGCCGTTCGCCAGGCTGAAGGAGGCGACGTTCGGCGTCGCAATGCCGTCCAGATCGTAGGTCGGAGCCACGCCCGCCGGCAGGTTGCTGGTGCGGACGGAGTAGTTGCCGGCCGCCAGGCCCGAGAAGGTGTAGTTGCCGTCGCCGCTGGTCGTCGCCGTCGCCAGGACGTTGTTGGCGGCGTCGAGGAGCTGGACGGTCACGCCGTTGAGGCCGGGCTCGCCCGCATCCTGCGCGCCGTTGCCGTTGGAGTCGAGCCAAACCCGGTCGCCCACCGAGCCCGTGGCCGTGCTGCGGTAGCCGAAGTCGACCTCGGTATGGGTGGAGCCCGCCAGCACAATGACGACCGCCGAGTCGGGCGTCGCGAGACCGTCGAGGTCGTAGGTCTGCACGTATCCCGCCGGCACCGTCGAATGGACGACCTGCACCGTGTACTCGTCCTCGAACAGGTGCGAGAAGGTGTAGTTGCCGTCGCCGCTCGTCACCTGGGTGTCGACGAGGTTGCCGCTGGAGTCGTAGATCTGGACGGTGACGCCGTTGAGGCCGGGCTCGCCTGCATCCTGCAGGCCGTTGCCGTTGCGATCGTTCCACACCCGGTCGCCCACGGAGGCGTTCCCCCGGTACCCGAAGTCGACGTCCGTCCGGCTGTTGCCGGCGGTGAGCGTGACGGCCGCGGTGTTGGGCGTCGCGATGCCGTCCAGGTCGTAGGTCGGCGTCGCGCCGCCCGGCAGCGAGGTGTCGTCGATGCTCACCGTGTAGGTGCCCGGGGCGACGTTGGCGAAGGTGTAGTTGCCGTCGCCCGCCGTCTGCGTGGTGTCGACGAAGTTGCCGTCGGAGTCCAGGAGGTTGACGGTGACGAAGTTGATTCCCGGCTCGCCCGGATCCTGCACGCCGTTGCCGTTGACGTCGTTCCACACCCGGTCGCCGATGGAATCGGGCTTCCGGCAACCGAAGTCACAGGTGAGGACGTTGTCGTTGACGATGTTTGCCGTGCACGTCTGGGTGGTGGTGAGATTGCACTCGTTGAGGGCGCCGCCCTCGGAGGAGAAGTTCACTTGCGAGACCTTCGCCGTATAGGTGAGGGCCTCGACCTCGAACAGGTAGTGGCCGTCGGCGTCGGTGAGGGCCGTCGCCACGGTGTTCCCGCTCTGGTCCAGCAACTCCATGGCCACGTTGGGGATGCCCGGCTCGCCCGGGTCCTGGAAACCGTTGCCGTTGGTGTCCGAGAAAACCGTGTCGCCGAGCAGGAAGGGGCGCAGGGGTTTGCAGGGCACGCCCGAGGCATCGACGCAGAGCGCTCTCCCCGGCAGCAGGATGGCGTTCAGGTTCAGCATGTCGACGCCCTGGATACGCATCCGGTAGGTGCCGGCAGGGAGGG
This sequence comes from Thermoanaerobaculia bacterium, assembly GCA_036264085.1. GTDB lineage: Bacteria > Acidobacteriota > Thermoanaerobaculia > Multivoradales > UBA5704 > DATARR01. The sequence goes on along the minus strand of DATARR010000170.1, from coordinate 28,967 downwards.
GCGCCGTCGTGCTGTAGTCCATCAGGCTGCGGTTGAAGGGGTCGGTCGAGATCTTGAACTGCTCCCACTCCTGGTTGCCCGACGGATTGTCATTGGCGAACGTCCGCCCGTCCGGGAAGATCAGGTCGTAGCGAACGGAGGGGGGTTTGAGGGTGAACGGGCCGTTGACCCCCAGAGGCGTGGGGTTGAGGTCGTCCGGCGGCGTGCCCGTCGAGGGGGAGGTCCCCGCGGCAACGCCTTCAGATCTCGCGTCCGCTGTCGCCCAGGGGGGAAGGAACGGCGCGTTGGGAGTGTCCGGATCGTCCGTGTCCGCGTCGGTGCCGTCGAACTTGCCGTGGTCGAAGTCGCCGTCCCAGACGGTGATGTCGTGCTGGCTCACCGGCGCGTCGAAGTAGAAGTTGAAGAACCCGTCGTAATTGGCCGGGGTCGTCGAGCTCGGGTAATTGGGATAGACGATGGCGAGGTCCGCGTTGCTGAACCAGTTGGAGATGTAGGAGAAGGGCTTGGGCGCGGGGAAGAGCGAAGACCCGCCCACGTTCGCCCCACCCGTGCGCACCTTGAACGCATTGAGCGTGTTCACCGTCGTCGTCTGCAATTGGATGCGCAGCAGATAGTAATAGTTGCCGCTGGGGGACTGGGCCGCGGCGCTGGTCGTGACGTTGAAGTCGATCCAGTCGTTGTCCGGCATCGCCGTCGAGAGGACCGAGCTGGAGCCTGAAAGCGGCACCACCGTCGACGTCGAATGATCGCGGTTCGGGTCGGCGTACAGCGTATAGCTGTACGTCGCCAGGGAGCCCGAATCCCAGTGGGCGACGCCGCCGCTGGTCCCTCTGGAATCGCCGTCGAACACGCCGACGGTGAAGGTCGTCGTGCCCGCGGGCACCGAGATCTCCAGGTCGAGCGACGGATCGCTCAGGGTCTTGAAGTTTGCGCCATTGGCGATCGCCAGGAAGCGGGCGTCCGTCGAGCTGCACGTCGGCAGGCATTTAAAGACCTGCGCGTCGGCCGGGAACGCTGAGAGCAGGCCCAGCGCCACGACCAGGATGACCAGCAATGCAGTTCTCAATCTCATGAAATACATAGACCTCTCCTCCAAATGAATACCCGGCTCCCCGGCTCCCCGAAAGAAACTTCTCCCCACGACTGTGCTGCGAGTGCTGCGTACCCTAGGTGCCGCGCACCCGACGAAAGTGGACACCGGTTCAGATGTTTCGACTCTGCAGGGCCGGCGTCAGGAGATCGTCAGCGGATCTCCCTCTGCCGCCCCACGGGGGCGTCCAGCCTTCAAGAATGCGCAAAGCGAATCTGCTATCAGCCTGAAGACGGGACCTTACGATCCGTATTACGGCGTTCGGCGCTCGTCTTTCCCGAGCCCAGCCTCGCGGTTGCGGGCTCTCAGGAGAAATAGTCGTATCGCTGGCGGCGAGCTTGGGGGGCGGCCGTCAGCTCAGCGTCAGGAGCTTGCGGCGCAATGAGTTAGAATCGTCCTGCAACATCTGGATCTCGCAGCACGGTGTACCCCTGGATGGAGCCCGGCGACCAGCATCCACGGTCCTCACGCGGGGAAGAGAGAGCTTGACCAAGATCCGTGTACGGCTTCTGGGCGGGTTCGAGGTCTGGGCGGGCGACCGTCAGGTCGGCGGCTTCGAGTCGCAGAAGGTCCGGGCCCTGCTGGCCTACCTGGTCTGTCACCGGCACCGGTCGTTCAGCCGCGACCACCTGGTGGGTCTGCTGTGGCCGGAGCGCGGGCCGGAGGCCGCCCGGCATGCCTTGCGCCAAGCGATCTACAACCTCCGTTCGTCGCTGCCCGAAGCCGGCGCGGCCGGCCTGGTCGTCAGCCGCAACCTGGAGATCGGCTTAAGCCCGGAGGCCGACTGCTGGCTCGACGTCGAGGCGTTCGAGGAGGCCCTGACGCGGGGCACCGAGCGGGAGGGGGTCGATCCGCACCACCTCTCGGCGGCGGCCCAGCTCTACCGCGGTGAGTTCCTGGCGGGCTTCTTCGTCAAGGACAGCCCGCCCTTCGAGGAGTGGCTGGTCACCCAGCAGGCCCACTGCCGCGAGGCGGCCGTGGAGGGGTTGCAGCGCCTCGTGGAGAGCTACCGGCGGCGGGGTGAGTACCGTTTCGGCGTCCACTATGCCCGCCGGCTGGTCGCCATCGATCCGCTCTCGGAAGAGGCCCACCGCACGCTGATGCGGCTCTTCGCCCTCTCGGGCCAGCGCAGCCGCGCCCTGGCCCACTACGAGGAGCTGACGCGCCTGCTGCGCGCCGAGCTGGGGGTGGCACCCCTGGAGGAGACGCGGCGGCTCTACGACTCGATCCTCGCCGAGGCCCTGGAGGAGAAGGTCGCCGCGGCGCGCGATCCCGAGCCGATCGGTCCGCTGATCCCCCTGGTCGGCCGCGGCCCGACGTACGGCCTGCTGCGGGAGGGGTGGGTGCGGGTGCTCGCGGGGAAGGTGCACCTGACCCTGGTGACCGGCGAGGTGGGGGTCGGCAAGACCCGCCTCATCAAGTCCTTCCTGGACGCCACCACCTCCAAGCGGCGCAGTTGCGTGCTCAAGGGGCAGTGTTACGAGCTCTCCCCGCTGCTGGCTTATCAGCCGTTCGCGGAGGTGCTGCGCGGCGCGCTGACGGAGGAGACCGAGGTCGCCGAGAAGGTCCTCGCCCAGGTGCCGGACGAGGTCCTGGAGGATCTGGTCCGGCTCGTCCCCGAGCTCCGCGACCTGCGCCCCCACCCCTCCACGCCTGCCCCCGCCGGCGTCGACGGACGCCGCCGCCTGTTCACCGCCATCGGCCGCTTCCTGGAGGGGCTGTGCCGGGGAGGGCCGGACGAGCGCAATGCCGAGCCCCTGATCCTGTACCTCGAAGACCTGCACCTGGCGGACCACGACTCCTTCGACCTGCTGGCCTTCCTCACCGCGCGGCTGGAGGGGCCGATCTGGATCCTCGTCTCCAGCCACAGCGACGCCCTCGACCGCGATCACCCCTTGAGCCGGGTCTTCCGGCGATGTGAAAAGAGCGGCATGGCCACGCGCCTGGAGATCGACCGCCTGGAACCGGCCGGGCTGGAGGAGATCGCCAGGTCGCTGGTGGGCGAGTCACAGGCGGCGGAGCTGGCCCGCTTCCTCGAGGAGCGGAGCGCGGGCCTCCCCCTGGCGGCGGCCGAGGTCGTCAACTCCCTGTGGGACGAAGGGGTGCTGGTGGCCCGCGGCGCCGGGCGCTGGAGCCTCGCCCGTCCCCTCGCCGGCCTCGGTCCAGTGAAGGAGGACGTACGGGATCTGATGCGCATGCGCATTCGCCGGCTTCCCAACTCCACCCGCCGCCTGGCCACCCTGGCCGCCGTCATGGGGCAGTGCTTCGAGGCCCCCCTCCTGCAAGAGGCCGCCGACGAGCACGTCACCGTCGTCGAGGTGGGGCTGGAGATCCTCCTGCGCCGCTGGCTGATCCGGCAGTTCGCCTACTCCTGGACGAGCACCCGCCAGGAGGAGGGGCTCGCGCGATGGGACCAGGGGGCGCGCCGGGGGAGCTTCGAGTTCACCCACCGGGAGATCCGCAACGCCATCAACCAGGAGATCAATCCGTTGCGCCGGCAGGCCATGCACGGCCAGGTGGCGGCGGCCCTGGAGCGGCTGCGGGGGGACCGGGACTGCGAGGCCCTGGCCTTCCACCTGATGGCCGCGGGCGAGTGGGAGAAGGCCCTGCCGCCCCTCAAGCGGGCGGCGGAGCGGGCCCTCGCCGTCTTCGCCGAGGACACCGCCCGGCGCTACCGCGATCAGGGGGTCGAGGCGCTGGGCCGGCTGGTGGCCTCGGCCCGCAACGCGGCCCAGGCCGAGCGCTGGCGGGGGGAGCGGGAGCGGTTCCTCGAGCGGATGCAGGAAGTGGTACCATAGGAAAAAAGAATGCAGGTTTTCACTGCGAGCTGTGGAGCGCGCCGCCCGGCGCTCGCCACGAAAGGAGAGGAATGACATGAGACCCTGGACCATGGCCTCGGCGCTGGCGCTGACCGCCCTGCTCTCGACGGGGTGGGCCAACGCCCAGACCTCCGACCGCGAGGATCGCGAGGGGGAGGGCGGACGCAACCGGGACCGCTTCGCCCTCGCCCTCGGCGTCGGCGTCGGCCTCGTCGAGCCGTCGGGTGGAGTGGAGACCTACTACACGGCCGCGCTGCGCATCCGCGTCAGCGGGCGTGACGAAGACGCCTCTGACCGCCGGCGCGCCTCCGGCGACGAGGGGGTCACCGGCTATCTCGAGCCCGAGGTGGGCTACTGGATGGCGAGCGACAAGAACGGCAAGGGGCAGGACACGCTGCTGGGAGTTAACCTGATCGGCGTCGTCCCCTTCGGTTCGGTCGACAGCTTCTTCGGCGTCGGCGCCGCTCTCCACTCGATCGACAAGTCCCTGCTGGAGGACAACAGGACGCTCTCGGGCACCGACAGCAAGTTCGGGGCCGACGCCCAGTTCGGCATCGACATCTACATCACGCACAGTCTCAGCGCCTTCGGCACCGGCCGTTTCGACCTCGTCCAGGGCGCGCAGAGCAGGGTGCAGAGCAAGGTCTACCTCGGGCTGCGGGCCCGGTTCTAGACAAGACAACGGCAAGAAAAACGGCCGGCCCGCTGGCGCGGACCGGCCGTCGTCATCTGCGGAATCCGGCGCTTAGTACATCCCGCCCATGCCGCCGCCCGGCATGCCGCCCGGACCGCCGCCGCCCTTCTCTTCCTTCTCCTTGATCTCGGAGACCATGGCCTCGGTGGTCAGCATCAGGCCGGCGATGGACGCGGCGTTGACCAGCGCGGTCTTGGTGACCTTGGCCGGATCGATGACGCCGGCCGCCACCAGGTCCTCGAACTTGCCGGTGGCCGCGTTGTAGCCGCTGTTGCCGTTGGTCGACAGGAGCTGCTTGACGACCACCGAGCCCTCCTCGCCGGCGTTGACGGCGATCTGGCGGGCCGGCTCCTCGAGGGCGCGGCGGACGATGTTGACGCCCACCCGGACGTCGCCCTCGGCCTGGATGCCCTCGACGGCCTTGATGGCGCGCAGCAGGGCCACGCCGCCGCCGGGCACAATGCCCTCCTCGACGGCCGCCTTGGTGGCGTGCATGGCGTCCTCGACGCGGGCCTTCTTCTCCTTCATCTCGGTCTCGGTGGCGGCGCCGACCTTGATCACCGCCACACCGCCGACCAGCTTGGCCAGGCGCTCCTGCAGCTTCTCGCGGTCGTAGTCCGAGGTCGTCTCCTCGATCTGGTTGCGGATCTGCTTGACGCGGCCGGCGATGACCTCGTGCCGTTTGGCGTCGTCGGAGTCGGTGACGATGGTGGTCTCGTCCTTGGTAAGGACGACCTTCTTGGCATCGCCCAGGTCCTCCCAGCGCACGTTCTCCAGCTTGATGCCTAGGTCCTCGGTGATCACCCGGCCGCCGGTGAGCACGCCGATGTCCTCCAGCATGGCCTTGCGGCGGTCGCCGAAGCCCGGCGCCTTGGCTGCGGCCACGTGCAGGGTGCCGCGCAGCTTGTTGACCACCAGGGTGGCCAGGGCCTCGCCCTCGACGTCCTCGGCGATGATGAGCAGCGGCCGGCCCTGCTTGGCCACCTGCTCGAGCACCGGCAGCAGGTCCTTCATCGAGCTGACCTTCTTCTCGTTGAGCAGGATCTTGGCGTTCTCGAGCACCGTCTCCATGCGCTCGGCGTCGGTGACGAAGTAGGGGGACAGGTAGCCGCGGTCGAACTGCATGCCCTCGACCACCTCGAGGGTGGTCTCCAGGCCCCGCGCCTCCTCGACGGTGATGACGCCGTCCTTGCCAACCTTCTCCATCGCCTCGGAGATGATGCGGCCGATCTCCTCGTCGTTGTTGGCCGAGATGGTGCCGACGTGGGCGATGTCCTTGCCCTCGACCGGCTTCGCCAGTTTGTCGATGGACTCGACGGCGGCCTTGACCGCCAGCTCGATGCCGCGCTTGATCTCCATCGGGTTGGCCCCGGCGGTGACGTTCTTCGAGCCCTCGCGATAGATCGCCTGGGCGAGGAGGGTGGCGGTGGTGGTGCCGTCGCCGGCCACGTCCGAGGTCTTCGAAGCGACCTCGCGCACCATCTGCGCGCCCATGTTCTCCAGCGGATCGCCGAGCTCGATCTCCTTGGCGACGGTGACGCCGTCCTTGGTGATGGTCGGCGAGCCGAACTTCTTCTCGATGACGACGTTGCGACCCTTGGGGCCGAGGGTCACCTTGACCGCGTCGGCGAGTTTGTTGACGCCCCGCAGGATCGCCGCGCGGGCGTCCCCGGAGTATGTGATCTGCTTGGCCATTTCTTCTCTACCTCCTGATTGCTATCGATAGACCCGGATGTCTTGAAGGGTGGACGGTGACGGCGGTCATTTGCTGCCGTTGCTGTTGATGACGGCCAGGATCTCGTCTTCGCGCAAGATCACGAAGTCGTTGCCGTCGATCTTGATCTCACTGCCGGAGTACTTGCCCATGAGGATCCGGTCGCCCTCCTTGACGTCCATGGGCGAGCGCTTTCCCTCATCGGAGAGCTTGCCCGGACCGACGGCGATCACCTCGGCCTCCTGCGGCTTCTCTTTGGCGGTGTCGGGGATGATGATCCCACCCCGGATCTGCTCCTCAGCCTCCAGACGCTTCACCAGAACCCGGTCGTGCAGCGGACGGATATTCACGGCTTCTACCTCCTTCAACGGTTTGGATTCGGATTGTCTCGCCGCCGGCTGTTAGCACTCAACGGCGGCGACTGCTAACAGTGTAGAGGCGGCACAGCAGCGTGTCAAGAGGTGGAAGGAGGAGCTCTTCAGGCCGGACCCAGGGGGGCGTAACGCTGCGCCACGCCCGGCCCCTCGCCCACGGGGCGGCCGTCGCGCTCCAGCCAGGCGTGAGCCCGCAGCTCGCCGCGCCGCCGCTCGACGCCGATGCGCAGCTCCGCGGCGACGCCGTGGCGGCCGAGCAGCCAGCGCAGGCAGAGGGCCTGCGGCAGGCAGCGCATGGGATAGAGGTGGTGGCGCGCCGCCGCCGCCGTGGCCCAGACGAGGCGCGGCACCGCCGTCTCCTCGGCGGCGGCGCCAGCAGACGCCGGAGCGAGCCAGCGCTCCAGCCGCGGGAACGGCAGCAGCCGCAGCCCCAGGTCGGCCGCCAGCAGGAGGCCCCAGGCGCGGGCGAACGCCCAGGCCTCCGCACGGTTGAGGCGGCGCAGGCGCCGGAGCGGAGGGGAGCCGAAGACGGGCATTGCGCCTATTATCCTCTCGGCGTGGCCGGTTGTAGAATCTTCATTCCTTGACTCTGCCAACGCAGCGCGCATCCGCATGTCCACGGACTGCGCAGCCGCCATGTCGATCCCTCATACAGTACCTACTTTCGACTTGACTTTGACTTGAACCTGCGCCGCCGAACCAGAATCCGGACCCGGAGGTGACCCGGCCTGGGGCAGTCTCTCGCGGCACGGTGCGCGGGGTAAGAATTGCACAATTTCCCCCTTGAAAACGTTGACTCGTGCAGATTGTGCCTGTAGCGTCCTGCCACAAATTGTCGGCGAGAGACCCTCGCCACAGACAGAGCCGCCGATGGACCGACCGACCGACCGGCCGGCCCGTCACTCCTCCGGGTGGGGTAAGTCCACTCCCTTGTCCGGAGGTGCATCGATCAACCGGGAGAGGGAGATGGTGGTGGACCGCTAGGAGTTGTAGATGTTTCTCAAGGAGGGATCGCGTCGTTTCGCCCTCGTCCTCGCAACCCTGACCGCCTGCTTCGCAGGCCCCTTCAACGCCGGAGTCTCCGGCAATGCCGCCGTCGCGGCGCCGCTTTCCGTCCCGTCCCAGCTCCTGCTCACCGTCCGTGAAACCGCCGGCATCGCGCGCAGCAACGAGGTCGTCCGCTCCGGCGTGCCCGTCCCCCGCACCTTAAGCCTCCTCGGCACCTCCGGGCTCACCGTCGTCGACGCCGCCGGCGCGCGGGTGGCCGCGGAATTCGAGGTCACGGCGCGCTGGAACGCCGGCAAGAGCGACGCCACGGCGCCCATCCAGTGGCTGCTGGTGACCTTCCCCGCCTCGGTGGGGGCCAACGGCTCCGCCGTCTACCGGGTGGTCACCGACGGCTCGGCCGGCCCCAACCCGGCGCCGGCCCGGGCCCTGACCCTGACGCGCACCGGCGACGCGGTGACGGTGGACACCGGCGCCGCGGTCTTCCGCCTCGGCGCCAATCCGGACCGCCTGTTCGACGAGGTGGTGCTCGCCAACGGCACCCGCCTGATCGGCGGCGGCAGCCTGACGCTGCAGACCGGCGGCACGGCCTACGGACATGCCACCAGCCGCCGGGTGTCGATCGAGCACCAGGGCCCGCTCACCGCGATCGTGGTGGTGCAGGGTGCCTACGACGCGCCCCCCCTGGGAGGGGGTGTGGTGAGCACGCGGCGCCGCTACGTCTTCACCGCCGGCTCCCCCACCGCCATCGTGCGCCACGTCGCCAACTGGGAGGGCAGCCTCTCCGACCCGGGCAACATCGTCAACCCCGACGGCACGCCCAACGGCTTCCTCGTCGAGCGGCTGCGGGACGACCTGGCGGTGGAGCTGGGCGGCACGCCCAGCGTCACCGCCGTGGGCGGCTTCGGCGCGGCGCCCGTCACCGGCGCCGTCGACACCACGCAGAGCGCCTGGGTGCGGCAGCGGCTCCGGGCGAGCCGCACGGCGCCCCAGAGCTTCGACGTTGCCGTGGGCGGCGCCACGGCCGGCGGCGTCAAGGCCGACGGCGGCGTGCTGGCGGCCAGCGGCCCCCGCGGCGCCGTGGCCATCGCCCTCAACCACATGCACCGCTACGAGCCGCAGGCGCTGCGCCTGCTGCCGGGCGGCCACATGGCCGTCGACGTGGCGGACGACAAGGCCTGGATCGCCAATCACCAGGGCCTGTTCGCCACCCTGGCGGTGACGGCGCTCCCCGGCGCGCCGGTGCGGGCCGACCTCGACCGGCTGGTGTGGGCCCCCCTCAACCGGCCGCTCCACGCTTGGCCGGCGCCCGAGTGGTTCGCCGCCTCTCAGGCGGTGGACGACTTCCCGGTGGGGACCCTGCCGCCCGACCTCGCGGCCTACGACACCCTGGTCCGCTCGGTGCTCAACCGTACCGTGCAGCAAATCGACGTCACCGGCCTCAACGGCCTTATGACCTTCGGCCTCTACCCCCGCTACTGGGGGGCGCCCGACGGGTTCGGCGAGGTGGACTGCGGCCCCGGCGGCGACCCCACCCCGAGGGACACCTGGGACAACCTGTTCTGGTGCACCACCTGGACCGACTACCACAACACGGTGAGCACGGCGCCCATCTGGGCCATGCGCACGGGCGAGGTGGAGTGGCTCGACGAGATCGGCTTCCCCGGCGCCCTGCGCAGCCTGCACACCCAGGTCATGCAGTGCAGCCCCACGCAGAGGTGGTTCTATTGTGGCCAGTCGCCCACCGGCTACGGCGCCTACCGCACCGACTTCAACAGCTCCCACGCCTACTTCGAGAACCTCTATCTCTATTACTGGCTCACCGGCGACCAGACGGTGATCGACATCCTGCAGCGGGGCGGCGACAGCATGCGGCGCTGGATGTGCCCGCAGCGGGGCGATGGACCGGTGCTGCAGGCGAGCGCCCCCACCGGCCCGGCCTGCGCCCCCGACTTCCCCGTCGCCACGGACAACGGCGTCACCGGCCGCGAGCCCCAGCAGTGGCTGGCTGCCTTCCGCTTCCTCGGCCACGCCAGCGACGACGCCAGCTTCCTCGACGACTTCCGCTCCCATCTCGCCCGCGGCGTCACCCAGCAGTACGCCGAGCTGGTGCGCAACGGCGTCCACTACGGCTTCTGGGGCGGGTCGATCCCGGTGGCGGCCCCCGGCACGTACACCACCGACTCGCAGTGGACGGTCGGCATGTACGACATGCACTACCTCAACCGCCTGCAGCTCGAAACCCTCGACGCGCCTCTGGGGATCCCCGCCGTGAAGCCGAGCCAGGTGCTCGCCAACGTCGCCCGCACCTTCATGGAAATCGAGCCGGCGGTGATGGGCGATGGCACCGTCTCCGGGCTGTGGGCCCGCCTCCTCGATTACACCTTCACGGGGAGCCGGATGGGCGGCACGCTCACCGGCGTCGTGGGTGCCGACCGCGAGCTCTTCAACCCCGAGAAGACGGGCGCCACCGAGCTGCTGGTGCGCGCCGGCCAGGCGGAGGGCAATGCCGCCCTGGTGGACTTCGGCCGCCTGCTCACCGTCTTCACCATCGCCTCCGCCCAGGGCGAGCAGGCCCCCCTCGGCAAGCTCGAGGGGCAGGACATGACGCGCCTCCACACCGCCGTGGCCCTGCTGACGTACGGCTCGACGACCCCGCTGCCACCCAGCCCGCCGCCGGGCCCGCCGTCGCCGCCACCTCCCCCACCGCCTCCCCCCCCACCACCACCGCCGCCACCGGTTCCCACCCCTCCCGTGGCGCCCAGCGGCCTGACGGTCCAGGTGGCTTCCAGCACCGACGTCGTCCTCACCTGGACGGACAACTCGAAGGACGAGACCTCCTTCCGCGTCGAGTACTTGGCGGGCGGCATGTTCGTCGAGGTCCAGTCGCTGCCGGCCGGCACCGTGACGGCCCACATCAGCGGCCTCACCCCCGGCGCCGCCTACACTTTCCGGGTGCGCGCCGGCAACGACGCCGGCTTCTCGGGCTACAGCAACATCGCCACCACCAACATGCCGTCGCTGCCTCCCCCCCTGCCCCCGCCGCCGCCGACCCAGAATCCGCCGGCCGCTCCCTACAACCTGAGGGTCCAATCCGTTTCAGCAAGCGACGTCGTCCTCCTCTGGGGCGACGCCGCCGCCAACGAGACGTCGTTCCGCATTGAGTCCAAGACCGGCAACGGCGCCTTCCAGGAGGTCCTGAGCGTCGGGGCCAACGTCACCACGGCCCGCATCTCCGGCCTGCAAGCGAAGACGGTCTACCAGCTCCGGGTGCGGTCGGCCAACGACGCCGGCTTCTCGGGTTACAGCAACGTGGTCCAGGTGACGACGTCCAGCGTCACTCCGAACCCGCCGCCGCCACCGCCGCCACCACCGCCACCACCGCCGCCACCACCGCCGCCGAGCACCCCTCCGACTCCCCCCGACCGGCTCACCGTGCGCTGGCTGGGCGGCGGCATCGTGCAGGTCACCTGGCGCGACAACTCGAACAACGAGACCGGGTTCTCCGTCGAGCGGATGTTCAACGGCGGCTGGGTGACGGGGGCGATCGTGGGTCCCAACGTCACCTCGGCCGACTACCCGGGCCTCAAGAGCCACGCCTCCTACACCTTCCGGGTCAAGGTGACCAACGCCGCCGGGCAGGCGGCCTACAGCTCGCTCATCAACATCAATACTCCCTGATCTCAGGGACGAGATGGGGCGGCCGGCTGCGGCCGCCCCATCCTTTAGATATAGATAGATATAGAGGGCGGAGATCCAGGCACGGGTCTCGCACCCCTCGGCAGGCATGCTCCGGTCCCCCTCCGGCCTCCTCCTTCTCACCCTGACTCTCGCCTGCGCCCCGGCCGAGCCTGCCGGGGCGCCCGCCAAAGTCTGGGATTCGGACCACACCTACCTCGACTACCTGCGCCGCGCCCCCGAATTCCAGGCCGTGCAGCAGGCCCCTCCCATTGGCCGCTGGGACACCTGGCTCTACATGCCCTGGCGCTACCGCTGGACGATCGGCACCGGCGAGGAGGGGGGGCGGTTCTGCCAGCGCTACGGCATCAACGGCGGCGTCACCGACCACGGCGAGGGCCCCTTCGCCTGGCTGGAGCGCTGGAAGCTGCGCTTCTACAACGACCACACGGCGGGCAAGGGGGACCTCTACCTCCAACCCGGAAGCTTCGATCCCAAGGTCAAGGATGGCCGCGCCCTGCGCCCCCATCCCCTGGACGCCGCCCTCCTCGCCCGGCTGGAGGAGACGGTGGCGGCGCGCGTCCGGACGATTCGGACAAACCCGCAGAGGGTGGCCTACGCGCTCGACGACGAGACCTCCTGGGGCTCGTTCGTCCGCCCCCTCCCCTGGCGGGTGAACGCCGACGACGGCGCCTATGACCGCTGGCTTTCCTCCTATTACGGAGGCCCGTCTCCGCTCCCTCGCTGGGCGACGCCGGACGACGTCCTGGGGGAGCTCGGGCAACCGCTCGGCGCGATCGACCTCTCGCCATTCCTCGACCGCATGACGTACAACGACTCGGTCTGGGCGAATTTCCTCGGCCCCCTGGTCGAGCGCTGCCACCGCGAGGACCCGTCCACCCCCTGCGGCATCGTGGGCGCCCAGGGCCCCAGCCTGTGGGGGGGCTACGACTACGCCAAGCTGGCGAAGAAGGTGCAGTTCGTCGAGGCCTACGACGCCGGCTCGGCGCCGGAGATCCTCCGCTCCTTCGACCGCGCGGGCGCCGTGCCCCGGGTGACCACCCACTTCCACGACGAGTCCCGCGGCCCCGGCAACGACTCCTGGCTCGCCTGGCACTACTTCGCCCACGGCAGCCGCGGCATGATCGGCTGGGTGGACGACGGCTGGTTCGCCGGCGACCGCCCGCCACACCCTCAGCCCTGGCTCGATCGCTTCGCCCCCACCCTGCGGGAGCTGGGCGGCGTCCAGGGGCCGAAGCTGGCAGGCGCCCGCGCGCTCCACGACGGCGTGGCGATCTACTACTCCCACCCCTCCATCCAGGTCTCCTGGTGCCTGGACGCCGAGGCCCACCACCGCACCTGGCCCAACCGCCTGGACGACGCCCGTCTCGGCACCTCCCACAACGTGCGCAAGGCCTGGGAGCTGCTGCTGGCCGACGCCGGCCTGCGCTACGACTTCCTCGCCTACGATCAAGTGGCGCTCCACGGCGTGCCCGCAGAGTACAAGGTGCTGATCCTCCCCGCCTGCTACGCCCTCTCGGACGCCGAGGCGCGGCGGATCGCCGAGTTCGCCCAGGGCGGGGGAACGGTGATCGCCGACTTCGCCTGCGGCCTCTTCGATCCGCACGGCCGGGGGCGGCAGCGCGGCGCCCTGGACGCCCTCTTCGGCGTCGCCGTCGCCCATCATGGCCGCGAGACGCGGGCCGACCTCTTCGCCGGCAAGCTCTGGGTGGAGACGGACCAGGACGCCGGCTACGGCTTCAAGCGCTACCGCGACCTCTTCGCCACCCTCAATCCTCGGCTGGAACAGGGGTATGCGGTGGCGGAGCGGCGGCTGGCCGTGGGCGTCGAGCGCGCCGCCGGCCGCGGCCGGGCCGTCTACCTCAACCTCTCTCCCCAGCGCTATCTCCAGTACCGGCAGGAGGGGAGGGCCGGGGAGGCGGAACGGCGGCCGTTCGTCGAACCGATCCTCCGCGCCGGCGTCTCCCCATGGATCGAGGTGACCAGCGCCGGCCGGCGCCCCGCCGTCCCCCTGGAGGCGACCTACTGGTCGAAAGGGGATCGGACGCTGGTCTTCGTGCTGCAAAACGTGCCCGTCGCCAGCAGCCCGGCGGGCGGCGGTGGAGCCGAGGGGCTGGCGGCGATCACCATCCCTCTGGAGGTCCGCCTCGCCGCCCCTGTCCACGGCGTGGTGGACGAGCGCACCGGCCGCAAGCTCCCCGACGGCGACCGCTTCTCCTTCCGCCTCGACACCGCCGAGGCCGTGCTTTTCAGCTTCGCGGGAGGACCGCCGAGAAAGTAAGTGGCACGCGTCCTGCACTCCGCGACGAACGCTGTAGACCACGGTGCAGGTTTCTACGTGGAGCATTCAGGCGGATTCTGTGGAGATCGTGAGAATGACCGACCTCGTCTACATCATGGGCCACGGCTATTCGGGCTCGACGCTGCTCACTTTCCTGCTGGGCTCGCATCCGCGCATCGCCACCATCGGCGAGCTCGGGATTGCCCCGCGGGGCAAGACGCCGACCCCGCAGGAGTATTTCTGCTCCTGCCAGACTCCCATTCTGGAGTGTGATTTCTGGCAGCGCGTCACCCGCGGCATGGAGGAGCGGGGGCAACCGTTCGACATCTGGGACTCCGACCTGGACTTCCGCCACAACGGCGGCGGGCTGTCCGACGTCGTCCTGCGGGCCGTGCAGCGGGGCCCGGTGCTGGAGACGGCCCGCAGCGCCGCGCTGCGGATGCTCCCCGCGGCCAGCCGGGAGATGCGCCGGGTCCTGACGCGCATCGAGGCGCTGGTCGAGACCGTCCTCGGCATCCAGGGGCGCGGCGTCTTCCTCGACAGCTCCAAGCGCCCGGAGCGGGCCGTGTTCATGAGCCGGGTGCCGAGCTTCAAGATGAAGGTGATCCACCTGGTGCGCGATGGCCGCGCCGTCTCCTGGTCTTCGATGAAGAACCTGAGCATCGGCCCGGAGGAGGCGGCCCGCTCCTGGGTGGCCGACAACCAGGGCTCCGAGCACGCCCGGCGCTACTTCGACCCCGAGCGCTGGCTGACCCTGCGCTACGAGGACCTCTGCGCCCACCCCGACGAGACGCTCACCCGCGTCTACGACTTCATCGGCGTGCCCGCCAAGAACGGCATCCACGACTTCCGCAACTTCGAGCACCACATCATCGGCAACCGCATGCGCCTCGCCTCGACCTCGGAGATCCGCCTCGACGAGCGCTGGAAGGAGGCCCTGACGCGCGAGCAGATGGGGATCATCGAGCGCCACGTCACCCCCCTCAACCGGAAATACGGCTATGGCCGTCTCTGAGCCGCGCCCCCTGGCGCCGATACCGGCCTTGGAGGAGAGCGCGACGCCGGCCATCCCACGTCCGGCGGACCGCCGCCCCCGGGTCGCCCTGGTGGGGGCCGGCTACGTGGCGCAGTTCCACCGCGACGTCCTGGCGGAGATGCCGGAGGTGGAGCTGGCGGCGGTCTGCGATGCCGATCCGGAGCGGGCCCGCAGCGCCGCCCGGCAGTGGGGCATCGCGGCGGCAGTGACCTCGATAGACGAGCTCGCGGGACTGGGCATCGACGTCGCCCACGTCCTGGTGCCGCCGGACCTCCACGTGCCGGTGGCCCGCCAGCTCCTGGAGTTGGGGCTGGGCGTCCTCCTGGAGAAGCCCGCGGCCCTCTCCAGCGCCGAGGCGCTCGAGCTGCAGCGGCTCGCCGACCGCGAGGAGCTCCCCCTGGGGGTGAACCACAACAACCTCTATCACCCCGCCTTCGTCCGCCTGCTGGAGCGGGTGCGGGCCGGGCGGGTGGGGCGGGTGGAGCACGTGCGGATCTGCCTCTCGGTGCCCCTTGCCCAGCTCGCGGCCGGCGACTTCTCCCACTGGATGTTCCGCTCGCCGGAGAACATCATCTTCGAGCAGGCCCCTCACCCCCTCTCCCAACTCCACGCCCTCATCGGCCGCGTGCAGGAGGCGACGACGACGATCCTGTCCAGCCGCGAGCTGCTGCCCGGCCAGACCTTCCACGACCGCTGGCTGGTGGCAGCCCGGGGAGAGCGGGGGACGGCGGAGATCTACCTCGCCTTCGGCCAAGGCTTCAACCGCTGGACCCTGGAGGTGCTGGGCTCGGACGGCTCGGCCGAGGCCGACCTCGGCCACAACCTCTTCTCCTGGGAGGAGAAAACCCCCTGGCTCGACTTCTGGAACGGCTTCCTCGCCGGCTGGCGCCGCTCCCGGTCGCTGGCCCGCGACGCCGGTGCCGGCGTCGTGCGCTACGCCCGCTTCACCCTCGGCATGGGAAAGCGGCAGGACAGCTATTTCGCCGGCATGCGCAGCTCGGTGCGGGCGTTCTATGATGCCTTGCGAGCCGGTGCCGCGCTGCCGGTGGACGCCGGCCAGGCCGCCGAGGTGCTGGAGTGGTGCGAGGCCGTGGCCGCCGACGCGCTCCGGGGCGCCCGCGGCAGCCGCGGAAACGTCGAGACCCTGCGCCCGACCCGCCTGCCGGCGCCGGGGCCGGCCCGTCCTGGCGAGGTGGTGGTGCTGGGCGCCAGCGGCTTCATCGGCCGGCGGCTGGTGGCCCGGCTGGTGGAGCGCGGCCAGCCCGTCACCGCCGTCGTGCGGCGGGCCCACAGCCTGCCGCCGGTCCTCGCCGAGGCGTCGCGCGACGGCCGGCTGCGTCTCCTCCCCGGCAGGCTGGAGGATCCGGCGGCTCTGGCCACGGCCTGCCAGGGGGCGAGGACCGTCCTCCACCTCGCCACCGGCGGCGGCGACTCGTGGGAGAAGATCGAGCGCTCCATGGTGCAGGGCTCGGTGGCCGCGGCCGAGGCCGCCTTGGCCGCGGGTGTCGAGCGCTTCGTCTACGTCTCGTCCATCGCCGCCCTGTACCTCGGGGGTGACGGCAATCCAGCCCTGATCGAGGACTCGACGCAGACCGATCCCCAGCCGGCAGGCCGGGAGATCTACAGCCGCGGCAAGATGGCCGCCGAGGCCGCGCTCCTCGCCCTCCACCGCGAGCGAGGGCTGCCGCTGGTCATCGTCCGCCCGGGCGTGGTGCTGGGCGAAGGCACCCCCCTCCAGCACTCGGGGCTGGGCCTCTGGGTGCGGGACAACCACTGCATCGGCTGGGGCTTGGGGGACCACCCGCTGCCGGTGGTGGACGTCGACGACGTCGCCGAGGCCCTGGCCCTGCTGGCGGCCCACGCGGGACACGACCTGGACGGCAAGGCCCTCAACCTGGCCACCCGGACGCCCCTCTCGGCGCGCGACATCGTCGCGGAGATGCGGCGGGCCACCGGCCGCGACCTCCACTTCCACCCCCGCCCCCTCTGGCTCAGCCAGGGGATGGAGATCGGCAAGTGGGTGGTCAAGAAGATCGGCCGCCGGCCGGGCGCGACCTTCCCCTCCTACCGTGACCTGAAGACGCGGGCCTGCGTGCCGCCCTTCAGCTCCCGCACCGCCCGCGAGGTCCTGGGCTGGCGCCCGGTGGAGGACCGGGAGGCGTTCCTGGACCGGACGGTGCGGGTTCATGCGCGGTGAGGACGGCTCCCCCGCCCGGGTCCTCCACGTCTTCTCCAACTTCGTCCCCTCGGGACCGGAGATCCGCACCGTCCGCCTGATTGCCGCCTTCGGTAGCGAATTCCGCCACTCGATCGTCTCCATGGACGGCCGCACCGAGGCCGCGGCCCTGCTGCCGGCGGGGGTCGACGTGCGGCTCCTCCCCCATCCACCCAAGGCCGGCTCGCTCTCCACCGCCCGGCGGCTGCGGCGTTTGTTGCTGTCCGAGCGGCCGGACCTCGTCCTGACCTACAACTGGGGGGCTTTCGACATGCTCCTCGCCGCCCGCGCCGCCGGCTTCCGGCGGCTGGTGCACCACGAGGAGGGGTTTAACGAGGACGAGGCGGAGAGCTACAAGCGGCGGCGCGTCCTCGCCCGGCGGCTGATCCTCCCCGGCGCCCACCGCATCGTGGTCCCCTCGCAGCGGCTCCGGGAGATCGCCACCGGGCTGTGGCGGCTGGACTCGGAGCGGGTCCGGCTCATCCCCAACGGCATCCACCTGGAGGCGTTCCAGCGGGCGGACGGCAACCCCGGCCTGCGCCGGCGGCTGGGCATTCCCGTCGACGCCCTGGTGGTGGGCACCGTCGGGGGCTTGCGCCCGGTGAAGAACCAGCTTCGCCTCCTCGACGCCTGCGCCGCGGCCGGTCCCGGCGTGCACGCCCTGCTGGTGGGCGAGGGGGACGAGCGGCCCGCTCTGGAGGCCCGGGCGGAGCGGGACGACCTGCGAGGCCGGGTTCACCTCGCCGGCCACCAGGCGGACCCGGCACCGTACCTTCAGGCGATGGACGTCTTCGCCCTCACCTCGGACAGCGAGCAGATGCCCGTCTGCCTCTTGGAGGCCATGGCCTCTTCATTGCCTGTGGTGGCCACCGACGTGGGCGACGTCCGCGCCGTCCTCCCGCCGGAGCAGGCTGCGTTCCTGGAACCGCCGGGACCTGACGCCGCCGCCGGCCTGGCCCGCGGCATCGCCGGGCTGACCCGCGATCCCGGCCTGCGGCAGCGCCTCGGGACGGCCAACCGCCGGCGGGCCGAGGAGCGCTTCACCTTCGACGGCATGTGCGCGGCCTACCGGGAGGTATACCTCTCCGCCCTGGGGGCCGGGTAGGCGTGTGCTAAAATCCCCCTGCCTTGAGCGACGACCCTCCCAGTCCGCCCGCCGCCCTCTCCTCCTTCGGCCGACAGCAGCCCCCGGGCTCGCGGGGTGACCGCCCGTGATCCTCGCCCTGCCCGCCGCCGGCCCGCTCCCCGAACCCGTGATCACCCCCGCCTGGGGCATGGCCCTGGGCATCCTGCTGGTGGCTCTCAACGGTTTCTTCGTGGCCGCCGAGTTCGCGCTGGTCAAAGTGCGGCCGACGCAGATCGAGCCGCTCGCGGCCGAGGGGCAGCGCCGGGCCACCCTGGTCCGGCACATGATCCGGCACCTGGACGCCTACCTCTCCGCCACCCAGCTCGGCATCACGCTCGCCAGCCTGGGACTGGGCTGGATCGGCGAGCCGGCGTTCGCCTGGATCATCCACCCCCTGGTCGCCCCCTTCGTGGGGAACAACTCCCATCTCCTCCACTCGATCAGCGTCACGGTCTCGTTCCTGGTCATCACCATCCTGCACATCGTCCTCGGCGAGCAGGCCCCGAAGACGATCGCCATCCGCAAGGCGGAGGGCGCCTCCCTGCTGGTGGCCTTGCCTCTATTCCTTTTCTACAAGGTCACCTACCCGGCCATCTGGCTGCTCAACCACGCGGCCAACGGGCTCCTCAAGCTGATCGGCATCGCGCCGGCCAACGAGGGCGAGATGGCCCACGACGAGGAGGAGCTGCGCCTCCTGCTCTCCTCCGGCAACTCCGCCCAGCTCTCGCTCCAGAAGCGAGAGCTGCTGGACAACGTCTTCGAGCTCTCCCATCGCATGGCGCGGCAGATCATGCTCCCCCGCCAGGACGTGGTCTACCTCTCCACCACCCGCACGCTGGCCGAGAACCTGCGCCTCGCCCGCCGCAGCGGCCACACCCGGTTCCCGCTCTGCGAGGGCGACCTCGACCACGTCATCGGCCTCATCCACATCAAGGACATCTTCCACCGCGACCGCAACCTGCGCTCGCTCCAGGAGGTGGCGCGGGAGATCTCCTTCGTTCCCGAGACCCTGACGCTCGACCGCCTGCTCAAGCGCATGCGCACCGAGCGCTTCCACCTCGCCGCGGTGATCGACGAGTACGGCGGCGTCTCCGGCATCGTCACCCTGGAATCGGTCATCGAGGAGATCGTGGGCTCGATCCAGGACGAGTTCGACGTCGAGAAGCCGGAGATCCAGCCCCTCGGCGACGGCGTCTACCGGGTCTCGGGCGGCATGCTGGTGGAGGACCTGGAGGAGGCCCTGAAGGTGGAGCTCAGCGACCGCGACGAGGACACCATCGGCGGCGTCGTCCTCTCCGAGCTGGGGCGCAACCCGGCCGTGGGCGACAAGGTCGAGGTCGGGCCGGTCTCGATCGAGGTCCTGGAGGTCCAGCACAACCGCATCAACACGGTGGCCGTGACTGTACGGCAGCCGGCGATGGTGCCGCCGGCAGATGAGACGTAGGCACGGTCGTCTCTGGACAGGCCGTTGACATCGGCTTCCTGCTCGGATATAGAGAACCTGTACCTCAGAGGAGGTACATTCCAAGGTGGGTAGTCGTGGTCGGCATCAGCATTATAGAAGAAATCTCATTGAGGACCGGGCGGCGTACAGACGCAGCGAGGCTTGACCATTGGCTACGCAAGAGCGAAAGAAGAAGACCGGCAGCCCTGAAGCTGGCGCAGCCCAGGTGGCGGTTGCCGTATTCGATCTCTTCGCGCGCGCGATCGACCGCTTTGGGTGGCCGGGTGGTACCGTCCTCCTACTCTTCACCTTTACCGAATTACATGGGACCGACCAGCAAAAGCATGAAATCATCGACATGTTGATTCACCCGGACAGTCCCGGGGGAAGGGCAATCGGAATACTCGTTCTTTTGGTTACAGGCATCTTCGTAGCGCAACACCACTACTGGAAGCGAAAAATGCAAGCCGCACAGCAAGAGATCAGGCGTCTGGCGGAGTGGAAGACCGAGCACCAACAGAAGCTCATTCCAGTCGACCTGCACCATACCGCGAAAACCGGGCCTAAGGCTGCGCCGAAGGAAAAAGAAAGGCGTTGACATGCTCTATCTAGTTTTGTCTTCCCTCTTGATCGCGCACCTGCTGGATCGCCTCCATTCCCTGCGCATCTCCGATAAGGCAGTGAGGCACCAGTACCGGCTCTATGAGATCCGGGATCATCTGCGCGAAGCTGCGATCAATGGGGATGTAGACCCTGAAAATTGGGTGTTTCAATACCTGGACGGCTCCATTGTGAAGACCATCGACCGGCTGCCAGGAATCAACCTTTGGCAGGGACTGGCTCTATGGTTTGCCTATCGCAGAGACACGGCCGTCGTGAAGGCCCATCACCAACTAGAGCGAGAGCTGGCGAAGCCCGGAAACGAGATCCTGCGGCGCGTCCATGCGCTGTATGCCGCCACGATCATGCTGTACCTCATGGATCGGCATTTACTCTTTCGCTGGTTTGTCCGCAATCTCCACCTCCTCCAGAAACTCTTGCAGGCTGCTGCGAAAGTCCAGACCAAGGCTCCGGCGACGTCAACGCTCGTCGAGTGTGCTTTCGCGGCCGCCTAGCGGAGTAGAAAGCTTGCGCTGTCCGAGCACCGCGAGGGCGGCCGCGACGAGGCTCGCGGTCTCCACGGGCTTCGCGAGGTGGGCGGAGAAACCGGCGGCGCGGGTGCGGTCGGCGTCCTCGCTCTGGCCGAAGCCGGTGACGGCCAGGGCAGGCACGTCCGCCGTCCGCGGACGCGACCGCAGCTCCCGCAGCAGCTCGTAGCCGTCCATGCCGGGCATGGCGAGGTCGGAGACGACGAGGTCGAAGTCCCTCCCCTCGGCCAGCCGCAGGGCCTCGGCGCCGCTCGCCGCCGTCGCCACCTCGGCCCCCGCGAACTGCAGGAGCTGGCGCAGCATGGCCGTGGTGTCGTCGGAGTCGTCCACCACCAGTACCCGGACGCCGGCGAGCGATCCGGCCCTGGGTCCGGTGCTGACAGCGGCGGCCTCGGGCCCCGTCGTGAGGAGAGGTAGCCAGACGGAGAAGCGCGCCCCCTGCCCCTCTCCTTCCGACTCCGCCCGCACCCGTCCGCCGTGCAGCTCGGCGAGCTGCCGCACCAGTGCCAGGCCGATCCCCAGGCCGCCGTTGCGCCGGCTCGCCCCGCTCTCCGCCTGGCGGAACATCTCGAAGACGTCGGGGAGGAACCTGGGGTCCATCCCCTGGCCCGTGTCCTCCACCGTCAGCCGGGCCTCGCCCTCCTCCCGCTCCAGGCGCACGGCCACCTCGCCGCCGTGCGGGGTGAACTTGACGGCGTTCTGCACCAGGTTCCAGACGATCTGCTGCACGCGCACGGGATCGGCCTGGGCCAGGGCCGCATCCCTGGAGCCCTCCACCCGCAGGGCCACCCCTCGCGCCTCGGCCTCGGGCCGCAACGCCTCGGCGGCCTCGGCCACCAGAGCGGCGAGGGAGACCGGATGGCACTCGAGGGCCAACTTGCCCGTCTGCAGCCGCGACAGGTCGAGCAGGTCCGAGATGAGCTGGGTCTGCACCCGGGCGTTGCGCCGGATCGCCTCGGCGGCCCGGCGCGCCACCGGCAGCCGCTGGGTCTCGGGGTCGCGGGCGAGGATCTCGGCATAGCCCGAGATGACGTTCAGAGGATTGCGCAGCTCGTGGGACAGGGTGGCCAGGAACTCGTCCTTGAGCTGGCTGGCGCGGGAGAGCTCCTCTACCAGCGCCGCCGTGTCCAGCGTCGCCGCCACCTGGTTGGCGATCACCTCGGCGGTCCTGATCACCGCCTCGTCGCCCGCCCGGCCCGGCTCGCGCCAGAAGAGGGCGACGACGCCCAGCAGCCGCCCGCGGGCGCGCAGCGGCACCGCCAGGATGGAGCGGATGCCGGTGCGCCCCCAGAGTCTGGAGAGCTCCGCCCACGAGCGGTCCACGTGAGTGTCGGTCAGGGCCACCGGGCTCAGGGTGCGGGCGGCACGAGCGACCAGGTGATGGTCGGACGCCAGGTCGACGCGCAGCAGCAGCTCCTGCATCCGCTGGTCGGTGTCGTTGCGCGGCGTCCGCCGCACGCCGTACGTCCCCCGCGCTCTCAGGGCCGGCGCGCCGGCCGCCGGGTCCAGCAACCAGTAGACGCCCCGGGGCGCGCCGGTGACGTGGCAGAGGATCTCGATCAGCCGGTCGTGGCTCGGCGCCTCGCCGTTGCTGAGCAGCCCGACGCTCGCCTCCTGCAGGCGCACCAGGGCCTCGTTGCGGCGCTCGGCCTCGGCCACGGCGAGGTGGCTCTCCGCCAGCCGCTCGGACATGTCGTTCGCTCTCGTCGTCTCCATCGAGACGGATCCCCTTCTCCTGCTCGTACGCCGTTGGCAGCCGGTCCGATGTTGCCCCCTAGTTTACCCTCGGCTGAAGCCCGGGCCAACCCCCCAATGCGGCACATGCCTTGCACCCTGGGAGAGATACGGGGCTGTCAGTCCCGCGCTTCGCAAATACTTCAGAGGAGAATCAACCATGGCGACGACGACCACCACCCCCACCACCGACGTGAGCGCCCTCAACAGCCTGCTGCGCGGTGAGATGTCCGCTATCGAGACCTACCGCCAGGCGCGCGAGAAGGTCACCCCCGGCGAGCCGGGAGCCGCCGATCTGGAGCGCTTCCAACTCGACCACCGCGACGCCGCCGACAAGCTGTGGCACCACATCGAGCAGCACGGCGGCAAGCCATCCGAGGGCTCCGGCCCCTGGGGCGCCTGGGCCAAGCTGGTGCAGGGCACGGCGAAGCTGCTCGGCAACGCCGCCGCCCTCAAGGCCCTGAAGGAAGGGGAGGAGCACGGCCTCAAGGACTACCAGGACGCGCTGGAGGACAAGACCCTGCCGGCTGACTGCCAGACCCTCATCCGCGGTCTGATCGAGAAGCAGCGCCAGCACATCCCGGTGCTCGACCGGCTGATCTCCCAGGCCTAGCGCGACAGGGGCTTCGCCCCGATCGCCAGCAGGTCCACGTCCCGGTTGGCGGGCCGCTCCGCGGCAGCGGCCGCCAGCCGGCTGCGGACCGTCTCCCGCCGCTCTTCTGCGAGGTCGCCGCGGATCGCCACCACGCGCCGGGGAGCTGCTCCTGCCACCTGCCAGCCGCTCCCCAGGCTCGCGAGGGCGGCCTGGAATTCCTGCGCGTCCGCCTCGCTGTCCCACTCGCTGACCCACACCAGGAGCCGGCCGCCGTCCTTCTTCTCATAGACGGCGAAACGGTCGCCGCCCCAGCCCTCCGCCGCCGCGACGGCACGCGCCCACTCCACGCCTCCCCCGTGCAGCAGGCTGCGCAGGCTCAACTCGCCCATCCCCCCCTCGGCGGCCTTGCGATAGCCCGGCAGGTCCGCCGCGAGGTCGGGGAGATGGACGACGATGGGATCATCGCGGTGGGTGTGCCACTTCTCGGGATGCAGGATCTGCTCGGTCGAGCGGGGCGGATCGGTGGTGAAGGCGTAGTCCAGGAGCTTCTGGCCGCCCCGGCTGCGCACGCTCATGCAGAAGGTCATGCCCTGGAGGTAGCCGAACAGCAGGTTGTCCCGCAGCCACTCCGGCGCCCGCGCGAACTGATCGGCGCCCGGCAGGTCGGGCATCGCCTGCGTGAGCTTTTCGGGGTCGGCCAGCATCGAGGACATCAACCGGTCGGCGCCGGGCGCGTTCTCGAGGCTCGTCTGCGCCTGGAAGTCGATCATGGTCAGGGTGGCGTCCCCCTCCACCAGGGCGATGACGGCGGTTCCGGCGTCGGAGAGCGGATCGTCGTCCTTCTCCAGCTTCTCCAGATCGAAGCTCTGGTCCTGGAGAGCGTGGGTCAGCTCGTGGACGAGCACCATGTCGTCGTCGTCCTTGCCGGCACCGCCCCCCCGCCGCACCATGGCGAGGTACTTGCGCTCGGTGTCGTAGTAGCCGGCCACCTGGCTGGTGAGCAGCTCGGGGAGGTAGCTCGCCAGGTCCAGGGTCTCGGGGATGAGGCCGAACGCCTTCAGGCTCACCTCGGCCGCCCGCAGCGATTCCGGCTTCAGATGCTGCCGCATCGTCTCCAGCAGCTTCTTCTTCAGCCCTGCCTCTTCCAGGGTGCCGGCGGGGATGGGCGCCCGGGCGTGGAGCCCCCGGTACTTCTCCGCCGCTTCCAGCAGGGTCTGCATGTGCTGCGCGCCCGCGGCGGACAGGGGGACCACCCCTTCCGGCAGCGGCGCGGCGGGCTTGGGCGCCAACGCCAGACCGGCGCCGGCCAGGAGGAGAAGGAGGAGGGCGGGGAGAGCGCGCCGGAAAGTCTTGCCAGGCATCCGGGCGATTATAGAGGACACCCGGCACCGACTTGAGGCAGAATCCCCAGCCATGAGCACCGAATGGAAGCCCCTGTTGCAAGGCGACCTCGCGGCGCAGGCCCGCCAGAGCGTCCAGGAGATCGCCGCCGCCCTGGAATCCACCGTCTCCCCAGAGGGCGCCCGGTCGTCCTCGATCGCCGGCGGCCAGTCCGGCGAGGCGCTGTTCTACACCTACCTCGCCCTCGACACCGGCGACGAGGCCGCCGCCGAGCGGGCGGCGCAGCTCGTCGAGCAGGCGGCGGAGACCCTGGCGGTGCAGCCCCTGCCGCCCAACCTCTACACCGGCTTCGCCGGCGTGGCCTGGACCATGGAGCACCTGCGCGGCCGCCTGTTCGAGGACGAGGGGGACGAGGACGATCCGGTCGAGGAGATCGACGAGGCGCTCGCCGTCCCTCTCCGGCGCTCTCCCTGGCCGGGCGACTACGACCTGATCACCGGCCTGGTGGGCCTCGCCGTCTACGCCCTCGAGCGCCTCCCCCGGCCGGCGGCGATGGGTCTGCTCACGAACATCGTCGACCGCCTGTCCGAGCGGGCCGACATCAGCGAAGAGGGGGCCGCCTGGTTCACCCGCCCCGAAGAGTTGCCGGAGTGGCAGCGCGAGTACCACCCGCGCGGCAACTACAACCTCGGCGTCGCCCACGGCCTGCCGGCGGTCGTCGCCGTGCTCGCCGGCGCCGCCGCCGCGGGGATCGGGAAGGCGGGGCCGCTGCTCCACGACTCCGCGCGCTTCCTGCTGGCCCGCCGCCAGGATCCGTCCGTGGGCTCCTGCTTCAGCACCTCCTATGCGCCCTGGGAGCCGCCCGCCGGCTCCCGTCTCGCCTGGTGCTATGGCGATCCCGGCGTGGCCGCGGCACTGCTCGCCGCCGCCCGCGCCGCCGGCGAGCCCGCCTGGGAACGGGCGGCCCTGGAGATCGCCCTCGCCGCCGCCGAACGCACGGGGCCGGCCACCGGCATCCGTGACGCCGGCATCTGCCACGGCGCCGCGGGGCTCGGCCACATCTTCAACCGCATGTACCACACCACCGGCGAGGAGCGCCTGGGGGAGGCCGCCCGCTTCTGGTTCGAGCGCACCCTCGCCTTCCGGGAGCCGGGCCAGGGGATCGGCGGCTACCGCTCCTGGGGGGTGATCGGCGCGCCCGACGAACTCGGCTGGCGGGACGATTCGGGCTTCCTGGAGGGGACTGCGGGGATCGGCCTCACCCTCCTTGGCGCCCTCTCCAACGTCGAGCCCGCCTGGGATCGCATCCTGACCCTCTCGGTCCGGACGGTCGATCGCTGAATGCCCGGACGCCGGGCGGGGAGGAGAGATGAACCTGGAGACCGAGATCCGCCACCGTACCCTCGCCACCAACGGCGTCCGTCTGCATGTCGTCGAAGCCGGCCCCGAGGACGGCCCGCTCCTCCTCCTCCTCCACGGCTACCCGGAATTCTGGTACGGCTGGCGTCATCAGATCGGCCCGTTGGTCGCCGCGGGCTTTCGCGTCCTCATTCCCGACCAGCGGGGCTACAATCTCAGCGGCAAACCGCGGCGCGTCTCTTCCTACAACCTCGACATCCTCGCCCGGGACGCAGTGGGGCTGATCGACGCGGCCGGCGCAGACAAAGCCTGCGTCGTGGGGCACGACTGGGGTGGCTTCGTGGGCTGGTGGCTGGGGGTCAAGCACCCGCAACGGCTCGAGCGCCTGGCGGTGCTCAACATCCCCCACCCGGTGGTGTTCGAGTACACCCTGTGGCACAGCTCCGCGCAGAGAAAGAGGAGCAACTACATTCTCTTCTTCCAGCTCCCCTGGCTTCCTGAACGAATCTTCTCCCGGAATGATTTCGCTTACGCGGAAAAGGCCCTGCGGGTCTCCAGCCGGCCGGGCACCTTCAGCGACGAGGACGTCGCCCGCTACAAGGAGGCCTGGTCGAAACCGCACGCCGTGCGCTCCATGATCCACTGGTACCGTGCCGCCTTTCGGTCCCAGCCCCGGCCGCCGAAGAACCCCCGCGTCCCCGTTCCCACCCTGCTGATCTGGGGAACGCAGGACCGTTTTCTCGGTCAGGAGATGGCCCCGGCCAGCCTCGCCCTCTGCGATAACGGCCGCCTGGAGCTGATTCCAGAAGCCACCCACTGGGTGCAGCACGAGGAGCCGGAGAGGGTGAACCGGTTGCTGCTCGACTTCTTGGTGTGAAGGGCAGCACAAGAGAGATTCCGGGAATGCGCGACGCAGGCCCGCCGTTGTGGGTATACGGTATGGGAATCGAGAATCGCGCGCCCACGGTGTTCCTCCTTTCGCCTGCGAGTCTGACCGGGGTGCGGGCCGGGCAGCTCACCGCGCCGCGGGCCGGCTTCGAGGCTGCCGTCCGCTACCGCAGCGCCGAGGGGGTGCCCATCGCGGAGGCCTTCAGCTTCATGAGCTCCCTCTATTTCCGGGGCAAGATGGCTTACGCCCGCCGCTTCGCGACGCCGCCGCCGGCGCTCGCGGCGGGCACGGAGGACGACGGCATCCTGGTGATCGCCCCCGGCGTCGGGCTGGTGCCGCCCGGCTGGCGGCTCACCCGTGAGCGGCTGGCGATCCTCCGCACGCCGGTCGACCTCAAGAACCCCCACTACTGCGAGCCCCTGAGCGCCCACGCCCGGCAGCTCCGCGAGGTGATGCCGGAATCGGCCCGGGTGGTCCTCCTCGGCAGCGTGGCGACGGGCAAGTACCTGGACCTCCTGGCGCCGGTCTTCGGCGACCGCCTCCTCTTCCCCCGCGACTTCGCCGGCGCGGGCGACATGCAGCGCGGCGCCATGATGCTGCGGGCGGCCCGGGAGGGTCGGGAGCTCGACTACGTCACCCTCGACGCGCCGCGCCGGAGGGCTCGGACTTGACTCCATTCCTGCCCAGCGCTCCGGAGCGCACGAACTGCTCCCAGAGCGCCGTCCATGCCTTCCAGTCGTGCCCACCGGGAGCGGTGTAGACCCGCTCGCGCGGCAGCTCTTTCGCCAGCAGGCCGTTGGCGCGGGCGAAGGAGTCCTTCTCACCCCAGCCCAGGTAGAGGGGGAAGCGGGCCGGCCCCCGGGTGTAGCCCTGAAGCCATACCCAGAGCCGGTGTTGGAAATCGTCGGGCGCCAGGGGCTCCGGGGCCCGCCAATTCGCGAGGCGGCCGGCCGCCGCCACCTCGCCGGTCACCTCGTCGTCGCCCAGGAAGGGGGCCAGGATCACGACGCCGTCCACGTCCTCCGGGTGCTGCGAGGCGTAGAGCAGCGAGCCGGTGCCGCCGATGGAGATCCCCGCCAGCCAGATCCGGTCGTAGCGCTGGCGGGCCGGGCCGATCACGTCCTGGCGCAGCCGGTCCACGATCAGGTTCTTGTAGTAGTAGCCGAGGTGGGCGTCGACCGCCACCATGTCCACCTGCGCGCCGGCCCGGGCGGCGATTTCCGGAAAGCGATACCGTCCGAAATCTTCAGGAAGGTCCCAGCGGCCGGGGAGCAGCACCACGAGAGTCCGCGGCCGGCCAGTGCCGGGATAGCGAAGGGTGCGGATGGGCACCGGCGTGGGCCGCAGCCGGGCGGGCAGATAGCGGACACAGCCGGCGAGCGCCGGCAGGACGAGCAGCAGGGCGGCGAGCCGGAGCCTCCCCGCGGATCGATCATGGAATGGACCTTGCATTTGCCTCCTCTGAGTCTGGCAGTCAAAACACGAACCGACTGGAGCATACGTCAACAGAAAAGAGGAGGTTCCTCATGATCCGTATCACCCGAAAGAAGGCGGCGCTGCCGTTTCTGTTCGCGGCCCTGCTGACGGTCTCCGCGACCGGTTGCAAGGTCACCAAGACGCAGGACGGCAAGATGCCCGAAGTGGACGTCAAGGGCGGCCAGGTTCCCAAGTACGACGTCAAGGGGCCGAAGGTCGACGTGAAGACCGAAACCAAGCAGATCGACGTTCCCACCGACGTGACCGTGAAGACCAAGAAGAAGGACATCAAGGTCCCCGAGGTCTCCGTCACCCCGCCGCGGTAAAAATACGTCGATCGATCGCGGGTCGCAGTCGCTCCAACCGCGGTCGCGGCCACTCCAACCGCGGTCGCGGCCATTCCACCGCGGTCGCGGCCACTCCAGGGTACTCCGGGCGGAATCGCACTTCTTTGAGGCCAGTGCTGGCGCTACGATCCGAGTTGGCGCGTCCAGCTCTGTGGAGACGAGACCTCATCATGACTCCAGCCACCTCCAGGACCACCATCGGGAAAGAATCATGCCAGGCATCTTTGGGCCAAAACAGAGGGAGGTAACGGCGGAGAGCGGAAGCTACAGAAGACAGGACACTTATGGGCGGAGAAGCAGCGCTGGTCCCAAGGATTTTGGACTCGCGGGAAGGCCCTCAGGAGGGGGTAACGGCGGAAGGCCTCCCAAGTGGTGTAGAATCCTGGCGTTGGGAAGGTGGCAGTCGGAATTGACCAGGGTAGGACGGTGGGATTGCGACTCTGTGGTATGTCCAATCAGTGGGCACGGAGCAGTTCTGTTTGGGCGTCGGAATTGACCAGGGTAGGACGGTGGGATTGCGACTTTCTCACCATGCCCAACAGGACCAAGGTGACCTTAAGCCCCGTCGGAATTGACCAGGG
>DATARR010000112.1:0-101296 GCA_036264085.1 Thermoanaerobaculia bacterium | reverse complement strand
GCGAGGTGGACGAGATCGTCGCCCGCGCCCTGGCGATCGAGCCCAAGGACCGCTTCCAGAGCGCCGGCGAGATGAAGCAGGCGCTGGAGGCGGCGCTGGCGGCGGTCTCGCCGTCGACCGGCCCCACCGATCTCGCCCTGTTCATCCAGCGGATCCTGGAGCCCGATCCGGTGGAGCGGTACGAGCCGGCCGCGGCGGCGCCGCCGGCCTCCTCCTGGCCCTCCGGTCTCGCCGCTCCGCCGGCCACCCCGCCGCCGCCGGTCCCCTTCACCCCGAGCCCCGAACCGCCGATCGAAGCGGTGGCCCCCCTCGGTGTGGTCGCGGTCGAGGATGGGGGGCGCAAGAGCCGCACCCTGCTGTACGCCGCCATCGCGGCGCTGATCCTGATCGCCATCCTGACCTTCATCTTCCTGAACCGCCGCAAGGGCGCCGCGCCGCCACCCACCGTTCCTCCCGCCACGGCGACCACGACGCCGGCGACTTCCGCGCCGGCCGCGCCGGCGGCGGGGACGGTCGCCGCGCCCGGCCTGCCCGCGGCGCCGAAGCCCGCGGCCGGCACGCCTGATCTCAAGGCGATGATGGACCAGCAACTCGCCGCCAAGGAAGCCGAGATGCGGCTCAAGAAGGAGCAGCAGCTCAAGGACCTCGAGAAGCAGGTGGCGGCTGCCAAGAGCTCGGGACAGCCGCCGCCCGCGGCGCCCCGGACGGCGCCGGCGCCCGCCACTTCCGCCGCTGAGCCGCCGCCCTCCAGGCCGGCCCCCGCCGCGCCGCCGCCGCCCCCCGCGCCGGTGCCCCAGCCCGAGCCCGCGAAGGCGCAGGAGAAGGCGCCGTCCGCCGAGCCGCCCAAAGCCGAGCCTGAAGCTCCCCGCACGAAGGTCGGCGAGCTGGTCGAAGCCGGTCCCGGAATCTCCCCGCCTCAACTTGTCAGCTTTCCGAAACCGGAGTATCCTCCGATGGCCCGAAACCTGCGGGTCGAGGGAACCGCGGTCGTTTCGGTCCTCGTCGATGAGAACGGTCAGGTTCAGGACGTGCGGATGGTGGAGCCGATCAAGCAGAAGGGTGGTCTGAACGAAGCCGCCCTCGCTGCGGCGCGTTCCGCGCGCTACAAGCCTGCGATGAAAGACGGAGTCCGGGTCAAGATGTGGGCCCGCCTGAGAATTCCTTTCAAACTATGATCCAGTCCAATGATCGAGTCATAAGCCGGCCGGATGGCCTCGCGATTCGGAGGAAGAGGAAACGATGAGCCTCAGCGACCAGCAGCGAAAGTTCTACGAGAATACGCTCGCCGTGACCCGGCAGGAGATGGAGGAGCTCGATCGCCTGATCGAGGAGGAGCTGGCGAAGGTGAAGGACCGCCTCGCCGAGCTTCAGAACGCCAAGAAGGCCTCCCGCCAGATGTACGACGCGGCCTGCATGCGGCTCGGCATCCACAACGACCTCGAAGCCGAAGAGGGCCAGGGCGCCGAGGGCTGACCTCCGGCGCAGGGCGTGGCGCCGGCCCCGCTCGGGGCCGGTCCTCCAGTCTGGAATTCGAACGGCCCTCCTTCTGCCGGGCTCCGCGCCGGTGGCGAGGCCGGTCGTCGCACCGCCCCGCAACCGATCTCTCATCATGGCCTGGTTCCGCAAGACCAAGAAGCCCAAGCCGGTCCGCATGGACCGGCCGCGCAGCACCGTGCCCGAAGGGCTGTGGGTCAAGTGCGAAGGGTGCAAGGAGATCGTCTACTCGCGCGACCTCGACCGCAACCTGAAGGTCTGCCCGAAGTGCGGCCATCATTTCCGGATCGACGCCCGCGCCCGTATCTCGCTGCTCCTCGACGAGCCCCAGCCGCGGGAGCTGTTCGGCGACGTCACGCCCGTCGATCCGCTCAACTTCCGGGACACCAAGCGCTACCGCGACCGTCTCAAGAGCTACCAGCAGGCGGTCGGCGAGCGCGATGCGGTGGTCGTCGTTCAGGGGACAATCGAGAAGATCCCGGTCGTGCTGGCGGTCATGGAGTACCGCTTCATGGGCGGCTCCATGGGCTCGGTCGTCGGCGAGAAGATCACCCGCGCCGCCGAGCGCGCCGTCGAGCGCAAGTGGCCGCTGATCGTGGTCTCCACCTCGGGCGGCGCCCGCATGCAGGAAGGGGTGCTCTCCCTCATGCAGATGGCGAAGATCTCCGCCGCTCTCGCCCGCCTGCGCACCGCCCGGCTCCCCTACATCTCCCTGCTGACCGATCCCACGACCGGTGGGGTGACCGCCTCCTTCGCCATGCTGGGCGACCTCAACATCGCCGAGCCGGGCGCCCTGATCGGCTTCGCCGGCCCGCGGGTCATCGAGCAGACGATCCGCCAGAGCCTGCCCGAGGGGTTCCAGCGCAGCGAGTTCCTCCTCGACCACGGCTTCCTCGACCTCGTGGTGCAGCGCGCGGAGATGAAGGAGACGCTCGCCCGGTGCCTGCGTCACCTGCTGTAGACCCCGACGCCGTTCTCTCCCGCCTCGAAGGGCTGGGCATCAAGCTCGGCCTGGAGCGCGTCCGCGACCTGCTGGTGCGCATGGGCGAGCCGCAGCGCCGGTTCCCCTCCGTCCTGGTGGCGGGGACGAACGGCAAGGGCTCCACCTCGGCCCTGCTCGCCGCCATGGCCCGGGCGGCGGGATACCGCACCGGGCTCTACACCTCCCCCCACCTGGAGAGCGTCGAGGAGCGGCTGCGCATCGACGGCCGGACGATCGCGCCCGGCCGGCTGGGCGCCCTCCTGGCGGACCTCGTCGGGCTCGCCGAACGGGAGACCGGCTCGCCGCCCACCTACTTCGAAGCCGTCACCCTGGCTGCCTTCCGCTGGTTCGCCGAGACCCAGGTCGACCTCGCGGTGGTGGAGGTGGGGCTCGGCGGCCGGCTCGACGCCACCAACCTCGCCGATCCCGTCCTGTCGCTCATCACCCCCATCGGCTTCGATCACCGGGAGTTCCTGGGCGACACCCTCGCCGCCATCGCCCGCGAGAAGGCGGGCATCCTCCGCCCCGGCCGCCCGGCCCTGGTCTGGATCGAGGACGCCGAGCCGGCCGGCGCCGTCCAGATGGTGGCCGCCGAGGTCGGCGCGGATCTCCGCTTCGCCTCGCGCGAGGTGCGGATCGAGGCCGTGGAGCCGCGAGGCTGGGAGGGGCAGCGGGTCCGGCTGACGACGCCGGCCGGGGAGCACGACCTGGAGATGGCCCTGCTGGGCGATCACCAGACGAAGAATCTCGGCCTGGCCGTGCGGGCGGCGGAGGTGCTGGCCGGCCTGGGCTGGGACCGGCTCGATGCCGGCGCCATCGCCGCCGGTGCCGCCGCCTGCCGCTGGCCGGGCCGGCTGGAGCCGGTGGCGCTCCCCGGCGACCGCCGCGTGCTGCTCGACGCGGCCCACAACCGCGACGGCGCCGCCGTCCTCGCCGATTTCCTCGGACGCCTCGGCGAGCGGGCCGACCTCCTCTTCGGAGTGCTGGCCGACAAGGACTACCGCGAGATGCTGGACCTCCTCGCCCCCCGCGCCCGCCGCCTCGTCCTCACCCGCCCGGCGAGCCCGCGGGCGAAAGATCCAGCCGAGCTCCTGCCGCTGTTGGCCGGCCGCGACGGCATCACCGTGGAGCCGGACCGCGGCCGCGCCCTGGACCGCGCCCTGGCCCTGGGTGGCGAGGTGCTGGTGGTCTGCGGCTCGATCTTCCTGGTGGGAGAGGTGCGGAAGGAGCTGCGGGAACGGTTCGGGGTACCGGCGCCTCCCTGAAGGAAGCGGGAGCCGTGGCGCGCCCGGGTCTCCCGCGGACGGCGGACGCGCCCTTCAGCCAGTTCATCCCTTGCGACTGCGGGCCACCGTCTCCGGACGGACGTTGAGGGCGATCTGCATGGACTGCCCCTGATCGACCGGGCTGAACACCCGATAGGTGCCGCTGTCGAGGACCATGTCGAGCGAGGCGGACTCGCCGGGCTTCAAGGTATGGTCCAGTTTCTGGTCGCCGGACGGGCCGGAGATCTCGAAGCTGTGCTCACCGTTCCCCGAGTTGGCGATCTTGAACGTGGTCACGCCGGACGGCAGTGAAGGCGGCATCTCGATGCCCTGGTCGGTGATCTGCACCTGGATCGTCTGGGCTTGCTGATTTGCGGGCTTGGCACCGCCGCAGGCGGCGAAGAACGGCAGCCCCGCGAGAAGAGCGGCGCACAGGAGAGCGGCACCCATTGGTCTGCTTCCGTTGGACTTCATGTCTCGACCTCCTTCCTGAGTGCAAAGGGGCCTTGCTGTCAGTTTTTGGAGTTTCCCTCCGGCCCCGCTCTCCTCTATTGCAGGAGTCGCGCCAACCGGCCTGGCCGAGATACGCTCCTGTCCCGCTCCAGCCTTCCGCAGCACCAGGATTCATGGAGCCTATTGGCAAGGAGGAATCATGCAAAGAGTCACCCTGTTCCTGCGGAGTCGAGGCGCCTTGCTGGCAATCGTGCTCGTCGTCCTGGGCAGCGTTCTGGGTCTGCTTGCGCCCGCCGACGTCGCCCAGTCCGCGGTCTGCGCCTTCCGCCCCATCGTGAGAACCTACTACAGCGATGCGTCGCACACCACGGTGGTCGGCCAGCGAGGGACCGACTGCGGTTGCAACCCCATCTTCTGGGGGGTCACCTCGGCGTTCGTGACCAGCCAGAGCCTGTGCTGCAACGTCAACACCTGCTAGAGGATAAGCGTAGACCGAAACGCCGCAGACACCAGCGGCGAGATCCCGGGCGGACTCGGCCAGGAGGCCGGCCCGCCTCGGCCTCCCCCCGCCTGCTTCCACCGCCAGCCAGCAAATCCAGAAGACCGGAGGTATTGACGGTCATTCATAGATACTATAGAATCAGTTCATGTCCGAAAGGAAATGAACCACAGAAGGAGATCGAAATGAACGCCAGAATCAAAGCAGCATTCTCTGTCGCGGTCATGGCCGGCCTGCTGAGCGTCTCCATCGCATCCGCGCGGACGTCCTCCTCGTCGGGGACGATACCACCTACACCGCGGCCCGGTGGCAATCACGACCCCGTCACGCTGCCGCCCGGCTTCAGCTACCATCAAACGTGGAACGAGGCGCTCGGCGGGTGGATGCAGCCGATCCACCTGCCTTTCCTGATCTTTCTCGGCGACGTCGTCCTGATTCAGAACCCCGCCGTCGATCTCACCAAGGACTTGCCGCCGACCGATCCGAATTGGGCGAATGCCAGAAACAACCCCAAGAACTGGAGTGACGTCCTGCACATCGACAACGCGCCCCAGGGGACGTTCTTCTCCGACCTGGACGCTCCGCCGCCCCCCGAGGCCAACCAGCCCTGGGAGGTCGATTTCACCAAGTGGGCGCAGGCGCCGCCGCCTTTCTTCGTCAACGCGGGCTATCCGCCCACCGCCGTGGCACCTTCCGTATACCTTTTTGAAGGCAACGGCAACGTGGAGTACCGGCCGATCCCCGGCGTCGACATCGTCTTCCTCCTGCTCAGCGATCCTGTGGAATAAAGCGGTGATCGCACGCCAGGGCGCCCGCCGGTAGAGGCGGGCGCCCTACCTTCCGCCGCCCGACGCATACCGGCGGAAGAAGGAGTCCGGCTTCCACGCCGGGCGGGTGTCCGCGTCGGCCACTTCGAGGAGGAGCCGGCGCGTGATCTCCTCGTAGAGGGCGGCGGCGCCGAGGTCGACGGGCTGGCTCAAGTCGTCCGACGGGGCGTGATAGCGCTTGGTGAGCCACTCCTTGAAAATCTTTTGTTCCGGCGTACCGAGCTCGAAGCCGACGTCCAGCTTGATGGCGGGAACGCCATGGCGGATGAAACTGTACTGATCGCTGCGGATGAAACCATTGCGCAGCGGCTCCGGATCGGCGATGGCCTTGACGCCGAGGGATTGCGCGATGGCGACGGCGCGGTCGCCGAGGTCGGACTCGGCCAGCCCCTCCACCTTGAGGACCTTCAACGGCACGATGGGCAGGAACATGTCCACGTTGACGTCCGCGACGATCGACTTCGCATCGACGGTGGGATGCGCGGCAAAGTATTTCGAGCCCAGCAATCCTTTCTCTTCCGCGGTGACGAAGGCGAACAGGATCGAGCGCCGCGGCTTGTCCGGCGACTTGGCCAGGCTGGCAGCCATGTCCAGCAGCAGCGCGCTGCCGGAGCCGTCGTCCATGGCGCCGTTGTAGATGCGATCCCCGTCGATGGGCTCGCCGATGCCGACGTGGTCGACGTGCGCGGAGAGGACGACGACCTCGCTCCTGAGCGCCGGGTCGGTCCCGGGGAGCCGGGCGATGACGTTGGCCGATTCGACCTCGGTGCGCTTGACGCTGGCGCGCGCCTTGAGCGAGGCGGTGAGCGGGAAGTGCGGCAGCGGCCTGCGGTCCTTGCCCAGCCCGGCGATCTCCGCGAAGGTGTGGCCGGAGCCGGCGAAGAGCCTCTCGGCCTGCGCGGGATTGAAGGTCAGGGACATCTGGAGACCCCGGGTCTCGTTGAATTCGGGAGCGGCGAGGTCCATGGCGGCGTGGGCGCGGTTGAGCGACATCCGCGACCAGGGGATGTCCATGGAGGCCGGGTTCGGGATCGTGATGATGCCGATGGCGCCGGCGGCGCCGAGCGCCTTCCAGCGCTCGCCGGGGGTCTGGTAGTGCGAGGCGAGAGGTCCGGGGACGTCCGCCGGCGAGCCGGCGAGGAACACGGCGATCTTGCCGTGCAGGTCGAGGCCGGCGAAGTCGTCGTAGCCGTTCTCCGGGATCCGCAGCCCGTAACCGGCGAAGACGAGCGGCGCCGTGACCTCGCCGGCGGCGAGCTCGGCGCGGGTGTTGAAGAAGGCGTCCTCGCCGAGGGCGAGCGGCTCGGCCTTGCCGTCGCGGACCAGCGCGGCCGAGGAGCTCTTCTCGTCGATCTGGCGCTGGATGAGCTTGACAGGTTGATAGAAGCCCTGGGTGCCGGCCGGCTGCAGGCCGGCCCTGGTGAGCTGCACGACGATGTAGGCTTGCGCCTTGCGCAGGCCGGCGCTGCCCGTCTCGCGGCCTTCCATACCGTCGTCGGCGAGGACCTTGACGTGGTTCCACCACGTCTGGCCGTCGAAGTGCTGCTGGGCGGGCTGGGCGGCGAAAAGGCTCGTCGCCAGCCCGAAAGTTACGGTCAGAGAAGACAGGGTCCGCCGCATCGAAGGTCCTCCGGACAGAACTCGAAAGCGCTCGCAGAGCGGTGCTACGCGCCGGAGTCTAGCAGCTCGGCGGTCGAGCCGGAAGCGTGGTTCGGGTTGCAGGTGACCTCATCCGAGTTGCGCATCACCTCATCCGAGTTGGAGATGGCCTCACCCGAGTTGGGGGTCTCTTCATCCGCGGAGTGAGCGACCTCATTCGCGGGGCGAGTGACCTGCCCCGGCTTGCAGGTCCTCTCATCCGAGTTGCAGATCACCTCATCCGCGGATGGAGTGACCTCATCCAGGTTGCAGGTCCTCTCATCCGCGGATGGAGTGAGCTCATCCGAGTTGCAGGTCCTCTCATTCGCGGATGGGGTGACCTCGTCCGCGAAGTGAATGACCTGATCCGAGTCCTTACGAGCCCATCTTGAGCGCGCGCCTTCGCGTCTGCAGGGAGGCCTTGCCGGCGGCGACAGCCATGGCGCGGAGGTTACCGGGAGCGCTTCGTCATAGCTGGCGATGGCATCGGTGTACAGCCCGCGCCGGGCATAGGTTCCGGCGGTCAGGAGAAGGCGGTTTGCCTTGTCCACCGGGAGCGCAGCGATCTGGCGCAGGTCCTCCTGCACACCCCGCTGCTCGTCTCCCGGCAGGAGCTGGAGCTTGTAAACTTCCTGGGCCTGCCGCGAGCCCTACCACCAGCGTTCTCGACGAGCTTCTCATCCTGCCCTCCCGCTGTGATCCTGGAAACGGAGCTGCCTCGAAGGTGCGAGCGGCTCACCCTGAGCCGCCCGGGCACGATCGAGGCATCCTCCTGGTCAAGACACCGCGGGGGCTTCTTTGGGGGGTGCTCTGTCGTCCTGCCAAGCTCACGGCCTGGGCGGCAGGTACCGCTTGTCGATCCCCGCGACGATCACGTAGTTGGGATCGACCATCTCGGCGAGGTGAAGGCTCGCAACCTTCGTCAGCAACTCGTAGGCGTCGAGCTCCGAGAGACCGTAGTCGGCGTGGATCCAGGCGACCAGCTCGGAGAGGGCGATGCGCAGGGCGTCGTCGAGCGGACGATAGGCGCCGACGGTCATCAACATCCGGTCCGATTCGAAGCGCGGCCAGCGGATCGATTTCTTTTTGAGGAGGTCGACCTGCACCCGGGCGCGCAGCGGGACCTCGATGCCCGTGCCGGCCCCTTCGCCGTCGCCCTGGGCCGCGTGGCCGTCGCCCATGAAGAGGAGGGCGCCGGGCACGTTGACGGGGAAGTAGATCGTGTTCCCGGCCCGTGCTTCGCTGGCGTCCATGTTGCCTCCCCACTCGCCCGGGGTGATCGAGCTCCGGGCCTCGCCGCCGGCCGGCGCGACGCCGATGCAGCCGAAGAACGGCGTGGTCGGGATCTTGACGCTGAAGCTGGAATCGAGGGCGTGGAAGGTGGCGGTGTTGGCGGCGCCGTCGATGTCGTAGAACCAGACGTGCTCGGGGAGCGGCGGGTTGAGCATCGGGGTGTAGGTCGTGGGGTTGAGCACCCCGAAGCCGGGGGCCAGCGCTCCCACCCCGCGCGGCCCGTCGACTTTGAGGTCGAGGATCTTGACCACCAGCGTGTCGCCCGGCTCGGCGCCCTCGATGGCGAATGGGCCGGTCAGCGGGTTGTCGCCCTTCACCTTCGACAGGCTGTCGCCGGGTTTCTGGATCACGTTGCCGAAACAGTCGGCGGTGCGCGTGTCCAGGACGTCGCCGGGCCGCAGCGTCGCGACAGGCGCCATGGTCCCGTAGACGTATTTGAAATCCGCGTCCTTCGGCTCGTACCGCACCACCCGCGGCTCGGCCGCCGCCGCTGGAAGAACCGGGAGAAGGAAGAGCAGCCACGAAATCAGCCGGCAGTGCTGTCGCATCGGAGGCTCCTTTTTCGCGGAGTCTACCAGCCCCCGAGCACCATCGCGTCGAGGCTCTTGCGCTCCCGGGGAGCCGTCTCGCGCTCCCGCAGGCGCTCGGGGAGCGTCTCGGGATCTCCCACCCAGCCGACGGCGATGCCGGCGACCGGCTCGACGCCGTCGGGCAGCGCAAACTCGGCGCGGATGCAGTCGCGATCGATCCCGGCCATGGGGTGCACCGCGAGCCCCAGGGCCGTGGCCTGGAGGGTGAGTTGGGCAGTGGCGGCGCCGACGTCGTGCCAGGCGTGCCGGTTCGGTTGGCCGTTGCTCGCGAAGGTGGTGCGGGCGAGCGAGACCAGGAGGACCGGCGCGCTCTGCGCCCAGGCCTGGTTGCCCGGCACCAGGCAGCGCAGGATGCGTTCGAAGCCAGGGCCGTCCTCTTTGCGCGCCACGATGAAGATCCAGGGCTGCTCATTGTTGCAGGAGGCCGCCCAGCGCGCCGCCTCCAAGAGCGAGCCGAGTGTCTCGCGGTCGACCGGCCGGTCGGCGAAGGCCCGCGGGCTCCAGCGCTCACGGATCAGGGGGTGGACCGGATAGCGCGTCACCGCCGCCTTGTTCACAGGGGAGTTGGACTCGCTCATGATGTCGTCGCCACCGGTTGGCAAGCGATCACCTGCGCCGCGAAGCGTTCCATCTCCTCATACTGCGGGCTCGACTGGAGCAGCAGCAGGTCGATGCCTGCCGCCTCCAGCTCTTCGATCCGCTCGCGCAACTGCTCGGGCGTGCCGACCAACTCGGTGCGCAGGCCGCGGTTGGAGACCGAATACTCCTCGATCGACATCCGCCGCTCGAGCTGCGTGCCGGCGAGCCATTCCTGGTAGTTGGCGAAGCCGGCGGCGCTCTGCTTGACGTCGATGATGCGTTCGCGCTCGCGCTGCGCCTCGCGTTCGGAGTCGCGCACGATGGCGAAGGCCGCGACCCCGTAGCTCATGGGCGGCAGGCCGAGTCGCTCGCGCCGCGCCGCAAGATCCGCGACCTTCTCGCGCAGCCGCTCCGGCGGATCGCCGTGCATCACGTAGGCGTCGCACTGCCTGGCGATGAGCTCCTTGGCGGCTTCCGACTCGCCGCCGGCGTAGATCGTCGGCCGCGGGCGCGAGGGCTGCGACAAAGGTTTCGGTTGCAGCACCGTGTCCTCGACGCGGTAGTAGCGCCCATCGTAGGAGAAATGATCGTGTTTCCAGACTCCGTCCACGACCTCCAGCCACTCGGCGGTGCGCGCATAGCGGTCGTCGTGCGTGTCGAAGGCGACGCCGTACTGCTTCGCCTCGGACGCCCACCAGGAGGAGACCACGTTGAGCGACACCCGGCCGCCGCTGATGTGGTCGACGTTGGCGGCCTGCTTGGCGAGCAGGGCGGGGAGGTGGAAGGTGGGCCGCACAGCGACCATCAGCTCGAGGCGCCGCGTCACCGCCGCCAGCGCCGCGGCCGTCGACCAAGCGTCGAGCGCCGGGGCCTCGATCCCCTTGATGTCGTTGAGGTTCAGCTCGGCGATGAGCGTCAGGTCGTAGCCGATCTCCTCGCTGCGCCGCGCCAGGCGGCTGACGTACTCCCAGCTCGCCTCCATGCCTTCGTCCTCGACGTTGCGCAGCCATCCGCCGAAGACCGGCAGCCAGTATCCGTATCTCATCCCACGGCCTCCGCTTCCAGGTAGTCGACCAGCCGGGTGAAAGGATCGAAGCCGATGACGCGCGGCGCATCGGCGACGAAGTTCGAGAGGGCGTTGATGTCGTAGTAGAGGAGCTCACCGTCACGGTCGTCGATCATGTACTCGACGCCGCCGACGTCGATCGCCGCGGCCTCGAAGATCCGCTCGACGTCGGCGATCACCTGGGGCGGCGGCGTGTAGCCCTCGACGCGGATGCCGCGCTCCTGCGCGTCGAGCGCGCACGCCGCGCCCACCAGCGCCGCACCGCTCGTCGTCTGGCAGGCGTCGGCCGGGCAGAGGTTGAACGAGTTGCCGGCGCTCCACAGGCGGATGGCATAGAGATACCTGCGGCCCAGGACCTCGACGCGGACGATGTGGCCGTCGCGCGCCGGCACGAACTCCTGAACCAGCGCCGTGCTGTCGATGCCGAGGTCGA
Organism: Thermoanaerobaculia bacterium; assembly: GCA_036264085.1. Classification (GTDB taxonomy): domain Bacteria; phylum Acidobacteriota; class Thermoanaerobaculia; order Multivoradales; family UBA5704; genus DATARR01. Next base: position 90,177 of record DATARR010000112.1, on the reverse strand, counting down.
TCGTCCCGCCCTCGACCGCCGCCGCCAGCGCGGCCGCGTCGTCGTAGCGCACGATGCCGGCGCCGCTGCCGCCGACGTTGGCCTTGACCACGAGCGGAAAACGCAGGCCGCGGGCGGCCTCGATCACCTCGGCCGGATGGTTGACGACCCGGGCGCGCGGGTACTTAAGGCCCAGCGACTCCAGGAGCGAGAGCTGGAGCGCCTTCGAGATCTCGACCCGGAAGCCGCGCGAGCCGTTGACGACGCGGGCGCCGAGCCGCTCGAGGTGGTCCAGGTAGGCCAGCGTGTGGTAGATGCCGTGGCTCTCCCCCCGCAGGTAGGCCGACGGGCTCATGCGGTTGAACAGCAGCGAGAAGTCGAGCTCGCGGGCCGCGACGTCGAAGTGGTGGCGCCGCGCGTCGATGCGGACGTAGGGGGTGCCGCGCCGGTCCAGCTCGCTGAACAGCGGCCGGAACCAGTCCGGGTGCTCGTGGTAGACCGCAATGGGCCGGTCGGGTTTCGGCATCGGGCGTTCCTCCGAGACAGCGGCGTGAGTATACATGACCATCTCACTAACTTGTGCCGGACGACTTGAAGGAATCGACGGATTGTGGCAAGTTCTTATCTTGATGGACGCTACGCGACAGGAGGTAGAGATGAGAAAAGACGTTCGCAGCCGACTGCGTCTCCTGGTCCTTCCGGCTCTGCTGACGGGGGCGGTTCTGGTGCCCTCCCTCAGCTCGGCCTCCCAGCCGCCTATCTGTTGGTACGACGTGAGTTGCTCCCATGACTGCTGGCTCGCCTGCGGCGGCGATTCGGCTTGCCAGGCGGACTGCAACGAGACCTACTGCAAGGTCTGTCCCTAGCAAGCTGGGCCTCGTCGTCCCCCGCTGGCCGTTCCGGCGCACTGTTCTTGCAGGTGGCTCACCGGCCTCCCTGGCCGGAGCACGCCGTGTTCCATAATTACCGGAAAGGAGCGGAGAATGAAGATTGCGAGGCCTTGGATCCGTTCAGCCATCCCGGGAGCCTTGCTCCTTGCCCTGATCGGCGGCTCGCTCGCCTTCGCGGGAGCGGGAGACTCCATCCACCCGGGCGTCGACCTGTGGATGACCGTCGCCGGGTTCGCGCAGACGAGCTTCGCCCACGAGCCGATCCCGGCGGACTTCTTCTGCGCCGGCTCGCAGCCCTTCACCGGCAAAGTCGTCTTCCAGGGCGCGCCGCTCGCGGTATCGCCCGCCGGCAGCCTCGGCAGCATCGACACCGCCGTGCGCCGGCTCGACGATGCGAACTTCAACGCCCAGGGGGAGGCCACAACCCGCATCCAGTTGCTGGCGTTGTCGCTGGTGAGCGTGAAGCCGATCGAGACGAGCTGCGGTCAGTATGACGTCGCCGTCAGCCTGGCCGGCGAGCAGCCGGTCACGACGATGCGCATCTTCCGGACCGAGGCGCTCGGCGGGACCTACTCGGCGCCGTTGTCCCTCAACGTCAAGGCCGTGTTCACGCCGGTCAACGGCGACAGGAGCGGCCGGCGCGAGGTGACCCGCCGCATCGAGCTTGGGCCCGGCAGCCGCTCGGTCTGGGCCTACGTCAAGGCGCCGCAGTATCCGGCCGGCGTCAAGATCGACACCGACGGCGACGGCCGGCCGGACACCATGCTGCCGGCCTCCTCGAACTTCCTGGCCGGCGTCTCGCCTGCCGTGCTCAAGGGGGAGCCGGCGCGTCCCACCCTGGCCGCGTCGACGAGCCCCTCCCCCTCGACGACGCCCAGTTGCCCGGCGGGGCAGTGCCCCCGTCAGACCTGCCACTGCGACGCGAACAGCACGGATCCCAATCAGTCCAGCGCAGGGTGCGACCACCTGCACTGCATCTGGGTCTGCGTAACCTGCACCACGAACACCACCCCCAGGCCCTGACCTTGAGCGCGGCGGCGGTCCACCGGGACCGCCGCCGGCCGTGTTCATCAGCGCGTGGTGGTCGGGGTGCCGCAGGCGTCTGAGGGGCGGACGATGGTGTCCTTGATCGGCACCGTGTTGGAGCCTCCATAAACCTGCTCCAGGGTGTGGACGCCGAGCGACTGGAGGGTCTCTCGGCGGAGTTGGAGCTTGCGCTGTGCCTTCTTCATCGTGGATCTCCTTCTGAGTGGCGGGCGGGGATGCCCGATCTTCCACTACGCAGCCAGGGACCCTCTTGGCTCAGCCTGGAGCTGCGGATGTCTTGGCAGCCGATGGCGGCGAGGGCGACCTTTTACGCCTCAAGCTAAGTTAAGTAGAATCAGATCCATGACCCGCCGGTTCCTCTCCCTGACGTTCGCCCTCCTCGGCTGCTTCGGGCTCTGGAGCGGTCCGATCTTCGCTCAGGGAGAGGTTCCACCCACCCGCGTGGAGATCTCCTTTGCCTTTCGAACGCACTCGAACCTGCCGGTCAAAGGGAACCTCCTTCTGCGGCCTGCCGAAGGGAAGGGGGAACCCGTGCGCTTGGCCCTCTCGTCGCCGGCACCGCTTTCCTTGACGCTGCCCGCGGGTTCGAAATGGGAGGTCTCGGCCGAGGTCCCCGGGTTCTGGGTTCCTCGCAAAGCCTTGGCCGTCGGACCCTCGGACCAGCCTTCCCGGCTCGCCCTGGACCTCTGGCCCTTGGGGTCGATTTCCGGTGTGGTGCTGGTGAAAGGAAAGAAGACCCCGCCGCCGCGACAAGTGCTGGTCCGGTCCCTGGCAGCTCCGGCTTTCCTGAACCGGCCGGTGGCCCCTAAAGGCGACCTCGACTGCCCGGTGGACAAGAAAGGGTTCTGGAGTTGCTCGCTCCCTGCGGCCACCTACGACCTGGTGATCTCGGCGGAAGGCTTGTCATCGCATTACCGGTGGAGCGTACAGGTCCCGGCAGGCAAGACGCTGTCGCTCGGTGCGATCGAGCTCGAGCGTGGCGCATCGGTCGCAGGTTGGGTGGCTGTCGAGGAAGGAGCCATCGAACCGGGCCGGTGCACCGCCCGTCTGGCCGTCCTCGTGGCAGGTGGCTCGAGCCTGAAAAGCGTCTCTGACCTGGAACGCACGGCCTTCGAACGGCAGGTTGGCAAGGACGGCTTTTTCCAACTCTCCGGCCTCGCACCGGGAACCTATGCGCTGGAAGTCCGGCAGCCTGGCTTTCCGCCGGTCCGGCGGGCTCCTGTCCGGGTCGCTCCTGGTGCCGAGACGCTCCTCGCCGAGCCTCTGATCCTCAGGCATTCTCTCGATCTGCAGTTCGCGGTCCATCCGGCCCTCGACTGGCTCGGCCGGCCCTGGCGCGCCCAGATTTTCCAACTCGGAGAGCGCCAGCCTGTCCCTTTGGTTTTCGACGGGACTGCGGACGAGGGGGGTCGCCTGGCCGTCCCGGGCCAGTCCTCCGGCCGCTTCAGGGTGGACCTCAAGGATTCCCTTGGCAATCGCCTGTACTCCGGTGAGCATTCGGTAGACGGCCCCAATTCGGCTCCGCAATCGATCGAAGTCCGCTTCATAACGGTCGAGGGCAGGATCCGGCTGGGCGAAGAGCCTCTGGTCTCCACCCTCTGGTTTGGTGGCAGCTACGGCGCGACCTCCGTCAAGATGGAAGCCGACGCAGAGGGCCGATTCCATGGCGTCCTGCCCCGGGAGGGCCTGTGGCGAATCGAGATCGCGGCCGGGGAGCCGGGCTTTCCGACCTGGACGCGGGCCGAGGTCCAAGCCAGCCGGTCCGGCAAAGCGAGGGTGGAAATCGTCTTGCCGGACACCCGGATCTTTGGGCGTGTGGTGGACGAGCAGGGCAAGCCCGTGCCCAAGGCCGACGTGGCCATACAGGGCGAGAGCGTTGAGCTCGCGACGACTGCGGATGCAGACGGAAGCTATGAAGTGCGCGCTCTGCCCCAGGGACCGGTCTGGCTCGGCGCGCAATCCTCGTCGCAGCTCAGCGATCGCGTTTTCGCAACCCTGGTGGAAGGCCGAGCGGTGGGCCCCATCGAGCTACGGCTCCATTCGACCAGGCAGTTGAGCGGCACCGTCCTCTCCTCTCGCGGGCCCGTGGTGGGTTCCCGCGTCACGGTCCTGGCCAGGGCTCCAGGTGGCAGTGGAGCTGTTGCCACCACCGGCACCGATGGCGCTTTCCATGTCGATCTTCCCCAGGCGGTCTCCAGAGTCGAGGTCGTCGTCAGCGCTCCGGGTTTCGCGCTCCGGGCCTTCGATGCCTCCACCGAAGGGGAACCTCTCGTTCTTCAGGTGACCGAAGAAGGAGGAGGTCTCGAGATCACCCTTCCTCTGACGGAGGATGAAATTCTGCGCGAGAACCTGCTGCTCGCCATATTTCAGAACGGTTTTTTCGTCCCGGGCTCCGCCTGGGGCCAGTGGGCTTACGATCAGGGTCAACCGCGAGGGCGCAGCGATCGAACCCTGCGTGTCCCCAACGTGGCTCCCGGCGAGTATCGGGCCTGCCTCCTGCCGCGCCAGCTTGAAATGTCCCTGGCCTCGGTCCTCGTCCCGGAGGAAGCGATCTGCAGCTCCGGTTTCCTTGCGCCCGGAGCGACGCTGTCGCTGAAACCGGGCCGTCCTTGACGCGCCCCACCGGGGTTCTCAGGATCTTGGGCGTCGCTGGCGTAATTGCGCCCAGATTGGACCCTCGAAACAAGCCGGCAGGCTTCGCTTCAACCACTCCTGCGGAGGCCTCAAGCGGTGCCGCTCCGACCTGCGATATACTCCGCTTCCTGAAGTAGTGGGCCTCCTGTGCTTGAGCCGCGCGAAACGGAGTCGGTAGCACCTCTCACAGAGCCGGTTTCCTCTGGCAGGTGGTCCTCTGGCCGTCTCCTGGCAGACCGATACGAGGTCAGGGAATGTCTCGGCCGTGGCGGCAACGCCGCGGTCTACCGGGTCTTCGATCGGCTCCTCAGGGCAGAGGTCGCCCTCAAGGTAGTCCACCCGGAGCGCGATCCGGAGCGGGCGCTCAGCCGTCTCCGACGGGAGGTCGGAGTCGCCCGGGAGAGCCTGAGCCCCCATCTCGTCCGCGTCTACGAGCTTGGGAGAAGCGGCGAGGACATTTACCTCACGATGGAGCTCCTTGCGGGTGGGGCGCTCCGAAAACGAGTGGGGCAGAGTTCGTTTCCGGTGGCGGAGGCTCTCCGGATCGCTGACGCCGTGCTCCGAGGGCTCGCCGCGCTGCATACCAAAGGGGTCGTGCATCGGGATGTGACCCCGGGAAATATTCTCTTCTCCGATAGCGACGAGGCCAAGCTTGCGGACTTCGGTCTGGCCTACAGGCTCGGACAGAAGGAGACGAGGCTCACGCGCGAAGGCGGCATCGTCGGAACCCTGGGCTACCTCTCGCCGGAGCAGCTCCTCGGGAGGGAAGCCAGCCCGCGGAGCGACCTCTACGCCGTGGGCGTCGTGCTCTTCGAAATGCTCACGGGGAAGCTGCCCTACGAAGCGGCGTCGGACCTGGGACTGCGTCTCGCGGCCCTCGCCGCGGCGGCGCCGGACGTGCGCCGGCTCCGACCCGAGGTGCCCCGCTGGCTCGCCGAGATCATAGCCCGGCTGCTCGAAAGACGTCCCGCCGATCGCTTCCCCAGCGCCGAGGCGGTGCTCGCAGTACTCGGCAAGCGGGCCGTCCCGCCCCGGTTCCGGCTCCGGCGGTGGCTTCTCCGAGCAGCGGCCGTGGCGCTCCTCTTCCTGCCCCAGACAGGCGTGCTCATCACGCAGGTCCAAGGGCCCCGGTTCTCTCATCTCGTGCCCGCGGGCGAGACGGGCATCAAGGCCCTGAGCGATACCGGCGAGACACTGTGGACGAAGGCCGGCGTGGCGCCGGAGATCGCGGATCGCTGGGCACTGGCAAGACTCACGCCCGGCGGGCCTCGCCTCATCGCGATCGTGCTCGCCCGGCCGCAGGAGTGGTCGCCGGAGGCCATCTCCACACTTTCGTTCCTCGACCCGCAGTCGGGGAAAATCATCAAGCAGGTGAAGCTCCCGAGCGGCGCCAATTATTTTCCGAATGACCCTCCGCGGTTTTCGTTCTCCTCGGCGAAAGCCGTCGATCTTTTCAAGGACGGCGTGGACGAAATTATCGTGAACTACAGCCACGTACCGGAAGCTCCTTTCTACGCTGTCCTCTATGCTCCCCGCTACGACCAGGCTCGGATCGTCTTTTATGCCCGCGGAGGGCAGGACTTTCAAGGGGCGGCGGATCTAGACGGCGACGGCATTCCCGAGCTCCTCTTCGCGGGCGTGAACAATGGATGGAACTGGGTGAATGCCGTGGCGGCCGTGCGGATTGATCCACGCTCCCTGGCGAAGGGAGATCGGATGGCGACTCCTGCTGCGCCGGATGCGATGGTGGAGCCCCCACAGGAACGCTTTCTCCTCTGGTATGCCATCGTGCCGCGCGGCCACCTTGAGGGCCCTTCCTGCCTCACGATCGATGAGAAGCGGCGAGAGCTCACAGTGCACTATCTCTCGGGCAAGACCTGGATACTGGGTTTCGACGGTTTCCCTCCGGGGGAGCCGAGTGCAGACAGGGCCGAGCGTCAAGGCGCGCGGCGCGATACCTATCAGCATTTCTGGGAAGCAGAGCGTTTGCGCCGGGCCGGAGATCTCAATCTCGCGATGTCCGAAGTGGAAGCCGCGCTCGACTCGGCCAGGCGCGCTCACGAAACCTGGCTTGAACAATATGCCGAGCGGCTCCGGGCCAAGCTCCTCGTCGCGCAGGGCAGGGTACGGGAGGGAGATGCGCTTTTCGCCGCGGTCGCTACGCGTGCTGAGGATGCTCCCGAGGTCGCCTACGACGCGGCCGTCGCGTTCCACCTGCAGGGCGACCTCCCACGGGCAGTCACCTGGTACGAACGAGGGATCGGCCGCGAGTCGGCGCCCGGTGCAGGGAAGAGCAAACACGAGTTCCTGAAAGGCGAGGTCCTGGCCCTCGTGGAGGAGAAGCACTATGCGGAAGCGCTCTCAGCGGTCGCTCGCTTCGGCGCCACTTATCCTAACTGGCAAGCGCATCTTTGGATCTTTCGCGAATTCGTTCGGTGGCGCGCGGGTGAGCGTCCAGACGTGGCCCTGTCCGTAGTTCCACCGAACTGGACGGACCTGGAGCGCTATTGGAGCCTGGAATTCGCGCTCGCAGAGGGCGGCAAGCCCGCGGAGATCCTCCCGCAGGTCGACCGATTTCTCGACGAGCGGCCGGAGACTCGGGACGAGCTCTTGTCTCTCCGAGCCGAGCTTCTCGGCCGGCTGGGACACGCACGCGAGGCTGCCGCAGTCGGGCAGTCAGCCCTTGAGCTCGTACGCGCTGAGCAGACGGGGAGTATCGTAGCCCGAGGGCACGCGGAGCTCGTGGAGGAGCGCGCACGAGAGCTCCGTGCTCATTCCGTCGCCCCATAGAGAGACACGCCGATGCTTCGCCTTCTCGCCACCCACGACTACGAAGAACGGGTCTTCGAAATTCCGGAAAGCGAAGGCAAGCTCGGGAGTGCCCCGGAAAACGATCTCGTCTTGCGCGTCCCCGGGATCTCCCGCCGGCATGCGCTCGTGCGGCGCTGCCAGGGCGGCGTCGTGCTCCTGGACCTCGGCTCGAAGAACGGCCTCATCGTGGCCGGCCTACGGGTAAGACGTGCCCTCCTCACTCCGGGTCTGCGAGTCCAGATCGGAGCGGCCTGGCTGGAGGTTGAAGAGGTGTCCTCCTCTCGGGCGGAGCTCATGTTCCTGCTCCGGGAATCGTCAGAAGAAGCGGCCCAACCGGCTCCTCCCACCGCGATCGTAGAGCCTGGAGGAGATCTCGAGAGCCGCTCCCCGGTGGACGCGGCCCTCCTCCTCGCCTACCACATTGCGCAGGTAGGAGTAGGACTCCCAGGAAAACGAACCGATCTCCTGGCTCGAATCAAGGCCATCCTTGGAGCGGAAGCGTTCGCCTCCTTCGAGAGGACGAGGCGAGGGAGATTCCGAATCTTGGAGAGCGCGGGCGAGTTTCTCGTCAATGAGACAAAACTCCTCGCCTCACTTGTAGCAGGTGCGCGCCCTTCGGCCCGCGAGCAGGTGGTGCTCACGCGATCGGAACGGATTCTCCTGGCCGGGCGAGATGCATGGTTCGTCGGTGCGAAATTCAGAGAGGAATCCCTCATCCACGAGGGGTGGCGGAAAGACTTCCTCCGCTTCCTTGCTCACCAGTTCTTCATGCCCGTACGAAGTCTCGACGACCTGAGCTCCGCTGAAGCCTCCCGGGTGCTTGCGCTTGTGAGGGGGAACAAGAGACGGACGGCTCTCCTCCTCGGTGTAAGCCCCGGGACGCTCTACAAGCTTCTCTCTCACCGTAGCGCACCGAAACGCTGAGCAGGGCAACTCCACTCCTTACCTGTCCAATTTTTGAACGGATTTCCTGAGCTGAGCGGGCTGGAATTTCCTCGCGCAGGTTTACGGAAAGCGTTCAAAATTTGAACGGAGTTGACGCGCTGAGATTACCCCGCAACAATGGACGGCGGAAGGTAAACGTGCAGGCGGAACCTGCGACGTCTCAGTTAAGGAGGATGACGATGTTCACGCATCAGATCAAGACTTTGGCCTCTCAAGCAGCATTGGTAGCTCTACTGGTCCCTTTCTCAGTCGCGCGAGCGCAAACCTTTTCGGCAAGAGCAGACATTCCGACAGGCACTGAGCCGCTGGGCCTCGCAATCGCTGACTTCGACGGCGACGGCAAGAACGACGTTGCGGCCAGCATCTACGATCACGGCAACGGGAATCACCTCTCCGTCTGGCGAAACATCTCGACGCTCAACACGGTGAGTTTCGATCCTCCTATCGATTTCGGAACGGGAGGCGGCCCGGAAGGTATTGCCGCTGGCGATCTCGATGCCGACGGCAAGGTGGATCTCGTCGTCGCGTGCGCGGCGGGCAACATGGTAACCGTCCTGCGGAATGTTTCGACTTTAGGGGCCATCTCCTTCCAGGGTACCTCGCCGCTTTCGTTCATCGCCACGCCGCATCAAGTAACCATTGCTGACTTTGACGGCGACGGGAGACCTGACCTCATTATAACCTCGAATTCCGGGCGAACGGTGTCAGTGTTTCATCACGGTCCGGATCCGACCCAGATCACGTTCGATTCTCGGACCGACTATTCAACGGAGACGTACCCCAACCAGCTCTCGGTGGCGGACATCGATGGCGACGGGAAGCCAGATATCCTGGTTCCCATTACGGATACCGGTAACCTATGGATCTATCGCAATACGAGTAGCCCAGGAACTGTCCAGGCTCAAGCTCCAACTCCCTTTCCTACCGCGGCCTTACCAGATGGCATTACGGTTGGCGATCTGAACGGCGACGGCAAATTGGATATCCTTGTATCCGAAAGAGGCGCAAACAAACTCGCTGTGTTCGCGAACTCTAGCAGCGTCGGCGATTTTTTGCTCGCTCGGAGTGAATTCGACACCGGAACAAGCCCTGGCGCCGTGGCAGTGGGCGACCTCGATCGTGACGGGAAGAAGGACGTCCTGGTCGCGAATGGCGATTCCAATACCATCACGGTATTTCAAAACGCCAGCTCCGGCGGAATCATGGCGTTCAACCACTTACCCGACCTCTCTACACCATCAACTCCCATAACTATGGCGTTGGGTGATTTGAACGGAGACGGACAGTTGGACGTAGTCGTCACAAATCACGAAGCGGCCTCTTTTTCGGTGTTCCTTAATTCGGTCCCACCGCCCGTTGTCGGCTTCACCTGGAAGGGCGCGTGGGATAGCGGCACTACTTATGCTGCAGGGGACGCCGTGAGCTTCAATGGTTCGAGCTATATCAGCCTGACGAATGGCAACACCGGCAACCCACCGGATACGTCGTCGGCGGACTGGAACCTCATCGCACAGCGGGGCGCCGTCGGCGCCACGGGTGCGACAGGGAGTCCGGGTCCGGTCGGTCCCCAGGGTCCAGTCGGTCCCCAGGGCGCGACGGGTCCGACCGGCGCCACCGGTGCAGTGGGTCCGGCCGGGGCGCCGGGCGTCAACTGGAAAGGCGCGTGGAGCAGCGGCACCACCTACGCGACCCGGGACGCCGTGAGCTTCAACGGTTCGAGCTACATCAGCCTGACCAACGGCAACACAAGCAACCCGCCGGATTCATCGCCAGCGAATTGGGATCTCCTCGCGCAGAAGGGCGACATCGGTGCGACAGGCGCGACGGGTCCCACGGGTCCGATCGGTCCGGCTGGTCCTACAGGTCCGGCCGGCGTGACGGGTGCAACGGGTCCGGTCGGCGCTCCGGGCGCGAACGGCACCAGCGGCTCGGCGATCGGCGGCAACTATGCCAACACCGGCAATAACAATTTCCTGGTTCCCTGGGGCACGACAACCAGTGCGACGGAAGCCAACGCCAACGTTCCGCTGCCCTCGGGTACCGCCAGCAAGCTGGTCGTCAGTCTGACGGTGGCGCCCGGCGCGGGGCAGTCGGCAACCCTTACAATCCGTAAAAACGGGGGCAACACGGCGCTGACCTGCACGGTCTCCGGCACTGCCACGACCTGTGCTGACACGGCGGACAGCGTGACGTTCAGCAACGGGGACCTCCTCTCCATCCTCTATACCGAGACCGCCGCGGCGGCCTCCCGCATCCGCTTCGCCTTCGAGTACAACTCCCCGTAGTGACTCGTCCAGGTCCTATGCGCGGCGGGCCCTCGGGCCCGCCGCTGTGTCACTGCTGGCCGCGAGACTGTACCAACACCAAGCTGGTTGCCGGCCGCGGAGGCATCGATGACAAAGCGGCTCAATCGATTTCTCGCTGCCGCTGCCCGCGCTCCTCCTCGAGCAGCGAGGCCGCCGAGACGCCGAGGTCGGTCGGGGGACGCTGGGCGAGGCGTTCGTACCATTCGCAGCGATCCATCTCGCGCTCGAGAGCGGCCAGTGCAACGTCGCTGAGCGTCCGGTGATGCTGCCGCGCATAGCGCCGAAGGCGAGTATGAAGAGGCTCGGGCAGATTCTTGACCTGGAGGTTTGCCATCGTGGGAGCGTAGCATGCTGCCGGCATGCCGGGCTTCCTCCCCCAGTCCCTCCGGCTCGCGGGATCCCATGTGAGACCTGCTGTTAGGCGATACCGGCTCGCAAAGTCATCTTTGAAGCACCTATCCAACAGAGGCCCGTGTGACCAGACCGGCGGACCTTGTTTCCGAAAGGAGCTGAAAATGGCTTTGCAGACTCCGAACCGTAGTTGGAAAGCGGCGATGTTGGTACTGGCTCTGGGGCTGGTGATGACCGCGCTCTTCCCGGGCCCTGCCCCGGTACAAGCCTGCCAGAACTTCACCGACTTCTGGACTTATTTCAGCGACGCCTCCCACACCAAGGTCGTCGGCCATTGCGAGCAGGACTGCTTCTGCGCTCCACGGTTCTGCTCGGGGCAGCAAACGCCCTACTACATCGTGACCACGACGCGGGGCTGCCTCTAATCCAAGTCATCGGTGGGCGCTGGCGGGAGTATTGCTTCTCTCCAACTCTTGGGGCAAGTTTGTGTGGGAGCAGGTCGAGAAGGAGATGTGCCCCTAGAATGCAGACGCTATGAAGATTGCCGACCGCTTGGCCCCCTACGCTCTCTGGGCACTGCTCCTGCTGGCGACCGGGGGGCTCTCCGCCGTCCCGGCCAAATCTCCGAAGCCCCCGAAGCCGCCCCGACCTGACATCGTCCTCATCACCATTGACACCTTGCGGGCCGACGCGCTGGGGTTTGCCGGCAATCGCCGTGCCCAGACGCCGATCCTCGACCGCCTGGCCGCGTCCGGCCGGGTATATCCCGATGCCCACGCGCACAACGTCGCGACGCTGCCCTCGCATACCAACATCCTGACCGGACTGTATCCGTACCAGCACGGCGTGCGCGACAACAGCGGCTTTCGGCTCGCGGGCTCGGTGCCAACTCTCGCCACCATCCTCCACGCCGCGGGCTATGCCACGGGCGCCTTCGTCGGCGGCTTCACGCTCGATTCGCAGTTCGGCCTGGGCCACGGCTTCGACGTCTACGACGACCGCACCAGCCGCGGCTCGGAGACCGAGGGGTTCGCCGGCGCCGAACGGCGCGGCGACGAGGTGGTCGGCGCCGCCCTCGCCTGGTGGCGCGGGCAGAAGCGCCGGCCGCGCTTCCTCTGGGTCCACCTCTTCGATCCGCACGCCCCGTACGCCCCGCCCGAGCCGTTCGCCTCGCGCTTCCCCGGCGATCCCTACCACGGCGAGGTCGCGGCGGCCGACGCCTTTCTCGCGCCGCTGCTGCGGCCGTTCCTCGACGGCCGCGAGCCGGCGCCCTTCGTGGTAATGACCGCCGATCACGGCGAGGCGCTCGGCGAGCACGGCGAGCTCACCCACGGCCTGTTCGCCTACGAGGCCACGCTCAAGGTGCCGCTCGTGGTCTGGGGGCCGGGCGTCGCGCCGGGCCGCGACCTCCGGCCGGCTCGCCACGTCGACGTCTTTCCCACCGTGCTCCAGGCCGCGGGCGTGGCCGCGCCGGCTGCCACCCGGCTCGGCGCCTACCCCGGCCGCTCGCTGCTCGCTCCTGCCGGCCCGGTGCCGGCGGACTCCTATTTCGAAGCGCTGTCAGCCACCTTCAACCGTGGCTGGGCGCCGCTGCGCGGCATCCTCCGCCAGGGCCGGAAGTACATCGCCCTGCCTCTTCCCGAGGTCTACGATCTGCAGCACGATCCCAAGGAGAGTCACAACCTCGCCAGCGCCGAACGCGTAGCGGCGCGGGAGGTCTTCGCCTCGCTGCCGCGGGAGTCGGCTTGGCCGCCGCCGAGCGGGCAGGCTCAGCAAGAGGTCGCGGCACGCCTCGAGAGCCTCGGCTACATCACGTCTTCGGCCCGCACGCGAACGCACTACGGCCCGGAAGACGATCCCAAGACGCTGATCGGGATCGACCAGAAGATGCACGAGGTGAGCGAGCTCCTCGGCAAGGGGCAGGCCGAGGAGGCGGCGCGCCTGGCGCGGGAGGTCGTGACCCGGCGCCCCGCGATGCCGTACGGCCACGAAATGCTGGTCCATTGTCTGCTGGAGAGCGGCCACGTCCAGGAGGCCCTGGCGGCGATGCAGGAGGCCCGGCGCCGCGGGGCGGCCACCGGATCGCTGCTGCGGCAGCTCGGGCTCACTCTGACCCAGGTCGGGCGCACGGACGAGGCCCTCGCGGTGCTGCGTCCTCTCGCCGCCGCGGGGATGCCCCAGTCGCTCAACGCCTACGCGCTCGCGCTCTTCAAGGCGGGACGTCTGGAGGAGTCGGCGGCGACCGAGCGCCAGGTGCTGGCCGCCGATCCCGGCAATGCCCGGGCGCACCAGCAGCTCGGTCTGATCGAGATCCGCCAGCGGCACTGGGACCAGGCGCGCGTGGAACTCCAGAAGGCGGTGAAATTCAACCCGCGCCTGCCAATCGCCTGGAACAACCTGGGAGTGGTGCTCTACGAGCTGAAGCAGCCCGACGCGGCACTCCAGGCCTGGCAGACGGCGGTCGACCTCCAGCCCAACCAGTGGGACACGCTCTGGAACCTCGGCACCAAGGCGGCTGAGAACGGCCGCCCGGAGCAGGCGCGCGCGGCGCTCCAGCGCTTCGTCGATGGCGCGCCGCGAAAGCGGTACGGCGACGAGGTACGCCAAGCCCACCACTTCCTCGAGCTGCTCGCCAGCGGCGCCGCGAGCCGGCGATAATTTCTATTCAGGACAGGCTGCCCCGGTCCGCGCTCTCGACGGCCGGCGGGCGGTGCGCCGTCTGGTAGGCATGGAACATCAGCGCCAACCCGATGAGCAGGGGGATCAGCCCGACCGACCACACCGCCTCGTGCGGCACCAGCAGCGCCAGCATCACGCTCAACCCGAGGCCGACCACGGCCACGATCAGCCCGGCCAGCTTCAGCCCTTCGCGGCGTCGCCGCTCCACGGCGAGCTCCTTGTCGCGCATCAATTCCAGGACTTGCCGGGCCGAGTCCCCCGTCGAATCGACGAGCTTCTTCAATAGCTCGTTGCGGTAGTAGGCTTCGCGCTCCTTCCTTCGAGACTCGGCCCACGTGGCCACGGAGATGAACGAGAATACGGCGATCACCGAGACGATCGGTATCATGAAGATGAAGACGTTCTGGATCATTGGCGTCTCTCCTTGAGGACCTGTTCACGCCGTAGGACGCACTCCCGGCCTCCGCGGTTGCGTTCAGGAGCCTGCAACCAGGTCCTGCAACCAAAAAGCCGGAGCGCGCGTCACACCTCCAGAGGACGACGTGGAAGAGGACTTGGACCTGATTGACGTGCGGCGCGTTCTGGCGGGGGACCCCGGCGGCTTCGAGGGGATCGTGCGCCGGTGGCAGGGGCCGCTGATCAACCTGGCCTACCGGTTCGTCCGCGACCGCGGCCGCGCGGAGGAGATGGCCCAGGAGGCCTTCCTGCACGTCTTCAGGCAGTTGGCCCGGTACCACGGCGACTCCGCCTTCTCGTCCTGGATGTTCACGGTGGCGCTCAACGTCTACCGCTCGGCGCTGCGGCGCCGTACCCTCCCGTCGGTCCCGCTCGACGCCATCGCGGAAGCGGTGAGCCGTGAGCGCCCGCCGCAACTGGAGCTCGAAGACGCCGAGCGCGAGGAGCTCGTGCGGCGAGCCGTCGCCGCGCTCCCGCCCCGCTACCGCGACGTGCTGACCGTGTTCTACTTCAAGGACATGGACGTGGCCGAGACGGCCCGCATCCTACAGGTCCCCGAGGGGACCGTGAAAGCCTGGCTGCATCGCGGGCGCAAGCTGCTGCGAAGCAAGCTGGGCGGTCTTGCCCCGGCGCCGCCGGTGGTCCTGGAGGCCCACGCATGACACCCGAAGACCTCGACCGAATCCTCGCCTCGGAAGAGCCGCTCGTCCCCTCCTCCGGATTCGCGGCAGCCGTCATGGAGCAGGTGCACGTGGCCGCGACGGCGCCGCCGGCCCTGCCCTTCCCCTGGCGCCGCTACCTCTTCGGGCTCTCCATGACGTCCGTGCTGGCCGGGCTCTGCGGCTGGATGCTCGCCGCGTCGCCCGTGACGGAGGCGCTGCAAACCGGGTACGCCAGCGCTCTCGCCGCCCTCACGGAGCCGCACGTCTCCCTGGCGCTGGGCGCGCCCCTCGCTTCGCTCGCCGGGACGTACCTGCTGGTCCGGCTGATCCTCGGCTTCACGGGAGCGCGCCGCTGAGGTGCGAGGCCGATTTTCCTTCGTACCCGCTCCCTATTGGCCGTCTTGAGGCTCCCGCCCTCAGCGGCGACAGGGCCGCTTGCACCGGCTGCGGCAGCAACCGGGCATCCTCCGCGGCTTGGGTCAACGATCTTCTACAAGGGTTCCCTGGTGATAGACGATCTTCCACCCCTGGACTGTTCGCCGCCAGATTGTTGACCGTCGAGTCACGCGCTCACCCTGGATCAGGGTGTAGGTGAGGAGGTAGTTGTCGGTGGCAATTTCGAGGCAGTGAAAGTCGCGAGCCTGCCAGACGTCTTCCGCCTGGGTCGCGTACCTCTTCTCCAGCGTGCTCAAGACGAGCTCCCGGCTGTAGCGCCGGCCCGAGGCGCCGACTTCCCAGAACGTGGGCTCAGTCATGTTCTCGAAGTCGGCGCGTGTAATTCCGAGCTCTGGCCCGTGACATGCGCCAACACCTGGCGAGCGCGTTCGTGCGAGGTGCCCGCCACCTCCATCGCTTCCACGCCGAAGCCCCATCGATCATCGAGGACAATGTCCCGGATCTCCTCGTCCACGCGTCGCCTCAGCCCGCCTGCTCCTGGCTCGGAGACGATGACGCGATCAGGACTCTCGACTGGAACGAAGACGATCAGATCAAGCCGTTGCATCGCGCTCCGCACGCGGGGAAGCCAAAGCTCGGCGTCGAACCCGTCCGAGTCCCGATGTGTGATCAGGTACGCCAGGATGTCCGCAGGGCATCGATCGAAAATCTGATTTTCTTCGCTGTCGACGATGCAATCGATCGAACGCGCGAGTTGCAGCTCGAAGTCTTCGAGAGACGGTATCTCGGCAAACTCGTGTCCATCCTCTTCAAGCAGGTAGTAAGGCTCATCGACCGCTACGTAGGTCACGAGAGTCCGGCCGAGCTCCGCGATCAGAGTCGTCTTCCCGGTCCGATGTGCTCCAGAGACGGCGATTCTCATGTCGAATCCCGACTCGCTCAGAATACGCCTGGAATGAGCGCCCAGGTGCCGCGGCGATAGTCGTCGTAGTTTGTTCCGAAGGCCTCTCGCAGAGTCTGTTCCTCAAGTCGGATTTTCCGCCAGTAGGCCACTGTGACGATGGCCAGAGCGAGCAGCGCGTGAATCTCGCCGGAAACGACGGCGGTTCCGAGATACATACCGAACATTGCGCTGTAGATGGGATGTCGTATCAGTCGATAGGGACCCGAGCGCACCAGTTCATGATCCTCCTTGATGGTGACCGCTCCGCTCCAATTGCGGCCGAGGTGTCGCCTAGCCCACACGGCGAGGAGAAGAGAGCCTGCCTGGAGGGCGAGGCCAAGAGGGACAAGGAAGGATGCGTCGGGCAGGTACCGTTGCCTCAATCCGGGGACTGGGAGGAAGAGGAGGAGAAGCGAGCCGTTCAGGAGGAGCTGATGACGTTTGCGCGAGGCCTGCGATTCCGAACTCTTCGCCGACGCAGCGTTCCTGGCCGCCACGCTCCAGTAGACGATGAACAGAATCCAGAGAGCCGCCGAGAGCAACATCCTGAGCGATGGCTTGACGTACACGAGAAGAGCGGCGATCGATCCCAAGAGGACGAGCAGCACGACACATGCCCAGGGCCCCGTCAACGTGAGGCCCCCGAGCTTCACCATCTTTACGGGGCGTTCTGGGGCAGGCTTCTCGTTTCCGGCCGGGGTGTCGGTATCCATAGAGTCAGCTCACCACTCCCGTGAACAAAGAACCAAAGCGAGGCAAGAAGGTCTCTCTTTCCAGCCCTAATTCCTGAAAACATCTCCAGGAACCTGCGCGCAAAAAAGCGAAGCAGGGACGAAGAAGCTCTCCCCCTACAGCCGCCCCTCGATCCAACATCCCCCAAGCACCCGAGTCCCCTGATAGAACACCGCCGCCTGGCCGGGGGTGACGCCGCGCTGCGGCTGGGCGAAGTCGATCTCGACCCTGCCCTCTCCCAGAGGCCGGATTCTCCCGGCGACGCCGGGGTGACGGGAGCGGATCTTCACGGTGGCCTCGATCTCACCGTCCGGGGCCGGACCGATCCAGTGGAGGCGCTCGCCGCGGAGGCCGGGGGCCATCAGATCCCGGTCGTCTCCCACCACGACGCGGTTCTGCTCGGGCTCGATCTGGAGGACGTAGAGAGGGCTGGACGCGGCAAGGCCCAGACCGCGGCGCTGGCCCACGGTGTAGCGATAGTAGGGCTGACCCTCGCCCAGGGTCTCGCCGTGGGTGTCCACCAGGACGGCCGGCTCCGCGAGAGAAGGAGAGTTGAAGCGGTCCGGGTCCGCCGCCACCTGGGCTTCCACGAACTCGCGGATGCCGCCGGCGACGAAGCAGACCTCCATGCTCTCCCCTTTCTCCGCCACCACCAAGCCGGCCTCGCGGGCGAGCTGACGCACCTGTGGCTTGGTCATTTCACCCAGCGGGAAGAGGGAGGCGGCGAGCTGCTCCTGGGTGAGCTCGAAGAGGTAGTAGCTCTGGTCCTTCTCGGCGTCGAGCGCGGTGTGGAGCTCGGGGCCGTCCGGACCCTGGAGGATACGGGCGTAGTGGCCGGTCGCCACCCGCTCCGCTCCCAGGCGGCGCGCGCGGTCGAGCAGGAGGTCGAACTTGATCCAGGTGTTGCAGCGCACGCAGGGGCTGGGGGTGCGGCCGGCGAGGTAGTCGGCCACGAAGGGGTCCACCACCTTGTCGCGGAACTCCTCGTCCAGGCGCAGGGTGTAGTGGGGGATGCCCGCCTGCTGGGCCACGCGCTTCGCGTCTCCGAGGTCGAGGGCGCCGCAGCAGCGGCCGTGGGCCTCCACGCCGGAGTGGTCCCAGAGGAGCATGGAGAGGCCCACCACCGGCCGTCCCTGCTTCGCCAGCAGCCAGGCGGTGACCGAGGAGTCCAGGCCTCCGGACATGGCGACGGCCGTGAGGGAGTCCCTTGTATCGATCATCGCGTCACCACCTGGGGCGACACCCGCCGCAGCGCCGCCACCTCGCGCTCCAGGGCGTCCAGGAAGGCGTCCACTTCCTCCGGGGTATTGAAGAGGCCGAAGCTGATGCGCAGGGAGGAGAGGGCCTCTTCGGGGGAGAGGCCGATGGCGAGGAGGGTCTTGCTGGGCTCGACGGCGCCGGAGGAGCAGGCCGAGCCGGTGGAGACGGCGAAGCCGGCGAGGTCGAGGCGGACCAGCAGCGACTCCCCCTCGGCGCCGGGGAAGGCCACGTGCGAGGTGTTGGGCAGGCGCGGCGAAGTCTGACAGTGGAAGATCGCGTCCGGCAGGCGGCGGGCGAGCCCGGTCTCGAAGCGGTCGCGCAGCGCGGCGAGGTGCGCGCCGCGCGCCGTCATCTCCTCCCGGGACACGGCCGCGGCCTCGCCCAGGCCCACGAGCGCCGGCACGTTCTCGGTGCCGGCCCGCCGCCGCCGCTCCTGGCTGCCGCCCACGAGATAGCCGGTCAGCTCGACCCCCTTGCGCACCCAGAGGGCGGCCGCACCCAGGGGACCGTAGAACTTGTGGGCGCCGAGCACCAGGTAGTCGACCCCCAGAGCAGGGGCGTCGACGGGGATCTTGCCCACGGCCTGCACGGCGTCGCAGAGCACGGGCACGCCGCGCTCGCGACAGGCGGCGGCGATCTCGGCCACGGGCTGGAGAGTGCCCAGCTCGTTGTTGGCGAGCATGAGGGCAGCCAGGAGAGTGTCCGGCCGGAGAGCGCGGACGACCGCCGCCGCCGGCACCACGCCGTCCCCTGATGGGGACACCCGCGTCACCTCCACGCCCTCTTTCTCCAGCCGTGCCGCGGCCTCGCGGATGGACGGATGCTCGAAGGCCGAGATCACCAGGTGCCCGGGACCTGCGGCACGGCCGGGGCCTCCCGCCTGGCGGGCGCGATGAAAGAGGACGGCGTTGTTGGCCTCGGTCCCGGAGGCGGTGAAGACCAGCTCCGGCGGCCGGACGCCCAGCAGCGCCGCCACTTTCTCCCGCGCCTCCTCGACGGCGTTGCGCGCCGCCTGTCCGAAACCGTGGAGCGACGAGGGGTTGCCGTACCGCTCGCCCATCCAGGGGAGCATGGCCTCGCGTACCCTGGGGTGGAGTGGGGTGGTGGCGTTGTTGTCGAAGTAGACCGGGTGCATGCACTGATCCTCGCGGGACATTGTACCCTTACCCCAAGTGGCGGCACCGGGGAGGGCCGGGGAGGTGGGGCTTGAACGGTACCGGCGCCAGGAGGGACTCACTCGGCGGCGAGGCCCGGGCACAGTTGTTGAATCCCTCTGCCTCGCCAGGGCTCGTGTCTCTGGTTTCTTTGGAAGGTGAACGAATGCGTCGACTGCGCCCGCTGATCGTCCTGCCCCTCCTTCTCCTCTCCCTCTGCGCCCTGTTCCCCGCCGCCTCCAGCGCGGCCGAGAAGCTGAGCCGGGCCGACCGCAAGGCTCAGAGGGAGGCCATCCAGAAGCTCCCCGAGAAGTACCGGCAGTGGCTGAAGGTGGTGGACCTGCTGATCTCCGAGGACGAGCTGAGGACCTTCCTGGCCCTGGACAAGGACTATCAGCGCGACGCCTTCATCCAGCGCTTCTGGGACGCCCGCAATCCCTACAAGTCCAGCGCCCGCAATCAGTTCCAGGAACAATGGGAGGCGCGGGTGGAGCAGGCCCTCACCGAGTTCGGCAGCCTGGACGACGAGCGCACCCGGGTCCTGCTGCTCAACGGCCCCCCCAATGCCCGCCTCGAGAGCCACTGCTCGAACGTGATCTGGCCCGTGGAAGTCTGGTTTTACGAGCACGCCGAGCGGATCCGCTCCGAGTTCATCGTGGTGTTCTATCGCCGCTGGGGCGCCGGGCCGTACCGCCTCTGGAGCGGGCTCGACGGTCTGCCCGCCCTGTTCTCCGGGGGAGCGGGAGACTCCGGGGAGCGCAACCTGGGCACCATTGCCAACAGTTGCCGCGACGGTGACCAGATCGCCGGCGCCATCGGCTGGGTGCTCAACCAGGGGATGGGCTACGACATGCTCCAGCAGCGGATGACGGCGAAGTCCGAGGAGCGCGCCGGTGAGTGGGTCACCTCGTTCAACTCCTACTCCACGGACCTGGCGCCGGGGGCCAAGCTCCTGCCGGCGAAGCTGGCGCTGGAGTACCCCGGCCACTGGCAGGGGCGCACGGCGGTGGAGGGCGTGATCACGGTGCCGGCCTCCGGCGCCGGGCAGTCCGCGCTTGGCGGCGCTCACACGTTCAACATGATCCTCAACGGCGAGGTGTTGCAGCAGGGCAAGCTGTTCGAGAACTTCCGCTACAAGTTCGACTTCCCGGCCGCCACCGCTCCCGCTCCCACCGACTCGCTGCCCGTGGTCTTCCAGCGCTATCTCCGCCCGGGCGAGTACCTGCTGGTGGTGAAGCTGGAGGACCTCAACTCGGGCAAGGTCTTCCGCGAGGAGCGCAGTATCACGGTGCCGTCCTCGGACAAGGCAGCCCCCGCGCCCCTGGCGGCGGATGCCGACGAGGCCAGCGCCCGCATGCTGGAGGAGGCCAACGCCGCCATCGCCAATGGCGAGACGACGATACGGCTGATCCGTCCCTTCGGCGAGTTGCAGGCCGGCATGCAGCGCTTCGACACCCTGACCACCGGCAAGGACATCGACAAGGTGACCTTCGCGCTCGACGGCAAGCCCCTGCTCACCAAGAAGAAACCGCCGTTCAGCGTCGAGCTGGACCTGGGGAACCTTCCCCGTCCCCGCACCCTCTCCGCCAAGGCCTACAGCGCCACCGGCGCCGAGCTGGCCTCGGACGAGCTGGTGGTCAACTCGGCCCCCAACCGCTTCCAGGTGAAGCTGGTGGAGCCGAAGCGGGGCAAGCGCTACAGCAACAGCCTGCTGGCCAAGGCCGAGCCTCAGGCGCCGGACGGCGGGGCGGTGGAGCGGGTGGAGTTCTTCCTCAACGAGACCCGCGTCGCGACCCTCTACCAGCCGCCCTGGGAGCAGGTCATCGTGCTGCCCAAGGCCGAGTCCCTCGGCTACGTGCGCGCCGTGGCCTACCTGCCGGACGGCAACTCGACGGAGAGCCTGGTCTTCATCAATGCGCCTGAGGACATGGCCGAGGTGAACATCAACTTCGTCGAGCTCTACACCTCGGTGCTCGACCACCAGAAGCGGCCGGTCGAGGGGCTGGAGCAGAAGGACTTCGCGGTGACGGAGGATGGCACGAAGCAGGAGATCTCCCGTTTCGAGCGGGTGACCAACCTGCCGATCCACGCCGCCGTGGCCCTCGACGTCTCGGCCTCGATGGAGAAGAGCCTGGACAAGGCCCGCCAGGCCGCCCTGGAGTTCTTCCAACGGACGATCCGGCCCAAGGACCGGGCGTCGGTGATCACTTTCAACGACCACCCCAATCTGACGGTGAAGTTCACCAACGACGTCCCCGCCCTGGCCGCCGGCCTCTCCGGTCTCAAGGCGGAGCGCGGCACGGCCCTCTACGACAGCATCATCTTCACCCTCTACTACTTCACCGGCGTCAAGGGGCAGCGGGCCCTGGTGCTGATCTCCGACGGCAAGGACGAGGGGAGCCGCTTCACCTGGGAGGACGCCCTCGACTACGCCCGGCGGGCCGGAGTCACCATCTACAGCATCGGCCTCGGGGACGACGTGGACAAGCGCAAGCTCTCGCGCCTGGCCGAGGAGACGGGCGGGCGCGCCTTCTTCCTCAAGAACGTGGACGAGCTGGCGGGCATCTACGCCAGCGTCGAGCAGGAGCTGCGCTCGCAGTACCTCATCGCCTATCAGTCGACGAACACCAGCGGCGGGAACAACTTCCGGAGCGTTGAGCTGAAGGTGGTCGGCAAGCCCGGCCTCGAAGCCAAGACGATCCGGGGGTATTACCCGTGAAGTTTCCTCTTGCCTGGGAGCGCCGGCGTCCCGCCGGCCCTCTAACTCCTGTTTTAGAAAAAAAGCGGGGTAAGCTGCCGGCGGGACGCCGGCGCTCCCAGGCAAGGGCAATCCTCACCCTCCTCGCCCTCCTCCTCCCCCTCCCGGCCGCGGCCTACCATCCGTACGACCGGAAGGTCTCGCAGCAGGAGCGCGAGACGGTCGCCAGGCTGGCGGAGAAGTACCAGACCTGGCTGCAGGAGGTCGACGTCCTCCTCACGGAGGAGGAGCGGGCGACCTTCCTGGCGCTGGAGAAGGACTATCAGCGCGACTCCTTCATCGAGAAGTTCTGGCAGGTGCGCGACCCCGTCCAGCGCACGGCCGCCAACGGCTTCAAGGAGCGCTGGGAGGCCAACGTCAGGCAGGCGCGGGAGCTCTTCGGCGACATCACGGACGGGCGGTCCCGCGTCATGCTCCTCAACGGCGTTCCCGACGAGCGGATCGAGTCCAACTGCTCGCTGATCCTGTGGCCCCTGGAGGTCTGGTTCTACCCTCCGAACGACAAGATCTGGGAGCCGTTCGCCGTCGTCCTTTATCGCAAATGGGGGGCCGGCCCGTTCCGGGTCTGGAACCCCGGCGAGGGAACGGACGTCCTCTTCGCCTTCAGCGTCCTCGAGAAGGCCGCCACGGTCGGCAGCGGTCTGGGCCCAGGAGTGGCTCGGAAGGGGCAGGAGCCAGGCAGGGGGGATCCGAGCGGCGGGGGAGGCGGCGGGCATAGTCTCGGAGAGATCATGAGCTTCGACGGCGGCTGCGGCGACTACGACCACGCCCGCAAGATCCTGGCCGGCATCTCCTGGGTGGGCGGGCAGGGAATGCACTGGGACTTGCTCGAGCCGAAGCTGGTGGGCCGGCAGCCGGGGCCCGGCCATGAGTGGGTGTCGACCTTCAACTCCTACTCGACGGACGTGCCCGCGGATGCGCCTCCCCTGCCCGCGAAGGTGGAGGTGAGCTTCCCCGGCCGCTGGCAGGGACGGACGATGATGCAGGGGATGGTGACCGTGCCGGCCAGCGCCGCCGGCCAGGCCGCCCTCGGCGAGGCCCGCTCCTACAACCTGCAACTGATCGGCGAGGTGCTGCACGACGGCCGCCTGTTCGACAGCTTCCGCTACAAGTTCGACCTGCCGGTCTCCGAGGCCACCCCGTCGCTCCCCCTCGCCTTCGAGCGTCCCCTGCGGCCGGGCGACTACACGCTGATCGTCAAGGTGGAGGACGTCAACTCCGGCAAGCTCTTCCGCGACGAGCGCGCCCTCGCGGTGCCGGCGACCGAGACCCCGGCGCCGGCCGTGGCCGCCGCGGCCGCCACCCCCGAAGCCGTCGAGGTGAGCCGCATCCTGGCCGAGGCCGACGCCGCCCTGAGGAGCGGTGAGACGACGATCAAGCTCACCCCGCCCCTGGGCCAGCTCCAGACCGGGATGCAGCGCTTCGACACCCTGACCACGGGCAGGAACATCGCCCGCGTCACCTTCCTCCTCGACGGCAAGCCGGTGCTGACCAAGCAGGCGCCGCCCTACAGCGTCGAGCTGGACCTCGGCAAGGTGCCCCGCACCCACCTGCTCGCCGTCACCGCCTTCGATGCGGCCGGGGCGGTCCTGTCCACGGACGAGCTGCAGCTCAACTCCGCCGGCAACCGCTTCCGCGTCCGCCTCGCCGAGCCGCAGAAGGGGAAGCGCTATGAGTCCAGCCTCCTCGCCCGGGCCGAGGTCGAGACCCCCGAAGGCGAGGGGGTGGAGCGGGTGGAGCTCTACCTCAACGAGTCGAAGATCGCCACCCTCTACCAGCCGCCCTACGTCCACCCCGTGCTCCTCCCCCGCGGCGAGCCCATCGCCTACGTGCGGGCCGTGGCCTATCTCGCCGACGGCAACTCCACGGAGAACGTGGTCTTCGTCAACGCGCCGGAAAACCTGGAGGAGATGAACGTCGACCTGGTGGAGCTCTACACCACCGTGCTCGACAAGGACGGCCATCCGGTGACCTCGGGGCTGGCGGCCAGGGACTTCGGCGTCACCGAGGACGGCGCCCGCCAGCAGATCGTGCGCTGCGACCGCGTCACCGACATGCCGATCCACGCCGCGGTGGCGATCGACGTCTCGGCCTCCATGGAGTCGAGCCTGCCCAAGGCGCAGGAGGCGGCGCTGCGCTTTCTCGAAGGCACGGTCAAGCCGCGGGACCGGGCGGCCATCATCACCTTCAACGACCATCCGAACCTGGCGGTGAAGTTCACCCGCGACCTCAGGGACCTCGCCGGCGGGCTCGCCGGGCTCAAGGCGGAGCGCGGCACGGCCCTCTACGACAGCCTGGTCTACTCCTTCTACACCTTCAACGGCCTCAAGGGCCGGCGGGCGCTCCTCCTGCTCTCGGACGGCCGGGACGAAGGGAGCCACTTCACCTGGGAGGAGGCCCTGGAGTTCGCCCGCCGGGCCGGCGTCACGGTCTATGCCATCGGCCTGGGAGACGAGGTGGAGAAGAAGAAGCTCTCCCGCCTCTCCGAGGAGACCGGGGGCCGGGCCTTCTTCCCCAAGGCAGCCGGCGAGCTGCCCGCCATCTACGCCGCCATCGAAGAGGAGCTGCGCAGCCAGTACCTCATCGCCTACCAGTCCGCCACCGCCCGCAAGGACCCCGGCTTCCGCAGCGTTGATTTGAAAGTGAGCCGGCCGGGGCTGGAGGCGAAGACGATCCGGGGGTATTACCCGTGAGGCCCGCCTGAGGTAGGATCGCTCCCGATGTACCGCCGATCGTTCCCGCTCCTCGTCTTCTTCTTTGTCTTCATCGTCTTCGCCCCGCTCCTCGCCCTCGCCCAGGCGCCGCCGCCGAAGGTCTCGAATATCGCGGACCTCCCGCCGCGGTACCAGAAGTGGCTGGAGGACGTGGCGCTGCTCATCAGCCCCAAGGAGAAGGCGGTCTTCCTCGGCCTGGGGAAGGACTATCAGCGCGACGCCTTCATCCGCAAGTTCTGGCAGGTGCGGGACCCGTTTCCCCAGACGCCCCAGAACGAGCTCGAGGAGCGCTGGGAGAAGCGGGTGGAGATCGCCCGCGCGCGCTTCGGCGGCGTCGCGGACGACCGCGCCCACATGCTCCTCTTCAATGGCGAGCCCGCCGAGGTCCTCCCCGTCCGCTGCGAAGTGCTGATGCCGCTGGAGATCTGGACCTACTCGAGCTCGGAGCGCGTCCGCGGCAGCTTCACCCTGGTGTTCATCGCCCACGGCGCCGCCAACTACCAGCTCTGGTATCCGAACGACGGTCTCTCGCCCCTGCTCTCCGCCGGCCTGCGGGTGCCGGTCGACAGTCCGGCCCGGGCCTACCAGGCCATCGGCGAGCTGTGCCCGCGGGGGGACGACATCGCCTCCCGTCTCGCCGAGGCGCTGGACTGGAAACGGGTGGAGTCCTCCCAGAAGCTCGTCCCCAAGCCGGGCGAGGAATGGCTCTCCACCTTCTCCTCCTTCTCGACCGACGTCCCTGCCGGGGCCTCGACCTTCCCGGCCCGGGTCGACCTCTCCTTCCCCGGCCGTACCGGCAGCCGCACGGTGGTGCAGGCCCTGGTGAGCGTGCCCCGGGACGCGATCCAGCCGGAGCGCATCGAGGGGAGTCCCACGGCGACCTACGTCTTCACCGTCGACGGCGAGGTGCTCCACAAGGAGGAGCTGTTCGAGCACTTCCGCTACCGCTTCGCCCTGCCGGAGGCCGAGGTGACGGCGGCGACGATCCCCCTCGTCTTTCAGCGCTTCCTGCGGCCGGGGAGCTATTCGCTGGTGCTGAAGATCGAGGACACGGCGGGCCGGCACTACTTCCGCGAGGAGCGGGAGCTGGAGGTGCCGGTCGTGACGGCCGCGGAGCCGGCGCCCGTGGCCGCGGCACCGGCGGCTCACCCGCCCGCGAACACCGCTCCGGCGCCGGCCGCCGCCAATCCGGCGGCGGCCCTGGACGAGGCCAACGCCACCCTGGCCACCACGCCGAATACCGGCGCCGACGACCTGTCGTCGATCCGCATCCTGCCGCCGCCGGCCGGCCTGATCACGGGCAAGGCCCGGGTGGAGGCCATCGCGGCCGGCTCCAACATCGCCAAGGTGACCTTCGAGCTGGACGGCAAGCCCGTGCTCACCAAGGGCCGGCCGCCCTACAGCGTCGAGCTCAACCTCGGCGCCCAGCCCCGCCTCCACGTCCTGCGCGCCCTCGCCCTGGACGGCACCGGCAAGCGGCTGGCGGAGGACCAGGTCGAGCTCAACGCCGGTCCCCACCGTTTCGCCATCCGCCTCGTCGAGCCGCAGCCCGGCAAGACCTACAACGCGAGCCTGAGCGCCCAGGCCCAGGTCGACGTGCCGGAGGGGGAGAAGCTGGACCGCGTGGAGCTCTTCCTCAACGACAACCGGGTGGCGACCCTCTATCAGCCGCCCTTCACCCAGCCGATCCTCCTGCCGCAGAGGAAGGACGTCACCTGGGTGCGCGCCGTCGCCTACCTCGACGACGGCAACTCGACGGAGAGCACGGTGTTGGTCAACGCGCCGGGCGTGACGGGCCAGGTGGACGTCCAGTTCGTGCAGCTCTTCACCTCCGTGGTGGACGGCCGCGGCCATCCCGTCGAGGGCTTGAAGAAGGAGGACTTCACCGTCCTCGAAGACGGCGTCAGGCAGCAGGTCCGGCGCTTCGAGCTGGTGAAGGACGTGCCCATCTACGCCGGCATCCTCCTCGACACCTCGGCCTCGATGAGCGAGGCCGGGAAGCTCGACGAGGCGGTGAAGGGAGCCCTGCGCTTCTTCCAGAAAGTGATCACCCCCAAGGACCGGGCCTCGGTCATCACCTTCAGCGACCAGCCGAACCTCGCCGTGCGCTTCACCAACGACGAGTCGGTGCTGGCCGGGGGCCTCGCCGGCCTCAAGGCCGATGGCAACACCACCCTCTACGACAGCATCATCTACTCCCTCTACTACTTCGGCGGCATCAAGGGGAAGCGGGCGATCATCCTCCTCTCCGACGGCAAGGACGAGGGGAGCCACTACAGCTTCAACGACGCCCTGGAGTACGCCCGGCGCAGCGGCGTCTCGATCTACACGGTGGGGATCGAGCTCTCCACCCAGGAGGCGGATGTCCGCCTCAAGCTCTCCCGCCTGGCGGACGAGACGGGCGGCCGCGTCTTCTTCATCTCGAAGGCCAACGAGGTCGAGCGGATCTACGACATCATCCAGAACGAGCTGAGGTCGCAGTACCTCCTCGCCTACCAGTCGAGCAAGGAGAAGGAGCCGGGCCCGGAGAAGTTCCGCACCGTCGAGGTCAAGATGTCGCGGCCCGGCCTCGAAGCCAAGACTCTGCGGGGCTACTACCCCTGAGCGCGCTGCCGTCCTTCATCCTCGCCTCGGGCTCCCCCCGCCGCCGCGAGCTGCTCGCCGGGCTCGGGGTGCGTTTCACGGTCCGCGCCGTGGACCTCGACGAGACTCCTGGAGCGGGCGAGCCGCCGGAGGCGACCGTCCTCCGTCTCGCCCGCGCGAAGGCCACAGCCCGGGCCGAGCCAGGGGAGCTGGTGCTGGGGGCGGACACGGTGGTGGTGATCGACGGCGAGCTGCTGGGCAAGCCTCGGGACCCTGAAGACGCCCGCCGCATGCTGGCCCGGCTCGCCGGCCGCGAGCACACCGTCCTCACCGGCGTGGCCCTCGAAGAACCCGGCCGCAACCGGCGCACGAGCGCCCTGGAGAGATCCCAGGTACGGATGGCATCGCTCACTCCCGAGGAGATCGCCTGGTACGTATCCACCGGCGAGCCCCTGGACAAAGCTGGCTCCTACGCCATCCAGGGCATCGGCGCCCTGCTCGTCGAAGAGGTCCGCGGCAACTACACCAACGTCGTGGGATTGCCGCTGCCGCTCACCCGCCGGCTTTTCCGGGAGCTGGGGTGGGAGATGTTGGATTTTCGGTAGGGCACCGTCCTATGCTGAAAGGGCTCTTCACAGAGCCCTTTCGATTTAGTCGAGCCAAACCGGGTCCCGAGGGGAGCGGGGCTCTCATTGTTGCAGTTTGTCGAGGGGAACGCTAGTTCGACTTACCCTTCAAGATGACAAATCCAACTCTGTCCCGAAGGGCAGGTGTATAGACAACAGTTCGCGGGACCCTGGCCTTCGTAATCCCCGACCCAATAGCAATCACTTATCGAGCAAAGAGCGTCCGGGGGAGCGGCCGAGGCTGGCTTTACGAGGCACGCGGTGCCCACTCCAAAGATGACCACGACGGCAGCGACAGCAAGGCGACTTTTAGTTTTCATGAGATCTCCTTATCCTATGCGCTCCATTCGTCGTCCCGTCCTATTACGGAACTTTGGAAGCTCTATATCTATAGATGCGCGATCAGGAGAAGAAGACCGTCACGCGGAGTTTACCCCGCTGGGGCGGATTGGGAAGTAACACAGAGATATACCGTAACGCCTGGCGAAGCCCGAACGGGCTTTGCCAGGGTCGAGCACGGACGGACAGCTACTTCCGCAGCAGCTTGAAAGCGTGGTTCCAGGTCCCGGTGCGAATCCCATAGCCCACCCAGAGGATACACAGGGGCTCCAGGAGACGGGCGCCCTCGATGCCGCCGACGTCGATCGTGGGCCAGCCGAAGTCCTTGAGGATGCCGGTGACGGTCTTCTTCGCCTCGTCGTCGTTGCCGGCGATGAACATGTCCGGCGGACCGCCGGGGAAATCGGGGTGCACCATGTGGGCATGGCCCACGGTGTTGAAGGCCTTGACCACCCGGGCCGCGGGAAGCCAGCGCTGCACCTGCTCGCCGCCCGAGTCGGTGTGGCCGAGGGCGAGCCTGGGGCCGCCGGGCTGATCGAAGACGAGCGGATTGGTGGCGTCGATCACGACCTTGCCCCCGAAGTTTTCCGGCCCCGCGAGCTGGATCGCGTGCTTCGTGCCGCTCCAAAGGGTCGCCAGCACGGCGACCTCCCCGAATTCGGCGGCCTCCGCGAACGTCCCGGCCGATGCCTTGGGGCCGGTCTTCTCCACCCAGTCCTGCAGCTTCCCGGGGTCCCGGGAGCCGATCTTCACCTCATGACCGAGGCTGGCGAAGCCCGCCCCGAGAGTCTTGCCAACGTCGCCTGAACCGAGGATGCCGACTTTCATCGGTCCATACTACACGACTAGCCGGGCACCAGCACCAGGTTCTGCGGCTGCCAACCGGCGGCGCTCTTGCGCAGCGACTCCATCTCCTGCCAGTAGCTCCCGATCGCCTCCCGGCCGGTGCCGCTCAGGCGCACGAGAGTCTGCGTCTTCTTGTCCACGAAGCGCTTCTCGATCTCGACCAGTCCCCCCTCCTCGAGCTTCGAGAGATGCGAGGAGAGGTTCCCCTTGGTGAGGCCGGTGATCCGTTGCAGGAACAGGAAGTCGGCCCGCTCGCAGGCCGAGAGCGCCGTCAGGATGGCGAGCCGGGTCGGCTCGTGGACCCGCCGGTCCAGGTTCGCGAGCTGCTCGAAGGGCGTGGCGCTCATGGCTGGCCCTCCATCGCGGGCTGCCCGAGCGCCCGGACGAGCTGCCGGTGATCGAGCAGGCCGGCCAGGACGAAAGCGGTGCCGCAGAGGATCTGGGCGCTTTCCGGGCTGCGCAAAGCCGGCACGAAGTACCTGGTGATTCCAGCGATCCCCAGATCCCACAACGCCGGCAGGACGAGACCCAGGGCGACGCCAAGAATCGCAAGCCCCAGCAACGGCAACCCGAGCACGAGGTAATGGGCCTGGGAAAGACGACGCCCCCTCCAGAGCCAGATGCCCAGGAACAGGGAGCCGAAGACGAAATACATCATCGACACGAGGGCTTCTAGCGTCAGCTCCCGAGCCCCGGCGTACATCACGGTCTGGCTTGCGAGATGCGACCAGTGGGTCGGTTGGTCGATGACCACGGTGGGGCTGATCGCCCACAAGATCGAGAAGGGGATGAACGCTAGGCCCATGACGGTGAATAGCGTCCGCGCGCTTGGATTCAGAAATTTTCGCTCGCTCCCGATCCTCGGTGCAGGGCCGGCCGGGCTGAAGATCGAGACCGGAGCCAACTGAGCCGAAGGATTCACCGGCTGTCGCTCGACTTCGCCGAACGTCGTCCGGTAATACGCCCGCGAACGGGTCAACAGGAGGAAAGCACCCGCCGTGAGCACTCCATAGAGGAGCAGCAGGGGGAGGCTATGGGAAGCGGTTGTCAGTCCCGTCGCGAGCGTGATCAGGCCCAGGGGCACCATGCACCGGAGTCCCTGGAGCTCGTTGAAGTGGCGGGTGACGAAACGGATGCGATCGGGGTCCTCGGGCTTCATCTCGGCCTCCTTGTCTGACAACCGGTCTACGTCGCAAACCGATTATCACCAAAGACGCTCTGCCTGTCAACTGATTTGTGCTGTAAACAAGAGGAGTACGAAGGGCGGTCCCGGCCGGGACCGCCCGTGAGGCAGACTACTACCGCGCCCTCTCCTTCGCCGCCAGAATCACCTCCCGCCCTGCCAGGTAAAGCAGCAGGGTGAGGACGAGGAAGGGGATCAGCGCCAGGACGTCCGCGTACCCACCGTCGTAAAAGGGGTTGGCGGCCTTCATGATCTCGTTCATCTTGTTGTCGAAGTTGGTCAGTACGCCCTGCGAGAAAGCGACGAGGATGCCGGCAATGGCGCCGCCCGCGATGTAGCCGGAGGCCATGAGCACGCCCGGGCTCTTGTCGCCTTCGGCCGTCAGCTCCTCCTCGGTCAGGTTCTGGCCCGCGAACTTCTTTCGCGCCAGCCAGCGGTCCACCAGCCAGCGCACCATGCCGCCGATGAAGATCGGGCTGGACGAGGAGAGCGGCAGGTACACGCCCACCGCGAAAGCGAGCGACGGGATGCCCGACATCTCCAGCACGATGGCGATCATCACCCCCAGGAGCACCAGACCCCAGGGGAGCTGCCGGTTGAGGATGCCCTTGATGATGTAGGACATCAGCGTCGCCTTGGGAGCGTCGAACTTGTTGACCCGCGAGCCGTCCGGCCGGTCCGGGTGGGTGCCGTTGATCCCCGGGTCGACCAGGTAGACGGGCACGCCGGCGTCGTTGACCAGGTACCGCCCGGCCGGACCGCCCACCGCGTCCGTCTTCTGCCAGACCCGGTAGGTCGCGGAGTCGGACGCCGCCTGCGGACCCTGGAGCTGCTCGGTGCGGGTCGCCGTCAGGGCGGACGCGGGAGCGTGCAGGTCCGGCGCGTAGCCCTGGGCGATGATGCGGCCGCTGGCCTTGTCGGCGAGCGGCACGTAGACCGTGGCCGAGTCGTTGAGCTTCAGCAGGATGGGGCCGAGCACCAGGGCCGAGGCCAGGGCGCCGAAGAGGATGGCCACCTGCTGGTGGCGCGGCGTCGAGCCCACCAGGAAGCCGGTCTTCAGGTCCTGGGAGGTGGTGCCGCCGTTAGAAGCCGCGATGCAGACGATGGCGCCGATCGACAGCGCCGTCACGTAGTAGTTGGGTCCCGTCCAGCCGATCGCCAGGAAGATCAGGCAGGTGAGCAGCAGGGTCGCCACCGTCATGCCCGAGATCGGGTTGGACGAGGAGCCGATCTCACCCGTCAGCCGGGAGGAGACGGTGACGAAGAGGAAACCGAAGACGATGATGAGCAGAGCGCCCAGCAGGTTCCACTGCAGGTGGAGCTGAGGCACCAGCATGATGACGGCGATGAGGGCGACGATGCCGCCGACCACCACCTTGAGCGACATGTCCTGGTCGGTGCGCAGGGTGGTCGCGCCGGCGGCGCCGTTCGCACCGCGGTTGCGGAAGTCGGCGAGCCCCCCCTTGAGGCCGTGCCAGATGGTGGGCAGCGAGCGGAAGAGGCTGATGATGCCGCCCGCGGCCACGGCGCCGGCGCCGATGTAGAGCACGTAGGCGCCGCGGATGGCGTTGGGGCTCATCTGCGAAATGGGCACCGTGCCCGGCGGAATGACGATCGGCGAGACGCCGCCGAAGAACTTGATCGCCGGGATCAGCACCAGGTAGGCGAGCACGCCGCCGGCGCACATGATGGAGGCGATGCGCGGGCCGATGATGTAGCCCACCCCGAGCAGCGTGGGGTTGATCTCCGCCGAGATCGAGCCGGACTCGAAGGGCTTGCGGAAGACCTTCTCCGGGGTGTCCTTCCACAGCTTGAACACCTCCATGGCCGTGTAGTACGCGAAGCCGATGCCGAAGCCGGAGAAGATGGCCTTGGCGCCGGAGTAGGTCGCCGCCGCGGGGGCGTTGCCGTCGACCGCGGCCGCCCGGGCGGCGATGGCCCGTTCCTCGTCCGTGGCGCCGGCCTTGAGCACCTCGGCGCAGGCCGTCCCCTCGGGATACTTGAGGAGGCCGTGCTGCTGCACGATGAGCGCCCGGCGCAGCGGGATCATCATCAGGATGCCCAAGAGGCCCCCCAGCACCGCCACCAGCATCACCCGCGTGATCTCCAGGTCGAAACCCAGGATCATGATCGCCGGCATGGTGACGCCGACGCCGAAGGCGATGGACTCGCCCGCGGACCCGGCCGTCTGCACGATGTTGTTCTCCAGGATGCTCGCCCCGCGCCCTCCCAGCTTCTGCATCAGCCGGAAGAAGGTCAGGGAGATGACCGCCACGGGGATCGAGGCGCTCACCGTCAGGCCGACCTTGAGCACCAGGTAGAGCGACGAGGCGCCGAAGATGATGCCCAGGACCGTGCCGACGATCAGCGGCAGGATCGTGAGCTCCGGCAGCCGCACGTTGGCCGGGATGAACGGCCGGAAAGCGGCGGCGTGGTGCTCCTCGGGAGCCGGTCCGACGATGTCGGGATACTCTTGGGGAAGTTCAGGAATTGCCATCAGGGGCCCCTTCCTTGAGCAGAGGACGCGGGTTTTCGGCTCCGTACCCTACCATAACGCGCCTCCCGTGACGGAGATCCACTCGGTTCCAAGCAAGAAAAGAACCAGTCGATCTCCCTCGGCGCTCCGGGTCTCTACTCCCGTCCGGCGTCCACGGGAGGGGACGCCCGGCGGGGACGGATCTGGTCGAACGTGCACGCTCGCGGCTCCTTGTCGGGGCGCCAGCGCAGGAACTTGGTGCCGTGGCGGAAGCGGCCGCCGGAGACGTGGTCGTAGCGGACCTCGCAGACCAGGGCCGGACGCAGGGGCTCCCACTCGGTGGAGCGGCCCTGGCTCCAGCGGCTGGGACCGCCCGGCGCCTTGCCGGTGAAGCCCGGGGGCTCGATCAGGGGGACGAGGATGGGCTCGAGCTCGCGGCGCTCCTCGGCCGTGAAGCTGGAGGAGAAGCCCACGTGGTCGAGCCGGCCCGCCTCGTCGTAGAGGCCGAGGAGGAGGGAGCCCACCTGGTCGCCGGACTGGGCCCAGCGGAAGCCGCCCACCACGCAGTCGGCGGTGCGCAGGCGCTTGACCTTCACCATGGCGCTGCGGTCGCCGGAGAGGTAGGGGGAGTCCGCCCGCTTGGCCATGACCCCGTCGAGCCCGCCGCCCCCCAGGTCGCGCATCCACCCCTCGGCCACCTTGCGCTCCGTCGCAGCGGGCGAGAGGAGGACGGAGCTCCCCTTCGGCAGGTCTCCGAGCAGCCGGTCCAGCCGCTCCCGCCGTTCGCTCAAGGGGAGGTCCGTCCTCTTCTTCCCCTTCTCGTCGACCAGCAGGTCGAAGGCCTGGAAGCTCGCCGGCGTCTCGCGGGCGAGCCTGGCGATGCGGCTGGCGGCGGGGTGGATGCGCTGGAGGAGGGCGTCGAAGTCCAGGCTCTGCCCGCTGCGGATGACGATCTCGCCGTCGAGGACGAAGGCCTTGAAGGGGAGCTTCAGGAACGCTTCGGCCATCTCGGGGAAGTAGCGGTCCAGTGGCTGGCCGTGCTTGGATTGCAGGGTCACCGTCCTCCCCTTGCGGAACACGAGACAGCGGAAGCCGTCCCACTTCGGCTCGTAGAGCCACCCCGCCCCCGTGGGCAGCCGGCTCGCGGACCGCGCCTCCATGGGTGGGTACGGCGGCTGGATGGGCAATGCGATCTCCGGGAACGACCCCGCCAGCTCTTCAGCGGGAACGGCAGCGGCGCGGACGCGGTCGCGGGTGGCCATAAAAGGCCGGAGAAAGCAAGGGGCAGGCCAGGGCCCTCAGTTCACCGCATGGGGGACGGCCAGCGAGAACGGCGCGATCTCCGCGTCGAAGCTGTCGCCGTTCTGGAGGACCATGCGGTAGGTGCCCTGCATGGCGCCCACCGGGGTGGTGAGGGGGCAGAAGCTCGTGTACTCGAACTGGTCGCCCGGAGCGAGCACCGGCTTTTCGCCCACCACCCCCGGTCCCTGCACCCGCTGGGTATCGCCGTTGCCATCGGTGATGTACCACTCGCGGCTGACGAGCTGGGCGGTCTCGCGGCCGGCGTTGGAGATCCGCACGCGGTAGGAGAAGAAGTAGTAGTTCTCCTGAGGAGAGCTGCGCTCTTCGTCGTAGAAGGTCTCAACCTGGACCCGGATGCCGCGGGTCGTCGTATCGCTCATGGCGCGAAAGTATGTCATGGGCCGCGCGGGTTACAATCCGCCCGCCTGGGACGGCCCGGCGAGAAGGAGGGGGAATGGACTGGCTGACCAGCCCCGAGAGCTGGATCGCACTGCTGACTCTGACGGTGCTCGAGATCGTCCTCGGCATCGACAACGTCATCTTCATCTCGATCCTGGTGGGGAAGCTCGCGAAGGCCCAGCAGCCGAAGGCGCGGCGGCTGGGTCTGGGGCTCGCCATGTTCCTGCGCATCGGCCTGCTGGCCTCCCTGGCCTGGATGGCCCGGTTGACGGCGCCGCTGTTCTCGGTGCTCGGCAGGGGCATCTCGGGACGCGACCTGATCCTCCTCGCGGGCGGCCTCTTCCTCCTCACCAAGGCCACCCGCGAGATCCACGACAAGCTGGAGGGGGAGGAGGGGGAGGCCAGCACACGGGTGGCCGCCTCGTTCGCCGCCGTCATCGTCCAGATCCTGCTGCTCGACATCGTCTTCTCCCTCGACTCGGTGATCACTGCCGTGGGCATGGCCAACCACCTGCCCGTGATGATCGCGGCCGTGGTGATCGCCGTCGGCGTGATGATGTTCGCCGCCGGGCCGATCGGCGACTTCGTGGCCCGCCACCCGACGGTCAAGATGCTGGCTCTGGCCTTCCTCATCCTCATCGGCATGTCGCTGCTCGCCGAGGGGCTCGGCCAGAATATCCCCAAGGGCTACATTTACTTCGCCATGGCCTTCTCGGTGTTCGTGGAATTCCTGAACCTGCGGCTGCGGAAGAAGCAGGGCACGGCGGTGAAGCTGCATGAGCCGTATGTTTAGATCGGAGGCGTTGGTGCAGAAGTCCTTGCCGTCCCTGTCTTCCCTCCTCCTGGTCCTCGCCCTCCTCGCCCCCGCCCTCCACGCCCAGGGCCCTTCCGCCGACTGGCGCACGCTCACGACCCCGCATTTCCGGGTCCACTACCCGGCTTCGTCCGAGGCCTGGGCGCGGCGGGCGGCGGCGCGGCTGGAGTCGATCCGCGAGCGGGTGGTGGCCGAGGTGGGTTTCGCGCCGCCCGAGGTGGTGGACGTCCTCGTCTCCGATCCCATCGCCGATCCCAACGGCCAGGCCCTCCCGTTCCTCGGCTGGCCCCGCATGATCCTGTGGACGAGCCCGCCCGGCCCCGAGTCCGAGATCGGCCACTACACCGACTGGACCGAGCTGGTCGCCGTCCACGAGGAGACCCATCTCGTCCACATGCTGCGGCCGTCCCGCAACCCGGCCCGGCGGCTGCTGGAGGAGGTGCTGCTCCCCCTCGGCCCCATCCCGGCGAGCGCGCCGCGCTGGGTGACGGAGGGGTACGCCACGGTGGTGGAGGGGCGGCTCACCGGCTCGGGCCGGCCCAACGGCGACATCCGGGCCTCCATCCTCCGGCGCTGGGCCCAGGGCGGCAAGCTCCCCACCTACGCCCGCCTGGCGTCGGACTCCGGGAGCTGGCGGGGGATGTCCATGGCCTACCTCCTGGGCTCCGCCTACCTGGAGTGGCTGGAGGAGCGGGCCGGACCCGGCAGCCTGCGCAACCTCTGGGCGCGGATGACCGCCCGCACGGCCCGCAGCTTCGACGACGCCTTCCGCGGCGTCTTCGGCGACTCCCCCGCCGACCTCTACGACCGCTTCCGGGCCGAGCTCACCTGGCGGGCCATCGAGGCCGAGCGCCGCAGCGGCCCGCCCGTGGAGGGGGAGCTGTGGCAGGACCTCTCGTGGACCACGGGCGCTCCCGCCGTCTCGCCGGACGGGACGCGCCTCGCCGCCGTCCTGCGCGCCAAAGACCGGCCCGCACGGCTCGTGGTCTGGTCGACGGCTCCGGACGACGAGGCCGAGAAGAAGTGGCAGGAGAAGGTCGAGAAGCTCCGGCAGGAGGATCCGGAGGACGTGCCGGCCGTGCGGACGAAGCCGCTCCCCCGCAAGATCCTCCATGCCTGGCAGAGCCCCGACGGCCCCGAGCCCACGACCCCGCGCTTCATGCCGGACGGCAAGTCGATCCTCTTCGTCCGCTTCGCGCCGGATACCCAGGGCTTCCTCCATCCTGACCTCTATCTATGGACGCTTGAAAGCGGTGCGGTGCGGCGGCTCACCCGTGAGGCGAGCCTGCGCGACCCCGACCCGGCACCGGATGGCCGCTGGGCCGCGGCGGTGCGCAACCGCGACGGCCTCTCCCAGATCGTGCGGGTGGACCTCGCCTCGGGTGACGTCCGCGCGCTCACGGAGCCCACGGCCGAGGAGGTCTACGACCGGCCCCGGGTCTCCCCCGACGGCCGGCGGATTGCCTATGCCCTCCACCGCGAGGGCTTCTGGCGCCTGGCGCTCCAGGACGTCGAGGGTGGGCGGAGGGTGGAGCTGGCGCCGCCTCCGGACGGGACTGTCTCGTCCCCGGCCTGGAGCGCCGACGGCCGCACCGTCTACGCCGCCGTGGGCCTGCGCGGCTTCATCGACCTCTGGGCGTTTCCCGTGAAACCCGCGGCGACCGGCCCCGTCCCGCTGACCCGCACCCAGGGCGCGGCCCTGGCGCCCGCCCCCGCTCCGGACGGCTCGGGCCTCTTCTTCCTCTCCCTCCAGCCGGAAGGCTTCAACCTGCGCCGCCTCCCCCTTACCCCGGGGACCACCCTGGCCGCCGCGCCGCCTCCTCCCGACCTCCCCCGCGAGCTGGCTCCGGCCATCCGTCCCCCCTCGCCGCCGGCTCCCGCGCCGCTCGCCGTGGCCGAGGTCCCGCCGAGCCGTCCTTATGGTGTGGGGCGCCAGGAGCTGTTCCCCCTCTTCTCCGGCAGCGCCTCCACCGCGGGCGGTGCGGTCGAGCTCGGGCTGCGCGGCGGCGACGTGGTGGGCCGCCTCGACTGGCTGCTGCTGGGCGCCCTCGGCGCCAAGGGGTGGCCGCAGGGCGGGGCCCTGGCCATGACCTGGCGGGGGTGGCCGGTGGCGGTGGGGGCGCACTTGTTCAGCTCCCGGGAGCGGCCGAGCGACGAGAGGGGCGCGCCGCGGCGGAGCGATCCTCTCGACCTGGACCGCCAAGGGATCGAGCTCTCTGCCGGCCGCGACTGGCTATGGAGCGGCGGCCGCTTCCGCTTCGCCGGCCGTGCCCTCTGGGACCGGATCGATCCGGCAGGGGACGTCACCCGGGACCAGGAGATCGGCTCGCTGACCGGAGACTGGGCGGGGAACCGTCGCCTCGGTTCCGTCTGGCGTCTGCAGCCGGGCCTCTCCGCCCACGCCGAGACCGGCCGCACCGAGGGCGCCGGCGGCTGGTCGCGCTACGGCGGCACGGCGCGGCTGACCCTCTCCCACCGCAGCGACCGCCTCGCCCTTTCCTGGCAGCGCGACGCCTCGCGGGACGTGGAGCGCAGCTTCGACCTCTACCAACTGGGCGGCCCCGAGGTCTCCCTGCTCCCCGAGTCCGCGCTGTCGAATCGCGTCGCCGTCCCCGGCCTGCCCGTGGGCGCCCTCCTCGGCCAGGAGCACGAGGGTCAGCGGGCCGAGCTCTCCCTGGGCTTCCTGCCGGCTCCCGTCTTCTACGAGCGCCACCGCCTCTGGAACCGGGACGGCGCCAAGGGCGACTGGCTCAGCCTGGCCGGCCTGGAGTACCGCTTCAGCCTCGGCCCGCTGCCCATCGGCCGCCTGCCGGCCCTGGACCTGGAGGTGGGTGTGGCGCGGATCCTCGACGATCCCACCGGAAGGCTGAAGGACGATACGCGGTGGTGGGTGGTGACGGTGGTGCGGCCGTAGCCGGGGCCAGAGTCTGCCGAAGACGAGCGCTACGAGGCGTCTCCCATCGCCTGGACTGCCGCCCGGGTAAGGAATCCCGAGCGGCTCTCACCGTGCCGCTTGGCATACTCGTCGATGCGCCGGAGCAAGCGCGCCGGGACGGTGATGTTGATCTTCTCGGCGCGCCCGAGGTACCGTTCCACGTCCACCTCGATCACAACCCACACGGCACCCGCGAGATCAGGATCGGCTTGATGCTGCGCCAGAGGCCGAGGAGAGGGGATGTCCAAGCCTTTCTCGGCGAGCAGCTCGCAGTGAGCGTCGATGGCCTCTCGCGCCATCTCGACCGCTTCGTCGAAGGTATCGCCGGCTGAGAAGCAACCCGGCAGATCGGGCACCGTGACGCCGTACTTGACACCGTCATCCGTGTGGAGAGCTAAAGCAAAACGCATGACTCACCTCCAGGGCCAGCCGGCCTGACGATAGATACTGCGCAAGGTCGGCAGGGGTATGTCCTTACGCGGATGGGGAACCGTGACGATCCCGGGCTTCCCAGGATGAGAGAACTGGTGGTGCGAGCCCTTGATGCGATCCAGGATCCAGCCATCGGCTTCCAGCTTCCTGATGACCTCCGCGCTCTTCATAGTGGTTAGTATAACCACCGCAGCTCACGCCAGGAGCCTCTCCAGCAGACCCCTGTCCTTGGTTCGTCTTTCCACAGGCTGGTACACTCCACACCTCGCCTGCGGCGGCCCCCCATGTCCGACCACCTCTTCATCCTCCGGCTCGCCGGCGACTTCTACACCAAGGCGCGGAAGACCCGCATGCGGTTCTTCCGCCGGCTGGTGGCGAACCTGGAGGCCGCCCTCGACCAGCACGGCATCCCCTACCGGCTGGAGAAGACCTGGAGCCGCATGTACCTAGAGACCCCCGATGCCGGCGCCGCCGAGATCGCGGCCCGCGTCTTTGGCATTCAATCGGTCTCCGAGGTCCAGCGCCGGTCGTGGGAGCGGCTGGAGGACCTGGTCGCGATGGGCGTCGAGACCTTCGGCCAGGCCGTGCGGGGGAGGAGCTTCGCGGTGCGGGCCACCCGCCGGGGCGAGCGCGACCGCATCGGCTTCGACTCCGCCCGCATGGAGAGCGCCCTAGGCCGCGCTCTGCTTGACGCCGGCGCCGGCCGGGTCGACCTCTCCGCGCCGGAGGTGACGGCCCACGTCGAGCTCGAGCCGGGCGCCGTCCACTTCTTCTTCGACAAGGTGCGGGGGCACGGCGGCCTGCCCATCGGCGTCGAGGGGCGGGCCGTGGCCCTGGTCTCCGGCGGCTTCGACTCCGCCGTGGCGAGCTGGCTGCTGCTCAAGCGCGGCGTGCAGCTCGACTATGTGTTCTGCAACCTCGGCGGCACCGCCCATCGCCTGGGCGTGCTCAAGGTGATGAAGCGCATCGCCGGGCAGTGGAGCTATGGCACCTCCCCCCGCCTCCACGAGGTGGACTTGGCACCTCTGGTCGCCGAGCTGCGGGAGAAGGTGCAGCCCCAGCACTGGCAGATCGTGCTCAAGCGGCTCATCCTGCGCGCCGGCGCGTCGGTGGCCCACCGCGGCGGCCGGTTGGCGGTGATCACCGGCGACGCCATCGGCCAGGTCTCCTCCCAGACGCTCCAGAACCTGGCGGTGATCTCCCAGGCGTCCCCGGCGGTCCCGGTGCTGCGCCCCCTCCTCGGCTTCAACAAGGAGGAGATCATGGAGCTCGCCCGTCGCATCGGGATCTACGAGCTCTCCGCCGCGGTGGCCGAGTACTGCGACCTGATGCCCCCCAAGCCCGCCACCCGGGCCGTCCTCCAGGACGTGCTGCGCGACGAGGGCGCCCTGGACCTGGACCGCCTCGACCGGCTGGTGGACGGCCGGCAGGTCTTCGAGCTGCGCCGGGTGGACCCCGAGGCGGTGGCGGCGCCGGTGCCCGAGGTGGACCATCTGCCGGCCGGCGCCACCCTCCTCGACCTGCGCACGGCGCCGGCCTTCCGGAGCTGGCACTACCCGGGAGCCCTCCACCTCGACCTCCCCCAAGCCCTCGCCGCCTACCGCTCCTTCGCCCGCGACCGGGCCTACGTGGTGGTCTGCGAGGTGGGTCTCAAGAGCGCCCATCTCGCCGAGAAGATGCAGGAGGCCGGCTTCGAGGCCTACCAGCTCAAGGGCGGCCTCAAGGGATTGATGGAGCTGGCCGAGCGCGAGCGGAAAGCCGGCCTCTCCCTGCTGGCCCCGGCGGTCAGAGACTGATCGCCCCTCCCCAGACCAATCTCTCCCTCTTCTCCCGGCGGAAGGGAGGGAGGTGGGGAGAAGAGGGCCGGGGTGATGAAGGCCCCGCCTTGCGCCAATCTCCGCAAGACCGTATTCTGGTGTTTCGTTTCTTCTGGAGGAAC
Organism: Thermoanaerobaculia bacterium; assembly: GCA_036264085.1. Taxonomy (GTDB): domain Bacteria; phylum Acidobacteriota; class Thermoanaerobaculia; order Multivoradales; family UBA5704; genus DATARR01. The sequence goes on along the minus strand of DATARR010000112.1, from coordinate 49,586 downwards.
ACGGAAGGGGGATTTCGTCCCTTGGAGACGTTGGCTCGAAGCTCTGGCCGTGGTCGCGCGATGAGACAAGCCCTTGAGAGCCCGGCCGAGATCCCGTCCCGGCCGACGAACGACTGGTTTCGCACTCTCGCCGAGACCACCTCGACGGGCATCTTCGTCTTCCGCGCCGACCGGCTGGTGTACGTCAATCCGGCCTGCGAGATGCTGACCGGGTACAGCGCCGAGGAGCTGCTCACGAGGCAGCCCTGGGACTTCGCTGCCCCAGAGACCCAGGCCGCCCTGCGTGACCGCGCCCTGGCCCGGCTGCGCGGCGAGCCGGTGCCGGAGCGCTACGAGGTCCGCATCGTCACCAAGGACGGGCGGGAGCGGTGGCTCGACCTCACCGCCGCCCTCATCGAGCTGGAGGAGGGTCAGCCCGCCACCCTCGCCACCGCCGTCGACGTCACCGAGCGCAAGCTGGCGGAGGTGGCCCTGCGCGAGAGCGGCGCCCGCCTCGAGCTCGCCCAGCGGGTGGCCGGGGTGATCACCTGGGAGTGGGACCTGATCACCGACGAGATGGTGGTCTCGCCCCACGCCGCCGAGGTCCTCGGCTGCCGGCCCGACCAGCTCTGGAAAACTGGGCGGGAGCTGATGGCCGCCGTGATGCCGGAGGATCATCCGGCCCTGGTCGAGGCCCTGCGCAACTGTCTGCGGGGGGAGAAGGACTTCTCGATCGAGCTGCGGGTCCTGGCGCCGGACGGCAAGCCGCGCTGGTTCTCTGAGCGCGGGCAGGCCTTGCGCGACGCCCTTGGCACCCCCGTCCGCCTCATCGGCGCCGGCCATGACATCAGCACCCGCCGGCTCGGTGAGGAGCGCCTGCGCGCCATCGTCGAGGGGACCGCCACCACCACCGGCACCGACTTCCTCCGCTCCCTGGTACGCCACCTCTCGGTCGCCCTTGACATGGAGTATGCCTTCGTCGCCGAGGTCGTGGACGAGCCCGCCACCCGGGCCCGCATTCTCGCCTTTTGGACCGGCAGGGACTACGGCGAGCCCTTCGAGTACGAGCTGGCGGGGACGCCCTGCGAGACCGTTCATAGCCGGGAGTTCTGCTACTACCCCGCCGCCGCCTGGCGCCTCTTCCCCGGCGACCGCTGGCTGCGCGAGGAGGTGATCGAGGCCTATCTCGCGGTGCCGCTCTTCGACGGCAACGACCGGCTCCTGGGGCACATCGCGGTGATGAGCACCGACCCCGCGGGCGAGGACCTGGCCGCCGTCTCCATCCTCAAGATCTTCGCCGCCCGCGCCGCCGCCGAGATCGAGCGCCACCTCGCCGAGGAGGCCCTCGCCCAGCAGAAGGAGCTGGCCCAGGTGACCCTGGCCTCGATCGGCGACGGCGTCATCCGCACCGACGCCGCCGGCGTGGTCGACTACCTCAACCCGGTCGCCGAGCGCCTCACCGGCTGGACCGCCGCCGAGGCCGGCGGCCAGCCGGTGACCCGGGTCTTCAGCGTCATCGATGAGTCGACCGGCAAGCCGCTGCCCAACGCCGTCGAGCACTGCCTGGCCGAAGGGCGGGTCATCGAGCACAACGGCTACTCCATGCTGGTGCGGCGCGACGGCCGGGAGTTCGCCATCCGCGACTCCGTGGCCCCCATCCAGGACCGCCAGGGGCGCACCACCGGCAGCGTCCTCGTCTTCAAGGACGTCACCCAGCTCCGGGGCATGGAGCGGGAGATGATCTACCTGGCCCGCCACGACCCCCTGACCGGCCTCATCAACCGCCGCGAGTTCGAGAAGCGCCTCCAGATGTGCCTCGACAACGCCTGGCAGGAGGCGCGCGAGCACGCCCTCTTCTACCTCGACCTGGACGAGTTCAAGGTGGTCAACGACACCTGCGGCCACCTCGCGGGCGACGAGATGCTCAAGCAGGTCACGGCACTCCTCAAGTCCCTGGTGCGCAAGAGCGACGCCCTGGCCCGGCTGGGCGGCGACGAGTTCGGCATCCTGCTGGAGGACGCCAGCCTGGAGGACGCCCGCGAGCTCGGCGAGCGCCTGCGCAGCGCCGTGCGCCAGTACCGCTTCGGCTGGCAGGAGCGGATCTTCGAGATCGGCGTCTCCATCGGCCTCGTCCCCATCACCGCCGAGAGCGGCGACATGGCCCGCGTCCTCTCCGCCGCCGACGCCGCCTGCTACGTCGCCAAGGAGAGCGGCCGCAACCGCATGCACGAGTACCAGCCGGACGACAGCGCGATGGCCGAGCGCTACGGCGAGATGCAGTGGATCTACCGCATCCACAAGGCCTTCGCCGAGCACCGTTTCTGCCTCTACCGGCAGAGCATCCATCCGCTCCATGACGACGGCAGCGAGCCCCCGCTCTACGAGATCCTCATCCGCATGCTCGACGAGGAGGGGCGCATCGCCAGCCCCGCCGCCTTCATCCCCGCCGCCGAGCGCTATCACCTCATCGCCTCCATCGACCGCTGGGTGGTCCATGCCGCCTTCGTCGCCCTGGCCTGCGGCACCCTCTCCCACGGCGACACCACCCGCTTCGCCATCAACCTCTCGGGCCAGTCGGTGGGGGACGACGCCTTCCTCGACTACGTCCTGACCGAGATCGAGGCCACTGGCATCGCCCCCGAGCGCATCTTCTTCGAGATCACCGAGACCGCCGCCGTGGGCAACCTCGGCAAGGCCATGCAGTTCATCCGCGTCCTGCGCGAGCTGGGCTTCCACTTCGTCCTCGACGACTTCGGCAGCGGCCTCTCCTCCTTCGCCTATCTGAAGAACCTGCAGGTGGACTTCCTGAAGATCGACGGCACCTTCGTCAAGGACATGACGGCCAACTCCGTGCAGCGCGCCCTGGTGGAGTCCATCCATCAGATCGGACAGGTGATGGGCATCCGCACCATCGCCGAGTCGGTCGAGGACCGCACCACTCTGGAGGCCCTCCGCGACATCGGCGTCAACTACGCCCAGGGGTATGGCCTGTCGATGCCGGAGCCTTTGATTTAGCGACTTTACAAAGAACGAGGGAATTTTTGCCCTCCTGTCCCTGCTCGTCCGCGTTCGTCTGAGCTCGTCCGTGTTCTTCCCGGGAGACATTTCAGGCCCGTTTCTTGCTTACCTCAACTTCGGTTCCGAAACAGGCCCGAATGAGAACCTTTTCCTCGCTGAACGCGCTTCTCCAACCGGACGACACGCCGGAGCCGTACCGCATGTTCGACGGCGACTCGCGACTCCCCCTGCGCCCGGTGCCCGATCTGGACGACTCCACCGCCTCCCGGCTGCGGCTGCTGGTGGAGCCCATGCCGGCCATCGTCTGGACCACCGACTGCGATCTGGTGTTCCGCTCCGGCCTGGGCAGCGGTCACGCCTCCTTCGGCCTGCGGACCACCCCCGGCACCAGCCTCTTCGACTACTACGGCACGCGAGATCCGGACGCCGTGCCCATCCGCGCCCACCGCCTGGCCCTCGCCGGCGAGTCGGTGAGCTACGAGCAGGAGTGGCAGGGCCGGACCTTCCAGACCCGCGTCGAGCCCCTGCGCGACGAGACCCGGGCGATCGTGGGCTGCATCGCCGTGGCCGTGGACATCACCGAGCGCAAGCAGGCGGAAGAGGCCCTCCACCGGGAGAAGGAGCGCGCCCAGGTGACCCTCGCCTCGATCGGAGACGGCGTCATCCGCACCGGCCCCGACGGAGGGATCGACTACCTCAACCCTGTCGCCGAGCGCCTCACCGGCTGGAAGTCCGAGGACGCCCTCGGCCGCCAGGTCTCCGAGGTCTTCCAGGTCGTCGACGAGCTCACCCGCCGGCCGCTCGCCGACCCGATCGCGCACTGCCTGGCCGAAGGGCGGGTGGTGGAGTCCCCCGGCCACGCCCTGCTCCTCTCCGCCGATGGCAAGGAGTACTCCGTGCGCGACTCGGCGGCGCCCATCTACGACCGCACCGGCGCCTCCCTCGGCGCCGTCCTGGTCTTCAAGGACGTCACCCAGCTCCGGGGCATGGAGCGCGAGATGATCTACCTCGCGAGCCACGACCCCCTGACCGGCCTCATCAACCGCCGGGAATTCGAGGCGCGCCTGAAGCGGGCCATCCGCGCCGCCCGCGTTGAGCGGCGGCACCAGGTGCTGCTCTACCTCGACCTCGACGAGTTCAAGGTGGTCAACGACACCTGCGGCCACCTGGTGGGCGACGAGATGCTCAAGCAGATCACCGCCCTGCTGCGCTCCCGGGTGCGGCGCAGCGACACCCTCGCCCGCCTGGGCGGCGACGAGTTCGGCGTCCTCCTGGAGGACTGCCCCCTGGACCACGCCCGCGAGATCGCCGAGGAGATGCGGCGCACCGTCCGCGAGTTCCGCTTCTGCTGGCGCGAGCAGATCTTCGAAGTGGGCGTCTCCATCGGCCTCGTCCCCATCGACGCCGACAGCGGCGATCTCGCCCACATCATGAGCGCCGCCGACGCCGCCTGCTACGTGGCCAAGGACAACGGCCGCAACCGCGTCCACGAGTACGAGCTGGACGACACCCTGGTGGCCGAACGCTACGGCGAGATGCAGTGGATCCACCGCATCCACCGCGCCTTCGAGGACCGCCGCTTCCGCCTCTTCTACCAGCTCATCCAGCCGCTGAACGCCGAGACCGGCCCCCACGACCTGCTCTGCGAGGTCTTCATCCGCATGCTGGACGGCAGCACCGGCAAGGTGGTCGAGCCCTCGGCCTTCATCGCCGCGGCCGAGCGCTACCACCTCATGGGCTCCCTCGACCGCTGGGTGGTGAAGACCGCCTTCCGCGCCCTGGCCGAGGCCCAGCGCCGCGAGCATTCGCGCCCCATCCTCTTCGCCATCAACCTTTCGGGCCAGTCGATCGGCGAGGAGAGCTTCCTCTCCTTCATGATCGAGGAGTTGGAGAGCAGCCGGGTCGATACCCGGCGCATCTGCTTCGAGATCACCGAGACGGCGGCCATCAGCAAGCTCGACAGCGCCATCCGTTTCATCAAGGTCCTCAAGGCCAAGGGCTGCCGCTTCATCCTCGACGACTTCGGCAGCGGCCTCTCCTCCTTCGCCTACCTGCGCGACCTCCAGGTCGACTTCCTGAAGATCGACGGCGAGTTCGTACAGAACATGATGGAAGATCGGGTAAAGCGGGCCATGGTCGAGTCCATCAATCAGATCGGCCACGTCATGGGGCTCACCACCATCGCCGAGTGGGTGGAGAACCGCCAGACCCTGGAGGCCCTGAAGGAGATCGGGGTCGACTACGCTCAAGGGTACTGGCTCTGCCGGCCGCAGCCGCTGGTGCACGACGTGTAGCAACCCTGCCGTCGAGCTTCTGGCTCCTACGCCCGCACCTTGCTCGGCCCCGCGGCCTTCACCTCTTCGGTGACCCCGCTCTCGTACTTCTTGAAGTTGTCGGCGAACATGTCGGCGAGCTTCGTGGCCTGGGCGTCGTAGTCCGCCGGGTTCTGCCAGGTCTCCCGCGGGTGGAGGAGCCTGTCCGGCACGCCGTCCACCTTCACCGGCACGTTGAGACCGAAGATCGGGTCCATCCAGGTCTTGACGCCGTCGAGCTCGCCCGAGAGCGCGGCCGTCACCATGCGGCGGGTGAAGCCGAGCTTGATGCGCTGCCCCACGCCGTAGGGTCCGCCCGTCCAGCCGGTGTTGAGCAGCCAGACCCGGGAGCCGTGCCGCTTCAGCTTCCTGCCCAGCATCTCCGCGTAGACCCCCGGGTGGAGGGGGAGGAAGGGCGAGCCGAAGCAGGTGCTGAAGGTCACCTTCGGCTCCGTGACCCCCCGCTCCGTGCCAGCCACCTTGGCCGTGTATCCCGAGAGGAAGTGGTACATGGCCTGCTCCTCCGTCAGCCGGCTGATCGGGGGGAGCACGCCGAAGGCGTCACAGGTCAGGAAGACCACGTTCCTGGGATGGCCGGCCTGACCGCCGAGGTCGACGTTGGCGAGCTGGGTGAGCGGATAGCTCGAACGGGTGTTCTCCGTCAGCCGGTCGTCGTCCAGGTCCAGCTTGCGGGTCTGGGGATCGCAGGCCACGTTCTCCAGCACCGTGGCGAAACAGCGGGTGGTGGCGTAGATCTCCGGCTCGCCCTCGGGCGAGAGGCGGATCACCTTGGCGTAGCAGCCGCCCTCGACGTTGAACACGCCGTCGTCGCTCCAGCCGTGCTCGTCGTCGCCGATGAGCGTGCGGGCGGGATCGGCCGACAGCGTCGTCTTGCCCGTCCCCGAGAGGCCGAAGAACAGGGCGACGTCGTCCTTCGTCGCGCCGTAATTCGCGCTGCAGTGCATGGAGAGCACCCCCTGCTTGGGCAGGTAGTAGTTCATGACGCTGAAGATGCTCTTCTTGATCTCGCCGGCATAGCGGGTGCCGCCGATCAGCACCATGCGCTGCGCCAGGTCCAGGAGGATGAACGTGGAGCTGCGGGTGCCGTCGCGCTGCGGCTCGGCCTGGAGATGGGCGACGTTGACCACCGTGAAGTTGGGGACGAAGCTCGCCAGCACCGCCGGATCCTCCTCGCGGATGAACATGTTGCGGGCGAAGAGGTTGTGCCAGGCATCCTCGGTGACCACGCGGACGTTGATGCGATAGCGGGGATCGGCGCCGGCGTAGCCGTCGAAGACGAACACGTCCCTACCCTTCAGGTGCTCTTTGGCGCGGGCGAGCAGCGCGTCGAGCTTCTCCCGCTCGAACGGCCGGTTGACCTCCCCCCACCAGACGTCGCCGTCGATCGACGGGTCCTTGACCAGGAACTTGTCGTTGGGCGACCGGCCCGTGTGCGGCCCCGTCTCGCAGACCAGGGGACCCTCGGCGGCCAGCACCGCCTCGCCGCGCTGCACCGCCATCTCCACCAGCCGCGCCGGCGGCAGGTTCCAGTAGGCCGTGCGGACCCCCTCGATACCGTGTTTGTCCAAACCAAAGCTGCTGACGACCGGACCGTCATTTTGCATTCCATCACCTCGGAGAGTGGTTTCCATACGAGGAAAGAGTATCGGCGAGGAGCCGCGACATGACCCGGATGCCCACCGGCACGGCGCTGTCGTCGGCGCGGAAAGTGGGCGTGTGCAGGCCGCCGGAGGTCGTGCCCGGCGCGACCACGCCGAGCCGGTAGAAGAAGCCGGGCGCCTGATTGGCAAAATAGGCGAAGTCCTCTCCGGCCATGCTGGGCTCCACGAGCTTGACGTTGCCCGCCCCCACGATCCGCTCCAGGAGCGGCTGCACGCGGCGGGCCAGCTCCGGATCATTCACCGTGGCGGGGGCGTTGCGCTGATACTGCATGTCGAACGAGCCGCCGTTGCCCCGGGTGACGCCGTCGAGGATCTCCCGCATCCGCCGCTCCACCAGGTCCCGCACCTCGGCCTTGTAGGTGCGGACCGTCCCCTCGAGATGGACCTCTCCCGGAATGATGTTGAACCGCTCGCCGCCGCGGACGATCCCCACCGTCAGCACGCTGGGCTCCAGGGCCGGGACGTTGCGCGAGCGGATGGTCTGAAACGCCGTGATCGCCTCGGCCGCCATCACCACCGGGTCCACCGCCAGGTGGGGATAGGCGCCGTGGGCCGGCTTGCCCTTGATCGTAATCCGGAACTGATCCACGGCCGCCATGGTCGGCCCGGGATTGAACCCCACCTGGCCGACGGGCAGATCGGGGAACGAGTGGAGGGCAAAGACTGCCACCGGCTTGCCCTGGGCGAAGGCCCCTTCCGCCAGCATCAGCTCGGCGCCTCCGCGCTCGCCCTCCGGCGGCCCCTCCTCCGCCGGCTGGAAGATGAAGAGGACGCTTCCCGGCAGGTCCTTCTTCAACGCCGTCAGCACCGTGGCCGTCCCCAGCAGCACCGAGGTGTGGACGTCGTGGCCGCAGGCGTGGGCCACCCCCACCTCCTGGCCCATCGAGGTGTCCTTCTTCTTGGAGGCGAACGGGAGGTCCGTCTGCTCGACGACCGGCAGCGCATCCATGTCCGCGCGGACGGCGATCAACGGACCCGGCCTGCCCCCCTGGAGGAGCGCCACGACGCCGTACTTTCCGATGCCGGTCCGGGGCTCCAGCCCCAGCGCCCGCAGGTGAGCGGCGACCAGCTCGGCCGTCTTCGCCTCGCGGTTGGACAGCTCAGGGTTCTGATGCAGGTGATGGCGCACCTCGACGAGCTGTGCCGAGACCCTGCCCGCCTCCTCGTCGACCCGGGCGTCGAGACCGGCATCCGCCCCCCACGCCACGGGCGGAACCGCCAGGACGGCAAGCAGGACCGGCGCGAGTCGGGCTGTTCTCCAGCGAGGAAGCATCTGATCTCCTCCAACTCCTCCAGCAAAAAGATAGCGCCCGCCGGCCCGGCTGACCCAGGCGCGCGGCGCGGCAAAGCAAACCCGGGGAGTTTATACCCAGACGGGACCTCCCCGCCCCTTATTCTTGCATCACCGGATGGGAGCGCAGAGCATCCCGGGCCCGCGCCAGCTCGTAGGCTCGTTGCGGCGGCACCGGCGCGATGGCGCCGAATCCCGCAGGGCTGGCCTCGACCTCGATCGCGAACTCGCGGCTGGCTTCCAGCAGCACGATCCACGTCCTGCCCTCGCGGACCTGGCGATCCACCTGGACATAGTTGCCGAACGGACCGTCGCGCAGAGCGAGAACCGCGTCCGTGCCTTCGACGTCTCCGCGTCCGCGCCAGCGCTCGAAAAGCCGGAGCGCCTCCGGGGGAACGGAGTAATCCTCGGGCCGGAACGGAGGGCGCACCCAGACCGGCCCTGCCGGCGTGTCGCGACGAACGAGCGCCATCAGCCGCCCGCGGCCATCACCCGCGCCGCCGCCTGCTGAAGGAGCCCGTTGTAGTAGGCGCGGTCCGCGGCGGACAGCCGCGGAGAGAGGAACCAGCCATTGGTGACGGTGCCATTCGGGAGGGTGACCTTGACGTAGCGCGCGACCAGCGTCTCCCTGCCGTCGAGAGAACGGCGGAGGAGCACGTCTCCGCGGGCCAGCGGCGTGGGCACGGTCATCACGTCCTCTTCGTTGACGTGGAGCGGATAAATCGCATCCGCGGCATCCGTGGGGTCGAGGGTGAGAAGGCCGATGTCGTCGGACATTCCGAGGCCGGTGTAGGGGTTGGCCTGACCCTGGCGGTTCATTTCGAACGAGCGACTGTCGAGCGTGGGATCGTGAGCCTGGACGAAATCGTTGAGGTCCCGGGCCAGCGGGATCTTCGCATCGATCGCTCCCTGCGCCGACATAGTGTGCCGGATCGAGTGCAGGCCGTGCAGGCGGACCTCTTGAGAGACCTGGCGGCGGAAAGGGAGAGAGCTGGCGTCGGTGAACTGCCCGGTGGCGGTGGTCTCGAAGTCGAGCCCGAGGGCACCGATCGTCGCGCCCGCGTCGAGCCCCTGGGTATTGCGCTCCAGCCCCACGAAACCGCGGACCGTGTTGGTGGTCACGACGACGGGGGCACTCGGCGAGCCGACCACCGTGCGGCCATAGAGAAAGCCGCCGACGTCCGAATTTTGGATGAACTTGCGGATGACGGCGCCCTCGTGCATGTCGCCGTCCAGGACCGTATGCATCTTGGCCAGCGCGGCGGTCTCTCCGGCGGTCAGCGGCGGGCGTAACGAGCCATCCGGATTGAGCTCGCCACTCTCGAACGCCGGATCGGTGACGGTTGTCTGCGCATCATGGCCGATGGAGTTGTAAAGAGCGGCGATCTCGGCCGGCGTCAGGAAGCAGGGGAGAAGCTTGGCCGGGACAGTGAACTGCCGCTGCGCGGCGGTGGGTAGCGGCTTGCCGCTGACCGGGCACAGATTCGGGTTCCCCGCGTAGGCCGCGGTGACGGAGAGCATGACGAGAAGGGCGAGGGTGAACGTCCGGGAGAACGCAGCATTCTTCATAACTGCGCAAGATAGCAACGGCGTTTGCTGGCGGCAAGATGGTGTGCCCGTCGCCGGCGCTGGCCTGTCCCACGCTTGTAACCCTAGCACCAGTGTCAGGCCGAGCAGACCGGTGCCGACCCCGCCGCTTCTGGAACTCGCCGCGCCGGCGGACTCAGGCGGTCAGCGCTAAAGGATCATATTGAAGTAGCAGAAGCCGTCTAGAAAGGAGCTCTCATGAAGTTTGCCAGCAGTTTCGCCCTCCTCTGCGCAATCGTTTTGTTTCCAGGAAGAGCTTTGGAAGCTCAAGCACCCTACATCCTCGAACCCAAAGTCGAGCGCCATCAAGGCCCGCCTCTCTGGAACTCGGCAGTCGTATGTGGAGGATGAACGAGGAGGCGGGGGACCCCAGCACGACACTCTCTAATCAGGCGCAGCGTTCAAAATCGATCGTCCGAGGCACAATCCGTACAGTCGAACTCGGCTTTTCCTTCGGCACTCGGATTGTGAGCTGGCAACGGCCCATTGCGAGGCCACAACGAGCCGATGCGAGCACTCATCGCGCCGTTGCGGGGTCGCATCGCCGCGTTGCGAAGGGCTCGGAGGGTAAAGTGGAGGCACAAAAAGGGCGTGCTCTGATGGCACGCCCCCGGTGAGGCACTACTTGCTGCTGGGTTGGGTGGGAACAACTGAGGAGCCGCGGCCTTTTCGGGGATATAATCCAGAGTCGATCCTATTTCCCGTCAAGGAGGACCCGCGGATGGAGCACCTTGGACGCGGTGAAGGCGACGCCCGAGAAGCGGTGGCCATGAGTTGGCTGGACGGGCACTTGGCGCCGGCTATGGAGCCGGAGCAGGTGTACAAGGCTCTGGAGCAACTGGAGGAGCGCTTCACGCAACGGGAGCCGTCGGTCCGGGCTTTTCTGCTGGAGCCAGGCCGCTTCAAACGCCTGCAACGGGAGGCGGAAGAGGCCTTTGCCGCGCATCCGAATCCTCCCTCCCGCGGCCCTCTGTTCGGCATTCCCCTCGGCGTCAAGGACGTGTTCCACGTCGACGGGCTCCCCACCCGCGGCGGCAGCCGCCTGCCGCCGGAGGAGCTGGCGGGCCCACAGGCGGGGGCCGTCGCCCGGCTCCGCGCCGAGGGCGCGCTGATCGTGGGCAAGACCGTCACGACCGAGTTCTCCTACTATGCATCCGGCCCGACCCGGAACCCGCACAACCCGCTGCACACGCCCGGCGGCTCGAGCAGCGGCTCGGCCGCCGCGGTGGCGGCCGGCCTCTGCCCGGCGGCGCTCGGCACGCAGACGATCGGATCGATCATCCGTCCTGCCTCGTTTTGCGGCGTGGTCGGCTTCAAACCCAGCTTTGGACGGGTCTCGGTCGAGGGGTTGATCCCCCTGGCCCCCTCGCTCGACCACGTCGGTTTCCTCACCTCGGACGTGGCGGGTGCGAGCGCTCTCGCAGCGGTCCTGCTGAAGGATTACAATCCGGCCCGCGCAGGCCGCCGTTTCCGCCAGCCGGTGCTGGGGATCCCGGAAGGCCCCTACCTCTCTCACGTATCCGAGGAGGGGCTGGCCCACTTCCGCGAGACCTGTGAGCGGCTGGCCGCGCATTATGAGGTGCTGCCGGTGCCGGCGATGCCGGATTTCAGCCGGATCGTGACCCGGCATCACCGCCTGATGGCGGCCGAGGCGTCACAGGTCCATGCGGATTGGTTCCGGCGCTTCCCCGAGTTGTACGCACCGCAGACGGCGGAGCTGATCGTGCGCGGGCGGGAGATCCCGCCGCACCAAACGAAGCAGGACCGCGCCGGCTGCAAAACGCTGTACACCGAGCTGACCGAGCTGATGGACAAGCATGGCATCGACGTCTGGATCTCGCCGTCCGCGCCCGGCCCGGCGCCGCGCCGGCTCGCCGGCACTGGCGATCCCGTCATGAATCTGCCCTGGACCCATGCGGGCCTGCCCGCCCTGGGCGTTCCGGCGGGCCGCAACGCGGATGGCCTGCCGATGGGGCTCCAACTCACCGCACGCTGGCTCGCCGACGAGGATCTGCTGAGCTTCGGCCACGAGATCGCTGACAGCAGGCCCGAGCTCTTGGCCCGCTAAACGACACCTGCTTCAACGATCAGTTAGCCCGCGGGTGCCTCGGGGCCGGCCAAGGGGCCCGCGAAAGCTGCGGCGTTGTCGGCGGCCCACTGGTAAAAGGTCCGTGCCGGCGATCCGACGACTTCCTGGACGGCGGACGTCACGAACGCCGGACGACCGAGCGACGCCCCCCACGCCGCGAGTAGCATCTCCACGACGCCGCCGGGCCACGTTCCCGCCGTCTCGCGCCGGAACTCGTCGGGCGACAGCTCCTCGAATCGGAGCGGGCGCCCGATGGCGTCACCGATCGCGCGGACCTGCGCGGCCTGGCTCAGCGACTCGGGGCCGGTGAGGACGTAGTCGGCGCTCGCGTGCTGGTCGTCGAGCAGCACGCGCGCGGCCACCGCCGCGATGTCGCGCTCGTCGATCGGTGCCGTCTCGACAGCCCCGTACGGCCAACGCACAACGTCACCGTGCCGGATCTGGGGCGCCCACCAGTGCCGCGCGTTCGAGGCGAACATCCCCGGCCGCAGGATCGCCACGTCAAGGTTGGTGTCCGCGAGCAGGCGCTCGATCCCGGCATGAAGACCGCGCAAGGCATTCGGTTGCTGGAAGAACGGGTGCGGCGTCCGGTGTGGCGACGAGAGGTAGACGACGCGCCGGGGCTCCGCGGACGTGTGCGCTGCGAGCCGCGCGACGACCGCCGGAGCGGTAGCCGGCGCCGCAGTCCAAACGAGGAATACCCCCCCGGCCCCTTGGAGTGCCGCGTCGAGCGACGCCGGGACGGTGAGGTCGCCTGCCACGACCTCGACACCGGCGGGCAGCGCCGCGTTTTCCGGCCGGCGCGTGAGCGCGCGCACGGGCACGCCGGCGCGCAGAAGCTCGTCGACCACAAGGCGCCCGACCCGGCCGGTGGCGCCCGTCACGAGAATCGCGCTGCGGCGCGTGCGTGTCACGGGCGGCCGCACCGGCACAATCGCGACCGGCCCGGCACGCCCGGCTGTTGGGTTGCTGTTGGGTTATTCACCCGCCCCCCCGCTCGCGTAGGTTCTCTTCCTGGAAAAGCCGCACCCGCGCCCGCATGATGCCGGCGCGGCCCAGATATCCCAGCAAGTGGCGACGGTCCTGCCGGTCGACGACCGGCAGCCGGCCGATGTCGTGCGCCAGCATACGCGCCACGGCGTCGCGCAGGAGCTCGTCGGGATAGGCGACGATCAGGTCCCGCGTGCCGGCCTCCAGCACGCTCGCGGCTCGCCCCTGCTCGCTCTCCATCGCCCGCATCAGATCGCTGCGAGTGATGATCCCCGCCAGCTCGCCTCGCGTGTCGACGATGGGGATACCCTGGCGGCCGGTCAGAGCCGGGTCGCCGGCGGCGATGCGGGCGGACAGCTCGGCCACCGGCATCGTCGCCGGGATGGTCACGACGCCGCGATCCATGACCTCGCCGATGCGATGGACCTCGAAAGGATCGACGCTGTACTCACGCACCAGGTGATGGCCGCGCCGGGCGAGCTTCTCGGTGAGGATCGAGCGGCGCAGCAGCAGGACGGTCGTGCCGTGCGCCACGACCGCTCCCACCAGCAGGGCCGGCAGCACGTTCCAATCGTGAGTGAGCTCGACGGTGAAGAGGATCGCCGTCAGCGGAGACCGCATCGTGCCGCCCATCATCGCCGACATGCTGACCATGGCCCACAGACTGGTATCGCCGACCGGAATCAGCCCTGATTCCAACACTCCCAGGCCGCCGCCCATGATGAGGAGCGGCGCGAGCACGCCTCCCGAGGTGCCCGACCCCAGGGCGATGGCCCAGACCGCGGCTTTGAGGAAGAGCAGCGACGCAGCCGAGCCGCCCGTGAGATGTCCGGCGAGCAGATCCCGAATGGCGTCATAACCTACCCCCAGCACGCGTGGGTCGAGCAGGCCGCCGACGCCTACCGCCAGGCCGCCGAGGATCGGCCACCACATCCAGTGCACCGGCAGCTTGGCGAAGAGGTCCTCGCAGGCGTAGACGAGAGCGGTCAACAGCCCCGAGGCCACACCGGCCAGCAGTCCGACGACGATGGCGAATCCAAGCGTCTCGGCCCCCAGGACGGCATGGCCGGGGACCGGGAAGATCGGCCCGGCGCCGAGCAACGGCACCCGCACCACCGCCGCGACGACCGAGGCGACCGCCACCGGGATGAAGCTGCGCGGCTTCCACTCGAAGAGCAGCAGCTCGACGGCCAGCAACACTGCCGCCATCGGCGTGGCAAAGATGGCCGCCATGCCGGCGGCGGCGCCGGCGACCAGCAGCGTCTTACGCTCCGCCGAAGAGAGATGGAAGAGCTGGGCGATCAGCGAGCCCACGGCGCCGCCGGTCATGATGATGGGCCCCTCGGCGCCGAACGGGCCGCCGGTGCCGATGGAGAGCGCCGAGGAGACCGGCTTGAGCACGGCGACCTTGGGCTCGACGCGGCTGCGGCCGAGGAGGATGGCTTCCAGCGCCTCGGGGATGCCGTGGCCGCGGATCTTCTCGGAGCCGTAGCGCGCCATCAGGCCGATCACCAGGCCGCCGATCACCGGCACCAGCACCGCCCAACCCCCCAGTTGATTGCCGGCCGGCGACAGGAATTGGGAGGAGAAGCGCTGGTAATAGGCGAGGTTCGTGATGACCGCGATCAGCCAGACCAGCGCGTAGGCAACCAGCGCCGCCGCCACGCCGATTCCCACGGCCAGGCCGGAGAGCAACAGGACGCGGCGGTCGGTGCTGAAGTCCGCCAGCTCGTCTCGTTGCTGATGCGGCTTCGGGTGAGAGAGCTCGTCAGTCTGAGCGTACACGGAATCCTCGCGTAGGGACAACGCCGCTTATATTGCAGCGCGAGCCATCGTAGCACGATATTCCCCATACGCTACACTGAAGCCATGGACGGCGATCTGGCCGCCGCCGATTACAGCGCCTTCTTCAGTTCCGCACGGGGCTGCGGCGGTGCTCCGCCAAGGAGCCGCTTAACGAGGATGCGCTCAGGCGCCATTCCGTGACTCGGCACGATGTCCTCGCACCTCGTAACAGAGCTCAACCATGCCGCTCTTGTAGGCTTTGATCTCCGCCAGATGGAGGGCGACGTCTCTGTCGAGCTTCCCGAAGAATGGGACCCCGTCACCAATCAAGATCGGCAGGATCGAATAACGAACTTCGTCGGCTAGTCCGAGACGAAGGCATTCGGCGGAGACTACACCGCCGCCAACAAACCAGGTGGTACGGAACGTGGGCCGCAGGTGTCCATTCACGAACTGCGCAAGATCGCCTGAGTAGAGCTCGACGGTATCCCGGACCCGCGGCAGCTCCCGACTCGTGAGGACGAAGGTGGGTTTATCGCCGTACGGCCACCCCAGTCCCTGGGCTTCAAAACGAAGCGCGGTCTCATAGGTTCGCGATCCCATGACGTAGCAGTCGATCGTCTTGAGGAAGGCCTCGACGAATCCTGGATCCATGGTGTCGCCGTCTACGAATTCGTCTGCGGTCTCGAGCCAGTCGACGCTCCCGTCCTTTCGAGCGATGAAGCCGTCGAGGCTCGCCGCCATGTGGATCGTTACGCGAGAATCAGCGTATGCCATTTCACGGCTGAAGCTCCGAGCCATTGTTCGTACCCCAATGTCTTGATCGTTGCGAACGGAGCCCACTCAGCTTTTCCGCCTTCCTGTGCTGGCAAGAGCTCGCCGCACAACCTGTACTGTCTTGTTCCGTCTGAGTTCATGGCGTACTACTACATCATACCCGTCCGGCCGTGAATTCGTCTTGCGGAAATAGAACAATGGTGTCTATGAGCAGTTGCTTCTGAGCCCTCCCCATACCAGAGGGCGTTGAAAGTCTGGTTCCGTATTAATGCGCGGCCTCATGCCGCAGATAGTGGTGATCGGGAACGGCCGCTTATTGGTCTTCATATTTCTGACGCTCTAATGGGGACGCCGAACGGTTTGGCGGTGAGCGGCGGAACCGCATTTTTGCGGTTTCCGTCCGCTCGATCGCTTGTGTTATGCGTCCGACTTCCGTAAGACATCTCGGGCACCGTCTCTCAGAGAGATCCGAAATCCACTTGGCGGCAAGAACGTTGTTAGTGCGAAAGCAGCCAACTCGAAGTTTGCCTGCAAGGCAGCCCCATCCAAGTCAGGATACAGGGTCGCAAAGGTAATGTTCATCATGCGAAGCTCCATAATTGCCTTGCCCGCCTCCGCCCCGGGAATGGTGTACTTCCGAAGCGGTGGAGGCATCAATCTTCTGGAGGTGAGATAACTTTCGAGATCAAAGTGATCATTGCTAGTTAGCCTTGTAAAGACACCGCGCTGAGCTCTCTGGCGATGGCCAAAATCGATCCGTGAGCTTAGGATCTCTATTTGCAAATCTTTGGGGTCTTCTTCGTCGTACTCCGTGCTCTGGCTCAGCATAAATGACCAGATAGCAACTCTGTCATCGTTATTAATGCAGAGGAGTTTTCTCGGATCGATCTCTCCACTTGTAGTGGCCCCAGGGCTTACTCGCTCGACGAAACCAGTGAAGGCAAAAAATGCCGCCACGTAGGGGCTCTTAGTCCAGTCGAGAAGCGGCGTCAGAAGGCCGTAATGCCGACCAAGGGCCCACCAGTCGTCATCGTTGTCAAGGTCCTTTGCTCTAATCCCTGGCAGGCCGATGGCAAGATCTTTGAAATCAGCCAGAACTTTAGAAAGAATATTGTTCTTGCCTTCTCGGTCCTTCTTTGCAGAACGGGATGTGCTTGCCCAGTGCTCCAGCCTGCGGTCCCAAGGAGAGGCGAGCTTCCATTCAACCTTCGCGTGGCCTCGGAAGAGCGGACTAATCCCTACAATTTCCTCGGAGTATTCGCGATGGATACGCGACTTAAAATCGTCCCAGGAGACACAGGATATGACTTCCGTAACGAGAATTGGCACTCTAGTACTCATTAACTATCCTTTGGCATGTCCGCATAGCGCCTTTAAGCTCACCGCGTGGCAACCGGGCCGCAGAGCGCGGTTGCCGTCCGGTGCAGCGCGGTGTTAGCTGCCACAACGTCTCCTATTTGGCCTTGCTCGCTTTGAGGCGGTTTAGTCTTTCCTCGGCGCACTGAGCCAATGAAGGTGCGCTATAAACGTACTCAAGAATGGCTCTACATAGATCGTCGAGCACAGGCACCTCCTCCGGGGTAAGTTCCCCCAGGGTAGCGTGTGCCCCAACGTTTCCGAGTTGCCTCAACCCTTTAGCTACACCCGCGAGCTTCGAAGGTATTTCGCCCTTTTGTGCCAAGTCTGCCAGCTTGGCATTGAGGTCCTTCCCAGAGGCCTCACGATCTACGCAGACGAGTTCAAGAACTCTCCGCAGAAGTACTCCATAGGCATTGGCATCTATAGCTTTCACTCGATTCGCGGCACTATAAGCTTTGGAAATTTGATCAGGCAAGCCCGATGGCGCATCTCTCTTCGCCGGGTAAAGTATACGGATCTCGATTTCATCAGGCTCGAGCGCATGACTGTGATAGAAGTAAGACCTTAGAGTGACCCTATGGCAAGATGCGCAGGCGAGTAGCTCGTAAACGTTGCCAGCGTCCCAGATAATGGGAAACTGGGAATCGCTATACTCTTTTACTTGGCTGTAAGTGGAAACGATCTGCATCGGAGTGACATTGCCACAGTGGGGGCACTCAACGGGCCCTATAGTGTTCTGGCTATCTTCTACTTCAGACATCGATCTATCTTCCTATAGTGCGGGACCGCCTAAAGATTACCGTCCAGCGCATCACGTATAGCCTGCGCTATTGCAACATCGTCGTTTGGGTCGATGTGCCGCTCACGATCGTTATCTATGACGTACTCCGGCGGGACACCGCGCAGCACTGTCTGCTTGACAAGTATCCTACCTCCGACCTGATACACCCTTGCGCCATGCCTAGGGTTTGCCTGTTGCTGTTGTGCAATCATTCGTCCCTCCTATCAAATCGCTGGGCAGCTAACCTTTAAGCGTCTATCCGAGATCCTCCCCAAGAAATCGTCCCGGAGTACTCAACGGGTCCCGGGAGGATTTCAGATAGACGCCTGGTTGAACGAAGCCGCGTGCGAGTCCGAGGCGGACCTATGGGGATTCAATCCCTGGCAGGGGATTCGCGCGACTCCCTGCCGCCCTCCGCACCACCCCCGACAGCCGCCGTGTGGCTGTCCGAGGACCGTCCAGCGAAGGGATCTGCCCCATGCCCAGGCTCCGCAACCGCGATTTCACGTCGAGGATTATACAACACACGCCCGCCGGGATACACAACTCCCGACCTCCACGACTGAGCAGATAAATATTGGCATCGGGCTATGGGTGGCAGGATCATCGGGGCGGAGCCCTCGCGGCTCGGGCCGGCGCCGCCTGACCGACCAGGCGCAAGGCCTTCTGACCACAGGCCTCACACCGCCGGGAATCGATTCCGGTGAGACTTTGGAGTTGGTCGCGCCAATCGGTCGTCGGCGGTTTCGGTCGTGCCGGCGGACCGGGGATACCTCACGGCACAGAGCCAGAGCCTCCTTCCGGTGACGGTTGGCCAGCAGCCCGTAGTAGCGGATCCTCACGAAGCGGTCGGGAAGCACGTGCAGCAAAAACCCGCCGGAGGAACTCTTCCCCCGTCAGCGTCATCTCCCGAATGCGGTCGTGGTCGGCATAGTCCTTCCAGGTAAAGGTCAGGCAGGCAGGTCGCCGCTCTGCTTCGCCGCGTTCAGTGCCGCCAGGACTTTGCCTCGGAACAGCTTCCTGAGGACGCGCACCGAGAGGAAGAAGTTCGGCCGGCACCCCACCCACCAGTCGCTGTCAATGGACAACCCGCCGCCGGTGACGATGCAGTGCAGATGGGGATGCAGGGTCAGTTTCTGGCTCCAGGTATGCAGTACTGCTGTCGTAACCAAAATCGACATCCTTGACCCGCAGACGCAGGACTTCCGTCAGCCGCATCCCCGTCCCATAGAGGAGCGACAGGAAGAGGCGGCTCACGCCGTCGACGCAGGACAGGAGGCTCCTGACCTCGTCCTGGGTCAGCACGACCGGCAGTTTCCTCTTCCTCTGCGCTCGCACGAGACCCTCCAACCCCCCACTTCGCGGCCCAAGACGATCCGGTAGAGAAGAGGACGGCGCAGAGGGCCTGGGTCTGGGTGGACGGGCTCACTTGGGGCCGTCTGCGCTTTCCAGGGCTGCGGAGAAGTTCTTCAGGCCGCGAGGAGAGTTTTCTGCGGCGCTGAGAAACTTTTCCAGAAATCTGGAAGCTTTTTGCGGGCCGTGAAAATCGTCTCCAGCTTCTGGAAAACTTGTTCTGCGGCCTGAAAACTTTCCCGGCCGCGCGAGAAACCTCTCGGCATCCTGGAAGAGTTTGCCGGCGGCACGGGAACCTTTTTCGCCGGCTGAAAAACCTTCTGGCTGACTGAGAACCTTTCCCGAAGACGGGAAAGCTTCTCGGCGTGCCGGGAAAACTTCTCTGCCGGCCGAGAACCTTTTCAGCGGCCTGGAAAAAGTTTTCAGCAGTCTGAAAACCTTCTCGCCAAACCAGGAACCCTTCCACAGGCCCAAGCGAAGACAAAAAAAGGGGGCGTGCGCTGGGCACGCCCCGAACAGATTCCAACCAGGATCTACTTGGTGGTCGTGGGGGTGGGGAGAGTCGCGGGCGTCACCGGGGTGGGCCCGGGGGCCGGGGGCGACGCCACCGGCGGAGGCGTCGCCCCGGGAGCCGCCTTGCGAGCGCGGGTCCGCAGCGGCTGGATTCCGAGCTCCACCAGCTTCTCGCTGCGGTTGCCGTAGTGCTGCTTGGCGATGACCCGCAGCACCGTGGCCAGCTTGGCACCCTCGCTGTGGATCTCCGCCATCCGCTGCGACGCCTCCTGCTTGTTGGCCCGGTGGAGGCTCTGATCGAGGACCAGCTTGCGCAGCTCCTCGGTCAGCTTCTCCAGGGCCAACCGCGGGATCTCCGCCTGCGGCAGGTCCGCGGCATTGGCGGCGATGGCGGACGCGGCGTGCCCCCACTCCTTGAGGTCCTTCGCGTTACGATCCGACTTCTGCTTCGACATTGTCCTACTCCTTTCTGAGCCCGGAGGCTCAAACATCCGGCACCGATAGTGGGCCGGAATTCCAATCTCTGGGATCTCCCTTGGGGCCGCGCCCGGCCCGGAGGGGCACTGCACTCTCTGAATGTGCATACGTTGCCAGAGGCTTTGGCGTTTGTCAAGGGGGTATCGAGAGAACCTTGACGGCCGTCCTGTTTCGTGAGAGCCTACGTGCATACGGAGGGAGGGTTCGAGATGCGAGGAGACCCATGGCACGAGCGAAACGATACTGGCTGATGAAGTGCGAGCCCGAGGCGTACTCGATCGAGGACCTCGAGCGGGATGGGATCACGACCTGGGAGGGGGTGCGCAACTTCCAGGCGCGGAACATGATGCGGGATGACATGAAGGTCGGCGACGGCGTCCTCTTCTACGCCTCGAACGCCGAGCCCTCGGGGGTGACGGGCGTGGCCGAGATCGCCCGCGAGGGCTATCCCGATCCCTACGCTTTTCAGAAGGGGCACAAGTATTTCGATCCCAAGAGCAAGCCGGACGACCCGACGTGGTACATGGTGGACGTCCGCTTCGTGGAGAAGTTCCCGGAGATCGTCCCCCTCGCGGAGCTCAAGGAGGCGAAGGGGCTCGCGGACATGGTGGTGGTCCAGAAGGGCTCGCGTCTCTCCGTCCAGCCGGTGACCAGGAAAGAGCTCGACATCGTCCTCAAGCTCGGACGGCAGAAGGGAGCCTGACGATGGAGCGCGACGGCTACTGGAGCGACACGATCGAGGTGCAGTGCCCCTACTGCGGAGAGCGGCTGGAGATCGTCCTGGAGCCGGACGTCTGGGGCACCCTGGTGCAGGACTGCGAGGTCTGCTGCAATCCCTGGCAGGTCACCGTGAAGCGGGACCGCTACGGCGATCCCGAGGTGCGGGTGGAGAGGGCGCAGTAGCCCTCTTCATCCGGTGCAGGCTTACGCCGTCCCCAACGCCTCTTCCAGACGGTCGCGGCAGCCGCGGGAGAGGGGGAGCCGCTTGCCGCTCTTGAGCACCACCACGAAATCGCCGTGGGGGCTGGGCTCCAGCTCACGGACGGCGTCGAGGTTGACGATCGCCGAACGGTGGATGCGCAGGAAGCCGTCGCGGGGGAGCCTCCCCTCGACTCCCGACATCGTGTCGCGCAGGAGGTGGGATTCCCCGCCCGCGTTCAGGCGGACGTAGTTGCCGGCCGCCTCGATCCACTCGATCTCCTGCGGCGCCAGGAACAGCACGTGCCCGTTGTTGCGCACGCCCAGGCGGCGGACGGTGGACGGCTCGGGGGACGGCGGGCCCAGCAGAGCGCCGAGCTGGCGTTGCAGGGTGGCCGCCGCGGCGAGCAGCTCGGCGAGGCGCCGCTCGCGGATCTCGTCGTCGACGTTCGCGCTACGAAAGCTCAAGCTCATGAAATACCTCTCGCGCCCTCGTGAATCCCTGACCAGAAGCAAGACAAGACCCGCAGAAGAAAGGCCGCCGGGGTTGCCCCCGGCGGACCTGGACTGCAAGAAGGACGCCGTTAGCGGAAGCTGAACCGCGCGCCGAGACGATAGACGCGGGGGCTCAGGATCTCGGTGACGTAGTCGGCGTTGCTCACCGGGGACCCGCTGTTGGCGATCACGCTCTGCCGCTGCAGAACGTAGGATTTGTTGAGGGCGTTGAACACGTCCACGCCCAGGGTGATGCCGACCTGGTTGAAGGTGAGCTCCTTCTCCACCCGGAAGTCGACGACGTGGATGTCGGGGTAGCGGAAGGCGTTCGGGTCGGCGTTGATGGGGATGTCGATCCCGGTGCCCGCGGCATCGACGATCGTCGAGCGGACGATGCGTTGGACATAGCGTAGCGGGTAGCCCTGGCGGCCGGTCAGGTTCGCGGCGAGGTTGAAGCCCCACGGGTGGTCGGGCGCGATCTGATACATGCCGTTGACGTTGTAGGACCACCGGCTGTTGATGAAGACACTGCCCTTGGGGCCGGAGGTGGTGCCGGAGCCCTGGAGGACGTCGGTGCCGTCGACGATGCCGCCGGCCACGGTGTCGGTGGGATCCTGGTTCTCGCTGTTGGGGATCTGCCACTTCCAGTCCTGCCAGGAGACGTTGCCCCGCATCATCCAGCGGTTGGCCAGACGCTTGTTGAAAGTGAGGGCCGCGCCCTCGAACCGCTGCTGGCGGTCGCCGTTGGTGAGGAGGAAGCCGTTGCGGGTGGAGACGCCCGGGCGCAGCTCCCAGTAGTTCACCGTGTAGGTGCGGCCGTCGGGCGCCACGAACGGATCCGAGGTCTGCTCGACGTAGTCGCTGCGCTGGTGGACCCGGCCGACGCTGCCCAGCAGCTCGGTGGCGAAGGGATCCTCGGCGTCGAAGACGAGCCGCTCCGCTTCGAGGGTGTTGTGATATTTGCGGTAGCTGAGGTTGAGCCCCACGACGAACTCCGGCAGCAGGGCGTGCTCGGCGCTGAGCAGCAGCTCGTCGGTGAGCGGAGCGCTGAGGTTGTGGTTCACGGCGTTGGATTGCAGGAACCCGAAGTTGCTGGGATTGACGTTGCCGCTGGGCGGCGCGACCTCGCGAATGAGCTGGCCGGGCAACAGAGTGGGGGTGCCAGTGTTGGAGGTGAAGAAGTAACGATAACCGAGACCCCCGACGGGGTTGAGCCAGCCCGCCGTGCCGGTGCCGAGCTGGTCGGCGAAGCGGGAGTAGCTGGCCCGCAGCAGCGTTTTGCGCTCTGCGCCCAAGGCGTAGGTCAGACCGAGGCGGGGAGTGACGTCGTTCCAGGTGAAGCCGGAGCCCTGGCCCGGGTAGTTGACCGCGGGCAGGAGGCCGGGGAAGACCGGGTTGGCGGGGGACGAGGAGGCCTCGTTCCGGCCCGTCTGGCGATCCCAGCGCACGCCGAGGTTGGCCGTCAGGTTGCCGAGGGCGACGATGTCCTGAGCGTAGACGTTGGTGTAATCGGCCTTGATCCTCGGATTGGCGTCACGGGAGAGGAGCAGCAGGTTGTTGGTCCTGCCGCCGAGGTTGAAACCCCCGCCCGGCCAACTGAACAGCGTCGACTGCTCGACGTTGCGGTAGCCCGCCCCGTACTTCAGCTCGTTGGAGAGGCTGCCGGTGTTGAAGAAGCTCGAGCCGTCGAGCTTGTACTGGGTCTGGGGACGCTTGATCTGCTCGAGGATGAAGCTGTTGTGCCACGTGAGGCTGGTGTCCCGGAAAGCCAGGGCATCACCGCCCTGGGGGGCGAGCTGGAAGCCGCCGTTGACCCGGGAGTACATCCCCGTGGCGAAGAAGCTGCTGTTGAAGATCTGGGTGTCTTCCACTTTCCAGGTGGTCGGGCTGGGACCGAAGTTGCTCTGGTTCCAGGTGGTCTCCTGCGGCCGGGTCGGACTGGCGTTGCGGCCGTTCTTGATCTTCTCGCTCTGCCAGACGAAGCCGGTGGCCGAGTTGGAGACCGTGACCTGGGTGTTCAGCTTGGCGTTCCAGTCCTTGAGGGTGGTCTTGTCGCTGAAGTCTTTGATGGTGAACAGGTCGATCTGCGGCTTGGCATAGGAGCCCCAGATCCACAGCCGGTCCTTGACGATGGGACCGCCGAGCTCGGCGCCGTAGTCGCTGATCTTGTCGATGCGGTTGCCCTGCTTGAAGGCGGTCTGCGCCTTGCCGCCGTTGAAGGGGCCGGCCTGGCCGAGGTCGCTGCGGTTGAAGTTGAGGCTGGACTGCCAGTTGCTCCTGTCGGTGTAATAGCGGCCCGAGCCGCGCCACTGGTTGGTGCCACGTTTGGTGACCATGTTGAGCACCACGCCGCCCGTGGCGATGGAGGCGTCGCTGCCGCCGGTCGTCACCTGCATCTCCTCGAAGGCGTCGAAGTCGTAGTAGCCGGGCGACGAGCCGAGGGCCGCCATGTCGGTGATGACCACGCCGTCCACGGACCACGCCGCCTGGTCGCCGCCGGAACCGGGTCCGACAAGCTGCGCCTGCTGACCGCTCTCGTTGCCGCCGACGTTGACGCGGTCGATCAGCACCCCGGAAGTGGACTGCAGCACGACCCACGGGTCGCGGGCCGTGGGGATGCGCTCGAGGTCGGCGTTGGTCACCGTATTGTTAGGACCGAAGCGCCGGGGATCGATCAGGAGCTGATCCACCTTCTCGGCGACGACGTCGATGACGCCCGTCACCGGCGACGGGAGTTGCAGCTCTATGTTGGTGTTACGGCCGACGTTGATCACGATGCCGGAAGCCTCAAGGGGGGAGAATCCCTGGAGCTCCGCCTTGACGGCGTAGTCGCTGCCCGGCGCGAGGCCCGGGAAACGGAAGCGCCCCTGAGCGTCGGTGACCTGGACCTGGGGAGCGCCGGCGCCCGTCAGGGTGACAGTGACTCCGGCAAGGATCTCGCCGCTCAGGCTCTTGACGGTGCCGTAGAGATTGCCGCTCTGGAGCTGCGCCGGCGCCGGCAGGGCAAGGACCAGCAGCAGTGCGATGAGCGAAAGCGCGCGCATCGGAAAAGAATGCAGCTTCATGAGATGAACCTCCTTCTCTGCAAGTCGTTGAAGCACAGAGGGACGAATCGATCAGCACATTAGCGTGAAATACCGATCGCGCTCACCTCCTTTCACAACCTGCAATCCTCGAAGAGCAAGGGCTGTGCCGGGTTTGAAAGGGTGCGATAGATAGGATATAAACGCTTGCAGGTGTTGAGCTTATGGACGATCCAAGGTGCCCTCGGCGCGCCGCTCGAAATCTGAGTTGTTCAGAAAATTGAATCGAATTTCCGGCAGCGCTCTCTCCTGGGAGGCTCGGTTTTCTCCGCTAAGTCACGGATTTCTGCGATTCGTCCCACGACCTCCGCAATTCGTCCCGCGGGGCTCGGGTGAGCGGATTCCAGGGAGGAAATTCGAAAGATTGGATTTTCCCGGATCGGAGCCGTACCCGGGCGCCCCCCTTGACTCTCCGCCGGCCGGGCGACAGGATGAGCCCCGGCCATGCACACCATCTTCAAGGACTTCACCTTCGCCGCCGCCCACGCGATCCGGGGACACACCCGCGGCTGCCAGAACCTGCACGGGCACAACTACCGGGTGCGGGTGCACCTGGCGGCGGGGCGGCTGGACGAGCTCGGGATGGTGCTGGACTTCGCCGACCTCAAGACGATCGTGCAGGAGGTCCTGGGGCCGTTCGATCACGGGGTGATCAACGACGTGCCCCCCTTCGACCGGCGGAACACCACGGCCGAGCTGCTCTCCCAGTACGTCTTCGAGGAGGTGGAGCGGCGGCTGGCGGCGCAGGAGAGGGTGCGGGTGACGCGGGTCGAGGTCTGGGAGAACGACACCTCCTGCGCCGCCTATCAGCCCTAGCAGTTGGACGGGCTTCCGCTTTCCTTCCGCCTTCAGGTAGAATCGCGCTAGAGGAGAATTCATGGTTTCGGACAAGCCTTCGCTGGAAGGCCTGCGCATCGACCGCGCGACGGAGAACACTGGCGGCACCGGCGGCCCACGGCGCTGGTGGATCGTCCTCTTCGCCGTGATGGCGCTGGGGGCGGGAGCGGCCTGGTGGCTGGCCCGGCCGCGGCCCGTGCCGGTGCGGACCGCGGCGGCGCAGGCGCGCTCGGGCGGCGCGGTCACGGCCGGCGCGGTGCTCAACGCTTCGGGCTACGTCACCGCCCGCCGCCGGGCCACCGTCTCCTCCAAGATCACCGGCAAGGTGGTGGACGTGCTCGTGGAAGAGGGGATGGAGGTCAGGGAGGGGCAGGTGCTGGCGCACCTGGACGACGTCTCGCCGCGCAAGCAGCTCGCGCTGGCCGAGGCGCAGCTCGCCTCCGCGCGGCGCAACCTGACGGAGAACGAGGTGCGCCTCAAGCAGGCGCGGCTCAACCAGGAGCGGATGCGGCGCCTGAAAGAGCAGGGGGTCTCGGCCCAGGCCGACCTCGATGCCGCCAACGCCGAGGCGGACTCCTTCGCGGCGCGGCTCGAGGTGGGCCGGCAGGACGTCGAGGTCGCCGAGCGGCAGGTGGCCCTGCGGCGCCAGGACGTGGAGGACACGGTCATCCGTGCCCCCTTCTCCGGTGTTGTGGTGACCAAGGACGCGCAGCCCGGGGAGATGATCTCGCCCATCTCGGCCGGCGGCGGCTTCACCCGCACCGGCATCTGCACGCTGGTGGACATGAAGTCGCTGGAGGTCGAGGTGGACGTCAACGAGAGCTACATCCACCGGGTGAAGCCGGGGCAGCGGGCGATGGCGACGCTGGACGCCTATCCCGACTGGCAGATCCCCTGCCGGGTCATCATGCCGGTGCCCACGGCCGACCGCCAGAAGGCGGCGGTGAAGGTGCGGCTGGGGATCGAGGCGCTCGATCCCCGCATCCTCCCCGACATGGGGGTCAAGGTCGCCTTCCTGGGGGACGAGGGGGAGCAGCCCGCCTCCAGCAGCCGGGCGGTCCTGGTCATCCCGCGCGCGGCCGTGCGCCGGGTGGGGGACAAGGACGTGGTTTTCGTGGTGAAGGAGGGCGCCGTCGAGCGGCGGGCGATCGGCCTCTCGGCCGCGCCGGGCGACGAGGCGGTGGTCCTCTCCGGGCTCGCGGCCGGCGAGCGGGTGGTCGTCGAAGGGCCGGCGAATCTGAAGGACGGGGACAAGGTCTCTGTCCGGGACTAGGCGGAACTAGGGAGATCCGAATGTCGCAGAACGGTACGCTGGTTCATGTCAAGGAAGTGAGCAAGGTCTACCGCCGGGGGGAGGAGCGGATCGACGTCCTGCAGGGGATCGATCTCGACGTGCCCCAGGGCGACTTCCTGGCGCTGATGGGGCCTTCGGGCTCGGGCAAGACGACGCTGCTCAACCTGATGGGCGGCCTGGACCGCCCCTCCGCGGGGAGCGTGGAGGTCGCTGGGGAGCCCATCCACCGCCTCTCCGACGGCCAGCTCGCCGGCTGGCGGGCGCGCCACGTGGGGTTCGTCTTCCAGTTCTACAACCTGCTGCCCGTGCTGACCGCCGAGCGCAACGTCGAGCTGCCGCTGCTGCTCACCCGGCTTTCGGCGGCGGAGCGCAGGCAGCACGTGGCCACGGCGCTGGCCGTCGTGGGCCTGGCGGATCGCGCCCGGCACTATCCGCGCCAGCTCTCCGGCGGCCAGGAGCAGCGGGTGGGCATCGCGCGGGCGATCGTCACCGATCCCACCTTGCTGCTCTGCGACGAGCCCACGGGCGACCTCGACCGCAAGTCGGGCGACGAGATCCTCGACCTGCTCCAGGCGCTCAACCGCGAGCACGGCAAGACCATCGTGATGGTGACCCACGACCCGCACGCCGCCGCCCGGGCGCGGCGCACTCTCTTCCTGGACAAGGGGAGCCTCGTCACGGAGCCGGCGCCATGAAGTTCTTGCCGCTGATCTGGAGCAACCTGAAGCGCAAAAAGCTGCGCACGGCGTTCACGCTGCTGTCGATCCTGGTGGCCTTCATCCTCTTCGGCTACCTGTCGGCCATCCGCATGGCGTTCACCGCCGGAGTCGAGATGAGCGGCGCCGACCGGCTGATGGTCACCCACAAGGTGTCCATCATCCAGCCGCTGCCCATCGCCTACAACGACCGCATCGCGGCGGTGCCCGGCGTCAGGGAAGTGACGCACGCCAACTGGTTCGGCGGCATCTACCAGGACCCGAAGAACTTCTTCCCGCAGATGGCGGTGGATGCCGTGACCTACATGGACCTCTACCCCGAGATGCTGCTGCCGGCCGAGCAGAGGAAGGCGTGGCTCGCCGACCGGCAGGGCGCCGTGGTGGGACGTACGACGGCCCAGCGCTTCGGCTGGAAGGTGGGAGACAAGATCCCCATCCAGGGCACCATCTACCGCCACCCGGACGGCTCGAACGCCTGGGACTTCAACCTCGACGGCATCTATGACGGCAAGGAGAAGTCCACCGACACTTCCGGCTTCCTCTTCCACTACGACTACCTCAAGGAGGCGACGGGCGGCACCACGGCGCTCGTCGGCTGGTACATCATCCGCATCGACGATCCGGCGCACTCTGCCGACGTGGCCCGCCGCACGGACAGCCTGTTCGCCAACTCGCCCTACGAGACCAAGACCCAGAGCGAAAAGGCGCTGGCGCAGTCGTTCGCCTCGCAGGTGGGCGACATCGGGAAGATCATGCGGATCGTCCTCGCGGCCGTCTTCTTCACCATCCTGCTGGTCGCGGGCAACACCATGGCGCAGTCGGTGCGCGAGCGCACGAGCGAGCTGGCGGTGTTGAAGACGCTGGGCTTCGGCAACGGCCAGGTGCTCGCCCTGGTGCTGGCGGAGTCCTGCCTGCTGGCGGCGCTGGGCGGGGCCCTGGGCCTCGCCATCGGTTGGGCGCTGATCACGGCGGGGGGCGATCCGACGCACGGCAATCTCCCCGTCTTCTACTTCCCGCCGCCGGACGTCGCCCTGGGCGCGGGGCTGACGCTGCTCCTCGGGCTGGTGACCGGCCTGCTTCCCGCCATCCAGGCCATGCGGCTGCGCATCGTCGACGCGCTGCGGAGGGTGTGACCATGTTCAACTGGCTCTCGCAAGTCGCGGCGGTGACCGGCCTCAGCCTACGGACGGTCGGCCAGCGCCGTGGCGCCTCGATCGCCGCCGCCATCGGTGTGGCAGGGGTGGTGGCCGTGTTCGTCACCACGCTCTCCATCGCCGAAGGGTTCCGCCGCACGCTGATGTCGGGCGCCTCGCCGGACACCGCGATCGTGCTGCGCAGCGGCAGCGACGCCGAGATGATGAGCGGCCTGCGGCGGGAGGCGACGAGCATCATCGCCGAGAAGCCCGGCCTGGCCCGCACCGCCCAGGGCCCCGTGGCCTCGGCGGAGCTCTACGTGGTGGCCGACATCCCCAAGCGGTCCACCGGCACCGACGCCAACGTCCCGCTGCGCGGCGTGCAGCCGGCCGCCTTCGAGGTCCGCAGGCAGTTGAAGATCGTCGCGGGCCGCCGCTTCGAGCCCGGGCGCAACGAGGTGATCGTGGGCCAGGCGGCCTCCCAGGAGTTCGCCGGGCTCGACCTCGGCTCCAAGCTCCACTTCGGCCAGTCCGATTGGACGGTGGTGGGCATCTTCACCGCCGGCGGCTCGATCGCCGAGTCGGAGATCTGGTGCGACGTCGGGGTGCTGCAACCGGCCTACCGGCGGGGCGACACCTTCCAGGCGGTCTATGCCAGGCTCCAGTCGCCCCAGGCTTTCGACGAGTTCAAGGACAACCTGACCCGCGATCCCCGCCTGGACATCAAGGTCATCCGCGAGGCGGACTACTACGCCGGGCAGACCCGCACCATCAACGGCATCATTACCGGGCTGGGCTACCTCATCGCCTCGCTGATGGCGGTCGGGGCCGTCTTCGGCGCCATCAACACGATGTACACGGCAGTGGCTTCGCGCACCCGGGAGATCGCCACGCTGCGCGCCCTCGGGTTCCGCGGCGGTCCGGTGGTGATCTCGGTGCTGACCGAGTCGATGCTCCTCGCCCTGGCCGGCGGGCTCCTGGGCGCTGCCGTCAGCTACTTCGCCTTCAACGGCTTTCAGACCGCGACCATGAACTGGTCGAGCTTCAGCCAGGTGGCGTTCTCCTTCGCGGTGACGCCGCGGCTGCTCGTCCAGGGCCTGGTGTACTCCCTGCTCATGGGCCTGATCGGGGGGCTGTTCCCCGCCATCCGGGCGGCCCGGCTGCCGGTGGCGACGGCGCTGCGCGAGCTGTAGTTCCGAGTGGAGTGCGTCATCTTCGCTGGCGGAGAGCGGATACGAGAAGGGTCTAGGCGGCCTTATACTCATGCCATGCACTCCGTGGCTGACGATCTGCGGGACGAGCTTCAGGAAGAGGTGCTCCGCCTCCCGTTTGAG
Source organism: Thermoanaerobaculia bacterium (assembly GCA_036264085.1). GTDB lineage: Bacteria > Acidobacteriota > Thermoanaerobaculia > Multivoradales > UBA5704 > DATARR01. The sequence goes on along the minus strand of DATARR010000112.1, from coordinate 19,783 downwards.
GAGCGCATTGCACTGGTCTTGCGTCTCGGCGAACGGGGGCTGGAGATGTTTCGTCAAGCGAATGGCCTCGACCGGGAGACTGCGATCCGGGAGCTCCAGCGTCAGCGCCAGGCCGGACGCACGCCCTCGAAGTGCATGACCGAGCTGATCGGATGAACCTGCTCGAAGAGATCAGCGCGACTCTCCAAAAGGCCGGAATCCGCCATGCTCTGATCGGAGCGTCCGCCCTAGCCGCCTACGGAGTGAACCGCGCGAGCCTCGACCTCGACCTGTTCGCCGCCGATGCTTCCTGTCTGAGACCTGATCTCTGGACCGACCTGCAGAGCCGCGGCATCGCCATCCAGGTCCGGAAGGGGGACCTGACCGATCCCCTCGCCGGCGTCGTGCGGTTCCAGGCCCCAGGCGAGACTCCGGTCGACGTCGTGATCGGAAAGTTCACCTGGCAGACGAGGATCCTGGAGCGGGCTGAGCCCGTCGGTGGAAACCTCGTAGTGCGGGCCGCCGACCTGGTCCTTCTCAAGCTCTACGCCGGAGGCCTTCAGGACGCCTGGGATGTGCAGCAACTCCTGGCTCGGCCTTTCCGAGAAGATCTCGTCCTTGAGGTCGAACTGCGCCTCTCGGACCTTCCTCCGCGATGCCAGGATCTCTGGAAGAAGATCCTGCACGGTTGACCCCGCATCTCCAGCCAAAGATCCAGCCGTTGAGCCGGGGCCATTTTCCTTGCGCGCCCGCGAAGCCAGACGATAGAATCGCGCGCGGCTCTCCCCGCTCCGGGAGAGCCGTGCGTGCGAGGAGAGTTCAGGATGTCTCAGCAGACGAAAGACGTCGTCGAAGAATCTCCCTCCCTCCCTCCCGCTCCTCCGCCCGCCCGCCTGACCCTGGACGGCAAGGAGCACGAGCTGCCGGTGATCGTCGGCTCCGAAGGCGAGGTGGGTCTCGATATCGCGCAGCTCCGGGCGAGGTCCGGCGCCATCACCTTCGATCCCGGCTACGGCAACACGGGGGCTTGCGAGAGCGCCATCACCTTCATCGACGGCGAAGCCGGCATCCTGCGCTACCGCGGCTATCCCATCGAAGAGATCGCCGGCCGGGCAGAGTTCACCGAGATCTGCTACCTCCTGATCTACGGCCACCTGCCGACGCGCGAGGAGCTGCAGGGGTTCGAGGGCCGGCTCACCCGCCACAGCATGATCCACGAGGACATGAAGAAGTTCTTCGAGGGTTTCCCGTCGAGCGCCCACCCGATGGCGATGCTGTCCTCGATGGTGGTGTCGCTCTCCACCTACTACCCGAAGGATGGCCGCGACGACGACCTCGACCTGAACATCGTCCGGCTGCTGGCCAAGGGGCCGACCATCGCCGCGGCGTCCTACAAGAAGAACGTCGGCCAGCCGGCCGTCTACCCGCGCAACGACCTCTCCTACTGCTCGAACTTCCTGCACATGATGTTCTCGGTGCCGGCGGAGCGCTACGAGGTCAGCCCGGTGCTCGACCGCGCGCTCAACCTCCTGCTCATCCTCCACGCCGACCACGAGCAGAACTGCAGCACCTCGACGGTGCGCATGGTGGGGAGCAGCCAGGCGAACCTCTTCGCCTCCATCTCGGCGGGCATCTCGGCCCTCTGGGGGCCGCTCCACGGCGGCGCCAACCAGGCGGTGATCGAGATGCTGGGACGCATCCGCGACGACCACGGCGACTACAAGAAGTACGTCGACATGGCGAAGGACAAGAGCTCGGGCTTCAAGCTCATGGGCTTCGGCCACCGCGTCTACAAGAACTTCGATCCGCGCGCGAAGATCCTCAAAGCGACGGTGGACGAGGTGCTGGCCGAGCTCGGCGTCTCCGATCCCCTGCTGGAGATCGCCAAGGCCCTCGAGGAGGTCGCCCTGCACGACGAGTTCTTCATCGCCCGCAAGCTCTATCCCAACGTGGACTTCTACAGCGGCATCATCTACCGCGCCATGGGCATCCCCACCAACATGTTCACGGTGCTGTTCGCTCTCGGCCGCATGCCGGGCTGGATCGCCCACTGGCGGGAGATGCTGCACGACCCGAAGAACCGCATCAACCGGCCGCGCCAGATCTACATCGGTCCCCCCCAGCGGCCGTTCGTGCCGCTCGATCAGCGGTAGGCCAGGCGCATAGCTTCGGGGGGAGAAAAGGCCGGCGGCGACGCCGGTCTTCGTGCTTTCAGGAGCTGAGTTGACAAACCGTACCAGGACGGTCCAGAATAGCTTTCGTCTGTTGAGACTTAATCTCAATAAGGACGACGGAGCCGGAACCATGGCGAACGCTCGCGAGAAAGAGCAGTTCCTCCAGTACCTGCGCGGCCGGGGACAACGCGTCACCGGCGAGCGGCTGGCGCTCTTCGACGAGGTCTTCTCCCAGCACGGGCACATCGACGCCGAAGAGCTGCTGGCGGCGATGAAGGCCCGCGGCCTGAAGATCTCCCGGGCCACCGTCTACCGCAATCTCGACCTGCTGGTGGAGAGCGGCCTGGCGCGCAAGCAGCGGCTGGGCAGCCGGGGCTTCCTCTACGAGCACGTGCACTTCGGGCAGCAGCACGATCACCTGGTGTGCACCGGCTGCGGCCGGGTGGTGGAGTTCGTCAGCCCCGGCATCGCGGCATTGCAGGGGGAGATCTGCCGTGCCCATGGCTTCGTTCCCACGCGCCATACGTTGCAGATCGCGGGCCTGTGCAACCGCTGCGCGGAGGCATCCGCCGCGATCGCCGCGACCGCGCAGCCGCGCGGGGAGGTGCCGGCCCATGTTTGAGGCCTTCATCGTCACTCTGCGCGAGGGAGTGGAGGCGGCCCTGGTGGTGGGGATCATCGTCGCCTTCCTGCGCCGGGAGGGGTACGAGCGGCACCTGGGAGCGGTGTGGGCGGGCGTCGGCGCGGCGGCGGCGGCGAGCCTGCTGGGCGCCTTCCTTCTCTACCGCTGGGCGGTGAACGAGGAGGTCTTCGAGGGTCTTCTGTACCTGGGCTCGGCCGTTTTCGTCGGCTCCATGATGGTCTGGATGTGGCGCCACTCCCGCTCCCTGTCGGGGGAGGTGAAGGGGTCGCTGTCGCGCATCGTGGCGCGGGAGCGGACCGGGTCGGTGGCGGCTGGGCTCTTCGCCTTCACCTTCCTGATGATCTTCCGCGAGGGGATCGAGACGGTGGTGTTCCTCTCGGCCCTGTCGCTCACCACCGGCGGCCTGATGGCCATTCTGGGGGTCCTGATCGGCCTGGCCCTGGCGGTGGTGTTCGGCGTGCTGTTCGTGCGCGGCAGCCTGCGTATCGACCTCGGCCGCTTCTTCAAAATCACGGGCATCGCCCTGTTCATCTTCGTGCTGCAGCTCCTGACCAACGGCTACCACGAGCTGTCGGAGGCGGGGTGGCTGCCGGCCAACCGGACCACCATGGCGACGGTGGGGCCGCTGGTGAAGAACGAATTCTTCTTCGTGGCGGCGGTGCTGGCGCTGCCGCTGCTGATGCTGCTGATTCCCGGCCGGCGCCGGGGGGAGGCGGCGGCCAGCGGCGCGGCGGCGCGGCTGGAGAAGGCGGGGAGCCGCCGGCAGGCGCGGGCCCGCGTGCTGGGAGCGACGCTGGGCCTGATCATCCTCGCTGCCCTCGGCCTGGGATTCGTCTATGCCCAGCCGCCGGCCGCGCTGTCGGCGGCCACGCCGGTGGAGGTGGGAGCGGACGGCGCGGTGCGTATCCCCCTCGCGGTCTTCGAGGGCACGAAGCTCCACCGCTTCCAGGCCACCGTGGACGGCCGCCCGGTGCGCTTCATCGCCATCCCCATCGAGCCCGTCGCGAAGGGCGGGGCCATCGCCACGGCCTTCGACGCATGCGTCATCTGCGGTCCGCGGGGCTACTACCAGGAAGGCCCCAACGTCACCTGCCTGCACTGCGGCTCGGCGGTCTATCCGCCGAGCATCGGCCAGCCGGGCGGCTGCAACCCCGTCCCCCTGAAGTCGCGGGTCGAGGGTGGCAACCTCGTGCTGACGGCCGTGGATCTCGGCGCTGGCGCCCACCTGTTCGCGCCGGCGACCGCGGCCCACGCGGGACACTGAGGACGGACTTCCGATGTACGGCCGCCTGCTCATCGAGTCGCTGCGCCGCGGCACCCGCCGCAAGCTGCTGGCGGTCTCCGCTGTGGCCCTGGGGACGCTGGGCGCCACGGCGCTCGCCGAGGTGATGCTGGCCTCGGGGGACCGCCTGGCGGCGGAGATGAGCTCCTACGGCGCCAACCTGGAGGTGGTGCCGGCGCAGGCGGGCGAGACCCTGCCGGTCGAGGATCTCGCGGCGGTGCGCCGGATCTTCTGGCGCAACAACATCGTGGCCATCGCTCCGCTCCACAGCCTGCGCGTGCGCTGGGCGCCGCGAGAGGTCGTGGCGCCGCTGGTGGGCACCTGGTTCGACCACGCCCTGGAGCCGGACTGGCGCACGGGCCTGCCGCGCACCCGGCCGACCCTGAAGGTGGCGGGGCGGTGGCCGCGGGAGGGCTCGCCGGAGGGAGTTGGCGAGGTGGTGCTGGGCCGGCGGCTGGCCGAGCGCCTGGGGCGCCGCCCGGGCGACGCCGTGGAGGCCCGCCTCGGCGAGCGCGGCGCGGCCTTCCGCGTCGTGGGCGTGCTGACCAGCGGCGGCGACGAGGACGAGCAGGCCTTCGCCCCGCTCGCGGCCGTGCAACGTCTGGGCGGCCAGCCGGGGCGCTTCGCGCGGGCCGAGGTCTTCGCCATGACCACCCCCGAGAACCGGAACGCGCGCCCCGACCCCCGCCGCATGAGCGCCGAGGAGTACGAGACCTGGTACTGCACGGCCTACCCCTCGTCGATCGCCTTCCAGCTCAACCAGGCCCTGCCGCGGGCGCGGACGAGCGTGGTCTACGGCGTCACCGCCGCCACGGCGGACGTCCTCGGCCGGCTGCGGGGGGTCCTGGGCGCCCTGGCGGGAGTGGCCCTCCTCGGGGCGGCCGTGGGCGTCACCGCGGCGATGACCGCCACGGTGCTGGAGCGGCGGCTGGAAGCCGGCCTGATGGTGGCCATCGGCGCGCCCCGCAGCCGGGTGGTCCTCTTCTTCCTCAGCGAGGCGGCGCTGCTCGGCCTGCTCGGCGGCGTGACCGGCGGCGCCCTGGGGCTGACGGCCGGCCGCCTGCTGGGGAGCGGCGTCCTGGGCGTCGCCGTGCCGTGGACCCCCGTGCTCCTCCCCTTCGCGGCGCTGCTCGGGCTGCTCCTGGCCGTGCTGGCGAGTCTCGCGCCGGTGGCGCGGGCCCTGGAGCGCTACCCCGCCGACATCCTCAAGAGGGCGACGGCCTGATGCTCGCCCGCCTGGTGCTCATGAGCCTGCGTCGCCGCTTCCGGCAGCTCGCGCTGATTCTGGCGGCGGTGACGGTGGCCGCGGCCACGGTGGCCACCCTGGCCGGCTTCTCCAGCCGTGCGGAGGGCCGGCTGGGCGACAGCCTGGCCGCCTTCGGCCCGAACCTGACGGTGCGGTCCCAGGTGGGCGGCGCAGCGAGCCTCACCCTCGACGTGGTGGCGCGGCTGCGGCAGGTGCCGGGAGTGCGCGCCGCGACCGGGGTCGGTGCGCCCCTGCCGGCGAGTTTCGGCGGCTCCGGGGGTGAGGTCCTGGAGCGCGTCGACGTGCGCGCCGATCCCGGCCGCCTGGACGAAATCGCCCGCGCCATCGAGTCGCGGGTGGAGGGGGTCGAGGCCCGTCCCCTCCTCCGGGTCAGCGAGTCGGACGCCCGGGTGACCCGCCGGCTGACGCTGGTGCTGGTCGCCGTGAGCGCCGTCTCCTTCCTCCTGGCCCTCCTCTCCGTCGGCGCGGCGACCACGGCGCTGGTGGGGGAGCGGCGGGTGGAGATCGGGCTCCTCCTGGCCCTCGGCTACACCGGCCGGCGGGTGGGCGCCTTCCTGGCCGCCGAGCTGCTGGCCGCAGCGCTGCTGGCCGGCGCGGTGGGCGAGTTGGTGGGCGAGCTGGCGGCCGGCGGCCTCGCCCGGCGCATGCTGGGGGATCCCGGCGGGCTCTCCCTGACCTGGGGCGGCTTCGCCGGCGCCGCCCTGGTGGCGGTGCTGGTGGTGGGCTCCGCCATGGTGGCGGCGCTGCGGCGGGTGGAGCGGCTGGATGCCGCCCGGGTCCTGCGAGGCGAATGAGGGCGCCATGGCGCTGGTGGAAGCTGAAGGCCTGAGCCGCCGTTTCGGCTCGCTGCGCGCCCTCGACGAGCTGGCACTCACGATCGAGGAGGGGGACTGGGTGGCGGTGACGGGCCCTTCGGGCTCGGGCAAGACCACCCTCCTCAACATCCTCTCCGGCCTCGACCGGCCCACCTCCGGCACGGTGCGGGTTGGCGGCGTGGACCTGGCAGGGCTCTCGGCGCGGGAGCTGGCCGGCTACCGGCAGCGGACGGTGGGCTTGGTCTTCCAACAGTTCCACCTCATCCCCTATCTCACCGCGCTGGAGAACGTCATGCTGGCGCAGTACGTCCACAGCATGACCGACCGCGGCGAGGCCGAGGAGGCGCTGCGCAAGGTGGGCCTCGGCGAGCGCCTCGGACACCTCCCCAGCCAGCTCTCCGGCGGCGAGCAGCAGCGGGTGTGCATCGCCCGGGCGCTGATCAACCAGCCGCCGCTCATCCTGGCGGACGAGCCCACGGGCAACCTGGACGCGGTCAACGAGGCGGTGGTGATGTCGCTCCTCGCCGACCTGCACCAGCGCGGCCACACGCTGATCCTGGTCACCCACGACCCGGCCATCGCCGCCCGCGCCAGCCGCGAGATCCGTCTGGAGCACGGCAGGCTGGCCGCGGTGGGTCTGCCGGACGACCGTGAGCTGCAGATGGTGCTGGCCGACCTCTGGCAGCGCCTCGAGGAAGACGGCGAGGGCGTCTCGGTGGCGCGGCGCGGCGTGGCCGAGCTCCTGGCCGAGGGTGTCCTCGCCTTCGTGGACGGCCGCATCGCCTTCACGGAACGGGGACGGGCCCAGGCCTCGGCGGTCGTGCGGCGGATCCGTCTGGCGGAGGTGTTGCTGGCGCGCACCCTGGACCGCGGCCTGGCTGAGGAGTGCGGCCGGGAGACCCCGGTGGCCGCCGGCTTCGAGGATCAGGTCTGCGCCTTCCTCGACCACCCGGCCCTCTGCCCCCACGGCCGGCCCATCGCGCCCGGTCCGGGCTGCTGCGGCCGGGAGGAGGTCCCGGCCGCCGCGGGGACGCTGGAGGTGGGCGCGTGAGGGTCCTCTGGCTCGCCTCCCTCGTCGTGGCGGCCTGCGCGGCGGCTCCCCTCGCGCAGGGCGTCCCGCAGACGGCCACGGTCGAGCGCCGGTTGGGAATGATGGGCACCGAGCTGGAGCTGAGCGTCGAGGCCGCGGACCGCGCCGCCGCGCTCGACGCGAGCGAGGTGGCGGTCCGCGCCCTGGAGGCGGCGGAGGCCCGCCTCTCGACCTGGCGCGACGACAGCGAGCTCGCGCGCCTCAACCGCACGCCGGTCGACGTACCGCTTCAACTCTCGCCCCCTCTGTTGCGGGAGCTGCGCAGCGTGCAGCACTGGTGGCGGGAGACCGGGGGTGCCTTCGATCCCGGGATCGGCGCGCTGATCGCGGCCTGGGGGCTGCGCACCGGCGGCCGGGTGCCGAGCCTGGAAGAGCGGGAAAAGGCGCGCGCCTCAGGCGGTCTCGCCGCGCTGGAGCTCGACGCGAAGGGTCGCGCGGTGCGCCGGCGGCCGGGGTTGCGCATCGAAGAGGGGGGCTGGGGCAAAGGCGCCGGGCTCGACGCCGCCATCGAGGCGCTCCGGCAGGATGGGCACGCCACGGCCGCGATGCTGAACCTGGGTGGCCAGGTCGAGGTTTACGGCCCAGGGCGCTGGACCCTCGCCCTTGCCGACCCGCGCGACCGACAGCACGCGGTCGTCGCCCTCACGGTCTCCTCAGGCTCGGTCGCCACCTCGGGCAACAGCGAGCACGGCTTCGAGCGGGACGGCGTGCGCTACGGTCACCTCCTCGACCCTGCGACCGGCGCGCCGGCGCGCGACTTCGGCAGCCTCACCGTCTGGGCTCCCGAGGCGCTCGCCGCCGACTGTCTCTCGAAGCTCTACGTCCGTGGCCCCGACGCGGCGTTCGCCTGGGCGCGGGCGCACGCGGGCGTCGAGGTATTGACCCTCGAGACGCTTGCCGGCGGCCTGCGCGCCCGCGCCTCCGCCGGCTGGCGGGGACGGCTGGAAGCGCTCGTTCCGGAGCTCAAGGTCGAGTTTGAATCCGGCGCGCCGGGTGTGCCGGCGTCGCAGGCCGGCGAACCGCCGTCCTTGACCCAACTGGAGAAGGAGATCGCGGCGCTGCGGGCCGAGGTGCAGGCGCTGCGCGCACAGAGCGGTCCGGACGCCGAACGCCTGAGAGAGCTCGAACGCCAGCTCCAGGTGCTGGCGCAGGAGATCGAGACGTTGAAGCTCGGCGAGGCCGCCGCGGCCACCACCGCCGACCGGTCGACGAACGGCATGGGCCCGGCGGCGTCCAAGATCTATCGCAGCGGCAACGGCCTGGCGATCGGCGGCTACGGCGAGGGGGTGTACCGGCATTTCGCCGGCAAGCTGCAGGACGGCAGCCCTTCCACGGCCGTCGACGAGGCCGACCTTCAGCGGGCGGTCCTCTATTTCGGCTACAAGTTCAACGATCGTTTCCTCTTCAACTCCGAGCTGGAGATCGAGCACGCGGTCACCGCGTCGGACAAGGGCGGCGAAACGGAGGTGGAATTCGCCTACGGCGACTACCTGTGGAAGCCGCAGGCCAATCTGCGCGCCGGGCTCGTGCTGATGCCGGTGGGCCTGCTCAACGAGTACCACGAGCCCACCGTCTTCTTCGGCATGAGCAGGAACGGCGTCGAGACCGCGATCATCCCGACGACCTGGCGCGAGATCGGCTTCGGCCTTTATGGCGAGGCTGGTCCCTGGCGCTATCGCGCCTATCTCACCAACGGTCTCGACGCCTCGCGTTTCGCCGCCGATGGCCTCCGCGAGGGGCAGGGCGAGGGCTCGCATGCCAAGGCGGAGGATCTGGCGTGGGTGGGGCGGCTCGATTACACCGGCGTGCCGGGCCTGCTGATCGGCGGCTCGGCCTTCACCGGCGATTCCGGCCAAGGGCTGCTCAACGCGGCCGGCCAGCGGATCGGCGGCCGGGTGACCCTCTATGAAGGGCACGTCGATTGGCGCTGGCGGGGATTGCAACTCCGCGCTCTGGGAGTGAGGAGCCACGTCGACGACGTGGCGGAGATCGATCAGGCCCTGGGGCTCGAAGGTGAAGAGGGGATCGGCAAGGCCCAGAAGGGAGCTTACGCGGAGGTCGGGTTCGACCTCCTGAGCCTCCGACCGGGCAGCCGGCAGCGGCTGATCCCGTTCGCCCGTTACGAGTCGTTCGACACCCAGAGCGAGGTCCCGGCGGGCTTCGTGCGCGACCCGGCCAACGACGCGCGGGTCCTCACCTTGGGCGTCAACTACTACCCGATCGACCAACTGGTGGTGAAGGCCAACGTGCTGCGTGTCCGGAACGAGGCGAGGACGGGCCAGAACGAGCTCCAGATCGGGCTGGGCTACGTATTTTGAGCACCATGCGCCTGCGCCACCTGATTCTCTTTGTGGGCCTGGCTGCGGGAGCCGTCGGGCCCGTCTCGGCCAAGGTGTTCCTCACCGTCGACGAGGCTCTCCGCCTCGCCTTTCGGGACTGCTCCGTCGAGCGCCAGACGGTCTTCCTGACCGCCGGGCAACGCACTCGGGCCCAGAAGCTCGCCGGGGGCGAGATCAGGAGCGCGCTCGTCAATCCCTACCGTGCGACCCGTGACGGGAAGGAGGCCGGCACCGCCTACTTCGACTCCCACGTCGTGCGCACCCTGCCCGAGACGCTCATGGTGGTGGTCGATCCCCAGGGCAGGGTGTCGCGGGTCGAGGTGCTGTCCTTTGCCGAGCCCGAGGACTATCTGCCGCCGGGCCGGTGGTACGGCCAGTTCGTGGGCAGCGGGTTGAGCGACGAGCTGGCGCTGGGGCATCGCATCCGCAGCGTCACCGGCGCCTCGCTGACCGCGCGCGCGACGACCGAGGCGGTGCGGCGGGTGCTGGCCATTCACCAGGTGCTTCATGATACGGGGAAGCCGTGAGCCGCCTCGAGGCCTGGCTGCTGCACACGGCGACGCTGCTCGTCGGCGGCACCGGTCTGATCTACACCTGGATGCGCTACCTCCTGCAGCCGGCCGACCCCTATGCCGTGGTCAACCATCCCCTTCAACCCGCGATGCAGCATCTGCACATCCTGGTGGCTCCCCTCCTGGTCTTCGCCGCCGGCATGGTGTGGCACCGCCACGCCTGGACGCACTGGCGGCGGGGGGTCGAGCGCCGCCGCCAAAGCGGCGGCTCACTGCTCCTCACCCTCGTGCCGATGGTGGTCTCGGGCTATCTGATCCAGACCGCGGTCGACGGCGGCTGGCGGCGGACCTGGGTGGTCGTCCACCTCGCGGCGTCGGGACTCTGGCTGGCCGGCTACCTGGCGCACCAGGTGCCGGCGGCCTGGAAGAGCCTGCGCCGGCGCCCCTACCGCCGGCTGACCTCGGACCAGCGGTAGTCCACCTGGAGGGGCGCCCCGGCGCCGCTGCCCAGGAACCAGAGCACCGAGGGGCGCGGGCGCAGCGATCCCAGGCGGACCTGGCCCTCGCGGGGCCCGAGGATGAAGAGTGTGGTCGCAAGGCCTTGAGCGTCCGCCGCCTGCTCGGTCACCGCAATGGCCGCGAGCACGCCTTCGGGTGGGCGTCCCGTCCGCTGGTTGACGTAGGATGCGGCTCCCCCCAGTGGGTGATCCGCGGGCGAGGCGACCGCCAGGGCATGGTCGCGCAGGTACAGGCTGCCGGCGGGCTCCGCGAGGCCGGGCAGTTGGGGCAGCTCCACCGGCCACCCCTTGTTCCTGGGCCCGGCGCCGAAGCCCCGCTGTACGGCGCCGATGCGCACCAGGCCATTGGCGGCTCCGCTCTGCCGCAGGATCTCGACCGCCCGGTCCACCGCGAGCCCCTCCGCGAAGCCCCACAGGTCCAGCCCGCTCCCGGCTGCCAGCTCGGCGGTGCCCTTCTGCGGGTCCAGGGTCAGCCGTGTGCAGGTCGTGAGGCCGGCCGCCTTCTCCACCGGGCCGGGCGAGGGGGGCTCGGCCACCGCCGAGCGCAGCCCCCAGAGGGCGTAGAGGTCCCGCGCCAGCGGGCCGTGGGCGCCCTCCGACCAGAGGCAGAAGTCGGCGGCGCGGCCGAGCATCTCGAGCAGGCGTGGGTCCGTTTTCTGCGGTCCCTTGCCTGCCGCCGCGTTCAGCGCCGCGAGCCCGCCCTCGGGACGCGTCGCGTCGGCCAGCCGCTCGGTCTCCGCGATCGCCGTGAAAGCACGGCGGATCGCCGCCCGGGCGGCCTCCGGCGGCAGGTCGCGGACCTCGATCTCGGCCGGCCTGCCGAAGGCCGTGTCCGCCAGGCGCAGAGGCGAAGCCACGGGTGAGGGCGCAGCCCCGAGGAGACCGAAGAAGAGACCGAGCAGCCAGGGGAGCATGGGGAGGATGATAGCCGAGTCAGAAGCCTTCGCCGCTAGTGGCCGCCGGCCGGGCGAGGAAGCCCTCCATCAACGCCCGGAAGGCCAGCCGCATCTCGGCGCCGTCGTAGCGGGCCGGGAAGCCCGCCCGCTCGGCCAGCAGGCGGTCCCGCAGCATGCCCTCGAACGCCCCCACCAGCGCCGAGCGGACCGCCTCCGGATGCAGGTCCCCCCGCAGTTGGCCCGTCTCGGCCATCTGGCGCAGCACGCCGTCCACGGCGCTCAGCATCTGCAGATAGCCGCGAGTCAGCAGCACCATGTGCCCGTGCTTGCGAATGCGGCGCCCTTCGAGGAGCATCAGAGTCTGGAGCTCGCGGTCCTGCTCCAGGGCGCCGATCAGCAGATCGGTGAGCGACTGCAGCTTCTGCATGGGCGGGGTCTCCCCGTCCTGGACGCTGTGGATGCCGGCGGCCATCCGCTGCCAGGCCTCGTCGAAGATGGCTTCCAGGAGACCCTCTTTGCTGCCGAAGTGCTTGATGAGCTGCGACTCGCTGGTGCCCGCCCGGCGGGCGATGGCCGAGGTCGTGGTGTTCTCGTAGCCGTCCCCGGCGAACAGTGCGCGTCCGGCCTGCAGGATGCGGTCGTGCGACGAGAGCTCGGTCAACGGCCCCCCCTCTCCCTCGACGTCTTCATAAGCGGAAATATCCTAATATGGCTGTGGGCGGGCCCGCAACAGTGGTAGCACCACTATTGATTTGTTGTCACAAAGTCGTCATCCGCCGGGTCAGCTCAGGCGGATGCGGGCGAAGCGCCGCTTGCCCACCTTCAGGAGGTAGGGCTCGGGACGGGGGCCGAGCTCCAGGGCAGGGTCGCCCGCGCGCTCGCCGTCGATGGCGACGGCCCCCTGCTGGATGAGCCGCCGCGCCTCGCCGTTGCTCGGCGCGAGCCCGGCCGCGGTGAGCAGCCGGGCGAGGCTCCAGGCGCCGGCGAGCTCTTTCTCCGGCACCTCGTCCGGCACGCCGCCGCCGGCGAACACGGCCTCGAACTCGGCTGCCGCCTGGCGGGCAGCCTCCTCGCCATGGAACTGGGCGACGAGCCGGCGGGCGAGCTCCTGCTTTACGGCCTTGGGGTGGAGATCTCCCGCCTCCTCCACCTGCCGCCGGCGGGCCTCGATCTCGGCCTGCGGCAGGTCCGTCAGCAGCAGGTACCAGTCCCACATCAGCGCGTCGGGGATCGACATGGTCTTGCCGTAGATCTCGCGCGGCGGATCCTCGACGGCGATGGCGTTGCCCAGGCTCTTCGACATCTTCTCGTGGCCGTCCAGGCCCACGAGCAGGGGGACGGTGAGCACCACCTGGGGCTCGAGCCCCTCCTCCTTCATCAGGTCGCGCCCCACCAGGAGGTTGAAGATCTGGTCGTGGCCGCCGAGCTCGACGTCGGCCTTGAGGGCGATGGAGTCGTAGCCCTGCGCCAAAGGGTAGAGGAGCTCGTGGAGGTGGATCGGCCGGTTCTCCTGGAAACGGGTCTTGAAATCCTCCCGCTCCATCATCCGTGCCAGGGTGTAGCGGCCGGCGAGGCGGATGATCCCGTGGGAGCCGAGGGCCCCCAGCCAGCGGTCGTTGTCGTCGACCACGGTCTGCGCCGCGTCGAGGATGTGGAAGACCTGGCGCTTGTAGGTGCGGGCGTTGGCCTCCACTTCTTCCTGGGTAAGCTGGGGGCGGGTAGCCTTCTTGCCCGTGGGATCGCCGATGCGGGCGGTGAAGCCGCCGAGCAGGAACACCACCCGGTGGCCAAGCTGCTGGAAGTGTCGCATCTTGCGCAGCAGCACCGTGTGGCCGAGGTGGAGGTCGGGGGAGGAGGGATCGAAGCCGGTCTTCACCGTCAACGGCTGGCCGCTCCGGCGCGACCGCTCCAGCTTGGACCGGAGCTGCGTCTCATCGACCAGGTCGACGGCGCCGCGCCGGAGCAGCTCCAACTGCTCTTCGACGGGGGGAAACGTTTGGTTTGTCATCAGAAGTTGATGTACTCGAGCTCGGGGTTGAGCACCGGTCCCGCCGCGACCCGTTCCCGGTGACGCCGCAGGGCCGGCGGCCGGGTCTGGAGGACGAGCCAGGCGCCGAAGACGGCGGCGAACATCCGGAACCGGGCCCGGGAGCCCTGGATCAGCCCCCGTTTCTTCTCCTTGACCAGGTGCTTGAGGTTGTACATGACGACGGTGGTGATGCGGCAGCCGAGCTGCCGGCAGGCCCAGTTGAGGCCGGTCTCGACGGCGAAGCCCTCGAGGTGGCTCTCGGGTACGGCTTCGAAGACCTCCCGCCGCAGACAGCGGATGCCGGACAGCAGCGGCCCTGTGCGGTCCTGGATGGCGTTGATGGGCCGGCCGCGGTGGCGGATGCCCACGTTCATGTCCGAGCGGCCCGTGAGCACGGGCTCGACGAGCCGGTCGAGGAGGCTCACCGTCAGGTTCAGGATATCGCCGTCGACGAAGAGGAGGATCGGGGCGTCGGTATGGGCCACGCCGATGGCCATGGCCCTCCCCTTGCCCTGGTTCTCGCGCAGATGGATGGTCCGCAGGCCCAGGGCCCGGGCGATCTCGACCGTGCGGTCCGTCGAGCCGTCCGAGACCACCAGGATCTCGTCGACCACGGGCGCCGCCTTGAGGACCGACAGGACTTCGGTGAGAGTGGCTTCCTCGTTGAAGGCCGGTACGATCGCCGCGACGCGCAGGTCTCCCTCAGAGGATTCTCTCATCTCGGCCCTCCCGGTCCCTCCGGCGCTGCAAGATCACGGCCCGGTGCTCGCGCTGCGATCCGCGGCGCCAGAATATAACCAACCGTTGCAGGCCTGTCACGTTTTGACGAGATCCGCCGCCCTCTCCCAGGCCGGCAGGGGAGGGCTCATCTCGGCCCCCGGGAGCAGCTCGCCCTCGGCGACGATGCGCGCGTCGCCGGCCAGCGACCAGCTCCCCGCCTCCGGATCGCCGTCCACCAGCAGCTCGAAGCCCCCCTGGGTCGCCACTCGCAGGGGCAGCCGGACCTGCGCCAGGTCGAGGCCGGCGGCGGCGCCGGCCAGGACGCCGGTGCCGCACGAGAGCGTCTCGTCCTCGACGCCGCGCTCGTAGGTACGGATTTCCATTCGCTCCCGTGCAGGAAAGCGGACGAAATCGACGTTGGTCCCCGGGGCGCCGAAGACGGGATGGTAACGGAGCTGGCGGCCCAGCTCGCGGACGGGGGCCGTCTCCAACCCCTCCGGCCACGGCAGCACGAAGTGGGGGACGCCCACCAGGATGCGCCAGCCGGCGTGGGACCTGCCACCGGCGTCCACGGTGAGGGGTTGCGGCGGCTCGGCCGGGGCGGCGAGCTCCACGGCCGTACGTCCCTCGTCGAGCCGGCGGGCGGTGACGCTGCCGGCGCCGGTGCGCAACTGCAATGTCCTCTGGGGGCCTTCGGCCCAGCCGAGATGAAAGGCGAGCTGGGCGGCGCAGCGGGTGCCGTTGAGGCAGAGGTCGGCGGAGAGGCCGTCGGCGTTGAAGTAGTCCATGGTCGCGCCGCCTTCGGCCCGCCGCAGGATGAAGAGGCCATCGGCCCCCAGCGACACGCCGCGCCGGCACCAGGCGCGGATGCGCTCGGGCGGCGGCGCCTGCCAGGGCTCGGCCAGCGCCAGGAAGTCGTTGCCGCTGCCGGAGAGTTTGTAAAAGCGCGTCATCTGCGTCATCCGCGTCGTCCGCGTCAGGGCGCCTCGGCCCGCACCTCGGCGCCGGGATCGCTCTCGTTGCCCGTCTTGTCGATCGCCGTCACGCGATAGGCGTAGGTCTGGCCGGCCTTGACGGCGGTGTCGTTGTACTCCGGCGCCGTCAGCGGC
The DNA here is from genome assembly GCA_036264085.1 of Thermoanaerobaculia bacterium. Taxonomy (GTDB): domain Bacteria; phylum Acidobacteriota; class Thermoanaerobaculia; order Multivoradales; family UBA5704; genus DATARR01. The sequence continues at coordinate 4,410 of DATARR010000112.1, read as the reverse complement.
TGGGGGGTGAGGCGCTCGAAGGCGCCGTTGCCGGTGCGCCGGTAGACGATGTAGCCGGCGAGGTCCTCGGCGTCCACGGGCCGCCAGACCAGGCGCACCCGGCCGGGCTCGGGCAGGGTCACCAGCTCGGCCGGGACCGCCGGCGGGAAGCGGTCCTGGTAGCGCACCTCGTGCTCGCTGCCGACGGCGCTCTCCACCGCCGGCTCGCGCTGCGCCAGGGCGGTGACGGAGTAGATGTAGTCCTGGCCGAAACGGGCCGTGTTGTCGAGCCAGCTCCGCTCCTCAGGCCCGGCGACGTGGACCGGCTGGCCGTGGAAGCGCTCCTGGGCATCGCGGCGGTAGACGTTGTAGCCGCCGGCCGCTCCCGGCACGCCGGCCCACTCCACCAGCACGCCGTCGGCGCGAGGGGTGACGGTGAGCCGCTCGGGCGCCGGGGGCGGCGCCTTGGGCACCACCGAGGCGATGTTCGACGGCTCGGAGCGGTCCCCCTCTTTACCGAAGGTGCGCACGGCGAAGTAGTGGGCCTGGAGCGGCGGGGTGGCCGGTGTCGTCGTGGGCGCCGGCGTCGTCGTGGGCGCCGGCTTGGTCGCGGGTGCCGGCGTTGTCGGTGTTGCCGGCATCGGCGGCACGGGCAGGGAGATGACGATCCGGTCTCCCGCGGTGGCGCTGGTCAGGTCCGCGCCCTGCACCTTCAGCCGCGGCTTGGCTGCGGCTGCGAGCTCCCGCGGGTCCATGGGGCTGGCCTTGCCGTCCGGCGTCGCCGGCTTCGTGGCCTCCAGTACCTCGACGGCCGAGATCCCGGACAGCGCCGTGCCGGCGGGGGTCGTCTTGGGATAGGTGAAGGAGAGCACGATCTGCGTCCCCTGCTGGATGACGGTGAGGTCCTTGGTGGCCGCCGGCACCGCCCGCAGCGGGGGCAGGGGCGGCCCCTGCTTGCCGCAGGCGGCGAGGAGGAGGGCCGCCAGGAGGAGGGCCGCGAAGGCGCCCTGTTTAGAGAACATAGCGGGAGAGGTCCTGGTCCTTGACGATGTCCGACAACACCCGGCGCACGTACTCGCCGTCGACCTTCACCTCGACGCCCGACATGTCGGGACCTTCGAACGAGACCTCGTCGAGCAGCCGCTCCATGAGGGTCGAGAGCCGGCGCGCACCGATGTTCTCCGTCGAGGAGTTGACCTCGACGGCGAGGCGGGCGAGCTCGGCCACCGAGTCGGTGGTGAACTCGAGCTTCACGCCCTCGGTGGAGAGCAGGGCCGAGTACTGCTTGGTGAGGGCGGTCTCGGGCTCGGTCAGGATGCGCACGAAGTCCTGCTCGGTGAGTGCGTCGAGCTCCACCCGGATGGGGAAGCGCCCCTGGAGCTCCGGGATCAGGTCCGACGGCTTGCTGACGTGGAAGGCGCCGGCGGCGATGAATAGGATGTGGTCGGTCTTGACCATGCCGTACTTGGTGGAGACGTTCGTCCCCTCGACGATGGGCAGCAGGTCGCGCTGCACGCCCTCGCGCGAGATGTCGGGACCGCGGCCCCCCTCGCGCCCGGCGATCTTGTCGATCTCGTCGAGGAAGATCAGCCCGCCCTGCTCGACCCGCTGGCGCGCCTCGCGGGAGACCTGGGTGCGGTCGATCAGCTTCTCCGACTCCTGCTGCTGCAGGATCTCCCGCGCCTCCGCCACCGAGACCTGCTGCTTCTTCTTGCGGCCGAAGAGACCGGGGAGCATCTCCTTGATGTTGATCCCCACCTCCTCGACCCCCTGCGGGGTGAACATCTCGAGGCTGGGATAGGAGGACTCGTCCACCTCGATGTCCACCTTGCGGTGGTCGAGGGCGCCGGCGCGCAGCTTGTCGCGGAACTTCTCGCGCGTGGCGTTGAGCTCGTCCTCGTTCTCCTCCTCGTGGCGCAGGTAGCTGCTCACCGGCCGTGGCGGCACCAGGAGCTGGAGCAGCCGGTCCTCGGCGCGCGCCGCCGCGGCCTCGCGCACCGCCTCCCGCTTCTCCTCCCTCACCATGGTGACGGCGATCTCCACCAGGTCGCGCACCATCGACTCGACGTCGCGGCCGACGTAGCCGACCTCGGTGAACTTGCTGGCCTCGACCTTGAGGAACGGCGCCTTGGCGAGGCGGGCCAGGCGGCGGGCGATCTCGGTCTTGCCGACGCCCGTGGGGCCGATCATCAGGATGTTCTTCGGCGCGATCTCCTCGCCGAGCTCGGGCGGGAGCTGCTGGCGGCGCCAGCGGTTGCGCAGGGCGATGGCCACGGCGCGCTTCGCCTGCTTCTGCCAGACGACGTACTTGTCGAGCTCGGCGACGATCTGCCGCGGCGTCATGTTCTCGATGGCGAGGCCGGCCTGGGCCTCGATGGCGGCGGGAGTGGACATGCTCCTCAGAGCTCCTCTAGCGTCAGGCGGTCGTTGGTGAAGATGCAGATCTCGGCCGCGATCCTCATCGCCTCGCGCACGATCTCCGTGGCGGAGAGGGGGGTGTGGCGCATCAGGGCCCGCGCGGCCGCGAGGGCGTAGTTGGCCCCCGAGCCGATGGCGAACACGCCGTCCTCGTCGTCGGGCTGCAGCAGCTCGCCGACGCCGGAGACGAAGAAGCTCTTCTCCTTGTCGCTGACGATCATCACGGCCTGGAGCTGGCGCAGGGCGCGGTCGGTGCGCCAGTCCTTGGCCAGCTCGACGACGGCCCGCTCCAGATTGCCGTTGAACTCTTCGAGCTTCGATTCCAGGCGGGCATAGAGCGCCAGCGCGTCGGCGCCGCCGCCGGCGAAGCCGACCAGGACCTTGCCCTTGCCGGCGCGGCGGATCTTCTTGGCACCACCCTTGACGATGGTGCTGTTGTTCATCGTGACCTGGCCGTCGCTGGCCATGCAGACCTGGCCATTGCGGCGGACGAGGAGCACGGTGGTGGAGGCGAAAGTATCCATGGGGAGGGGATTGTATATCAGGGGGAGGAGAGGGCTTCGAGGAACCCCTCGGGATCGTCCGGCGTGAGGATCAGCCGCGTCTCCCCGAGGTCGACCAGCACCGCGTGGGCGAGGTCGCTGGCGTAGAGATCGAACTCCCCCAGCCGGTGGGACTCGAAGCCGCCCGTCCCGGCCACCACCCCGCCGCTCGCGGCCAGCGTCTCCAGGTGAGCGATCTCGCCCGGCGTCAGGCGCCTGCCTTGAGCGCCGGCAAAGCCGGCGACGTTGAAGCGCTCCCGGCGGCGGCGCATCTGGACGCCGAGCCAGCCGTCCCCCGTCTCCAGCCAGAACGGGTCGAGGTCGCCGCTCATCCGCCAGGCCGTCCAGGGCACGAGGGCCACGGCGAGGGCGACCAGGGCGGGGCCGATCCGCCGCGCCACGCCGGCGGCCAGAGCCACCGCCAGCATCAGCACGGCAAGCCCCACCAGCAGCAGCCGCAGGCGCCGCCGGCCGCGCAGGATGCTGCCGCCTGGCGTGCAGGGGAACCGTCGCAGCATCGCTCGCGTCACTCCCCCTGCTCCCGCCGCGCCCGCGGATGGGCGCTGCGGTAGACCGAGAGCAGCCGCTCGACCTCCAGGTGGGTGTACTTCTGCGTCGTGGACAGCGAGCTGTGCCCCAGCAGCTCCTGGATGGCCCGCAGGTCGGCCCCGTTCTCCAGCAGGTGGGTGGCGAAGGTGTGGCGCAGGGTGTGGGGGTGGACCCCGCGGGCCACGGCCGCGGCGTCCACCCAGCGGTCGATCACCCGCCGCACCGAGCGGACGCCGAGGCGGGAGCCGTGAGTGTCGAGGAAGACCGGCTCGCCGTCGTCCGCGCTATCCGCGTCGTCCGCTCCCATCGGGGCCTTGCGCGCGCTCTCCCAGACCTCCAGCCAGCGCCGCAGCGCCTCGGCCGCCGGCCGGCCGAAGGGGACCATGCGCTCCTTGCTCCCCTTGCCCATCACCCGCAGCACCCGCGCCTTGAGGTCGACGTCCGTCCAGTCGAGCCCCACCAGCTCGGAGACCCGCAGGCCCGCGGCGTAGAGCAGCTCCAGGATCGCCCGGTCGCGCCGCACCAGCGGCTCGTCGCCGGCCGGCGCCTCGACGAGGTTCTCGACCTCGCCCGGCCGCAGGTGGCGGGGGAGGGTCTTCGGCACCTTGGGCGTGCGCACCCCCTGGGCAGGGTTGGCGGCCAGCACCCCCTCGCGGCAGGCGAAGCGGAAGAGGCTGCGCACGGCCGAGAGGGTGCGCCCCTGGCTGGCCTTCGCCAGCCCCTGGCGCGTCATCGCCGCCAGGAAGGAGCGCACGGCGAGGGCGTCCACGTCCCCGGGCCGGATCTCCGCCGGGTCCTTGCCCAGGAAGTCCTTGGCCAGGAACTCGAGGAAGGACGTCAGGTCGTGCTCGTAGGCGCGCAACGTCTCCGGGGAGACCTGCCTCTCCCCGTGGAGGTGTTGGAGGTATTGATGAATCAATCG
>DATARR010000109.1:0-18989 GCA_036264085.1 Thermoanaerobaculia bacterium | reverse complement strand
TTCTTCGCCTGCGCGAAGGCCCCCCAGGACACCGCCAAACCGAGGATCACGACGGCCGCCGAGCGCGATGACTTCAGGAAACGCATCAATCGGGTCCTCCTCCCGGTCCCGCGCCGCCCGAGCGGATGCGGGCCGCGGGTCCCTCTTCTCCGGCCGGCTGCGCGGGCGCCTTCGCTCCCGCCGCCGGCTTGCCCTTCCCCTTGCCCTTGTCCTTGGCGCTGGACGTGTCCTCCGGCTCGGATTCCTTGTAGACGAACGTCTTGGCGATGAAGCGGGCGGTGATGGTGCGCGGGTTGGCCGCGTTGGGGTCCTTGGTGCTCTTCACCGGCGGCAGCGCGGAGACCGTCATGTCCTCGATGTTGATGATCCGCGAGAAGCGGCTGATGCGGTCGAAGAACAGCGCCAGGTTGTGGTACGAGCCGTCGAGGTCGACCTCGATCGGCCACTCGCTGAAGAACTCCTTGTCGGTCAGCGTGCCGGGGTTGAACTTCTTCAGCGAGAAGTCCCCCTGCTCGGCCAGCGAGCGGATGCGCCGCATCAGGTCGGGCGTGTTGCGGCGCGCCGGCAGGATGCGCAGCAGCTTGTCGAGCTCCAGCTCGAGCTGCCGCACCTCCTCGCGGAACTTCGGCAGCTCCTGCTTGGCCGCCCGCCCTTCCTGGAGCTTGTTCTGCAGCTCGGAGAGCTTCTTCTCCTCGAGGTCATAATCGTCCCGCATCGGCTGGAGAGCGCGCCAGAAGCCCACCGCGAAGAGCAGCAGGCCGACAAACAGGCCCGCCCCGAGGCCGAAGTACCAGGGCTTGCCTTCCAGTCCCGTCTTGAGCGCCACGGGCTCGCCCCCCTACCCCGTCGTCGCCGGCTTCACCGGCGCCTTCGGAGATTTCGCCTTCGGCGCGGCCGTCGGAGTGCCGGGGGAGGCTCCCGCGGTCCCCGGCTTGCCATGCCCGGCGAACGAATAATTGAGATTGATCACGAATTTGTAGACCCCGCCCTGCTGCGCCTCGGCGCTCTTCAGCGTCGGCTCGGCGAACTCCGGCACCTTGTCCAGGTTGTCGATGAAGTTGGCGACCGCGTTGGTGTTGAAGGCGCGCCCCTCGAGATGGAGCGAGTCCCCCTTCATGACCATCTGGTCGAGCCAGAGCAGCTCCGGCAGCGCCCGCGAGACGTAGTCCATCACCCGCACCGGCCCGCGCTGATTGGCCTTGAGATCGTTGATCACCCCGATCTTGCGCTCCAGCTCGCCCTTCTTGGACTTGAAGTCGTCGACCTCCTTGATCACCGAAGCCAACTGGTCGACCTCGTGCTGCGCCGCCGCCACCTCCGCCTCCTTGGCGTCGTTCTTCTGCTTCTGCAACCAATAGGCGACCCCGAAGGCGAGCAGGCCCACCACCGCGCCCACCAGCAGCATCACCTGGCCGAGGTCCCGGCCCTCGAACCTGCCGCCGCCCGCCTTCTTGCGGACCGCCGCCGGACGCTTGCCCTCGGAGAGCAGGTTGATCTTGATCATCGGCTAATCCCCCGCCTTCCGGATGCCCAGCCCCACCGCGACCGCCATCATCGGGGCGATCGACTGCAACCAGTGGCCGTCGAAATCGCTTTCCTTGTACTGGATCCGGCGCAGCGGATTCATCAGCTCCGTCGGCACCTGGAACCGCTCGCGCAGCACCTGCTGGAGATTGGGGGTCAACGCGCAGCCGCCCGAGAGCACCAGCTCGTCCACCGGCCCCTCCGACGAGGTCGCCGAGAAGAAATCGAACGTCTTGCGGATCTCCGACGCCATCTCCGCCGACACGGCGTCGAGCACCGGGCGGGCGTCGGCCGGCGAGTAGCGGTCCACCGACTCGCCCTGCTTGAGCCCCTCCGCCTGCGCGAACGAGAGGTTGAACTCGCGCTGCAGGGCCTCCGTGAACTGGTTGCCGCCGAAGGAGATGTCGCGCCAGAAGACGGTCGTCCCGCGGGCCAGGATGTTGATGTTGGTCACCCCCGCCCCGAGGTTGATCAGCGCCACCACCTTGCGCGGGTCGATCTCGTAGTTCACCTCGTAGGCGTTCTGCACCGCGAAGGCGTCGACGTCCACCAGCGCCGGCTGCTTGCCCGTCTGGCTGATCACCGAGACGTAGTCGTTGACCTTGTCGCGCTTCACGGCGACGAGCAGGACCTCCATGTTGTCCCGCCCGGGCTCGCCCTCGGTCAGCACCACGTAGTCGAGCCGCACGTCGTTGATGTCGAAGGGGATGTACTGCTCCGCCTCCCACTGGATGGAGTTGCCGAGCTCCTCCTCGGTCATCGCCGGGAGCTGGATCTTCTTGATGATCACCGAGTGGCCGGAGAGCGAGGTGGCGTAGTTGGTGCCCTTGACCTTCGTCTGGTCATTCAGGCGGTGGATGGCGTCCACCACCAGCGACGAGTCCATGATCGACCCGTCCACGATGGCCTCCGGCGACAGCGGCTCGATGCCGAGGCGCTGCAGGTGGAACTCACCCTTGCGCTCCCGCAGCTCCACCAGCTTGATGGCGGAGCTGCCGATGTCGAGGCCCACGACCCCCTTCTTCGCACGGGAGAAGAGCACGTTTTGAACTCCCCAAAGCCCTACGTTTAAGGCAACTTACCGGGTGTTACTTAAAGCTTCGCTGGAAGCTACCAGGAAAAAACACCCGTGTCAAGGTGCCAATGCATCTATGGCTATATTGACCAGTTCGCCAACTCTACACCAGGCAAAGTCTCTCCGCAAGCGGCAACCTCCATCCCGCCTCCTACGGTGCAAGGGGGAGCACCCACAGCTCGCGGGCCGGCCGGCGTCAGCGTGAGGGAGGAGAGAGCGGCCGGATCGCTCTCGACGTGCGCCAGCGGTTCCGTTCCCGCGGCCGTGCCGTCGCTTCGCCAGGCAAGAACCCAGAAACGCATGATGAAGCCCTACCTTCCCGACTGCTTGAGATCGCTCAGAGTTTCTGCTATCTTACCCTGCCCTTCGGGGTTCGGCAAGGAAGACCAAGGAGAGACGAACATGGCCAAGCAATGCGAGATCTGCGGCAAGGGCACGACCTTCGGCCGCAACGTCAGCCACGCGCACAACGTGACCTCCCGCACCTGGGAGCCCAACCTGCAACGGGTGCGGGCCAAGGTCGAAGGCGGCGTGCGCCATATCCGGGTGTGCACCCGCTGCCTGCGCAGCGGCAAGGTGGTCAAGGCGCCGGCCCGCAAGTGGAGCCCGCCGGAGACCGGGACCGCCAAGTAGGCCGGCCTCTCGAATCCCTTTCCCCGGTTTTCGATCCTTCCCGTCAAGCAGCAGCTCGATGACCGCCCCGCGGGGGTGGAGGTCGTCGTGTCTGCAGGTAGGTTCCCCGGTCGAGCCCATAGACCAGCATCTCCCTGCTGTCTCTGCGCTGTCCCGGGCCGGAGCTCGGCCCGCGCCGGGGAGGAGCCCGCCGGTGCAGGCGGCTCTCTCGCCGCCGTTGGCGAAGGCCCCGCCACTGCCGGCGAACGCCTCGCCGGCGTTGGCGGCAGCCCCGCCACTGCCGGCGAACGTCTCGCCAGCATCGGCGGCAGTCTCGCCGGCATCGGCGAACGTCTCGCCAGCATCAGCGGCAGCCCCGCCGGCATCGGCCAACGTCTCGCCAGTATCGGCGGCAGCCCCGCCGGCATTGGCGAACGTCTCGCCAGCGTTGGCGGCGGCCCCGCCCGCGCCGGCGAAAGACTCGCCTGCGCCGGCGGCAGCCCCGCCGCTGCCGGCGCGAGGCTCACCCCAGCGCTTCGAGGTGCGTGCCCACGCCACCGCTCGTGCGGCGGTTCACCCGCAGCACGCCGGCGATCGAGCGCACCTCCTTGAGCAGCTTGTCGAGGTGCTTGCGGTCGCGGAGCTGGCAGACGATGCTGATCGAGGCCCGCCCGGTCTCGTGGGTGTCCGCCTCCATGGAGTTGATGTTGCTGCCGGCGCGGGTGATGGCGTCGGTGAGCCGGGCCAGCATCCCCTGCTGGTCCTCGACCTCGATCAGCAGCGACACCTGGTAGACGTCGTTCTTCTGCTGATCCCAGCGCACCTCGATCTCCCGCTCCGGGTTGTAGAGCAGGTTCTGGACGTTGGGGCAGTCCACGCGGTGGACCGAGACGCCCCGGCCGCGGGTGATGTAGCCCACGATGTCCTCGCCCGGCAGGGGGTTGCAGCACTTGGCGAGATAGGCCAGCAGGTCGCCATGCCCCTTGACGGTGATGGGGCCGGTGGCGCCGCCGAAGGGGAGGATCTTGTTGACCGCCGTGTTCACCGCCTGGCGCAGGCGGCCCGGCTTCTCGGGGGTCTCGGCCAGCTTCTCCTGCCCCACCACCCGCTCCAGCACGTGGCGCGGCTCGGTCTTGCCGAAGCCGATGCGGCTGTAGAGGTCCTCCAGCTTGGAGAGCCCCTCGGACTGGAGATACACCGCGAAGTCGGACGCATCCGTCACCTTGCGCAACGACAGGCCGAACTTCCGCAGCTCCTTGTCGAAGAGGCGGCGGCCGATCTCCATCGCCCGCTGCTTCTGCTGGGTGTTGAGCCACTGCCGGATCTTGCTCTTGGCCCGCGAGGTGACCACCAGGTTGAGCCAGTCGCGGCTGGGCGTGCGCGACGGGTTGGTGAGCACCTCGACCATGTCGCCGTTCTGCAGCGGCGTGCGCAGGGGCACGAGCTTGCCGTTCACCCGCGAGCCGGCGCAGTGATGGCCGAGGTCGGTGTGCACCCGGTAGGCGAAGTCGAGCGGTGTGGCGCCGCGCGGAAAGGAGAAGACCTCGCCCTTGGGGGTGAAGGCGTAGACCTCGTCCGGATAGAGGTCCACCTTGAGAGTGGTGAGGAAGGTGCGCGGGTCCTGCACCTCCTTCTGCCACTCCAGGAGCTGCCGCAGCCAGACGATGTTGGGATCGCTCGCCAGCGGCTCGGCCTTCCCCTCCTTGTAGCGCCAGTGGGCCGCGATCCCCTCCTCCGCCACCAGGTCCATGTCGCGGGTGCGGATCTGCACCTCGAACGGCTGGCCCTGATCGCCCACCGTCGTCGTGTGCAGCGACTGATAGAGGTTGGGCTTGGGCATCGCGATGTAGTCTTTGAACCGGCCCGGGATGGGGCGCCAGTTCTGGTGCACGACGCCGAGCGCGGCGTAGGTGTCCTTGAGGCTGCCGGTGACGATGCGGAAGGCGAGGAAGTCATAGAGCTGGGAGATGTCGATCCCCTGGCGGCGCAGCTTCTCGTAGATCGAGTAGTAGCGCTTGACGCGGAAGCTGATCTCGGCGTCGATGCCCGCCGCCTCCAGGCTCTTCGCCAGCCGCTCGCGGATGCGGTCGGTGGCGGCCTGGCCCACCTTCATCTTCTCGGTGATCTTGGAGTAGAGCTCGGCGAACTGGTGCGGATAGAGGTGGAAGAAGGCGAGGTCCTCGAGGTCCCCCTTGACCCGCGCCATCCCCAGGCGATGGGCGATGGGCGCGTAGATCTCCAGCGTCTCGCGCGAGATCCGCCGCCGCGACTCCGCCGGCATGTGCTCCAGGGTCTCCATGTTGTGCAGCCGGTCGGCGAGCTTGACGACGATCACGCGGATGTCCTTGGCCGAGGCCAGGATCATCTTGCGGAAGGTCTCGGCCTGGGCCTCGTCGCGGCGCACGTACTCGTGGCGGCCGATCTTGGTGACGCCGTCCACCAGCTCGGTGACCTCGGCGCCAAACTCCTTCTCCAGCGATTCGCGATCGGTGAGGGTATCCTCCAGGACGTCGTGGAGCAGGCCGACGGCGACGCAGGTCTGATCGAATTTGAGGTCGGCCAGCAGCCAGGCGACGTTGAGCGGATGGGTCATGTACGGCTCGCCGGAGCGGCGGATCTGATCCTTGTGCATCTCGGCCGAGAAGTCGTAGACGGCGCGCAGGAAGCCGGGATCGACGGCGCGCCCGTGCTCGGAGATGCAGGAGAGGACCTCTTCGAAGCGCACCACTCCCGGCGGGGGAACGGGCGGTCGCAGGCTCTTGGCGAGGGGCATGGCGTCTCCCCGCGCGAGAGGAGCTCGCGGCGGGTTCTACATTATAAGGGTGGAAGGGTGGGTTGGATTCCCCTGGGACCGGCGGCCACCGATCGGACGGATCCGTCCGATCCGTCCGATCCGTCCGATCCGCGCCGGCGGGACGCCGGCGCTCCCAGGGGAAACCCTACGCCCGGCGCCGCGCCGGCCGCGGCCGGCGGGCGGGGGTCGGCGGCATCTCGCCGTCCGCGGGTACGGAACGCGGCGCGCTGCGCTCCCGCTCCGGAGCTCCGCCCCGGGAGAGCGCCCCCGGCTTGCCCTTGCGCCACTTGCCGTTGACGCCGAACAGGCTCTCCCACAGCAGCGCGAACGGGCTCGCCACGTAGATCGACGAGTAGGTGCCGACGATGATGCCCACCACCATGACGAAGGCGAAACCGCGCAGCACGTCGCCGCCGAGGATGAACACCGCCAGCACGGTGAGGAAGGTCAGACCACCGGTCATGATGGTCCGCGACAGCGTCTCGTTGATGCTCTCGTTCATCACTTCGATCAGCGGCTTGCGGCGGCTCTTCCGCATGTTCTCACGCACGCGGTCGAAGATCACCACCGTGTCGTTGGTCGAGTAGCCGATGAGGGTGAGGAAGGCGGCGATGGTCGTCAGGTTGAACTCGTAGCCGAGCAGGGTGAAGAGGCCCAGCGTCACCATCACGTCGTGCACCGAGGCCATGATGGCGCCGATGCCGAAGCGCATCTCGAAGCGGAAGCCGATGTAGATCAGCATCGCGACCAGCGACAGGATCACCGCCCAGAAGCCCTGCCGGCGCAGCTCGCTGCCCACCTGCGGGCCGACGTTCTCGACGCCCAGCACGGCGAAGTTTCCGAGGTAGGTGCCCTGCTGCAGGGCCGCGGCCACGGCCGGTGAGACGCCCGGCAGGTGGAGGATGCGGTCCATACTGGTGAAGATCCCGTTCTTCTGCCGCTCCTTGTAGATGGTGCTGGCGATCGGGCCGTAGTGCGCGCGGGCCGCCTCAGGCCCCTGGGCGCCCACGTGGTCGGGATCGGCCTGGACGAGGAGCTGCGCCAGCGCGTCGCTCCCCACCTCGTTGAGGTCCAGGCCCTTCTGCCCCGGGTTGAAGGTGCGGCTCAAGGCGGCGACGATGCGGTCGCGGCTCCCCTCCTCCGTTCCCTTGGCCGCCGCGGTCTTGATCATCACCTGATTTTCCGTGTCCTTGCCGACGCGTACGATCCCCTCCTGGTGCATCCCCTCCTGCTCCAGCACCTGGCGGATGCGGTCGACGTCCGGCCGCTGGCGGAAACCGAGGGTGATCTGCGTGCCACCGGCAAAGTCGATGCCGAGGTTGAGCTTGTGCGGCCCGAAGATCGAATAGAACCCCACGAACACCAGGATGAAGGACACGATGATCCAGAACCGGCGGTACTTCATGAAGTCGATGTGAGTATCGTGCAGGATTTGCATGGTTTGTGCTCCTTACGGTCGCGCGGACGGCGCCCTCAGATCGACAGCTTCTGAACCTTGCGCCGCGAGAGCACGAGGTCGAAGAGCCAGCGGCTCACGAAGACCGCGGTGAACAGGGAGGCGAGAAGACCGATGAACAGCGTGATCGCGAACCCCTTGATCGGACCGGTCCCGAACTGGAAGAGCAGCAGGGCCGAGACCATGGTGGTGACGTGAGTGTCGATGATCGAAGAGAAGGCGCGGTCGAAGCCCTGATCGATCGACGAGCGCACCGTGCGGCCGGCGCGCATCTCCTCACGGATGCGTTCGAAGACCAGGACGTTCGCGTCCACCGCCATGCCGATGGTCAGGATGATGCCGAAGATGCCGGGCAGCGTCAGCGTCGAATGGAACAGGCCCATGCCGCCGAACAGGATGAGGATGTTGAGCACCAGCGCCGCGACGGCGTTGACGCCCGACAGCTTGTAATAGATCAGCATGGTGAGGATGACCAGCAGCGTGCCGACGACACCGGCGCGCACGCCGTCGCGGATCGAGTCGCGGCCGAGCGACGGGCCCACCGTGCGCTCCTCCAGGTAGGTGATGCTGGCGGGCAGCGCGCCCGAGCGCAGCACCGTCACCAGGTCCTGCACCTCCTGCTGGGAGAAGTTGCCCTCGATCTGGCCGCGGTCGGTGATGCGCGAGTTGATCACCGGCGCCGAGACGACGCGGCCGTCGAGGACGATGGCGAGACCGTAGCCCACGTTCTTGCCGGTCAGCTCGCCGAAGGCCTGGGCACCGGCGGGGTTGAGCGTGAACTCGACGCTCGGCCGGCCGAACTGATCGTGCCCCGGGCTGGCGTTGGAGAGGTCGCGGCCGGTGACCGTGCGCCGCTTCTCCACCCCGTAATAGGCCTTGCCGACCACGACGTTGTTCTGCAGCCGGTCGCCCTCGAGGATCTCGAGGTCGTCCGGGAGCTGGCCGCCGAGGTTGGCGAGGATCTCCTCGCGGCTGTTGGCACCGCCACCGCCCTTGGGGACCTTGACCACCCGGAACTCCAGGAAGGCCGTGTTCTTGATCAGCCGCCGCACGCGCTCGGGATCGTCGACGCCGGGGAGCTGCACGACGATGCGGTAGCCGGTGGCCGTGGGCTGGATCACCGGCTCGGTGACGCCGAACTGGTTGATGCGATTGTCGATCGTCGTCTTCGCCTGGTTGACGGCACCGGTGCGCACCTCGTTGACCGCGGTCTGGCTCATGCGGAAGACCAGGTCGTCACCCGACTGCGAGGTCTGCCAGCGGGGGATGTAGCGCTGGGCGAGGTCGCTGAGGGTGCTCCGCTGGTCGGGGGTGGCACCGGAGATCACGAACGTCGAGTCTCCCGTGCGCCGCACCTTGAGGCCGGTGATGCCCTTCTCCTTGGCCTGATCGACCAGGCGGGCGCTGTCGGAGTCGGTCTCCGCGCGCAGGGCGTCCTCGGTGTGGACCTGCAGCAGGAGGTGCATGCCGCCCCGCAGGTCGAGGCCCAGGTTGAGCTTCTTTTGCGGCGGGTAGGCCAGCGCCGCGGCGACGAGGGCCACCGCCAGGATCAGGATCCCCCGCCAGAGAAGAGGTCGTTTCATGAGGTGCTCCCTTTATCGCTCTTGTCGGCTTTATCGGCTTTCTCGCCGGTGCCCTCGAGGCCAGTGATCGCCGACTTGGCGATCCGGACGCGGACGTTGTCGGCGATGCGCAGCATCACCGTCGGCCCCTCCACCGCCGTCACCTCGCCGAAGATGCCGCCCGAGGTGACCACCTTGTCCCCTTTCTTCAGGTTCTCGATCATCGCCGCCAACGCCTTGCGCTGCTTCTGCATGGGCAGCATCAGGACGACGTAGAAGATGACGAAGATGAGGATCATGGGGATGAATCCCCCGAGCATCCCGAAGGGACCGGAGGAGGACTGCAGGGCGAGGGCCGTCGAAGGGCCCAAAAGGCTGAAATCTGGATTCATGCGCACAAACCCTGGCAGGGTTCCCTGCCTTCAATTGCTCCGTTGCTCACGGGGATCGGAAGAAACCGGGAGGCCCCCCAGGGGCCTCTCCGGCGAGTCTTCGCCAGTGGTTCGGCGGGCGAGCCTGTCCGTCAACGCACCGAGTTCGATAGCCTGCCGGATCTCGGCCATGAAGTCAAGGTAATAGCGGACGTTGTGCAGCGTGGCGAGGACCGGGGCGGTCAGCTCGCCGCAGCGGAACAGGTGGTGGAGGAAGGCGCGCGAGGTCCGCGCGCACGCCGGGCAGCCGCACTCCTCGTCGAGGGGGAGCGGGTCGTCCTTGAAGCGGGCGTTCTTGATCTTGAGCGTCCCCCGGCGGGTGAAGAGGACGCCGTGGCGGGCGTTGCGGGCCGGCAGCACGCAGTCGAAGAGGTCCACCCCGCTGGCGACGGCGTGAACGATGTCCTCAGGATAGCCCACGCCCATCAGATAGCGGGGCCGGTCCGCCGGCAGCGCGGGCGCCGTCCACTCCACCACCGCCCGGCGCTCGGCCAGCGGCTCCCCCACCGCCACGCCGCCGATGGCGTAGCCGTCGAAATCGAGCGCCGCGAGCTCCCGCGCCGCCCGCGCCCGCAGGTCGGGATAGACGCTCCCCTGGACGATGCCGAAGAGGCCGCCCGGCCCTCCCTTCGACGCCGACCGCGCGCGGCGGGCCCACGCCAGGGTGCGCTCCCACGACGACGCGGCCGCCGGCCGCTCGACCGGCCAGGCCGTGCACTCGTCGAGCACCATGGCGACGTCGACGCCCATCCTCTCCTGCAGGCTCACCACGCCCTCGGGAGTGAAGCGCAGAGCGGAGCCGTCCAGGTGGCTGCGGAAGGTCACGCCGTCCGCGTCCACGGTGCGCAGCCCGCCCAGGCTCCACACCTGGAAACCGCCGCTGTCGGTGAGGATGGGTCGCCGCCAGCCGGCGAAGGCGTGCAGGCCGCCCAGCCGCTCGACCGTGTCGACTCCCGGCCGCAGGGCGAGATGGTAGAGGTTGGAGAGCAGGATCGAGGCGCCGGCCGCCTCCAGCTCCTGCGGCGTGACGCCCTTGACCGCCCCCAGCGTGCCGACCGGCATGAACGCCGGCGTCTCCACCACACCGTCCGGCGTGGTCAGCCGGCCCCGGCGGGCCTCGCCGTCGGTGGCGAGGATTTCGAAGGTCAGGGGCATGAGGCGGGGATCGCCCCCTTCACGGCTTCGACTTCGAGCTCCCCTCGCGCGACAGGTCGATCGTGTGGTTCTCGACCCCCGGCGGGAGCTTCAGCACGAACCGCTCCTCGGGGATCGGCGCGTTGCGCTTGAAGTCGGTGAACTGGTACTCGATCGAGTCGCCGTCCGCCTCCACGTACTTGAGCCGGGCGGGGAAGAAGGTCTCGCCGTCGATCCACAGGGTCATCGACTTGAGCCGCTTGGCGATGCGCTGATACTTGGGCAGCAGCTCCATGCGGTAGGGATCGCCCTTCTTCTCAGGCAGCTTCAGCCGCACCGTGAAGTACTCGAGGAGCGTCTGCAGGCTGCCGCTCGCCCCCAGGTACTTGAAGATCTGATTGGAGTAGCGCCCGATCTTCAGCGTCTCGGCCCGCTTGAGGTCCTTGTACCAGGTGGTCATCTGATCGCCGCGGATCACCACCGTGATCGGGCTTGGGCTGGCGTACTCCCAGCGCACCTTGTCGGGAGCGGCGTAGGAGAAGACCCCCTTGGACGCCTCGGGCGCCGTCAGCATGGAGCTCTCCTGCTGCTGGGTGAAGCGGGCCTCCAGAGTCTTGAGCTGCCGCTGCTCGAGCTTGACGCGCTCGACCAGGGCGGAGAGACGGTCCGGGCCGGAGAGGCCGGGAGCCATGGGATCGGGAGGCGCCTTCTCCCGGGCCGCGAAGGCCGGTCCGGCGGGGATGGCGACGGCGAGAGCGAGCAACAGGATCGCGACTGGATATTTCATAGATTTCCGGCGAGGCGGCGAGTCAGCGGCCCATAGCGAAGAACGATCCTATCCCGCCTTTTCTTCCGGACGCAAGGCGCGGGGCCGTTGACACGCTCCCAAGCGGATGCTACGTTCACCGCCCTCTGAAAACCGGCCCCTCCGAGGGGCGGGAGTGTGCCATGCCTGAGCTGAAGCTGGGAACCAAATTCGAGTGCTACAACTGTGGCACGAAGTTCTATGATCTCGGAAAATCCGAGCCCACCTGCCCGAAGTGCGGGGCCAACCAGAAGGACGCCTCGAGCTCCGAGCCGACCGCCAGCCAGGCTTCCCGTCGCAAGCGGAAGGCGGATGTCGTCGCCAAGCCTCTCGACATCGTGGACGAAGAGCCGGTCGAGGATATCGGCGATGACGAGCTCGTGGGACCGGACCTTGCCGAAGAGGACCTCGCCGTGGCCGGCGACGCCGAGGAGGAAGAGGAGGACATCGACGACGAGGACTGAGCGCCGCGCCGGCACCTCTCCCGTCGCGCTGGCGCTCGGGGGCAATGTCGCCAACGTTGGCGATCCCGGTACCGTCGAGCGGACGCTGGCCCGGGCTCTCCGTCATCTCGAGGCCTCCCTGGGCCCGTTGCGCATCGCCTCCCTCTACCGCAGCGCTCCCCTCTCGCCGGTCGCCCAGCCGGATTTCCTGAACACCGCCGCCGTGGCCCACACGGCGCTGGAGCCGGAGGCGGTGCTCGCCCTCGCCAAGGCCCTGGAGCTCGCCGCCGGCCGTCTGCCCCCGGCGCTCGCCGTGCGCTTCGGTCCCCGTCCCCTGGACGTCGACGTCCTCCTCTATGGCGGCCGCCGGTCGGACGCACCGGAGCTGACCCTTCCCCACCCCCGCCTGCGCGAGCGCCGCTTCATGCTCGAGCCCCTGGCCGAGATCGCGCCCGACTGGCCGGTGCCGCCCGACGGCGCGACGGTTCGCGAGCTGCTGGCGCGCCTCGGCGAGTCCCAGGGCCTGAAGCGGATCGGCTGGAGTGAACGTGCTTGACAGTCTGCTGCTCGGCTGGATGCTGCTCGCCTGGGGGGCGCAGGCGGTGGTGCCCTGGCGGCTCGCCGGTCTGGAGCCCACGCGCCGCCAACGCCTCAGAGCGTGGGCCATCGCCCTCCTGCCGCTGCTGGCGACCGGCGCCCTCGCCGCCTTCGCCTATGCCGACCGCAATCCCGACGCCGCCCTGGTGCAGGCCCTCTACCCCCTGAGCGCCTCCCCGCTTGGCATGCTGCTGGCGGTGCTGCTCGCGGCCCTGGCCCTCGTGGACCTCGTCGTCGCCGGAGCCGGGCGCAGCTTCGAGCCGGCCGCCTGGCGGCTCGCCGCCGGCTTCGGCCTGGCCTTCCTGCTGGTGGCCTCCCTGGCCGGTGAGCTGATGCGGATCGGCGAAGGCCCGGAGAGCACCCTGATCCCCATGCTGGTCCTCACCGGACTGCGCCTCCTCGTCTCCCTCGCCGCCGCGGAGACGCTCGCCCCCGGCCTGCCTCTCCTCGCTCCTTTCGCCGGCGGCGCCCTGCCGCTCTACGTCCTCCTGCTCCCGGCGCGGCTCGCCCGGGCGCTGTGGGGGGGACCCGCGGCCTTCACCCTGGGCGCGGCCGCCCTCCTGTTCCTGGCTGCCCGCTGGCTCCCCGCCTCCCTGCGCCGCCCGGCCCTGGGCGCCGCCACACTGCTGGCCGGGCTCCTCCTGGCTGAGGCGGCGCTGCTCTCCCAGCGGCTGGGCGTGCTGCGCTGAGGCATGTCAATGAATCACCCAGGCTTCCTTTGACAACGGGGCTTTTTGTAGTCAGGATCGCGATTGTTCGCAAAGCACCAGGCGACGAAGCCGGTGTCGAACCGGGCCGCGACCTCTTTCGGCACCTGCTCCGGATGGACCTCGACGAAGGTAAACTCGATGACCCCATCCTCGGCGCCACCCGCATGCGCCGTGGCCAGAAGGTAGCCGTAAACGTTGGTGCGAGCGTGCGGCCCCGGCTGCACGGAATCCGGCAGAACGTACCGATGCGCGCCGGCGGTGCCGACGATCCAGCCGGGCAGCACGCCCCCATGCCCTCGCCAAAAAACCGTGTCGTATATGTTGTCGGCGTAATAATGAGAATGGCTGGCGAGCACGTAAACGTGCTTGCCAGCTTTGTTCTGCGCGTCCAGGAGCGTGTTGTAGACCTCCCTGCCCGTTTTGACGCCGGCAGAGGACTCGCTCATGCTATGAGAGAACGAGAGGCTGTCGGGAAGCGCCTCGTGCATGCCCACCACCAGTGTCTTGACGCTCGCGTCCGCCAGATCCCTGGCGACGAGGCTCCGGAACCACTTCATCTGTGTATCACCGAGTTCATTGGATGCATTGTCGAGGTTGATGAAATCGATCCCTCGATCGATCCAGTGGTAGTATGAATGTGGATTGTGACCCTCGGGATCGTCCTTGAGCCTTTGTGCCCGGAGGACAGGCGAATCCAGCCAGTTGGCGAACTGGCTCAAGAAATCCTCGCGGTCCAGGTGGAAGATCATTTCATGGTTGCCGATCCCCAGGAAGACGGGCGTCGAGCCGAAGCTCGCGACCTGATTCGCGAGAAAGTCCTTCCAGGCACTGAGGCCGTACCTGATGTGGCCGGTGAATCCATCCAGGTGGTCCGGCCCGCATTCCATGTCCTCGTCGATGTTGTAGATCCAGCGAAAATCGCCCAGGTGCCAATAAAACGCGGCATCCTGCTTCTTTACCTCGACGGCGATGGCGGGCATCACGACGTCGCCACAATTCCTGGAGTCACCGGAGACCGCAAAATGCCACGTGGCTTCGGATTTCGCCGTGCTGGCGGCGGGTTGGTCCTGGGCCGCCGCTGCGGTCGCGGTCAAAACCGCGATCACGGACAAAATCTTTGTGACGTCGCGAAGGAGTGATCGAGCCACAGAGGACCTCCTTGGTCGAATGATCAAAAAAAGCTTAGCACGCCGTCAATTGCAGGGTCAAGCACGGACAAATCTCAAACCCCTCGACCCACCCGAGGTTGTCCTCCGCCATCCGCCCCGCTATCATCCCCCCGCCCAAGCGAGCCGACGATGACCCCGCGACCTGATCCCTACGTCTCCCTGCGCAATCCGAGCTTCCTCTGGTACGTCGCCAGCATGGTGGCGCTGACGCTCGGGACACAGATCCAGGCGACGGTGGTGGCATGGCAGGTCTATGCCTTGACCCGCGACCCTCTGTCGCTCGGCTTCGTCGGGCTGGCCGAGGCGCTGCCGTTCATCGGCGCCGCTCTCTACGCGGGCCACGTCGCCGACCGGCACGACCGCAAGCTCCTGTCCCTGGTCTCGACCGGCGTCCAGACGCTCGCCGCGGTCGTGCTGCTCGGCTACACGCTGCGGCCGGCGGTGCTGGCGGGCGGCCGGGTATGGCCGATCTATGCGGTGGTGTTCGTCAGCGGCCTCGCGCGCAGCTTCCTCCAGCCGGCCCGTACCGCACTGGGCGCCGAGATCGTGCCCCGCGAAACCTATGCCAACGCCGTGGCCTGGCGCTCGTCGCTCTGGCAGTTCGCCGCCGTCGTGGGGCCGGCGCTAGGCGGCGTCCTGTATGGCTTCTCGGGCGCCCGCGCGGCCTACGTCACGGAGGCGGTGCTCTGCCTCACCGGCTGGATTCTCTTCACTCGCATCGGCTACACGCGCCGGCCCGTCGCCCCGCGGGAGGGGAGCATCGGCGAAAACCTTACGATCGGCATCCGCTTCCTGCTCACTCAGCCGGAGCTGCTGGGCGCGCAGTTGCTCGACCTCTTCTCCGTGCTGTTCGGCGGCGCCACGGCGCTGCTCCCCATCTTCACCTCCGAGATCCTGCGCGTCGGACCCGAGGGCCTCGGCGTCCTGCGCGCCGCCCCGGCCGCAGGCGCCGTGCTGATGTCCGTCTTCCTGGCGCACCGCAGCCTGCGGCGTGCGGGGCCGGCGCTTTTCCTCTGCGTCGCGGGGTTCGGGCTCTGCTGGATCTTCTTCGCGCTCTCAAAGTCGTTCTGGCTGTCGCTGGCGCTCCTCGCCGCGAGCGGCATGCTCGACATGGTCAGCGTCGTGATCCGTTCGACCCTCCTCACCCTGCGCACGCCGGAGCGGCTGCTGGGGCGCGTCTCGGCGGTGAATCAGATCTTCATCGGCTCGTCCAACGAGATCGGCTCGTTCGAGTCCGGCGTCGCCGCCCGGCTTCTGGGCGCGGTGAATTCCGTGATTTTCGGCGGACTGATGACGCTGGGCGTGGTGGGTGTCACGGCCTGGAAGATTCCGTCGCTGCGGAAGCTGGACGCGCTGGAGTGAGGTCCGCCGACGCGGCGAGCAGACCCTCCAGGTCGAGCCGGCGGGTGTACATCGCGAGCTCGCCGTCCGCCGTGCGCGGCCACGCCTCGCGGGGCCGGTCCCAGTACAGCTCCACGCCGTTCTCGTCGGGGTCGCGGAGATAGAGCGCCTCGCTCACGCCGTGGTCGGCTGCGCCGTCGAGCTGGATGCCCGCCGCGATCAGCCGCCGCAAGGCATCGCCCAGGGCGGCGCGCGTGGGATAGAGGATGGCGAGATGGTAGAGCCCCGTCGTGCCCGGAGGTGGCGGCGAGCCGCCCAGGCTCTCCCAGGTGTTGAGCCCGATGTGATGGTGATAGCCGCCCGCCGAGATGAACGCCGCGCTCGCGCCGAAGCGCTGAGTCAGCTCGAAGCCGAGCACGCCGCAATAGAAGTCGAGCGCCCGCTCGACGTCCGCGACTTTGAGATGGACGTGACCGATGCGGACCTGGGGGTCGATCGGTTCAGATGTAGTCGATGTCGTCATGATTGCCCTCCGCCCAATGCAACATGACTCTATTCCCTGGAATCAGCGGCGGGAGAATTGCGGGGGGAAAACGCGGGAGCGCCGGCGAGACCGGCGCTCCCGGGGAGGAGCGGCTCAGTTGGCGGGGACGACGGGGTAGGTGGTCCCGGAGGCGGAGACCAGCGTCACGCCGTCGGGAATCTGGCGCACCACCAGGCTCGCCGTCTGGGACGCGTCATCGCACGGCAGGCTGGGTTTTCGTTTCATCCGGCGCCCTTCGCGCCGGGCTCGAAGAAGAGAACGATCGTGCGCGCCGATCCCCTCACCTCCCGATGCCGGCGAATAGAATGGGCCTCATGAAGATCAGCGTCCTCCTCTCCGCCTTCCTGCTCCTCCTGTCCGGAGGCCAGGCCGCCGTTCCTCCCTCCTCGCACCCCGCTGCCGTGAACCGCACGGAGATGGCCGACCGGGTGCGCGCCGAGCTCCTCTACTCCTGGCATGCCTACGAGCAGTACGCGTGGGGCCACGATGAGCTCAAACCCTTGAGCAGGACGACCCGCGACTGGTACGGCGAGCCCGTCCTCATGACCCCGGTGGACTCCCTGGACACCCTGCTCCTCCTGGGATTCAAGGACGAGGCCGAGAAGGCGAAGGCCCTGATCGTCGACAAGCTTTCGTTCGACAAGGACGTCCCGGTGAAGAATTTCGAGGTCACCATCCGCCTCCTCGGAGGTCTCCTCTCGGGCTACCAGATGACCGGCGATCCACGCCTGCTGCGGCTCGCCGACGACCTTGGAAAGCGGCTCCTGCCCGTCTTCAACTCTCCCACGGGCATGCCCTACATGTACGTCAACCTCAAGACGGGCAAGACCTCCGGCACCCATTCCAACCCCGCCGAGATCGGCACGCTCCTCCTCGAATTCGGCACTCTCTCGAAGCTCACCAAGAACCCGGTCTTCTACGACAAGGCCAAGAACGCCGTCGTCCAGCTCTACAAGCGGCGTTCGAAAATCGGCCTCGTCGGCGAGGAGATCGACGTCGAGACCGGCCAATGGATCAGCCGCGCCAGCCACGTGGGCGGCGGCATCGACTCTTACTACGAATACCTTTTGAAATGCTCGCGCCTCTTCGGCGACCCGGACTGCGCCAACATGTGGCGGGAGAGCGTGCGCGCCCTCAATAAGCACTTGGCGGACGACGTTCCCACGGGCCTCTGGTACGGGCAGGTGGACATGGAGACGGGCCAGCGCACGGCCACCGAATGGGGGTCCCTGCACGCCTTCCTCCCCGCCGTCCTGGCCCTCGGCGGCGACCTCGGCCGCGCGCGGCGCCTCCAAGCCTCGTCCTACAAGATGTGGAACCTGAAAGGAATCGAGCCCGAGGTCCTCGACTACCGGACGATGCAGGTGAAGGAGCCGGGCTATCCTCTGCGCCCCGAGATCATGGAATCAGCCTATTACCTCTACCACTCCACCAAGGACCCGCGATACCTCGAAATGGGCCGCACTTTCTTCGAGGGGCTCGTCGCCCACTGCCGCACCGACGCCGGCTACACCGTCCTCAAAGACGTGACCACCAAAGAAAAAGGTGACCTCATGCCGAGCTACTTCCTGGCCGAGACGCTCAAATACCTCTACCTCCTCTTCGCCCCCCACAAAACGCTCGACCTCGACCACGTCGTCTTCAACACCGAGGCCCACCCCCTGCGGCGGACGTGGTAGGCCCACATCCCCAGCCCGCAGGGCGGCGTTCCCGTAGCCCCGGGTGCAACCCGGGGATGTCAGGCGAGATCCAGCACCTGATCGAGCCCCCGCCGGAGCCCCACGAAGCCACCCACCCGCCGAGCGGCGAGCAGCGTGCCGTCCACGTAGGGCTCGGCGCCGCTGCCGCCCGTGTAGCGCAGCGACAGGAGCTCGTTCGGTTTGCCGAAGATCACCTCGGCGGCGATGACATAGCCCGGCAGGCGGATGGAGTGGATCTGCGTACCGTTCAGCGTGAGGCCGCGCGCCGCGGGAAAACCCTGCGTCTCGCCGATGGGGATCGCCACTTCGGGCGCGCGGACTTTGGCCAGCCGGTGCACGATCTCGCGCGTCGTGCCGCTCGGCGCGTCCGGCTTGCCGGCGTCCGAATAATCGATCACCTCCCAGCTCGGCATGTACCTCGCAGCGATCACCGCGAAGTGCTGGAGCAGCACCGCCGAGATGGCGAAGTTGCCCGCGGCCAGCACTCCCACGCCGTGACGCCGGGCCGCCTCGTCGATCTCCCGGAAATCGTCGTCGTTGAGCCCTGAGGTGCCGATGACGACGTGCACCTTGCGAGCGATCGCCTGGAGCACGTTCGCCTTCGCGCTCTCCGGGCTGGTGTAATCGATCAGCACGTCCGTCTCCGCGGCGAGCGCCTCCTCCACGCTGCCGGTTATCCGCAGCAGCCGCAGGGGCAGATCGGGAAGGCCGAGCGCCTCGCCCAGCGTCTTTCCCTGGGCGGTACGGGAGACCGCGCCCACCAGCTCGAGGTCCGGCGCGGCCACGATCTCCGGCACCAGGCTGCGTCCCACCCAGCCGGTCGCGCCGGCGACACAGATGCGGATCATGCGAACACCTCCAATCCCCTCACCGCCCGACGCCCTTGGCTTCCAGCGCTGCGACTCTCGCCTGGAGCTCAAGGATCGCTTTCTCAGCTTCTCTTTGGTAAGCGGCTATCCACAAGAATATAAACGCCAGAGCCGCGAAAAACATCGGGAAATCTTTAGGTAAACCCCAGAGGAATCTGACCAACATCGAAAGAGAGCTGATGACTCCGAGCACGGCATATCCCCAGGGTCCGAAGAAAAAACT
>DATARR010000098.1:0-45664 GCA_036264085.1 Thermoanaerobaculia bacterium | reverse complement strand
CGCATGGCGACCTCGGTCTTGCCGTAGCCCACGTCGCCGCACAGCAGCCGGTCCATGGGGCGCTCGCGCTGGAGGTCCTCACGGATGGTGGCGATGGCCTCGAGCTGGTCCGGGCTCTCCTCGTAGGCGAAGGCTGCCTCGAACTGGTGCAGCAGGTCGGTGTCCGCCGGCAGGGCGGGCGCGCGGGCCACCTGGCGCTCGGCGTAGAGCTTGAGCAGCTCGCCGGCCATGTCGCGCATCCCCTTCTTCACCCGCGCCTTGGTGCGGTTCCAGGACGTGCCGCCGAGCTGGTCGAGGCGGGGGGCCACCCCCTCGATGCCGCTGTACTTCTGCACCTGGTCGATGCGCGAGAGAGGGAGGAGCAGCCGCTTGCCGCTGGCGTAGGCGATCTCCATCACCTCGGTCTCGGCGGCAGCGCTCTGGCTCCCCAGCTCGCGCAGCACCGGCGGCAGGCCGCCCGCGCCGGAGCCGTCCCCGCCCACCGAGCGCAGGGCCACGAACTGACCGATGCCGTGGTCCACGTGCACCACGTAGTCCCCCACCTTGAGATCGCGCAGACCGGAGAGGAAGGGGCCGTAGCGCGTCCTGCCCGGCCGGCGCTGGAGCTTCGCCTGGGGGAGGAGCTGCTGCTCGCCGTAGACCACCACGCCCGCCGCAGGGAGGCGGAAGCCGCGGCCGAGCTCGCCCGTCACCAACTCGACGCCGCCCCGCCCCAGCGGCACCTCGCGCCCCTCCAGCAGCTCCTCGATCCGCCGCCGGTGAGCCGGAGAGACCACGACGAGGCACCGCTCGCCCCGCGCCCGCGCCGTCGCCACCTCCTGGGGAAAGCGCGGGAGCTGGCCGTGGAAGAGATCGGTCAGGGTGCCGTGGAAGTCCGCCCCGGCGGCTCCTCCGCCGTGGCCGTCGCGCCCGCCGCCCACCACCAGGTCGCGCAGGCGGACGGCCGCCGCCTCCAGCGCCTCCCGCACCTGCTGCGCCGGCTGCTCCAGGGAATCGGGCGGCACCGCCAGCCGGCCGTGCTCGACGCGGGCGGCGTAGTCCCCCTCCAGGCGCTCGGCGTGGTGGGACACCTCGGCCTCCAGGGCCGGCGGATCGACCGCCCAGGTCAGCGGGCTCGCCAACCCGCCGGTCAATGCCCCCGTCAGCGCCACGGTCCTCGCCGCGAGCAGCGGGTGATAGTTCTCCCAGCCCGGGAACTCCCCCCGATTGCGCAGCCCCTCGATCGCCTCCGCCTCCTGCGGCCCGAGATCGGTCCCCAGGTTCTCCGTCAGCAGCTCAGCGAGCAGGGCCGCGTCCTCGGCGCCGCCGGGAAAGAGATAGAGAGGAAGGATGCGGATGCCGTCGAGCGTGTCCTCGGAGCGCTGCGACTGGGGATCGAACCAGCGGATGGACTCCACCGTGTCGCCGAACAGGTCGAGGCGCACGGGCGCGTCCTCCCCTGGCGGGAAGACGTCCACGATGCCGCCACGGACGGCGAAGTCCCCCACCTCGTAGACCAGGTCGGTGCGCTTGTAACCGTAGCGCGCGAGGTGCCGGGTGAGGCTCTCGATCGCGTGGTCCTCCCCCGGCTTGACGGCGAGCACGGCGCGGCGGAAGGCCTCGGGGGCCGGCAGTCTCCTGAACAGGGCACGGGGGGTGGTGACGATCGTGACGGCCCGGCCGGAGGTGACGCAGTCGAGCGCCACGGACTCCTGAGCCCGAACCTGCAGCGAGGTCTCCGTCTCCTGATACGGCGTCAGGGAGGGCGCCGGGAAATAGACTGCTCCATCTTCGCGGCCGAAGAGGCGGGCGGCCTCCATCCACATCAGGGCGTCGGCCTCCCGCGGCACCACCACCAGCAGCGGCCGCTTCAGGTCGCGGGCCAGCAGCTCGCCCACCCATGCCGCGGCCGGCACGGGCAGGCGCACCACGTCCCCGAGCCCCTGGAGCAGGGACTTGTAGGGCGCACTGCTGCGCAGCGTCCGGGAGAGATCCTCCCACGCCAACTCGGCCATGCCGTCAAGTCTAACGTTTCTTCCTTGTGGTACCTTCCCGAATGAGGTCCGTGATGAGAATACCGATACCGGAGGGCGAGGACGAGGAGGCGATGCTGGAGCGCTACCGGCGGATGTCGCCGTGGGAAAAGCTTCAAGAAGGCAGGTTGCCGAGGCTGAGCTGACGCGGATCAAGGCCCAGTACGGATCGGACCTCCCAGAAAGGGAGCTCCGCCTACACCTAGCGGCGGCTCTTTACCTGGATCGCGAGACCATGATCGAGGTCTACGGCTGGGACCCCGAGGTCGAAGGATACTGATAGGCCGCTCGGGCCTTTCAGGTCGTCCTTGCCGTCCTTGGTGTCCTTGTCTTCTTCTCAGGCCCGCGGGTGCTGCCTCCCCACGATCCACTCCCGCCCCCGCACGAAGACCACGGGGACGGCGACGCAGGCGAGGATCCCGCCCAGGAGACGGGCTCCCCACACCGTCCAGGAGATCTCCTGCGGACCCATGTAGAAACCATAGAGACTGACGCCGATCCCCCACAACACCGCCGCGACGATTCCCACGCCGAGAGCTGATTCCGTCATCTCATCCTGGAGCTTGAACACTGCAACTCCTCCTTCGGGAGATCCGCCGTCCTTCTTGGGATCGGCTGCTTTGTAGAAGAAGATCCAGCAAGGCCCGTGCCACGCCTCTCCTTCCAGGCGCCGTGCTAGGCTCCAGCTTCCATTGATCGTCGGGAGGAGGGAAAAAGAGAATGCCGAATCGCTATCCCGTGGAGGCCGTGCTGCGCGACGGGCGCCGGCTCCTGGTCCGCCCGTTCACCGAGAACGACGTCGACGCCCTGTACGAATTCTTCCTACGCCTCCCCCAGGAGGTGCGCCGCTTCGCCTGGGACCGCATCGACAACCGCGCGTTGGTGGAGGGCTGGGGGCGCGAGCTCGACTACGCCAAGGTGCTGCCGCTCCTCGCCCTCGACGGCAGGAAGGTGGTCGCCGACGCGACCCTCCACCGCCGCCAGGGGAGCCCCCTACGCCTGGTGGGCCGCGTCAAGTGGCTCCTCGACCCCGCCTACCGCGGCGAGGGGCTCGGGACGGTGCTGGTCAACCAGTTCATCGACACCGCCCGCGCCGACGGCCTGCGCCATCTCACCTGCATGCTGATCTCCGACTCCGAGGCCGACGCCGTGCGCACCCTGCGCGACCTGGGCTTCGACGGCTACACCATCCCCGGCTACGGGACCGACCCCGACGGCAATCAGCACGACATGATCAAGATGGTGCTGAAGCTCTGACGGCGACGGTAGGAGTGTATCGCTACGGGAACGACGGTCGAAGAGGTCGAAGCCGAGATTCGCGGAGTAGGTCGCCCGAGCATGACACCATACCCGGGGCGACCATGGAGGATCAACCCTTGGCAGCTCGCCGCACAGCAAAGCCCCGTCCGCTTCCGACGTTCGACCCGGTGCCCTCGGCCCAGTTTGGCCTGGAGATTCTCGACCGATCCAAGTCCCGCCGCGCGCTGATTGGACGAGTGGCGATGTGGTACTGGCTCGACGACGAGGCGGATCACGAGTACACCAAGGACGTTGACTTTGCCGTCCCCCAGGTCAGCATCCCCGCGATCCTCGAAGTCCTTCACCAAACCGACGCCGAGGTGTCACAGCTCACGATCGGCGGCGTCAATGCACGAATCTCGAAACAGGGAGTTCGGACTGATTTCATCGATCGATCGAGTGAGGAATGGGGTAACCTGCAGCCCCTCTACCTCGATGCCATTCGCGCTGCCGAAGCGCAGGACGATCAGTTCGAAGGGATTCCAGTGGCCCCGCCCGAGCACCTCGTCGCCATGAAACTGGCGGCCGGCACCGAGAAAGACGAGCGGGATGCCATCCGCCTCATCGCGAAGGTCAAGGACCTGGACGTCGAAGCGACGCGCGACCTCGTGCGAAAATTTCTCGGGCCCGGACTGCTCGGCAGACTCGAAGAGTGCCTCCGCCGCGCCGGACACCCACGCGCCAAGCGGGCCTACAGTCTGGGTTCCTGAATCGTCCCCCCACGTCCTCCGCCCGCCGCCACGGCACCCTGTTACCCGCGCGTCTCTGCTATAGTGCCGAAGGAGAGAACATAGACATGTAGATCGCCCTAGAGCTACCCGAGGACATCGCGAAGCGCTTGGCACGAGCTCCGCTCGCGTCACCTGGGCCGCCACGGACCCCTCCGTCGCCACCGGGCCGGGGATCGAGACCGCCCGATGGCGCGAGGGGGGTGTAGAATCTGAAGCCGAGGGGCACCTGAGGGAGTACCGATGCTCGAGATCAAGAAGAGGTACGTCGTCGATGAGCAAGACCGTCGAGTCGCGGTCCAGATCGACTTGGAGACCTTTGCCAGGATCGAGGAAGTCCTGGAGGACTTCGCGCTCGCCCGCTGGATCACTGACGCCCAGGATGAGCCAGCACTGAGCCCTGAGGCTGCCAAAGAGTACTACGACTCTCTGGACAAAGCTTCGTGAAAGTCGCTTATCGGAAGCGCTTTCTCAAAGATCTCGCCTCAGTCCCCGCCAACTTTCGTGGCCCCATAGAGCGTTTCGTCTTCGAAGAGCTCCCCCGAGCCGACTCACTGCAGAGCACGGGAAAAATCGAGAAGCTCAAGGGGCATGCGACCTTCTTCAAAGCTCGCTTCGGAGATTATCGCGTCGGCCTGAGCGTCACAGCCGACACCGTAACTCTGGAGCGCGTGCTGAACCGCAAAGAGATTTATCGAAAATTCCCGTGAGCTCGCCTGGAGACTTACGAAGAGCACCTTTACCGCTTTGCCGGTGCCCGGGCGGTGGTCCTGGGGAAGGTCGCCGACGAGATCGAGGCGCAGCTCGGCGCGTGGCGCGGGGAGAAGAGCGAATGGACCCGCCGCCTCTCACCTGGACCAAGGCCACCTTTTCCATGTCCCCATCCATCCGCCGGGGGAGTCCAAGATCGTTCCCTGCCCGTCACCGGCATCGTCTCGGGTCCCTTCGGCGTCTTCCGGGGGGGAAACCAAAGGGTCTAGACTCATCGTCAATTCCCGGTCTCCGCCTCGTTCTGAAGCATGCCCGAAACCCCGGCTGGAGAGAACGGGTTCTTGGTCGGTTGCTCCCCCGCCCCCCAACGGCCTTCCCCTTCTGGCAGGAGGGTCGGCTCCAGCGAGAAACTATCGAGGCCTGCTCAGGGTTCACGTGCTTTTCGGCCTACGCATTTGCACCTCGGTTGCACCGAGGACTTCCCCGGAGGCTTCAGTGGGCGATCTCTCACCTCAACTGCTCCAGTGGCTACCGCACTGCCAGTGAACTCTAGACCGCCAGGCGGGGGTAGGTCAGCAGCAGGAAGTGCACGGCGTTGAGGCCGAAGTGCGCCAGGATCGCCATCTCGATGCGCCCCGAGGCGCGGAAGGCCAGGGCGTACCCGAGCCCCGCCAACGCGGCGAGCAGGACGTAGGACCACCCGCCCGCCCAATGGGCCAGCCCGAACAGCGCCGCGCTCCCGCCGACGGCCAGCGGCTGCCCGCCGCCGAACCCCACGAGCGTCCGGCCCAGCTCCCGCTGCAGGAAGCCGCGGAAGAACGCCTCTTCAGCGACGCAGGTGAAGAAGAGGTTCGTCACGGCCCAGAGCCAGAAGAACGACGTCCACTTCGGAGCGAGCGCAACTTGGCCGAGCGCAAACGCCAGCCCCAGCACGAGGGCGATGGTGGCGATGAGCCATGGCGCGGCGCGCCGCAGGGCCGCCAGCCAGTCCCGGCGGGACTGAAGCAGCCCTTCGCCGAGGATGCCGGTCAGCAGCAGACCGACCAGCGCCTTGTCGAAGCTCAGGTACTGCGTATAGCGAGAGGCGCCCGCGGAGAAGACCAAGTCTCGCACCAGAACCGGATTGTAAAAGCCCGGCAGCAGGTGCGCTCCCAGCAGGAACGCCAGGATCACGACGACCGCCGCCGCCGGCAGATGGAGGTGGCGCCGCGAGCTGGCGGGCGGCCCCTGGCCCGTCCGATACAGCCAGCAGGCGCCCGCCAGGAGAGCAGGCCAGACCACCGCGGGCCCGGTCAGGACGCCGCTCCAATACCCGCAGCCCACCGCGCACAGGAGCGCCGCCACCCAGACCACCGGCCGGACCCACAGCCCGACGATCGCCAGAAGCAGGAATCCGTACGTGACGAGCACCGGCGGCGGCAGGCGGGCCAGCTCCATGATGCTCCTTTCCCGTGCTGGGGGGCGGCGCAGGGGCGCTTTTCCCGGTAGGGAGACTAACATTTCCAGCGCCGGCCGGGCGCGAGCCGGTGGAGGCGGCCAGGTTTAAGTGCCAGTGAACTCTCAGCTTGCCGGGCTTGCCAGTCAACGCCCATCGCCGCCAGATATGCGCCATCGTCCCCAGATACGAGCCGTATCTGTAGATATGAGCCGTCGTCCCCAGATATGGGCCGTCATCCAGAGATACGGGGTGGATCCCTGGCGATGATCGCCTCGACGCGCGCACGGTCCGCCCAATGAGCCGGGAGAAGCCAGAGGCGTGTTCGCGACTCGACGCCGGCGACGGCTTGTGCCACACTGGGTGACTCGATGGGAATAAACCACGCCGATCGCCCCGTCATTCAGGTCTCCGGCATTCGTAAGACGTACGGCAAGACCGTGGCAGTGGATGACGTGTCGTTCGAGGTGAGCGACGGCGAGATTTTCGGTCTCATCGGCCCCAACGGAGCGGGCAAGACCACGACGATGGAATGCGTCGAGGGGATCCGCAGGCCGAGCTCCGGCTCGATCACGGTTCTCGGCCTCGATCCCGTCCGCGACGTCTATGAGCTGCAGGAACGGATCGGCGTCCAGCTCCAGCAGGCGCAGCTCCAGAAGCGGATCAAGGTGTGGGAGGCGATGCACCTGTGGGCATCGATCTACCGCAAGACGTCCTCCACGGCCGACCAACTGCTCGACCAGCTCGGGCTTGCCGACAAACGCAACGCCTGGTTCATGACGCTCTCCGGTGGCCAGAAGCAGCGCCTGTTCATCGCGCTCGCCCTGATCAATGATCCCGAGGTCGTCTTTCTCGACGAGCTCACCACCGGGCTCGATCCGCAGGCGCGCCGGAAGATCTGGGAGCTCGTGCGCGACATTCGCGACCGCGGCAAGACGGTCTTCCTCACCACGCACCTGATGGAGGAGGCCGAGCGGTTGTGCGATCGCGTGGCGATCATCGAACATGGCCGGATCATCGATCTCGACTCGCCGCAACGACTGGTTGACAAGCACTGTCCCGAGCGCAGCGTGACCCTCGCGACGGCCGACGCGAATGCCGCCGAGTGCCTCGCGCGAATTCCGGGAGCCGTGTCGGTGACGCGAGAGGAGTCACGCTATACGATCCGGGGCCTTGGCGACCGATTCGTCACGGACACGATTCGATGCCTGTCGGAGAACCACCTCACGGTCACCGATTTCCGGACCGACACGTCGAACCTCGAGGATGTTTTCCTCAAGCTCACCGGCCACTCCATCCGCGACTGAGGATGACGAACGATGACGAACATTCTGCGCGGACTACGGCAGCTCACGTGGATCGAGATCAAGATCTTCCTGCGCGAGCCGCTCGGCGCAATCGGGACGATCGTCGTACCCGTTCTCGTGTTCGTTCTGCTCGGCCGAGCGACTGCCGGCAAGCGCGCACCGTCAATTCCGGCCTTGAGCGGCCTGCTCAGCGCAGGCGGAGTACCGACTCTCGTGTCGATACTCATCACCATCAGCACAGTACTGTCACTGGCGGCGATCATCTCGATCTACCGCGAGGGCGGCATACTCAAGCGGCTGCGCGCGACGCCGCTCAGACCGTGGACAATTCTTGCTGTACACGTTCTGGTGAAGCTCATGCTGACAGCGCTGACCATGGCGCTGATGGTCCTCGCGGGGCGGCGCTACTTCGCGATCGGACCGCAGGTTCCGCTCGTGAGCTTCACGATCGCCCTGCTGATCAGCGCGCTCAGCATCCTGTCCATTGGGTTCATCGTTGCGAGCGTCGTCCCCACGGCCCGGTTCGCGCAGCCGATCGGCGCGGTCATCTTCTATCCGATGATCGGCCTCTCGGGGTTGTTCGTGCCGATCGATTCCCTGCCGCCAGTGTTGCGAACGGTCGCCCGTGTGTTGCCGCTCAGCCACTCGGCGTCGTTGCTCCAGGGGATCTGGACGGGCGCCCCGTGGTCGGCGCACCTGGGAGACGTCGCCGCGCTGGCGGCGGTGTTCGTCGTCTGTATTGCGGTGTCGTCGCGCGTGTTTCGGTGGGAGTGACTTCGCGATGGCCAGCCCGATCAAGAACGACGATCCGCGGCGGGCGCTGCGAACGTACAGGCGCACAGACAGTGTGCTAGGACGGCACATTGGATGCGCCATTCCTCCCGAGAGCCTGCTGCCTTATGCCACCCAACATTTATGGAGTAAGTGATGCAATCACCAATACGCTATCTCACCTACTCTAATGCCCCCGCTAGGTCAAAGTCACTAAAACCTCTGGTGATTCTGAGCACCATAGCACTATCACCACTCTGGGTTTGTGCTGCTGGCTCTAGCGGTACATTTGCTGTCTCATCGTCTCCGGCAGCAGGCGCGAGCTCATCTACTGCCAACGCCGATAAGATTAAGTCACTGATTGCGCAACTCGGACAAGGCCTCAAGGGGGATAGTTCAAACGCAATAAACGCATTAGCCAAAATTGGAGCACCAGCGGTACCCTACCTTGAGCCACTCGTTGAACGAGATGACTACCACCTAGCAAATGATGCAGAGATCGCCTTGGGCCTTATCGGCCCAGCCGCTACTCAAGCTTTGATCTCAGCCTTGCGAAACACATATACAGTCCAAGCGGCAGCAACGGATTTGGGAATCATATGGGCACGGAATAGTTATGGGGCTCTCGGAGACTACGCTTGGAGTGAGCGAACGCGCGCCACAGCGACTGCTTCTATACCTAAAAACCTTATTCCTTCTCTGATAGCTGCCTTTGATGATCCTGCGAGAGAGAGCCTCGGGCATGACGATGGTGCCCGAATGTATATTCTCGAGGCTCTGAGCAGAATAGGGGTGGTATCTCCTGAGGTTATACGAGTCTTTGAGTATACATTGTTCAGCAAGTCGCTTGGCTTTAAAAGCATGACTGTCCTGTCTTTGCTTCCGCTCACCGTACATTCCAAAGAGATGGAGCGTCTTTACGAAAGGGCGGTCAAAGCAGGGTATTTTGATCGCGACGTTGCAGTTCGTTTTATTGGTCCCGATGCTGACGACCTTTGGAATGCTTTAACACCTCCGGTACAGAGGCAGACAACGCGAGGGCTTCTAAACATTTTTGAAACGAGTTACGACGAACCCGTGAGCATTGCAGGAAAAGCACTGCTAAGAGTTAATCCGCGTGTTGCCGTAGCATCAATAGATATCTACTTACGATGGATAAAAGCGGAAAACTTCCGGTACAGGGATAATCTCGTGCAAACCGTGGGTGAGATGTGTCGCTTTCAACCGGACAATCCAGAGAGATTCTACGACGCAGTCATCCCAACGCTGTTGGCATTTCTCGATTCCAAAAGCGAAAAGCCCATGCCTCGCGCGATAACCAGAACTACGGATGAAATCCTCGGAGTCTCTCGACGGGCGTCTCTGTACCGTGAGACTTATGTGGCTATTAAGAATCATGCTGCACGAGGGAAACTCTCGGAGAGGCAGCGTAACCAATTAGTCGAAGCGATGAGCCGGAGGATTAAGCCGCCCAATCCTTATAGAGATAACGCGATAGAGATTCTAGGATTTCTGGGTCACTCAGCTCGTTCAATCGTTCCACTTCTCATGACTCAGTATGACAAAGAAACAGAAGGACGGGTGCGGAAAGAAATCATTATCGCACTTGGGAATATCGGCGATGCTAGAGCTATACCAAAGCTGAGGGAAATACTCCGGTTACGTGATCCCGATTCTGAAGAGCATAGACATGCAGAGCAGGCGCTTAGGAAAATTCAAACTGGGAATGGGTGAGTCAGTGAATTCTCGAAAGGCTCGTCGAAGAACTGGAGATGAACAGAGGAAGTCGCCTCCGGAAGGCCAGAAATGAGCTGATCTCCTATGTATCGCTCCTTCGAGCGCCCCCTTCGGACACACCTCCGGCCTTCCCGAGCTCAGCTCGCGTGGAATGGCCCTCGGTTCCGGGCGGGCGGCTGTCAAAGAACGCGGCCGGCGAGACTATCCAGCGACGAAGGGCAACCCTGGGGGGAAGCTTCCAGCCGGGAACGGCGCGCTGCGATCTCCGGCTTTCAACGCCTCGGCCGCATCCCGGAAACTTCGCGACGAACCAGGCGTAGCCTTCGTAGAAACCCTTCGCGCTGCCTTGCTGAGGGCGTGGAGAAGCGGCGCCGGCGAACGCGCGAGCTTCGCGGGCCGGTGCTGGGGATCCTTGGCGAGAATCGCCTCGACGCCGAGCACGGATTGATTGTTCTGGCTCCTCCGAAGAGCCGCTCCTATTCGATGGACTCCACCAGGCGAGGCGCCCGATTTGAGCCCCTCTTCCTCACGACGGGCTTCGCTGTTCCGCCGCTGAGACGCCACCGGAGTGAGGCGACGCTCAGGTAAACCTCGTGGCCGGGTCCTGGCTGGCCGCCTTGAAAGTAGCCGGGAGCTTCGGGTCTGCGGTGATGTATCAGAGGAACACGTGGGTGTCGAGTAGCAGCCTCATCGCCCTTCGAAGCCCCGCAGGATCTCCTCCGGCAGCGGTGCGTCGAAGTCGCCCGGGACCGTGAATGCCCCGGCGCAGAGGCCGAATGGTCGCGGATTGAGCTGGTTGGCGGGGACGGGCCGCAGCTCGGCGACCGGGCGGCCACGGCGAACCACGACGAGGTGTTCCCCGGCCTCAACTCTGTCCAGCAGGGCGCCCGGGTCCCGCTGAAGCTCTTGCAGGCTGATGGTACTCATGTAGACATGGAGCAGACCGGGGCGGAGCGCGGCTCCGCCCGAACCCTTTGGGGATCGCTTGCGTTGCGTCTCACTTCGTGTTGCAATCTGCAACACGATGACGCAACACGAGCTGGAACGCAGGCGCGAGGAGCTGGAGGCGCGGTACAGGGTTGCCCTGGAAATCCTGGAGGCGGGCCACCGGGCCCTCCTCGAGAAACTCGAGCGGCAGTGGCAGATAGAGCGGGAGCCGGAGCTTGCACCGCCCACGCCGGCTGGGACGCCACGGACTCCTCGGAATGAGAGCCTCCTGGACGAGCTGCGGGATGCGCTCGATCAGCTCCCGGATGAGTTCAGGAAGGATGACGCCCTGCGCGTCCTCGGATTCTCGCCGCACCGGAGCACTCTCTTCAGGGCGCTCCAGAATCTTGAGTGGGAAGGGCGGATCGCCGTCGCCGCCCTCGGGAAGAGCCGGCAGTCGATCCTTTACCGTCAAGTGCGGCCGGGGAACAAGCCGGAGGCGCCGCGGTAGCCGGCGAAAGGGTCCCGGAGTGCGGGTGCGACGCGGCGGAACGCTCCACTTCCCTTTCGGAATGCTCCCGCAACGCGGCGGAACGTTCGCGCAACGCGGCGGAACGCTCCACCTCCTGTCCGGAACGCAGAATCTCGACTTCGGAACACTCCGCCGTGTCGCACCGGCATTCCGCCGTGTCGGATGACCGCTCCGCCGTGTTGCGGAAACGTTCGTCCCGGTCCCTCTGAAGTCTTCCGCCGCGTGGCGGGAACGTTCCTCCTGGCCTCTGAAGTCCTCCACCGCGGTGCGAGAACCTGATTCCCCTCGCTGGCGTCCTTCCAGGTCGTCGGACACCCTGTACGAGCTTTGCCGTCGGGCCGTGGCACGGCCGTTGCTCCTGCCTCAAGCCGGGGTGGCCGTTGCCGGCGTTCCCCGTTGACAAGGAGAGGAGAGACATGCCGACCATCCTGCTGTCCAAAGGGGCGGAGATCCTGCTGATGCAGTTCCACGAGGCGAAGGGTGACCGGGTGGGAGCCAGCGTGGGCGACCGGCTGCCGCAGAGCGCCTTCGAAGAGGCCGCGGCCGAGAGCCCCGGCGTGGACTTCGAGGGCGCCATGCAGTCCCTGCTGGAAGGGAGGCTCGTGCGTAAGGAGGGAGAGGAATACGTCCTGGCTCAGGAGGGTTACGACTACCTGTACCAGAGGACGGGCCACCGCGTCGGGGAGGGTTAACCTCTCGATCGTTTGGCTTTGTACCCTGCCTTGAGGATGGGCTAGAATGCCCGCGCCGGGGCGCGGGTCCCCGGCGCTACCAGGGAGACATCCATCATGAAGAAGCAGGTCAAGAAGCTGGTACTGGCGAAGGAGACGGTGAGGAACCTGGAGAAGGGGGAACTGGGAAGGGTGGCAGGAGGGGCCAGTGTTTACTGCACCGACACCTACTGCCCCAGCGGGGTCCCCACCTGTGGGACTTGCGCTTGCGGGCCCACCCAGACAGGCACGTCGAGGTACTGCTGACCATACCGCAGGTGGGGCGGGGTTGATCCCGCTTCACCTGGACATTCGGAAGCCTCACGCCGACCGCTGCTTATCTTCTCCCCTTACCACCCACATTGAGTTAGGACACGACCCCACCACCAACACAGTCTTAGGACACTACCCCCCCAGGGAGTGGCGACAACCCTATGGGGCAGGGCTCAATCCCCATCGGCCTCGGCGACAACCCTCGAGGACAGAGCTACGGGGGCGTGCCTTTCGCGCACGCCCCCCCTTACCCCCCGGCCCGCTTCGCCTTGTACCCTGCCCGGACCAGCTCGGCCAACAGCCGGTCCGCGTGGTCGCCCTGGACCTCCAGCTCGAAGGCCGGCGAGCCGTCCGCCGTCCTCGACGCCTTGAGGCCCCCGCCGCTGCCGCACGTCTTCTTCCAGGCGGCGAGGAGGGCCTCGGCCTCGGGGCGGGCGAGCACCAGCGGACCCACGATCGTCACCGTCTTCCCCCCGCGCCCCGCCCGCTCCAGGCGCACCCGCGGCGACTGTTCCCAGGCCGGCCGGCCCGCGACCGGCTCGCGAAGAACAGGCCCGTTCTTCCTCGGGATGGGAGATTCCGTAGAATAGACGGTGCGCCCCGGCTTCGGCTTCAAGGTTCCCCCCATGCCGTTGTAGGATCTCCCCACGGCAATTCGAGAACGGACGGTAGACACTTGGACGACATCCGCAACTTCTGCATCATCGCCCACATCGACCACGGCAAGTCTACCCTGGCCGACCGGCTGATCCAGCGCTGCGGAGGCGTCGAGGACCGCGACTTCCGCGACCAGATCCTCGACTCGATGGACATCGAGCGCGAGCGCGGCATCACCATCAAGAGCAACACCATCACCCTGCGCTACACCGCCCGGGACGGCAGGACCTACCGGCTCAACCTCATCGACACCCCCGGCCACGTGGACTTCTCCCACGAGGTGCGCCGCTCGCTGATGTCCTGCGAAGGCGCCCTCCTCCTGGTGGACGCCTCCAAGGGGGTCGAGGCGCAGACGGTCGCCAACCTCTACCTGGCCCTGGAGCACGACCTGGAGATCGTGCCCGTCATCAACAAGATCGACCTCCCCTCCGCCGACGTCGACCGCATCCGCGAGGAGATCGACGCCGACCTCGGGCTCGATCCGTTCGAGGCCGTCCTCTGCTCGGCCAAGCAGGGGATCGGCATTGACGACGTCCTGGAGGCGATCGTCAACCGGATCCCGCCCCCGGCGGGGGACCCGGCGGCGCCGCTGCGGGCCCTGATCTTCGACGCCCAGTACGACCCCTACCGCGGCGTGGTCCTCATCTGCCGGATCAAAGAGGGGACCATCCGCCCCGGCCAGAAGATCCTCCTCATGCACACCGACAAGGAGTACAAGGTGGAGGAGGTGGGCCTGCTGCAGCTCAAGCGGGTGGAGGCGGACCAGCTCGAAGCCGGCGCCGTGGGCTACGTCATCGCCGGCGTCAAGGCGGTGTCGGAGATCAACGTCGGCGACACCATCACCGAGGCCGAGCGCCCCGCCGCCGAGCCGCTGCCGGGCTACAAGGAGGCGAAGCCGGTGGTCTTCTCCTCCATCTACCCCATCGCCACCGACGACTACGAGGACCTCGCCAAGGGGCTCGACAAGCTCAAGCTCAACGACGCCTCCCTGACCTATCAGAAGGACTCCTCGACGGCCCTCGGCTTCGGCTTCCGCTGCGGCTTCCTCGGCCTGCTCCATCTGGAGATCGTCCAGGAGCGCCTGGAGCGGGAGTACGACCTGTCGCTGCTGCTCTCCGCGCCCTCGGTGCAATATGAGGTGGTGCTCAACGACGGTACCCTGGTGATGGTGGACAACCCCGCCCTCTATCCGGACCCGGGGAGCATCAAGCTCACCCGCGAGCCGTTCATCAAGGCCTCGATCATGATCCCCGAGCGCTACCTGGGGGTCGTGATGGAGCTCTGCCGCGAGCGGCGGGGGTACAACACCACCTACGAGTTCCTGGCCGTGGGGCGCCTGCAGGTGACCTCCGAGCTGCCGCTGGCCGAGATCCTCTTCGACTTCTACGACCGCCTGAAGACCATCACCCAGGGCTACGGCTCGTTCGACTACGACATCACCGACTACCGCGAGTCCGACCTCGTAAAGGTGGACATCCTGGTCAACGGCGACAAGGTGGACGCCCTCTCGCAGCTCGTCCACCGCGACAAGGCGCGCCAGCGGGCCCTTCACTACTGCGAGCGGCTGGCCGAGACCATCCACCGGCAGAACTTCAAGATCGCCATCCAGGGCGCCATCGGCGGCAACGTCATCGCCCGCTCGACGATCAACGCCTATCGCAAGGACGTCACCGCCAAGTGCTACGGCGGCGACATCTCCCGCAAGCGCAAGCTGCTGGAGAAACAGAAGGAAGGAAAGAAGCGGATGAAGATGGTGGGCTCCGTCGAGATCCCCCAGGAGGCGTTCCTGGCGGTGCTCAAGGCAGGGCCGGATTCATAAAAGAGGAATGCCCCGCGTCCCCCACCGGTTATCAATCACTACGCGATGTCTGAGCTGACCCTTCCGCCCGTCCTCCCCATCTTCCCCCTCACCGGCTCGCTGCTCCTTCCGGGCAACCTGCTGCCGCTCAACGTGTTCGAGCCGCGCTACCGGAACCTGGTCGCCGACGCCCTGGAGGGAGAGAAGTTCATCGGCATGATCCAGCCCCTCGTCCCCCGCCAGGACAACTGGGTGGAGGCCGCGCAAAGCTCCGACGACCCCGAGCTCTACACCGTCGGCTGCGTCGGCCGCATCGACGAGTGCGAGCCGCAGCAGGACGGCCGCTATCTGATCCTCCTGCGGGGCGTCTGCCGTTTCCGCGTCCGGCGCGAGCTGCCCGTCCAGCGCGACTACCGGCGGGTGGTGGCCGACTACACGGAGTTCCGGCGCGACCTGGCCGAGCTCCAGGCGGACGTGAACCCCGCCCGGCTGATGCGCGCCCTGCGCGCCTTCGGCGTGACTCACGACCTGGAGTTCGACTTCGACCTCCTCGGCAGCGTCCCCGGGATCTCCCTCCTGAACGGCCTCTCCGTGGCCCTCCCCTTCCGCCCCGCCGAGAAGCAGGCCCTGCTCGAAGCCGCCGGCCCTGCGGAACGCGAGGAGATGCTGCTGGCCCTGATGGGGATGGGGCTCGAGCCCCTGTCGACCGACGAGTACTACTCACCCCCGATCCTCAACTGAAACCCTCTAAGGAGAACCTCCCATCCCTCAGATCGACGGCGACGTCCGCGGCATCAAAGCGTCCGAGATCCGCGCCCTGGAGCGCACCTACCGCCGCCGGGTCGACCCCCGGCAGGTGGTCTCCCCCGAGCTCGCCCGCCACCTGACCGAGATCTCCCGCCAGCTCAACCGCCAGGTCGGCGTGCTGCTGGGCCGCGAGGGGACGGTGCGCAACGTCATCGTGGGCGACGCCCACAGCCTGACGCTCCCCGACATCGGCCGTCTGCGGGGCGGCGTCGGCCGCTTCCGCGGTCTGCGCCTCGTCCACACCCACCTGAAAGGCGAGCCGCTGACCCGGGACGACCTCAACGACCTGGCGCTGCTCCGCCTCGACCTCGTGGCCATGATCGAGGTGCTGGACAGCGGCCTGCCGGGCCGGGTGGAGCTGGCGCATCTCGCGCCGCTGGACCCTGACGCCGAGCCCTTCGAGCGCATCCAGGCGCCGGACGTCCACCAGCTCCGCTTCGACGTCGACGCCACGATGCAGGCCCTGGAGGCGGAGTTTGCCCGACTGGCCAGCGATGCCGGGGAGACCGACAAGGAGCGCGCCCTGGTGGTGGGCATCGTCCACGAGGACGAGCACTTCGAGGAGATGCTGGAGCTGGTCCGCTCGGCGGGCGTCGCCATCGCCGGCACCGTGCGCCAGAAGCGCTCGCAGGTCCATCCGCGCACCGTGGTGGGCACCGGCAAGCTGCAGGAGATCGTCCTCGAAGCGATGCGCGGCCTGGCCACGGTGGCCGTCTTCGACATCGACCTGAAGCCCGCCCAGGCGCGGGCCTTCGAGGACGCCACGGGCCTCAAGGCCATCGACCGCACCCAGCTCATCCTCGACGTCTTCGCCCAGCGCGCCCGCAGCCGGGACGGCAAGCTCCAAGTCGAGCTCGCCCAGCTCAAGTACTCGCTGCCGCGGCTGACGGAGAAGGACGCCGGCCTCTCGCGGCTCACCGGCGGCATCGGCGGCCGCGGACCGGGCGAAACCGTGGTCGAGATCGGCCGCCGGCGCATCCGCGACCGTATCCGCGCGCTTGAAAAGCAGGTCGAGGGATTGTCCCGCCAGCGCGACCTCCGGCGCCGTCGTCGCCGGGAGGAAGGGGTGCCCGTCCTCTCGATCATCGGCTACACCAACGCCGGCAAGAGCACGCTCCTCAATGCCATGACCGGCAGCGAGGTCGAAGCCGCATCCAAGCTCTTCATGACCCTCGACCCCACCAGCCGTCGCCTGCGCTTCCCCCGCGAGGGCGAGGTGGTGATCACCGACACCGTGGGTTTCATCGCCGACCTTCCCCCGGACCTCGTCGCCGCTTTCCGCGCCACCCTGGAGGAATTGGCCGATGCCGACCTCCTCCTCCACGTCGTGGACGCCGCGGACCCGCGCCTGGAGCAGAAGCTCGAAGCCGTGCAGAGGATCCTCGCCGAGCTCCACCTCGACGAGGCCCCGCGTCTGATCGTCCTCAACAAAACCGACCTCCTCCCGCCCCACGAGACGCAAGCCCTGGCCCGCCGCTTCGCCGGAGTCGCCGTAAGCGCCGCCAAGCGCCGCGGCCTCGGCGAGCTCGTCCATGCCGCCGAGGAGAGACTGGGGAGGGGGAAGCCGCTGATGAAGACGTACGGGGAGGGTGCGTCTCAGGCGGAGTTGGTGTAAGATCGTCGCCGGAGGAAATTTAAGATGCCTTTTAGCCACCTCCTGGACGTCACGTTGACTCTGTCCTTCGGCGAGAGGACCGACCTTGCGTACTACCTTCTCCGAACCGTCGAAGACGACCCCGAGTACGAGCGAGAGGTCATGGAGGAGGTCATGCGGCGTTATCGCGAGGTCGAAGAAGGAAAAGCGGAGTTGCTCTCCGGGGAAGAGGTATTCGCGAGTCTTCGAGAGGAACTCGACGCCTTACGCCCCCCAGACTTCGAGATACCGACAGTCGCCCAACGGAGAGCGCAAGTAGGAATAGTCATGGCTTTGGAGGACATCAGGCATGAAGCCCTGAAACTTTCCGACTTTGACAGAGTCGAGCTGGCCTACGCCATTCTGCGGGACTTCGAAGAAGAGGGCTGCAAGGTCGATTGGGAGGCCTTGGAAGCAGAAGGTTTATGAATCCCTCACCACCCAGCCATGAAACCCTTTGAGGCCCACCCCGGCCTCTACCTCCACATCCCCTTCTGTTCGAAGATCTGCCCTTACTGCGACTTCGCGGTCCTGACCGGCGGGCCGGAGCGCAGGCGGCGATTTGCCGATCATCTCGTCCACGAGATCTCGATGTGGGCGGGCGAGCGCTCGACGTTCGAATCCATCGATACGATTTACTTCGGCGGCGGTACGCCCTCCGCTCTGGCTCCGGAGGATCTTTCTCGCATCCTGGAGGCGGCGCGGGAAAACCTTTCCATCCGGGATGACGCCGGGGTCTTCTTCGAAGCCAATCCCGAGGACGTCACTCCCGAGAGCGTCCGGAGTTGGCGGGATCTCGGTGTCCGTTTTCTGTCCCTGGGAATTCAGTCGTTCGATGCGGACTCTTTGAAGTTCCTGGGGAGACGACATAACCCGGAGGAGGCCCGGCTCAGCATCGAGATCGCCCGCGCGGCCGGCTTCGACACGATCTCGATCGATCTGATCTACGGTCTCCCGGGTCAGCCGTTCGAGATCTGGAGACGCACGCTGGAGCAGGCCGTCGCCCTTCAGCCGGGTCATCTCTCCTGCTATCAACTGACGATCCACGAGGGGACGCCCTTCGGTTTCCGCCTGGAACGGGGAAAGATGTCCGAGCTGCCCGAGGATGCCCAGGGCGAGCTGTTCCTGTTCACCCACTCTTTCTTGAAGGACGCGGGATATCCCGGCTACGAGGTCTCGAACTTCGCCCGCTGCCCGGAGCACCGCTCGCGGCACAACCAGAAATACTGGCATCACGTCCCCTACCTCGGTGTCGGTCCCTCGGCCCACTCCTTCTCCGGAACGCGTCGCTGGTGGAACGAGAGGAAACTCGGCCCCTACGAAAAACGGCTCGACGCGAACGAGAAACCAATCGCCGGGAGCGAGGAGCTGACGCGGCCCGATCTCGCCCTCGAAGCGTTGATGCTGGGCCTGCGGACCACGGATGGAATCGATCTGGTTTCTTTCCGCGAGCGCTACGGCGTGGACCTGCTGAAACGCAACGAGCCGCTCGTGGAGCGGCTCGTCAAAGAAAGCTTGCTGAAGCTGGAAGGAAACGTCCTCGTCCCCACGCTCGCCGGCCTCGCCGTCACCGATTCTCTGGCGCGGGCCTTCGAGCTCGGCGAGCGCTGAGCGCGCGCTTACTTCTTCCGCTTCGCCGTAATGACCATCATCTTCGCTTCCTTGCCGTCCGGGCCCGGCCCGTACATCTCGTTCGTGAAGGTGTTGTCGTCCAGCCAGGTGATCACCGATTTCGAGGTGATCTTCTTGCCGCTCATCGGGTCCCACATCTCGGCGTTGTACGTGCAGACTTTTCCGGCGTCGTCGCAGGTTCCGGTCGAATGCATGATG
This sequence comes from Thermoanaerobaculia bacterium, assembly GCA_036264085.1. Lineage (GTDB taxonomy): Bacteria > Acidobacteriota > Thermoanaerobaculia > Multivoradales > UBA5704 > DATARR01. Next base: position 26,497 of record DATARR010000098.1, on the reverse strand, counting down.
CCGGTGCCCATGTTGTCCACCCAGGAGGCGACGTACTCCTTGCCGACGTTGTCATAGCCATCGGTACCCCGACCCTCGAAGGCCATGCCCATCATGTTCCCCTTCCAGGTGTGCTCGACGTACCGGCCACCCATCAGGACCACCCCGTGCATCGTGCCGGTGGACTCCATGGGCGGCTGGCTCGGGTCCATCCACATCTGGTTGGTGAAGGTCCAGTCCCCGGCCAGGCGGGCCAGGCGCTTCTGCGGCTCGCCGGGAGTGGCAGCCTTCATCATGGCCTCCATCTCGGCGCCGCCGGCTCCGGCGGGCGGAGCGGCTGGCTTCGATTTGTCCTGGCCGAGGACGGCGACAGCGCTACAGAGGGCCAGCAGGAACAGGACGGCAACGGTCGAGCGGATCTTCATCGTTCTTTCTCCTTTCGGCTGCTTGCATTACGCCTGATTTCCGCGTAGAGTATCACTGGAGCCGAGTTCCGTCAAGGCGCAAAATGCGGCGCGCTTTTTCCGGTCTTGATCGCCCGGAAGGGGGCTCCTGTATGCTTGGCGGGCTTCGCTTGAGACCGATCCCATGACCTACGACGCCTCCTCCATCGAAGTCCTCACCGGGCTCGAGCCGGTCCGCAAGCGGCCGGGCATGTATACGTTCACCGACCGGCCGGACCACCTCGCCCAGGAGGTCATCGACAACTCCGTCGACGAGGCCGTGGCCGGCCACGCCAACGACATCCTGGTGACCCTCTACGCCGACAACTCCCTCTCCGTCGCCGACAACGGCCGCGGCATGCCGGTCGACGTCCACAAGGAGGAGAAGGTGCCCGGGGTCGAGGTCATCCTCACCCGGCTCCACTCCGGCGCCAAGTTCTCGGACAAGAGCTACCGCTTCTCCGGCGGCCTCCACGGCGTGGGGGTCTCGGTGGTCAACGCCCTGTCCGCGAAGCTGGAGGTCTGGGTGAAGCGCGGCGGACAGGTCCACCACATGGCCTTCGCCGACGGCGCCAAGACGTCCCGCCTCAAGGTGGTGGACACCGTGGGCCAGCGCAACACGGGGACCACCGTGCGCTTCTGGCCGGACCCCAAGTTCTTCGATTCGCCCAAGTTCAGCATCCCCAAGCTCAAGCACGTCCTGCGCGCCAAGGCGGTGCTCTGCCCGAAGCTGCACATCCGCTTCGTCCACGACGGGCACCCCGAGGACGACGAGGAGTGGCTCTACGAGGACGGCCTCCGGGACTATCTGATGGGCGAGCTCGAAGGCGCAGAGATCGTGCCCGCCGAGCCCTTCCTCGGCCACTTCCGCGGCAAGGAGGAGGAGGTCGACTGGGCCGTGGCCTGGCTCGGCGAAGAGGAGGAGTCCGCGGACGTCCTGGCCGAGAGCTACGTCAACCTCATCCCCACCACCCAGGGCGGCACCCACGTCAACGGTTTCCGCGCCGGCCTGACGGACGCCATCCGCGAGTTCTGCGAGTTTCGCGACCTCCTGCCGCGCGGCATCAAGCTGGCGCCCGAGGACGTCTGGGCCCGCTGCTGCTACGTCCTCTCGGTGCGGATGAAAGAGCCCCAGTTCACCGGCCAGACCAAGGAGCGCCTCTCCTCCCGCGAGGCCGCGGCCTTCGTCTCCGGCGTGGCCAAGGACGCCTTCGCCCTGTGGCTCAACCAGCACACCGCCGACGCCGAGCGCATCGCCCGCCTCGCCATCGACAGCGCCCAGGCCCGGCTGCGCTCCGGCAAGCAGATCAAGAGGAAGACGGTCACCGCCGGCCCGGCCCTCCCCGGCAAGCTCGCCGACTGCACCAGCCAGGACCTCGGCCTCACCGAGCTCTTCCTCGTCGAAGGGGACTCGGCCGGCGGCTCGGCCAAGCAGGCGCGGAGCAAGGAGTACCAGGCCATCCTCCCCCTGCGCGGCAAGATCCTCAATACCTGGGAGGTCGACCCCACCGAAGTGCTGGGCTCGCAGGAGGTGCACGACATCGCGGTCGCCCTCGGCGTCGATCCCGGCTCGAACAAGATCGACGGCCTGCGCTACGGCAAGGTCTGCATCCTGGCCGACGCGGACTCCGACGGCGCCCACATCGCAACCCTCCTCTGCGCCCTCTTCCTGCGCCACTTCCGGCCGCTGGTGGAAGAGGGTCACATCTACGTCGCCATGCCTCCGCTCTACCGCATCGACCTGGGCAAGGAGGTCTACTACGCCCTGGACGAGCGGGAGAAGAAGGGGATTCTGGACCGCATCGAAGCCGAGGGCAAGAAGGGCAAGCCCAACGTCCAGCGCTTCAAGGGCCTGGGCGAGATGAACCCCCTCCAACTCCGCGAGACCACCATGGCCCGCGAGACCCGCCGCCTCGTCCAACTCGTCCTCGACGGCGAGCACGACCCCGCGAAGATCATCGACAAGCTCCTCGCCAAAGCCCGCGCCGCCGACCGCCGGGAGTGGCTGATGGACGTGGGGAATCGGGCGGAGGTGGAGGTGTAGAGCACCATGCCCAGGACCTCCCGCAGAAAAAACGGCAACGGCGAGGCGCCGCTGTTCCGGCCCGCTTTCGCCGAGGTCGAGAAGCAGTCCCTCGCCGAGTTCACGGAGAAGGCATACCTCGATTATTCGATGTACGTCATCCTCGATCGCGCCCTGCCCAGCGTGGCGGACGGCTTGAAGCCGGTGCAGCGGCGGATCGTCTACGCCATGTCCGAGCTGGGGCTCTCGGCCAACGCCAAATACAAGAAGTCGGCCCGCACCGTGGGCGACGTGCTCGGCAAGTACCATCCCCATGGCGACACGGCCTGCTACGAGGCCATGGTGCTCATGGCGCAGCCCTTCAGCCTGCGCTATCCGCTGGTCGACGGCCAGGGGAACTGGGGATCGCAGGACGATCCCAAATCGTTCGCCGCCATGCGCTACACCGAATCGCGGCTGACGCAGTTCGCCCAGGTCCTCCTCTCCGAGTTGGAGCAGGGCACCGTCGAATGGGGGCCGAACTTCGACGGCACGCTGGAGGAGCCGAAGCTCATGCCGGCCCGGCTACCCCACGTGCTGCTCAACGGCGCCTCCGGCATCGCCGTGGGCATGGCGACGGACATCCCACCCCACAACGTCGGCGAGATCGTGGCCGCCTGCGTCCGTCTCCTCGACGATCCGAAGCTGTCGGACGATGCCCTTTACGAAGTCCTCCAGGGTCCGGACTTCCCGACCGAGGCGGAGATCATCACCTCCCGCTCCGAGATTCGAAAGATTTATGAAAGCGGCTCCGGCTCCCTGCGCCTGCGCGCCGCGTGGGAGATGGAGGACGGCGACGTGGTCGTCACCGCCCTTCCCTATCAGGTTTCCGGCAGCAAGGTGATCACCCAGGTCGCCGGCCAGATGGCGGCCAAGAAGCTCCCCATGGTGGAGGACGTGCGCGACGAGTCCGATCACGAAAACCCGACGCGCCTCGTCATCACTCCGCGCTCGAACCGGGTGGACCTCGAAGGGCTGATGGCCCACCTCTTCGCCACCACCGACCTCGAGCGGAGCTACCGGGTGAACCTTACCATGATCGGCCTCGACGGCCGGCCGCGGCAGTTCAACCTGCGGGAACTGCTCTCGGAGTGGCTGCGCTTCCGCGTCGACACCGTCCGCAAGCGGCTCCAGTTCCGCTATGACAAGGTCCTGACCCGTCTCCACGTCCTCGACGGTTACCTGATCGCCTACCTCAACATCGACGAGGTGATCCGCATCATCCGCACCGAGGACAATCCCAAGGCCAAGCTCCGCGAGCGCTTCAACCTGAGCGACGCCCAGGCCGAGGCGATCCTGGAGCTGAAGCTGCGCCACCTCGCCAAGCTCGAAGAGATGGAGATCCGCACTGAGCAGAGCAATCTCCAGAAAGAGCGGGACGCCCTGGCGAAGATCCTCAGCTCCGAGGCCCGCCTGCGCCGCAAGGTGCGCGACGAGCTGACGGCCGACGCCGAGAAATTCGGCGACGCCCGGCGCTCGCCCATCGTCGAGCGCGGCGCCGCCAAGGCCATGGACGAGACGGCCCTCATCCCCACCGAGCCGGTGACGGTCGTGCTCTCCGAGAAGGGCTGGGTGCGGGCCGGCAAGGGGCACGAGCTGGACCCGAGGGAGCTCTCCTACAAAGCGGGCGACGCCTTCTTCATGGCCGTACGCGGGCGGACCAACCAGTCCGCCGTCTTCCTGGATTCGACGGGCCGCACCTACTCGCTCGCCGCCCACGCCCTCCCCTCGGCCCGCGGCCAGGGCGAGCCGCTCTCCAGCCACGTCACCCTGCCCCCCGGCGCCACCTTCGTGGGAGTGATGATCGGCAACGACGACGACCTCTATCTGATGGCCACCAGCGCCGGCTACGGCTTCCTCGCCAAGCTGGGGGACCTCCAGAGCCGTCAGAAAGCAGGCAAGGCCGTGATCACCGTACCGGAGGGAGCGAAGGTCCTGACTCCCCTTCGCGTCACCAACCCGGGCCTCGAGCTCCTCGCCGCCGCCAGCAACGGCGGCCGCCTGCTCGTCTTCCCCATCAAAGAGCTCCCCCAACTCCCGAGAGGCAAGGGAGTGAAGATCCTCAACCTCGCCTCGAAGGGAGAGCCCGAAGAGCTGACCGCCCTGACCGTCCTGACCCCGGGAGTCCACCTCCACGTCCACTCCGGCAAGCGCTACCTCAACCTGAAGCCCGCGGACTGGCGCGAGTTCCTCGGCAACCGGGCCTTGCGCGGGAACAAGCTGCCGCGGGGGTATCATGTGGTGGCGTTGCTGGAGGCGGCGGAGAGGTAGGGATATCGCGGTACACTGCATGTGGAGGTAACCATGGACGCACCCTTGGTCAGCCGCGATCCCGAAATCATGAGTGGAGTTCTTTGCTTCACGGGTACCCGTGTCCCTGTTCAGAACCTCTTTGACTACCTCGAAGGCAGCTCCTCTTTGGACGAGTTCCTCGAAGATTTTCCGTCTGTAAGGCGAGAAACGGCTGTAGCGGTTCTGGAAGCCGCCCGAGCCAGGCTGTTCGCCGATGCGACTGCTGCTTGACGAGTCGTTGCCAAGCCGCCTCCGGCGCTCCTTACCCGGCCACTCCGTCAAAACCGTGGTCGAGATGGGCTGGGGAGGCGTAAAGAACGGCAAGCTCCTGGTGCTTGCTTCGCAGCAGTTCGACGCTTTCCTGACCGCGGACAAGAATCTTCCCTATCAACAGAACCTTGCCAAGCTGCCACTCGCGGTCGTCGTACTCTCGGCGTATTCCAACGAACTGCCGTACCTGCTGCCACTGATCCCGCTGTTAGAACAAACTCTGGCAACTTTGCAACCCTGCACCTATGCCAAGGTTGGCGTATAAGCTACGATCATCTCCGTGAGTATCGAAGAGCTTCAGTCCGCCGTCGCCCAACTCCCTCCTGAGGAGCTTGACCGATTTGCGCGGTGGCTGGAGGAATTCCTGGCCGAGCGGTGGGCGCAGCGATCCAGCGGCCCTGGAGTACCTAATCCTCGCTCGCAGTCCACAAACCCGAGCCCGTAGGGCGGCATACTCATAGCCCAGGGCGCGAGCCCTGGGGAGGCGGCGGTAGATTCAATTCCAGCCCTGCCAAGGGCGCCCTTGGCAGGGCTCAATTCGGTGGGATCGCGCGCACGGTCCCAGCGCTCACGCGCTGGGCTAAGAGTATGCCGCCCTACGGGCTCGACGTAGGGAACTGACAGGCTGAATCACGCGAAACACCCCGCGGTAGGATACGAATTTGTCGCTTGAAATCGGAGCTACAATCAACTCCCTCCGCCCACAGCGGCGAGCCTTCCGCCGACAGCGGCGGGGCCTTCGCCAACGACGGCGAGACTCCCGCCGACAATGGCGCGGCTTTCGCCAACGGCGGCGGAGCCTTCGCCAACAGCGGCGGGCCTTCGCCAACGGTGGCGAGACCTTCGCCCACAGCGGCGAGACTTCCCCGGACAACGGCGGGGCCTTCGCCGGCAGCGGCGGAGCTTCCGCTGACAGTGGCGAAGCCTTCGCCCGCAGTGGCCAAGGAGTCGCCTGCAGAGGCGGACCTCTCGCCGATGCGGGCGAGAGGTCCGCCGGCACTGGCGGCGGCACCGGCGGCGGGGCGGGACGTCTCGGAACTGCTTTACGAGCCGGCGGCGACCTTGAAAGCGAGGGTGTAATCCGCTGCCATGGTCTGGCCGAAGCGGGGATCGGAGACCTGCGTGGCCACGACCTTCAGCTTGCAGTCGGCGCCGGCGGGCAGGCTTTGAGCCGGACGGAGGAGGAACGAGCTGCCGTCTGACAACGGCTCGGGCGTGGCGGTGACGGCCACCGGCGTGCCGGCGGGGCACTCCAGATGGAAGGTCGAGGGGGTGACGGTCACCGCCCCGTTGAAGTGGATGGCGATGCCGCTCGCCGGCGGCACGCGGTCCTCCGGCGCGGCCGGGTGGGCGGCGCTCACCGCCGGCACTTCGGATTGCCACTTCTGGGCGATCACGCGCTTCCAACCCGATCCGTCGTCGGCGAAGACCATGGTGAAGAGGGCGCGGGCGGCCTCCGTGTCGCCTTTCTGGTCGACGGTCTTCACGTTCGCCCAGCCGGTGAAGACGGCGGCGCGGTCGGCGATGGGGAAGACCTCCCACCGCTCCCACTTGAAGTCGAGGACCTTGAGCGTCGCGTAATAGGGGCCGAGGGTCGCAGCGTACTGCTTCCCGGTGATCGGATGGCCGTTGCTCACGTAGGCCACCCGGTCGGTCTGCGGAATGAGCTTCTCGAGACTTTTGACGTCCCGGCGCGACGCCGACGCCGCCATCTCCTGCGCCAAGCGGAGCGCCGTGTCCGCCGGCCCCGGCTCAGCGCTCTTCGAGGCCCGGCCGACGACCACCCCCGCCAATGCCACAGCCACGATCACTGCGAAGCGTCGAAAAGGAGCGCGCATCGGAACCTCCTCCGGAATCCGGTCGATGGCCAGCGTGAAATGTCGGTGCGCAGAGTAGCACGACTCTCCGTGGGCTGGCTGAGGCGACCCCGCAGGCCCGTAGCCCCCTATTTTCGTCAAGACCCTTCGGCGATAATAAGGCTCGGCGTTGTTTTCGCCGGCGCAAATAAGAGGAGCCCTCTGCTTTCGCCGGACAGCCCCAGCGATAACGCAGTCCTTCGTCGGCACCGAGAGGAGCCCAGTTGACCGGACCCCAGGAGGGCAGGACTCCCGGCCGCTACGTCGCCGGTCCCGAGGGATCCCGCGCCTTCGTGCCGGCGCCGCTTCCCCCATCCTTCCAGTGGACGCCCTCTCTGGTCCGGGCTCTCTCGGACGCGGACCGGGCGGTCGGAGAGCTGGCGGGCGAGGGGAGGCGGCTTCCCAATCCGCACCTGCTGATCCGTCCCTTCCTGCGCCGGGAGGCGGTCCTTTCCAGCCGGATCGAGGGCACTCAGGCGACTCTGGGCGAGCTCCTCGCCGCGGAGGCGGGAGCGAGCGTCGACCGCAGCCCGGCGGATCTCCGCGAAGTGGCGAACTACGTCGTCGCCCTGGAGCATGGCATCCAGCGCCTCACCACCCTCCCGCTCTCTCTTCGTCTCCTTCGCGAGCTCCATGGACATCTCATGGCGGGAGTCCGCGGCGGGCAAGCGACGCCCGGCGAGTTTCGGCGTGTCCAGAACTGGATCGGACCGCCCGGCTCCAGCCCCGCCAATGCCACGTACGTCCCCCCGCCTCCCGGCGAGATGATGGAGGCGCTCAGCAACTTGGAGCGCTTCCTCCACGACGCCTCGCTGCCGCCCCTCGTCCAGGCGGCGCTGATCCACTATCAGTTCGAGGCGATTCACCCTTTCCTCGACGGCAACGGCCGCGTCGGCCGGCTCCTCATCATCCTGTTCCTCCTGGAACGCAAGGTCCTCCCCTCGCCGCTCCTCTACCTGAGCGCCTTTTTCGAGGCCACCCGGCGAGACTATTACTCTCTCCTTCGCGGCGTCACGGAAGCGGGAGAATGGGAACCCTGGATCGAGTACTTCCTGAACGGTGTCGCGCGCCAGACCGAGGACGTCCTCAGCCGGGCGAGCCGCATCAACTTCCTTCTGGACGAGTGGCGGCTCGCCGTCGCCGGAGCCTCTCCCACTGCTCCTGAGCTCGTTGCGCTCCTGGGAGAGAACCCCTACTGGACGATCCCTGGCATTTCCAACAGGCTGAGCGTTGCCTATACTACAGCGCAGAGAGCGGCCAAGAGACTGGTGGATGCCGCCGTTCTCACTCCGTTGACCGATGCCAAGAGGAATCGGGTCTATTGCGCCCAGGCCATCCTGGAAATCCTGGAAGAGCCGGCGAGACTGGTTCCGGAAGCGTAGGACTTTCGAGCCATGAACCTCAATCCGAAAACTGAAACGAACGTCAAGCAGGCCGTGCCGTTTTTCGCGGTGTCGAACATCGAGGAGTCCGTCCGCTGGTATGTCGACGGCCTCGGTTTCGAGATGACCAAGAAGTGGATCGACGAGGGCAAGCTCCGCTGGTGCTGGCTTCAGCTCGGGGATGCGGCCCTGATGCTGCAGGAGTATCGGAAGGAAGGGCGCAATTCGTGGGTGCCCGCGGGGAAAGTGGGTGAGGGCGTAACCATCTGCTTCCTCTGTGAAGACGCCCTGGCCATCTACCGCGAGGTCATCTCACGAGGGATCAAGGCGTCGAGGCCCTTCGTCGGGAACGCGATGTGGGTCACGTCGCTATCGGACCCCGACGGCTACAGGATCGACTTCGAGAGCTATACGGACGTCGCCGAGGAGACGGTGCTCTCGGAAGAGGAAGGATGAAATCGCGACGCCGGAGGTATGAGTAGACCGGACCGGTATCGCCGCGTCGGAGACGACCCGCCGTCCCCGTGGCCTCCGAAACGAAATCGTATCGGGTCCGGGTCGTCTCTACGGAACGTCGGAGGCGCGGCCAGCGACAGGGGTCCTGGAGATATTGGAAGATTCCTCTTCATGCCCCCGGAATTGCCAACCTTTGCCATCGCGAGACCGGTCCGTAGAGACACCCCAGGCCCGATACGAGACCTTCGGCAGGCCACGGAGACGGCGGGGCGTCTCTGATAAGGGGCAACCGCCCCGTTCCCCTCAGGAAAATCTGCCACAGGCCCGTCACAGGCTGTTTTCATACTCCTGCTACACTACCCCGCTCGCCGGAAAGCCTTTCCTCCGGCGGCGAGGAGAAACAGCATGTCGATTCAACTGGACCGAGAGATCACGCAGGACTTCGCACGGGCCGCGGAGCTCGAATGGCGGGAGACCAACGGCCTGGGCGGCTGGGCCGGAGCAACCGTCGCCGGCCTTCACAGTCGCCGGTCCCACGGCCTGCTGGTGGCTGCCACGCAGCCGCCGGCCGAGCGCACCGTCCTGCTTTCGCGACTGGACGAGACCCTCCACGTGGAGGGCGAGAGCTTCGATCTGGGGTGCAACCAGTTCCCCGGCGCCGTGGCGCCGCGGGGCTATGAGTATCTGACGTCGTTCCGCAAGGACCTGTTCCCCGTCTTCGAGTACGAGGCGGGCGGCGTCAAGCTGCGCAAGACGGTGGCCGCCGTGGACGGCGAGAACACGACGCTCGTGCTCTACGAGGTGGTCGAGGCGCCGGGTCCGTTCGTCCTCTCGCTGCGGCCGTTCCTCGCCGCCCGCGATCAGCACGCGCTGGCCGCGGCCAATGGTGCCCTGTCGCCGGAGACGCCGTTCGCGGACGGCGTGCTGCGCCTACGCCCCTACCCGGAGGTGCCCGAGCTGTTCGTGGCGGTGCCGGGGGCGGAGTTCCGTTCCAATCCTCAATGGTGGTATCGCTTCGAATACGAGCTGGACCGCCGGCGCGGCTTCGATTTTCAGGAGGACCTCTGGACGCCCGGCGTCTTCGGCCTCGAGCTCGCCGCCGGCGACCGGCTGGGGGTGATCGTCTCGACCGGAGACCCGGCCGGGCGCGACGCCTTCGCCCTGTTCGACAAGGAGCGGAAGCGGCGGGAGAAGATCCTCAAAGCCCTCCCGGTGCAGGACGAGCTCGCCCGGTTCCTGGCGCTCGCCGCGGACGGCTTCGTGGTGCGCCGCGGTCCCGGCCAGCGCACGGTGGTGGCGGGCTATCCAGGGTTCGGCGAGCGCAGCCGCGACACGATGATCGCCCTGCCCGGCCTCTGCCTGGTCACCGGCCGCTTCGAGGACGCGAAGAAGATCCTCCGCGCCTTCGCCAGGTCCCTTCACCAGGGGCTCCTCCCGGACCAGTTGCCGGGAAAGAGCGCCGGGAAGGACGAGGAGCCGGAATACACGTCGGTGGATGCCCCCCTCTGGCTCTTCGTGGCCGGCTGGAAGTACCTCCAAGCCAGCGGCGACGAGGCGTTCGTCCGCGACACGCTCCTGCCGGCGCTGCGCAAGGTGGTCCGCGCCTATGAGCGGGGGACGCTGCACGGTATCCGCATCGAGGAGGACGGCCTGCTGGCGGCGGGTGAGGGCGACGTGCCCCTCACCTGGATGGACGGCCGGCTCGGCGGCCGTCCCGTGACACCGCGCCACGGCAAGGCCGTCGAGGTCAACGCCCTGTGGTTCAACGCCCTCTCCATCCTGGCCGGGATCGAGTCGCGCCTGGGCGACGCCGGCGAAGCGAAGACGCTGACGCAGCGGGCGGGCCGCGTTCACCGGCAGTTCCAGGAGGTGTTCTGGAACGAGGCGGCGGGGTATCTCTACGACGTGGTGAACGGCGAGGAGCGGGACGCCTCCCTGCGGCCCAATCAGGTCTTCGCCCTCAGCCTCCCGTTCCCCGTCCTCCCCAAGCCGAAGGCGGCGCGGGTGCTGGCGGCGGTGGAGGAGAAGCTCTACACGCCGGTGGGGCTGCGCACGCTGGCGCCGGATCATCCGGACTACCACGCCGGCTACGAGGGGGACCCGCTGTCGCGCGAGCCCGCCGATCACCAGGGGACGGTCTGGTCCTGGCTGCTGGGGCCTTACTTTACGGCCCTGGTGCGGGTCCAGGGCGCGACCGGCCGCCGGAAGGCGCTGGCCGCGCTGATTGCGAACGCGGAGCTGCGCCCGCGTCTCGGCGACTGCAACAACTGCCTCGGGCGGGCATGGAGCGTGGCCGAGGTGCTGCGGGCGTATGTGGAGGATCTGCAGACCCCGGCGAAGGGGAAGCGGGCGCTGAGTCCAGGAAAGTCGTAGAAGCCGTAGAAGCTGAGAGGACCCGCCCTCCGAAGCCTCGCCCCTGCCCCTCTCCCGGGCGGAGAGGGGTTCTGGTTTGCCGCGTAGTGCACGCATCCGCACTTTTCTATTAGACATTCCGAAAATATCGGTGGTATGCTGGTCGGTTGGCGGAAAAGGCCAGGAGTCGATCGCAACTCCTGGCAGGTGCCGTCGCTCTGGTCGCCGCCTTGGAATTCAGGAACAACAAGGAGCTCGCCAATGAGTAAACATACTGGGAATTCGCCGATGAGTAGGCTTCTCGTCATTGGGACTATGCTCTTTTTGAATGGTCTGGCTTGGCTGGCTGGATCGCCCGCCGGCGCTGCCGGGGCTGGCGCGGGTGGCCCGTATGGCTCCACGTTCGACTTCGAGCTGCTGACCGCTGACGATACGAGGCGCCTGCACAGTATCAGCGGGCCGGGAAGCTTCACTCTGCATTTTGACGGCACCCCACAGAACCTGCCTTCTTACTGCTGCGGGCTTGGTGTGACGCCGTCGGTCTTCGACGAATCGTTCACCGACAACGGGAATGGCACTTCGACCGTCGAGATCACCGCCTTCGCACTCAACGGAACTGACCTGTACCCGAGCGGGCTGCTGGGATCTGGCAATGTGCCACAGACCGGCGCCGCACTGCGGATCGGCTACTTCTCCGGCAGCATCCCCCTGACTTGGAATCCGCCCCACACCGTCCTGTCCGCAACGGTCGATATGCAGAGGACCGACGGGACTTCGGTCTTCGGCGGCCCCATCAGCGTCGACCCAGCTACCTTCTTCGGCGCTCCGGGGCCCTGGGACGGCAATCTTGCAGTGGTATTCCCGAATCTGGTGGGCAAGGGTGTCACCCTTGTGGACTTGGAGATCGTGGTAGCCACCCCGAACAGCGAAGGAGCCTGCGTCGCCAATGCGACGACACTCTGCCTGAGCTCCGGCCGATTCAAGGTCCAGGTGGCGTGGCAGGCGCTCCATCTCGGAACGAGCGGCGCTGGACAGGCGGTGCCTCTGACCTCCGACACCGGCTATTTCTGGTTCTTCGGCAGCTCCAACGTCGAGCTCATCATCAAGGTGTTGGACGGGACGCCGGTCAACGGACAGTTCTGGGTCTTCTACGGCGCGCTTTCGAACGTTCAGTACACGATCACGGTGACCGATACGAAGACGGGGCGTTCGAAAACCTACTTCAACCCCCAGGATACGATGGCGAGCGTGGCCGACACGTCGGCGTTTTCCGCTCCTTCCACCGCGCCGATCGCAACCGACGCCATTTCCGTTCCCGCGCCCTCGGCCGGGGAGCTGCTGGCGTTTGCCGCCGCGCCACGGATCGAACCCGCCGCGAAGGCCCAGCGCGGTTGCGTTGCCGACGCGACGACACTCTGCCTGAGCTCCGGCCGATTCAGGGTCCAGGTGGCGTGGCAGGCGCTCCATCTCGGGACGAGCGGGACGGGACAGGCGGTGCCTCTGACCTCCGACACCGGCTATTTCTGGTTCTTCGGCAGCTCCAACGTGGAGGTCGTCGTCAAAGTGTTGGACGGGACGTCGGTCAACGGAGATTTCTGGGTCTTCTACGGCGCGCTTTCGAACGTTCAGTACACGATCACGGTGACCGATACGAGGACGGGGCGTTCGAAGGTCTACTTCAACCCCCAGGACACGATGGCGAGCGTGGCCGACACCGCCGCTTTTCCGCCCACCGTGCCCGGTCCATTGGCCTTCGATGCTCCTACGGTGCTTAAGGACGCCTCAGTCGGGGTTCCGTATGCTTTCTCGTTTTGCACTCCGACTCCTACTGCCTTAGACCTCTGCGGCACGTTCCCTTCCACAACAAACCCCGCTGGCGGGAATCCCCCGTATCACTTTCAGCTCGGCCCTAATGTCGGTTTCCCCCCTTTCGGCATTTCTCTCAGTCTCAACGGGATCTTGAGCGGCACTCCGTCGATCCAAGGCAAACGCGACTTCTCAGTTTGCGCCTTCGATCTTTCGGAACGGTCTATCTGCCAGAACGTCTCTTTGAACGTCTGCGCCTTCTCCCTTAACCGGACGAATCAAGCGTTCGGATCGAGTGGCGGCAGCAACAGCGTAACCGTCACCGCCGGAAGCGGTTGCGCCTGGACGGCCGCGAGCAACGACATCTGGATCACCGTGGTTTCGGGCAGCAGTGGTAGCGCCAACGGCACGGTCACCTATTCGGTTGCGGCGAATCCGGGCACGAGTCAGCGAATGGGGACGATGACGATTGCCGGACTCACGTTTACCGTGATTCAGGCAGGCAACACGGCATCGGGATACTACTACGCCAATTGGAACTGCAACAACCAATCACAATGTATCGCCAACCTTGGCCATAACGTCGGATCGGCTGGACCTTTCTGTTCTCCTGCCTCGTGTGCGGCATGGAGGCAGGCGTTTTTCTTCGGGGCGACGTGTGACGCGCAGGCCAACTACACGATCTACAACGCACCGCCCCCTGGCACTTGTTCTAATTACCCTAATTGACAACAATGACGCATACAAAACTCCAACTCATCAAAGGCCGGAGCGCAGTCAGGCCCGCGCTCCGGCCTCGTTCCCACGGCGCGATCATCGCCGGTGACGGCCGGCGCACCGCGATCTAGTCCTCGACAAAGTGTTTCAAGCGCCCCAGGGCGTCGTCCCATTGCCGCGAGATCCGGTCGAGGTAGTCGCACGCGTCGGCGAACCGCTTCGGCTCCAACTGCCAGATGTGCTCTCGCCCGCGGCGGTCGCCGCGGACGAGGCCGGCTTTGGAGAGCACGTCCAGGTGTTTCTTGATCGCCTGGCGGGAGACCGCGGACTCCGCACTCAGGTGCGTGATCGATTCCGGCCCGCTCGCCGAGAGCCGGACGAGCAGCCGCAGCCGCGTCTCGTCCCCGAGCGCCGCGAAGAGCGGCGCCGCGTCGCTCACCTGCGCAGCAGGGATCGCACTAGCCTCCGACATGGCGCTTGACGTTCTCCATTTGCGTGGCCCAGCCCTGGGAGTTCATGCGGAACGCCTCGGCGCGGCGTTCGGCCGGAATCTGATCGAAGCCGGACTCGACGACGGTGAGCAGCGTACCGTCCGCCACCTCTTCGAGCCGGAGCTCGACGAGCGTCGTGGGCTCCTGCGAATAGTCGACCTTCGGATCGATCGCGTACGGGTGCCAACGGAACGAGAAGAGCTGCTCGGCATCCATCCTTTCGACGACGGCGTCGAACTTCAGGTGCTCGTAGCCGGGGTACGTGATATGCCCCGTCGCGTGCTGGCCGACGGCGAAGCCGGATTCCAGCTTGACCCCAAACCAGGTGCCGAACTCGTCGGCGTTGGTGAGCGCGCGCCAAACGCGCGACCTCGGTGCGCGGAGCAGGACGTTCTTTTCGATTCGGTCTGTGTTGGTCATCAGGCAACCTCCTGGTTGCATCTTACCCGCACCTCGGGAAGAATGCAACCCGGCGGTTGCCTTTTCCTCAAATCAATAGACTGGGGCCACGCCCTTTTCGCCAGTCCGGATTCCGCGGCTAGCTGCCGGGGAGGCCCCCCTGGGAGCGCTGGCGTCCCGCCGGCCTGCTACTCCGTTGTTCTCTTCCTGAGGTTCAGTCTAAGGGTCAGCGGCGCGCGAAACGAACCCGCACCGTCGAGGTATCCTTCTCCGACGGCGACTGCACCCGCCGGCCGGATGTTCGCTCCCTCTCTTGCAGGTATCGAACCAGCGCTTCCGGGTCGTTCCCGTGCTCGCGAAGGAGATCTTCTCGGTGGCGGTGCAGCTCCTCGATAATCGGGTCATGCATCTTGGTGCTCTCCTAGCAGTTCCTCCGGCGTGCAGACAAACGGCATCCTGAAGCCTGCCTCCTCTACCAAACCGGTGACGCGGGGAAGCAATTCCGCATTGGCGATGTGCGAGCAGTTCCAGGTCAGAAGGTACTCCATCGAGTGAACGGACGCCGTGGCTATATGGAGTGCATCGGCAAAGGCGCGGTCTGGCAACAGATGCGCCCTCACGATTATTGAGGCCAAGCTCGAAGCTTCCGGGGTGATTTGCAAAAGAGGCAGCCCCTCGAGCAAGGCGAGCCGCTGGGTGGCGGCCTCACGATCCCCTCGGCTGGCCTCTTCCAGAACCAGCTCGGAAGTCCAAATCTCGAACTCAGACCGCCTTGCCTCCCACCAACGGGTGGTGACGAGCTGATGCGCAGCCGTGATGAGGTGAAGGGAGGGCCTCGCGGTCAGGTAGCTAACGACCGAGGTCTCCAGATAAAGGCGCCACATCTCGGTATGTGCCAACCTACTTCGTCCCCAGCACCGCCGTCGCCCGGTCGATCTCCTTGGCGAAGCCTTCGATGGTGGCGGCCACGAGGGGGATCTCGTCCGTGGCCTCTTTCCAGTTGCGCTGCTCCAGGGCTTCGCGCACGGCGGGGAGGGTCTTCACGCCGTAGCCGGTGTAGAAGCCGGGGGCGTAGATCTGGTGCACGTACCAGGAGCGGCGCGGCAACCCCTCGGGGCGGGTGAGGACGCGCTCGGACTTCATCAGGACTTCGTTCAGGCGGTTGGCCGTCTCCGATGGCAGCGCCCTGCCCCCCGCGGTGGCGGCGGTCCAGGCCTTGTCGTAGGCGGCGGTGCTCTGCTTGAGGGCCGCGACGGCGTTCTGGAGCGGCGCGAAGTTGAGGTAGGGGGCAGGGTCCAGGCGCGGCGGCGCCACCCAGGTCTGGGTGGGATCGTCCACCGCCTGGAAGACTTTGTCGTCCAGGCGCTGGTTGCGCTCCTCGGCCTCCTGGCGCAGGGTGTCGGTGAGCTTCACGACCTCATCCACGTACCTCCCCACCGCGGCGGTGAAGGGGTCGAAGGTCAGCGGCAGGACGTCCGCGTCGGCGAGGCGCAGGACGAGCCGGCCGCCGGTCTTCGCCAGGGTCACGCCGTACTCGAACTTGGGATCGCCGAAGCGGAGGAAATGGTCGAAGGAGTCGTAGGCCGAGTGGTACTGCCCGTACTCCGACTCGCCGCCGTAGCCGATGTTGAGGGCCGAGATCCCGAGATGCTGGAGGAAGGGGGTGTAGTCCGAGCCCGAGCCCAGGGGCTCGAGGCGCAGCCGCTTGCCGGTGCGGGCCTCCTGCTGGCGCTCCGCCGGCCCGGCCAGGGCGGCGCGGGCGAGAGAGCGGTCGAGGACGCTGATCCCCTTTTCCGGGTCGCGGACGTCGCGCACCACCTGGCCGACGAAGGTCTCCAGGGTGTGGGAGCCGCCGGCGTTGAAGAAGCCCCGGGAGTTGGTGTCCGAGTTGACGTAGACGACGGCATGATCGCGCAGCTCGGCGGCGTGCGTCTCGGCCCATTCCGTCGAGCCGAGGAGGCCGGGCTCCTCGCCGTCCCAGGCGGCGTAGACGATGGTGCGCTTCGGCTTCCAGCCGCTCTTCGCCAGCTCGCCGAGGGCGCGGGCCTCCTCCAGCTCGGCCACCAGGCCGCTCACCGGGTCGGTGGCGCCGTTGACCCAGCCGTCGTGATGGTTGCCGCGGATCACCCACTCGTCCGGTCGCTCGGCGCCGGGGAGGCGGGCGATGACGTCGTAGATGGGAGCGAGGTCCCAGTTGAACGCCAGCTTGAGGTGGACGCGGGCGGGGCCGGCGCCGAGGTGATAGTGGATGGGCAGCGCGCCGCGCCAGTCGTCCGGCGCCATGGGGCCGCCCAGGGCCTGGAGCAGCGGCAGGGCGTCGCCGTAGGAGATGGGGAGCACGGGGATCTTGGTGATCGTGGGCGCGTCTTTGACGGCGAGCCGTTTGGCGTCCTCGGTGGCGCCGATGCCGGGAGTCAGCGGATCGCCCGAGTAGAGGGGCATGTCCGCGACGGAGCCGCGCTGGCCGCTCTTGTCGTTGCGGTAGCCGCCCTTGGGATAGACGTCGCCCCGGTAGTAGCCGTCCTCGTGGGGATCGGAGAAGATGATGCAGCCGATGGCGCCGTGCTCGGCGGCCACCTTGGGCTTGATGCCGCGCCACGAGCCGGCATAGCGGGCGATGACGATCCTGCCTTTGACGTCGATGCCCCGGCGCTGGAGCTCCTCGTAATCCTTGGGGACGCCGAAGTTGACGTAGACCAGCTCGCCGGTGACGTCGCCGTCGATCGAGTAGGCGTTGTAGAGGGGGAGCTGCTCGGCCGTCTGGCCCGAGGTGGAGTCCCCGGGGACGGGCGGCTCGGCGAGGCTCGCCTGGAAGCGGGTGGGCGCCACCATCTCCAGCAGGCGCACCTTGGGCGTGGGGAACAGGACCTTGAACTGCTCGATCTGGGTCTGGAATCCCCAGGAGCGGAACAGGCCGGCCATGAAGTCGGCGTTCGCCTTGTCCCAGGGCGAGCCGACGTGGTGCGGATGCGAGGTGATCCGCTGCATCCACTGGCGCAGGTCGGCGGCGTCGAGGACCGCGTCGAAACGGGCTTCGAGGTCCCGCTCGGCGCTGGCGTGGTCGTGGCTGAAGCCGAGGAGGGGCTCCGTAGCGGGAGCCGGAGCCTGGGCGATGGCCCGGCCGGCGAGGGCCAGGGCGAGGACTGGAACGAGAAGGCGGATCTGGGTGAGCATGGCGAGGACATTCTAGATCGACAAAGTAGAATTAACCATGCGCCTCGCCGACCTTGTCACCACCTCCCGCCGCGTCGCCGAGACCCGCTCGCGCTCGGAGAAGACCGGGGCGCTCGCCGACCTGCTGCGGCGCCTCTCCCGCGACGAGATCGACGTCGCCGTGGCCTGGCTCTCGGGCAACCTGCGGCAGGGACGGATCGGCCTGGGAGGCGCGGCGGTGCGGGACGCCCGCCCGGGCACGGCCGCCGCGGAGCCGGCGCTCACCCTGGGGGAGGTGGACACGACGTTCGAACACATCGCCGCGACCTCCGGCGCGGGCTCGACCGCGGCGCGGGTGGGAATGCTCGGGGAGCTCCTCGCGCGGGCCACGCGGGAGGAGCAGGAGTTTCTCGTCCGCCTGATCTTCGGCGAGCTGCGGCAGGGCGCCCTGGCCGGACTCATGGCCGAGGCCCTGGCCGCCGCCGCGGCCTTGCCGGCCGGCGACGTGCGCCGGGCGCTCATGCTCGCCGGCGAGCTGCCGGCCGTGGCGCGGGCCGTGCTCACGGAGGGGCGGGCCGGTCTCGACCGCTTCCGCCTCGAGCTGCTGCGCCCCCTCCAGCCCATGCTCGCCTCGCCCGCGGGGGACGTCTCCGAGGCCCTGGAGCGGCTCGGCGAGGCCGCCTTCGAGCTGAAGCTGGACGGCGCCCGCGTCCAGGTCCACAAGGCGGGGGAGGAGATCCGCGTCTTCTCCCGCCGGGGCAACGACGTCACCCACGCCGTGCCCGAGCTGGTCGAGACCGTCCAGGCCCTGCCCTCGCGCCAGCTCATCCTCGACGGCGAGGTCATCGCCCTGCGACCGGATGGCGCCCCCCTGCCGTTCCAGGTCACCATGCGCCGCTTCGGCCGCAAGCTCGACGTCGCCCGCCTGCGCGGCGAGCTCCCCCTGACGCCCTTCTTCTTCGACGTCCTCCACCTCGACGGCGAGGACCTCCTGGACCGCCCGGCCGGCGAGCGCTTCGCGGCCCTGGGCGCGGCCGTGCCGGGTCTCACGGTGCCCCGCATCGTCACCGCCGACGCCGAGGAGGCGGACGCCTTTTTCGCGGACGCCCTGCAGCGCGGCCACGAGGGGATGATGGCCAAGGCCCTCGACGCGCCCTACGAGGCCGGCCGGCGCGGCTTCTCGTGGCTCAAGATCAAGCCCGCCCACACCCTGGACCTGGTGATCCTCGCCGCCGAATGGGGGCACGGCCGGCGCCAGGGCTGGCTCTCGAACCTCCACCTCGGCGCCCGCGACCCCGACAACGGCGGCTTCGTCATGCTGGGCAAGACCTTCAAGGGACTGACCGACGAGAGGCTCGCCTGGCAGACGAAGAAGCTTCAGGAGATCGCTCTCGGGACCGACGGCTGGACCGTCCACGTCCGCCCCGAGCTGGTGGTGGAGGTGGCCTTCAGCGACGTGCAGGAGAGCCCGCAATACCCCGCGGGAATGGCCCTCCGCTTCGCCCGCGTCAAGGGCTACCGGGAGGACAAGACGGCCGCGGAAGCGGATACGATCGGGACGGTGAGGAGGATTTTCGAGGGTGGACGAGGATAGATTCTCTCGCCTCAGCGGGCTTTACTTTCGTTGAGGTGTGTGCAGGCTATGGAGTCGCCTCCGGAACAGGCTTGCCGGTAAAGATCCGCGGATTTCTGCGGATCCCTGGGCACGCCCAATCCTTTTTCATACAAGGAGCCGAGATTGCGGCAAGCAATCAGCGCCTTGGCGTCACAAGCCTGTCGAAAGAGGGCCGCCGCACGTGCTGGATCTTTATCGATCCCATTACCACCGAATTCGTACTGTACGCCCAGATTGTTGCAGGCAACGGCGCTGCCGCCGTCGCAGGCACGTTTGAACAGGGCAACGGCACGCGCAATATCTTGGCTGACCTCCTTACCATTGAAGTAGAGAAGCCCCGCTGCACTGCATCCATCCGGCGACTCCAGATCACAGGCGCGCTGAAAGAGCGTCAAAGCGCGGCTCGGATCCTTCTCGACACCCCTGCCGTCCCGATAGAGGTAACCCAGATCAGTGCAAGCGAGCCCGATATTGCCGTTACAGCCTTTGTCGTAGAAATCGGCCGCCATCTTGAGGTCCGGCTGGACGCCTTGGCCGCTCTCGTAAAGATTGCCAAGGTTCTTGCAGCCATAGTTGTCTCCCCCAGCGCAGGCGACCCGGTAGTCGACCGCCGCCTTGGAGGGGTCCTTGTCAACTCCCATTCCGCTATAGGTCGCCACTCCCAGGTTGTTACAGCCGCCGGCCTCCCCGGCGTCGCAAGCCTGACCGTAAAGGAGAGCGGCACGCGCGGGGTCCTTGGCTACACCCGTTCCTTCTGCATAGAGCCTGCCCAGATTCGTGCAGCCAGGCCACCCCTGGTTCGAACAGGCCTGCTGGTAGAAGAGCGCCGCTCGGGAAGGATCTTGCCTGACTCCTGTCGCTCCAAGCTCGAAAAGGCCGCCCAGGTTCACACACCCCGCGGTGTTCCGGGCGTTGCAGGCGCGCTCGTACCAGGCAGCCGCCTGTGCAAGATCTTTGGTGACTCCTGTGCCGTGCTCGTAAAGGATGCCGAGATCGAGGCAGCCTTCGCCATTCCCCGCCTCACAGGCCTGGCGGTACAGAGCCGCCGCCCTGGCTGGATCCTTGCCCTCGTCTTGGTAGAAGAAGCCGAGGAAGACGCAGCCCTCCGCCAGTCCGTTCTCACAGGAGCGCTTGTAGAGCGTGAATTCGTTTTCGATCGGGATGGGGATGTCCGTGGCCCGAGCTCCACGCCAGACTTCCAGCAGGATGTGGTCTCCGGCCTTGTGCTTCTTGATCTGCTCGCTCAAGTCATTGATGTCGAGGATCGGCTGGCCGTCGATCTTGCGCAGGATGTCGCCCTTCACCAGCCCGGCACGCTCGGCGGAGCCGCCCGGGAAAATCTCGGTGACCTCGTAACCGCTGCCGAGATCTGGAAGGCCGCGCTCACGCATGAAGTTTTCCGAGAAAGCGCGCCTCCGATAGGTGACCCCTATCCGCAGGGTTTCGGGACCGCTTTCCTGGCGCTCGGCCGCCCGCGGGGTCTCCTCCGTCTTGGCCACATTGCCCCTCTGCCGAGAGAGGAACCCGATCGCGACAGCCACCACGGCGATCAGGAGGAGGCCGGCGAACAACGCCAAGCCGATTCGCCCTCCCTTCTTCTGGTCACCCGTAGATTTCTGCCTGGGCGGAGAAGAAGCCGCGATCATGCGCTCGATGTCCTCGACGAAATCCCGGATCTCCCCGTTGAGCCGCGACGTTCCGATCTCCACGGCATTGCGCCGCGTCAAAGGGGCCAGCTCAGCCGGCAGCTCTTCCGAGCGCGGCATCGGCACGCCTTCGAAGAGCAGAGGGATGACGCGGGCGTTCTGTTCGAATGCCGCCGACAACTCGAGCCGCACGAAATCCCGGGGATCGGCGAGCCGCGCCGGATTCCAGCGCCTGCCGATGAGCACCAGCACGAGCGCCGAAACCGGGATGGTCTTGGCGATGGAGTCGACGAAGTCGATTCCAGGGCCGATCGAATCGACGTCGATGAAGACGCGATCCGTTCCGAGCTTCTCCGTCAAGCGCTCATGAAGCATTACCGCAAAGGCGGCGGTGTCTTCGCGGCGGTAGCAGATGAAGACTTTGTCTTTCATAGACCCATAGCCGGGTAGATCCTTCGACTCTGCTGCAGGCGTGGTCCAGAGTTTTCTATCAAATGAAGCGATGAACGTCAACAAGGGGTTGCAGCCGGTGCTAAGATGGTCGTCGTCTGAGGACGTACAGCGGAGGGGTTTCCCATGGAGCCGCAAGCGGAAGCCGAAAAGGCGCTCGAGGCGTTGGTGGCGCAGCTCCGCGAGGCCGCGGGGCCGAACCTGCTGGGTGTGGCCCTCTATGGCGGTCTGGCCAAGGGGCGGTTCACGCCCGGCGTGTCGGACGTCAACGTGCTGATCGTGCTGGCGGAGGCGGGGCTGGAGCGGCTGTTGCCCCTGGCTCCGGCGCTCACCGGGGCGATGCGCGATTCCCGCGTCGTGCCTTTCGTGGTGACGCCGGAGGATCTACGGATCTCGGCCCGGCTGTTCCCGGGCAAGGTGGTCGACGTCCAGACGAGCCACCGGCTGCTGTGGGGGGATGTCCACCTGGCGGGGATCCGGGTGACGGTGGAGGCCCTGCGCCTGCGGGCCCGGCAGGAGGTCAAGAACACGGAGCTGCGCCTGCGTCTGCGGGTGGTGGAGCGGGCCGGCGACCCCGGCGCCCTGTGGCGGGGGTTGATGGCGAGCCTGCCCAAGGTCGCCGTGACCCTGGAGACGCTGCTGCGGGCCCAAGGGTTCCCCATACCGTCCGATCGGCCGGGCCTGCTGCGTCTGGCGGCTCGCGAGATGGACGTCCCGGCGGAGCGGATCGAGCCCTTCACCGGGCTCCATCGCACGGACCGCCGGCCGGACGACGAGGCCGTGCGGCGGCTCTACGCCGACTACCTGGACCTCCTGGCGCATCTCTCCAGGGAGCTGGAGGCGACGGCGTGACCAACCCCCTCGACCTGCGGGGGCCGGAGTTCCTCCTCTTCTATGTCGTCTACGGCGCCGGTGTCTTCGCCGTCCTCGCGCTGCTGCGGACCGTGTGGGCGTGGGCGTACCGGGCGCCCACGACGTCGCTGCGCTGGCGGCCCGGCGTCTATCCGTCCGAAGGCGACGCCTACACCATCGCCCTGCTGCGGGGTGGACCCAAGGAAGCGGCCGCGGCGGTCTTCGGCCGGCTGGTGACGGAGGGCTTCCTGATCCTCGACGGCGATAAATTGCGGCAGCCTTTGCAGCCGGCGGCGGCGCGTTCCCGATTGTCCCCCCTGGAGGAAGAGGCGTTCGCCGCCGTGGCTCCGGACGCCGCGCGGGGCGTGCCCGCGCAGAAAGCCCTCGAGCGGGTGGTCAAGGCGATCGAGCCCCGCCTGGCGCGGCTGCGCGAGGAGCTCGAGGCCGAGGGGCTCGCACCGGGGGCCAGCCAGCGGCCGGTCTACCGCTTCTTCGGGTACGCGGTGCTCGTGGCGGTCCCCGGGCTCGGCCTCGTCAAGCTGCTGGTGGCGATGGCGCGGGGCAAGAGCAACGTCCAGCTCCTGATCCTCCTCACGATCGCCGCGACGCTGGCGGCGGTCGCCCTGATGAAGCCGCCCCCTCAGACGACCGCGGGAAAGCGGTATCTCCGCTGGCTCAAGGAGTCGCATCAGGGTCTGGTGCAGATGGTCTCCGCCGGCCGGCGCCAGGGTCAAGGCGAGCTGGCCCTGGTGGCGGGGATCTTCGGTCTCGAGATCCTGCCGGCCCTCGCCCCGCTCCACAAGGCCCTGATCCCGCCTCCCCAGACAAGCGGTGGCAGCGGCGACAGCGGCGGCTGCGGCGGCGGGGGAGGCTGTGGCGGCGGCTGCGGAGGGTGCGGTGGCTGAGCTGCCGTTCCTGGGCGCGGGGGTGAGCTTCCGCGAGGCCTGGCGGTGGGAGGTGATCCGCCACCGCGGCGAGCTGGGCGCGGTCGAGTGCATGCCTGAGGACGTGGCCGGGGCGGCGGGGATGCGCGACCTCGTCCTGATGCGCGATGCCGTGCCGGTCCTCCTCCATGGCATCGGGCTCTCGCTGGGGAGTGCCGAGGGTCTCGACGAGGAGCGCGTGCGTCACGTCGCCCGCGTCGCCGAGGCGGTCTCGCCGCCCTGGTTCTCGGAGCACATCGCCTTCACCCGCGCCGGCGGCATCGAGATCGGTCATCTGACGCCCCTGCCCTTCACTCGCGAGGCCATTGCGACCGTGGCCCGCAACGTGGCCGAGCTGAAGCGGGCGCTGCCAGGGCTGCCCATCCTGCTGGAGAACATCGCCTGTCCGTTCGTCCTGCCGGGCGCCGAGATGAGCGAAGCCGAGTTCGTCCGCGCCGTGGTGGAGGAGGCGGACACCGGTCTGCTGCTGGACCTGGAGAACGTCCACGCCAACGCCCGCAACCATGGCTACGACCCCATCGCCTACCTGGAGAGCCTCCCCCTGGAGCGGGTCACGGAAGTGCATCTCGCCGGCGGCGTGGTGCAGGGTGGGCAGTACGTCGACTCCCACACCCGGCCGGTGCCGGAGGAGTCCTGGGCGCTCCTGGAGTGGCTGGCCCCGCGGACGCCCGTGCGGGCGGTGATCGTCGAGCGGGACGACGAGCTGCCCCCCTTTGCCGACCTCCTTGCCGAGGTGCGACGGGCGCGGGAGATCCTCGATGCCGCCGCTCGCTGACCTGCAGCGTGACCTGGCCGCGGCCCTCGCCGGCCGCGGTCCGGGGCCGGCGGGGATGGAGCCGGGGACGCTGGAGCGCGCCCGGCGCAGCCTCCAGTCCAAGCGCCGGCGGGCGGCGGGCCATCTCCTCCCCCGGCTGCGGCAGGCCCTGGGCAGCGCCTGGGCCGGGCGCTTCGGCGAGCACGCCGAAGGCTACACCCCTGCCGGTCTCCTCTATCACGTGGACGATGCCTGGGAGCTGGCGGCAACCCTGGCGCGGGACCCGGACCCCGGAATCGCCGCCGCCGCCCGGGACGACCTGGTGGCCCTGCGCCTGCGCTGGACGCGCCGCCCTCGCCGGGTTGACCGCATCCGCGAACGGCGAGGGTTCCACGTCGCGCTGACCCGTAGCCCCCGCCGTTTCCTGATCGTCCGGCTGCCGGGAACGCCGGGGAAGATCTGGCGACTGCCGATCTGAAGCAGAAAGGCCCTCCCGCCGATCCCGGCAAGGAGGGCCTGCGAGCATCTCGACGAGCTGTTACTGCTGCCCGATGGAGGCTGGGGGATTTACGCCGGGGGGTACGCTGCCCAGGTCCAGGATACGGTTGTTGCCGAAGCTGGTGAGATTGCCCGCGTTGTTCAAGAGGGCGTTCGTGGTGCTGCCGATGATGTCGTTGTTGCTCATCCGGGCGATGGTGCTGCCGACGGTGCCGTCCACACTCACGCCGAACGTGTTGTTGAGGAGCTGGCTGCCTGAGATGAGGGCTTTGCTCGCGACGTTGGTGCCCGTCTTGACGAAGATCCCGCCGCTCGAGGCGCCCCGATTGTTACGGATGATCGTGTTGCTGACGAAAAGCAGGCTGTTGCTGCCGGGGGTGACGCTCGAGGGCTGGAAGTCGATGCCCTTGGCGGTGAAGTTGTTGATTGTGCACTTCTCCACGTGGACCACGCCCGCCGACAGGACCTTGATGCCGGCGAGGCCCGTGCCGAGGCCTTCGATGTCGAGCCCGCGGAGGACCACCACGTCGGTCGGGCCGGCGCTGACGACGATGCCGTTGGTGCCGGACACGAGCACGCCGGCCTCGAAGCCCTCCGAGGAGATGGTGATGGATTTGGTGATCGTCACGGCGCCGAAGCCACCGGGATCGAGGACGTTGATCTCGCCGGCGGGCGCGGTCTTCGAGATGGCGCCCGCGAAGGTCTTGCACGGCGCCGTGCGGCTGCACGGGTTGGCGTCGTCGCCGACTCCCGAAACCCAGGTGCGCGTCGCCTGCGCCTGCGCCGCGGCGCTCAGGGCGAGGACAACGAGAAATGACATCAGCAGGACACGGACAGAGAGTTTCTTCATGACAGATCCTCCAAGGCATTGTGTTGAAAACACGTTACGGACGCTGGATGACGACAAAGGCGCAACCTCAAACTATAGGCCCACCTTCCACTGACGTCAATGACAGGCGATGCCGCGAGCCCGAATGTTACAGAGCCGGCGCAGCTCCAATCACAATAACGAATTCGCCTTTTAGCGACGGTCTTAGTTTCAGCTCTTCGTGCAGCTTGGAAAGCGATCCGCGGAGAATTTCCTCATGCATTTTCGTCAGCTCGCGGGCGATGGCGGCGGGGCGATCCCCCAGCTCCTCCAGGGCATCGCCCAGACTGGCCAGCAGGCGGTGGGGGGACTCGAAGACCACCAGCGTGTGGCCGAGGTCCGTCCAGGCTCTATAAAAGGTCCGGCGCTTGCCGGCCTTGGGTGGTGGGAAGCCGGCGAAGGTGAACGGGTAGGGGGGCAGGCCGGAAACCACCAGCGCGGCGAGAGGGGCGGAGGGGCCGGGGATGGGCTCGATGCGGGCTCCGGCGGCAGCCGCCTCGCGCACCAGCACGAAACCGGGGTCGGAGAGGAGGGGGGTGCCGGCGTCGCTCGCCAGCGCGATGGTCTTCCCTTCGTGCAGGTCGGCCAGCAGCCGCGGCAGGCGCTGCCGCTCGTTGTGCTCGTGCAGGGAGACGAGAGGTTTCCTGATCCCGAAGTGGGCCAGCAGGCGGCCGGTGTGGCGGGTGTCCTCGCAGGCCACCAGGTCGGCGGACTCGAAGGCGGCCCGAGCCCGCGGCGACAGGTCGTCGAGGTTGCCGATCGGCGTGGCGACGACCAGGAGCCAGCCGGCCATTATCTTCTTTCCATCAATCGCGCGGGATCTCCTGGTCCAGGTTCACCGCGCTGCCCGAGAGCCGGGCGATGAGCATCAGCCGGCGCTTGAAGCGGAACTGCTGCTCGAGGGCGACGATGCGGCGCACCACTCGCTCGTCGTAGCCGCGGGCCGCCACCTCCTCCGGCCGCAGCCCCATGTCGAAGAGCAGGTAGAGCACCTCGTCCGCGGTCGCGTACTCGACTCCGAGCTCGCCCTCGTCCGTCTGGCCGGGCCACAGGTCGGCCGAGGGGGGCTTGTCGATCACCTGGGCGGGCAGGCCGAGGTGGCGCGAGAGCTGCCAGACCTGCCCCTTGTAGAGGTCGCCCAGGGGGTTGAGGGAGCTGGCGTTGTCGCCGAAGACGGTGGAGTAGCCGAGGAGGATCTCGGTCTTGTTGGAG